>JAKBMK010000019.1 GCA_021831595.1 bacterium
GAGAATTATACAAAAGATTGCTATATTTTAAAGCTTGATATACAAGGGTATTTTATGGCGATGGACAGAAATATTTTGTATAAGAAAATAGAGAAGAAATTAAGGACTGTAAGGAACCCCAATTTTAATATTGATTTGATATTGTATTTAGTTTATGAAGTTATCTTTAATGACCCGACCAAGAATTGTCATATGAAAGGGAATAAGATTGATTGGCAAGGACTACCGAAGTCCAAAAGTTTGTTCTTCTCTGGAGTTGATAAAGGATTTCCAATAGGGAATCTGACGAGCCAACTTTTCGGAAATATTTATCTAGATGATCTAGACCATTTTATACGGGAGGAGCTAGGGGTCAAGAACTATGGCCGATATGTGGACGATATGGTCTTTATACATTCCGATAAAGAGTTTTTGAAGTCTGTCATTTTGAAAGTTGGGGAGTATCTAAATGTAGAACTGAAGTCCAAGCTACACCCAAAGAAAATATATTTGCAAAACTTTAAGAATGGGGTTTACTTCTTGGGGCTCTATGTGAAGCCATATCGTATCTATGCTGGGAGGAAAACGAAGCATAGCTTTTATGAATTTGTCAGAGGGTGGAATAATATAATACAAGAAAAGAAAGAGAAAATAGAAAAGGAAAGTGTGGAGAAGTTCATCGCGGGGATGAATTCTTATCTAGGAATTATGATGCACTATAATACATACAAATTGCGGAAAAAGATGATGATGAAAAATATTTCTAAATTGTGGTGGAGTTATGTATCTCTCGATGAGAGCTTTAACAAGATTGAGTTAACATCGTGAGGCAAGGCCTCACGATGTGGCCTTTACTTATTCGTTATAAATTGCTACAATCTGTCAATTATGGAAGAAATAAATTATATAACAGAAGAAAAGAAGCATGCTTTGCAGGAAGAACTCAAACACTTAAAAACCACTAAAAGAAAGGATATTTTGGAAGCGCTGGATGCCGCAAAAGCACTTGGTGACCTGTCTGAAAATGCAGAATATCATCAGGCTCGTGAAGATCAAGGTAAGACAGAAGATCGTATAAATCAGATAGAATACATGTTGCAATCTTCAGTCGTGGTGAAGAAGCACCAAAGTTCTAAGGTTGAGATAGGTACGACTGTTACAGTTAAGAAAGATGGATCCAAAGAATCTGCTACTTATAGTATTGTAGGAGCTGAAGAGGCTGATATGAGTCAGAACAAAATCTCAAACAAATCACCACTTGGTGAAGCAATTTTTGGTAAAAAGAAAGGTGATGTTGTCTCCATAAATACTCCAAAGGGACTAGCCAAATACACTCTAATTGATATACAATAGAGCTATGGCATCTATAGAAGAACTGCGCTCTGCGCGACTAAGTAAAATTAATAAGTTAAAAGAAGCGGGGATGAATCCGTATCCATCCTCTGTTCCTCGTGATTATTCAATAAAAGAAGTCAAAAATTCATTTGATAAATTAGCCCCCGAATCAGAAAAGAAAAACATTTCCATTGCTGGTAGAGTTATGATTGTTCGTGGACAAGGGTCTATTCTCTTTATTGTTCTACAAGATGGAGATGAAAGATTTCAGGCTGTATTAAAGAAAGACGAACTTAAAGAAGAAGTCTTTAATCTTTTTGTAGATACTATCGATAATGGTGATTTTATTTCCGTCACAGGTTCTTTGTTTGTGACTCAGAGAGGGGAACAAAGTATTTTGATAAAGGATTGGGTTATGGCAACAAAAGCTCTTCTACCTTTGCCTGACAAGTGGCACGGATTGCAAGATATAGAAGAAACATATAGAAAGAGATACCTCGATATATTGATGGACAAGGAAGTTTATAATCGTTTTGTCATTCGCTCAAAAGTAATTAAATATATTAGAAATTATTTTGATAATAAAAATTTCCTTGAAGTGGAGACCCCTATATTACAAAGTCAGGCTGGGGGAGCAATGGCTAAAACTTTCAATACGCATCACAATGATTATGATATGGATATGGTTCTACGTATTGCTCTTGAGCTCGAGCACAAGATGCTGACTGTTGGTGGCTATGAGAGAGTTTATGAAATAGGTAAGAATTTTAGAAATGAAGGTTCAGATCCTACACACTTACAAGAATTTACCATGCTTGAGTGGTATGCGGCCTACGAGAGTCTTGAAACCAATATGACTTGGACAGAGGAACTTATAAAATCTATTGCCAAAGAATTAATAGGGAAAACTATTTTCAAAGTTTATGATAATGATGGTAATGGAGTTGATGTTGAATTAGACACAAAGTGGCCAAGAATATCTTTCGGGGAATTATTAAAGAAAGATGCAAATATTGATATAGAAACTATTACCTTAGAAGAGGCTAGAATTGAAGCTTTAAAATGGGGAGTAAAAGATGAAGAAGTGAAGAAACTTGGGCGAGGAAATCTTCTAGATAAAATCTATAAAAAAGCTTCACGAGGCAAAATTATCGATCCAACTTTTGTAACAGATTTTCCAGGAGATCTAAAACCACTTGCTCAGCAGAATGGTAATGGTACAGCGAAAGTTTGTCAGCTTATTATTGCTGGAGCAGAAATAACAAATCAATATGCAGAACTTGTTGATCCTAATATACAGAGAGAGTTGCTCATAGCTCAGAGTAAAGCAAAACAAGGAGGAGACGAAGAAGCAATGGAAGTAAGTGAGGGGTTCTTAACAGCGATGGAGCACGGTATGCCTCCAATGACAGGTTTTGGTATGGGGATAGATCGTTTGGTGGCAATATTCACAGAACAAAAAAATCTTCGCGATGTGATATTTTTCCCAATAATGAAACCAAGAGAATAATTCATAAAATAGATAGAGCCGCTTCCATGATAGAGGCGGCTCTTTGTTCTTTTGTCCTTGGGACCCACTATGTAGTTTGGCCCTTAATATGATCCTAGAGCTCCATGGTTCTTTTTTGTGGCGAAAGTTTATTTATTCACCAAGTTCCATATATCCCTTTTAACCTGTGGCAGCTTTTTTAGTATCCACCTGCAGTAAAGAACGAATTGATTAGATATTACATTATTAGTTTAAAAAGTCAATTTTGACATAAGGTTTAAAAAGTGTTAATGTCTTTTCGAAGATTAATGTTGATCTTTATAAAAAAGCTGTAATCAGCGTATCTTTGTTATGAAAAGAAGATATTATGTAATGTTAAAAAAACTGATTGGCACATCAGTTTTGATTGGAGGTTCAGATTACGAACTTTCTATCTGTGTTAAACAACAAAAAGATGCAAAATTTATCAAAGTTGAACACACCAAACCTGTTGATGTTGTTTCCGTCCAGTGCGTGTTTCTCGAAAAGAAAACACAAAAATCTTTACTGGTTTTCACTGCAGAGCGGTGGTTCTGCTCAATAAAAAAGACCAAAGTACACGAAGATGTGTATGAAAACCATCTTGCCAATGTCTCTTCCGTTGAAAGAAAGGACGAAAAAGAAAATTTTTGCTCTATTGAAACGGAGTCAAACTGGTGGATTACCCTTAACGAATTCATCAGTGCTGTGCAGTATGTGGTCAAGATGAAAAATGGCCTGAAAGAGATCAGGAACCGCAGTGTGCGTTTCGCAGTCTAAGATTGTAAATTACAGGAGCTTCGACCTTACGGAGCTCCTGTTTTTTGACTACATTAAATATTTATGGTTATATATAAAGAAATAAACTGAAATTTTAAAAATCAAATAATATATGAGTAAATTAAATTTGTTGGAGTTCAAAAACTCTTTAGAACACTTGGCTTTTAAGCCTGAAAACAGTCTTGGAAGACGTTTTAACGTTGATCAAGATTCTCCCTACGGAAACGTGCTAGATCCATTCTTAATTGACAGAGAAAAAATCAGATTGAGTAAATCTTATCGAAGATTGCCGCACATTACTCAGGTCCTGTCTCCGACTATTCATCACTTTGTTCGGAACAGGTCTTCACACACGAACGATGTGATGAACGTGGCTTCTGTTGTAGCTCATATCTCAGGTTTGAATGTTTACTTATCTGAAGCGATGGCTAGCTTGCATGATGTAGGCCAAACTCCTTATGGCCATAGTGGTGAAAAGTATATTTCCCTTAGAACAGGTAAAGATTTCCATCATTATGTTATGAGTGTTATAGTTGCTCAATTTATTGAGAGAAAAGGATTAGGTCTTAATCTGACATACGAAACTCTCTTGGGGGCACTCAATCACTCTAGAGGGCCTGGTCAATTATTCATCTCAAAAGACTCTATTCAAGAAGAAATTCTGGTTATGTATGCAGATAAAATTGCATATACATTTTCAGATCTTAACGATGCATTAAGAACAGAGATTGTTAGAAGGGATAATATTCCTACTTTTGCTTACTATTTTGGTGAGAACCAGAGAGAGCGTGTCTATAGAGCGATCTATGAACTACTGAAAGAAAGCAAAGAAGTTGGTAGTATTTCTTTTGCTAATGGAGAGGCCGCAGAGCAGTTTGCCAAGTTGAGAGATTGGATGTTCCAAAATGTTTATTTCAGGGTCAATGATATCCACGAAAAGAAGATTTTTGAAAAGTTGGACAAATGCATGGACCTGTTGAACGGAAGATTCCAGACTTCACAATACTTAGCTCTATGTTTGATGACAGACGAAGAAGTCAATTTGGTCTCTTCAGCCAGTCTAAATGGTGGTTTCAGCAAACTACCATTTCTCGAACTATTTTCTCCTATATTTGATTCTGAAATTGATATTTTTAATGCAGATTTGGATCCAAATCTTTTTAAAAAAGAATATTTGTAATAATGACAGACACCAGTTTGGGATTTTATCCTAAACTGGTGTTTTTCTTTGCAAACAAAGAGTATTTTTCAAAAAGTTATCCACAGTTTGAGTGGGGTATGGGTATTGTATTGTGGGATAAAGTGGTTTATAATACAAACAAGTGGGATGAAGTGGTAAATTAGTTTTAATATAAATTAATCTTGTCTCACAACTTATTATGCTCATAGGTGAATATACTCATACATTAGATGAAAAAAATCGAATGTCACTCCCTATAAAATTCCGAAAAGAGATGGGGAAGAGTGTTGTTGTTGCCCCAGGCTTGGATAATTGTCTTTCTCTTTTTACCACAAAAGAATGGCAAAAAGTTTCCTCAAAATTATCAGATTCTTCTATGCTCGCATCTGATAATCGAAGTTTCTCGAGATTTATGTTTGGTCAAGCTGTCGTCGTAGATGTAGATGCACAGGGGCGAATATTAATCCCGGAAAATTTAAAAATACGATCCAATCTTTCTACGAAAGTAGTTGTCATCGGTGTTCAGAATCGTGCAGAAATCTGGAACGAGAAAGCTTGGAGTGATTATAAGAAGTTGGTTGAGACACAGGCCGACGCCCTCGCTGATAAATTAGGGCAGATAGGAGTTCTTTAATATGACACATATTTCCGTTTTAAAGGGTGAATCTATAGATGGTCTCGCAATTAAAGAAGGCGACACCATAGTAGATGGTACTTTAGGTGGAGGAGGGCATACCTTTGAGATGATTAAAAGATGGGATAATAAGATTAAAATTATTGGCCTTGATCTTGATATCGATGCGAAGGGTCGCACTCTAAAGCTTATAGGTGACGTACCTTGCGATTTTACTTTCGTTAATGCAGGTTTCCAAGATATAGATAAAGTTCTAGAGAATTTGAGTATCAAAGAAGTAGACGGTATCTTGCTTGATTTAGGGATAAGTTCATTTCAGCTTGAGGTGGCAGGGAGAGGGTTTTCTTTCTTAAAGGATGAGCCACTCCTTATGACAATGAAAAAAGATTTAACCCCTGATGATTTAACAGCTAAAGAAATTGTAAATACTTGGGAAGAAGAAAACATTGCAGATGTAATCTACGGTTTTGGAGAAGAAAAATATTCTAGAAAGATTGCCAAGAAGATAGTAGAGAGAAGGGGTGAGAAGGAGATAGAAACAACCTTTGACCTAGTGAAGATTATCGAAGATGCAGTAGGAGGACATTACAAGGGTTTGCGAATACATCCAGCCACGAGAACATTCCAAGCCTTAAGAATTGCTGTGAATAGTGAAATTTCTAATTTAGAAAAGGTTATAGATAAAGGTTTTAATTGTTTAAAGAAGGGTGGTCATATGTCAATAATTAGTTTCCATAGCTTAGAAGATCGGATAGTCAAAAGAGCATTTGTAAATTTGAAAGAAAAAGGATTGGCTAGAATTATTACAAAGAAGCCGATAATTCCAAAAGATGAAGAGATAAAGGATAATCCACGTTCAAGAAGTTCAAAATTAAGATTATTAGAAAAATTATAAATTATTAAATTAAAAAATATGAGCAAAACAAAAGCAATAGCAAATGATATAGCAAAGAATACAAACACCCAAAGAGTTATTTTCAAAATTCTTATGGTTTCTTTGTTGTCTCTTTCTGTTGTTTATATTTACATGATAGGTTCTATAACCTTCAATGTAATTGCTCGTAAGTCACTAGAAAACACAGAGAGAATGCTAGGTAGCAATATAAGTAATCTAGAGCTCACATATCTTAGTAATATGAATGAGATAAACAAGACTCGTGCGGCAACTTTAGGTTTTGTAGATTCTAAATCAAATATATTTGCTACTAGATCTATTAATCATGTTGCTATACGCTAATGAATCTCTCATCATTTCATTCTCGAATAATAATAGTTTCTGTTTTGATTTTTGGTTTTGCTATTCTACTAATAACAAAGCTTTTTTTAGTCCAAGTAGTTCATAAAAATTTATATATAAGTAAAGCTGATAGACAATACTCGACACCTTCGAGTAATATTTTCGATCGTGGTTCAATATTTTTCACAAAGAAAGATGGCTCTCTTGTCGCGGCAGCTACTGTCTCTTCTGGATTTAAGGTTGCGATAAAACCAAAAGATATTTTAGATATAGACAAAGCATATGAACAGCTAGATCCTTATATGGAGATTGATTATGATACTTTTGTATCAAAAGCAAACAAGAAAAATGATCCTTATGAAGAAGTTGCTTTTCATCTGACAAAAGAACAAGTAAGTGAGGTTGATAATTTGAAGATACCAGGTGTGTCTATCTATAAAGACAATTGGAGATTTTATCCTGGTGAGTCTCTAGCTTCTCACACTCTAGGGTTTCTGGCTTATAAAGGAGATGATAGAGTTGGTCAGTATGGACTTGAGAGATATTATAATGGTACTTTATCAAAGCCAAAAGATGTAACTTATGTTAATTTCTTTGCAGAGGTTTTTTCAGGGTTAAAAGATAAAGTTGCAAATAGTTCACAGGAACAAGGTGATATAGTCACGACGATAGAGCCTTCAACACAACACACGCTAGAATCTGAGTTAGGAGATGCTTTTAAAAAATGGAACGCAGATGAAGCTGGTGGAATAATAATGAACCCACAGACTGGCGAAATATATGCAATATCTTCTTTTCCTGATTTTGATTTAAATAAATTCGGTGAAGTGACAGATCCAAGCATATATAGGAATATAATGGTTGAGGATATTTTAGAGTTTGGTTCAGTTATCAAGCCACTAGTTATGTCTTCGGCGATAGATGCTAAAGCTGTTACTCCGGAGACGACATATTTAGATAAAGGAATGGTTACCGTCAATAAAAAAGACATATACAACTTCGATAAAAAAGGAAGAGGTGTGGTGTCTATGCAGTCTGTACTTGACCAATCTTTGAATACAGGAATGGTCTTTGCAGAAAGCAAACTAGGCCATGATAAATTTCGTACATATATGAAATCTTTTGGCATAGGAGAGAAGACGGGAATAGATTTGCCTAATGAAACGAAAGGTCTCATAAGTAATCTGGAAAGTCCTCGAGACATAGAGTATGCCAATGCATCATTTGGACAGGGTATTGCTCTGACTCCAGTTGAAGCTGTTCGAGCTTTCTCTGTTTTAGCTAATGGCGGTAATATGGTGACTCCTCATTTGGCAAAACAGATTAGATATGATAGTGGTATAAGTAAGATTACAGAGTATCCATTCACAAATTCTGGTATAATTAAGAAGGAGACATCTGAGACTATTACTAGAATGCTCGCCCATGTATTTGAAGCTTATGATAGTGGAGCTCATAAAATGGAGCACTATACAATAGCCGCAAAGACAGGAACTGCCCAGGTGGCTATGGATAACGGAAAGGGTTATTACAAGGATAGACACACTCATTCCTTCTTTGGATATTTCCCCGCATATGATCCAAAGTTTATAGTGTTCTTGTTTTTGAAAAATCCAAAAGGTGTCCAGTATGCTTCCCAAAGTCTTATTCCACCATTTACAAATATCACAAAATTTTTATTAAATTATTATAATGTTCCCCCAGATAGATAGAAAATATGAAAAATACCTTCAAAAACATCATAGTCAAAATCATAACTTGGCAAGCCAAGCTCGTCCTTAAAAAATATAAACCGAAAATTATTGCTATAACCGGTTCAGTCGGCAAGACTTCAACCAAGGACGCTATCTTTACAGTGCTTTCAAAGTTCAAAACTGTCAGGAAGAGTCAAAAGAGTTTCAACAGTGAGATAGGACTTCCTCTTACTATTCTAGGTTGTCCAAATGGCTGGAGTAATCCAGTAATTTGGATTGAAAATGTTTTGAAAGGATTTTCTTTACTTTTATTTAAGAAAATTTATCCCGAGTATTTAGTTTTAGAGGTCGGAGTTGGTAAACCCGGGGATATAAAGAAAAATGTGGCTCCATGGCTTAATCCCGATATTGTTGTCATTACACGTTTCCCCGATAAGCCTGTGCATGTTGAATTCTTCAAAAACGCAGAAGAAATAGTAGAGGAAAAGAGTGCTCTAGCTTTTGCCATGAAAAAGGATGGTGTTCTTATTCTAAATCATGACGATGAGAAGGTTTATGCTGTCCACCATAAGGCCAATAGACGTACGGTTTCTTATGGAGCAAATGAAAATGCTACTTATAAAATTACATATCCAACTTATTTAAATACAAATGTAAATGGTGAGGAAGTTACTCGTGGTATCAGCTTCAAACTTGAACATGATGGGCATACTTTCCCTGTGATGCTGCCTCATATCGTCGGGATGCAATTCATTGGTTCTGCCCTTGCTGCTATTGCTGTAGCGACAGAGCTAGGATGCGACTTGCTCACTTCTCTAGGCTATGTTAGTGAATACAAGACTCCACCAGGCAGATTGTCTTTCATAGAAGGTATGAATAATTCGACCATTATTGATGATACTTATAATTCTTCCCCAGTTGCAGCTGAAGCGGCTCTAGATGTATTGAGAGATATGAAAGGTAAAAGAAAGGTTGCGGTTCTCGGGGATATGCTTGAGTTAGGAAAATTAACAGAAGAAGAACATCACTTGCTTGGAGAAAAAGTTTCCAAGATTGCTGATATGCTAGTTCTCGTGGGTCCTCGGTCAAAATTTATAGCCGAAGGAGCTCTTGAAAGTGGATTCAAAAAGAAGGAATTATATAGTTTTGATTCTTCTAAAACAGCAGCTAAATTTATGGCTGGGGCTATCCTTAAGGGTGATTTAGTATTAGTGAAAGGATCTCAGGGTGTACGACTAGAACGTGTTGTAGAAGCTATAATGGCAAATCCTGAACTTAAAGGAAGTCTCTTGTGTAGGCAAGAGAAAGAATGGCAAAATAGATAGAATAATTATTTCTTCTTTACAAGTAAATTTGCAATAGTATCTTTTAATACTTCAAAATCTGCAGACTTGTGAACATAAGCATCGATGCAAGTATCTTTTGTCATCTTTTCAGCTTCTAAAGAAAGATCTTCATTAGTAAAAAGTATTATAGGAATATCTTTTGTTTGTTCTTCAGATCTAATCCTTCCGGCGGATTCAATACCATCCATGATGGGCATTCTCTCGTCCATTAGTATTAGATCTGGGTGTAGACGTCGGGCTGTCTCACGACCTTCATTTCCATCTTTTGCATAAATGACTTCATATCCTATTGTCACTAATCTTCCACCGAAGAGTCTGCGTATCATTTCGTCATCATCTATCATTAATATATGAATTTTACCTTCTTTTTGTTCGTCTAGTATTGTATTGGACATAATTATATTTTATCAGTTTTATATATAAGTTCAAGTATTTTTCTTGACTTAGATGTTTCAATATGTAAATATGAAGATATGAGTATTAATAACAAAAATCAAAATTTAAATAAGAGCTTCTGGGGAAGTTTCTATTTTTATACTTTCAATTTGAAGGTTGATTTTTGTTAATAATATTTTTCTCTCAAACTTATTACTAAAAACCAGCTTTCAAACGAAAGCTGGTTTTGCTCTTTATGGTTCTTTTAAAAACAAAATAAATAATTTAATTTTTTAACTTAAACAAATAGGAGGAAATGTTATGGCTAATTATTTTTGTACATCTTCTTTTGTTAATTTTTCAAATGATCAATTTGTTAATAACAGAAGAATTATCTCGAAATTAAACATTGGTAGTGCTTGTGGTCATTCTGCCAACAAACCAGTGGAGAATAAAAATGGTGAATTGATAGCTGTCCGTTGTAACTGTGGGAGGAAGGCTTATCATCTGGTTAATGGAGAGGTTCATTGGAACCACAAAGTTTCAGCTAGACAAATGCACTATTTTCGTCAAAAAGGTCTTTCTGCTGGTCAGATTATGGCGATTATTAACGAGTAAAGAATTAAAAAGCGATTGAGCCGGTTTAGCGTTGCAAACCGGCTCTTTTAATTATACCTATTAGTATATGGTGTGGTATAATATACATAGTTATAACTTATTTAAATTTATATGGATCAAAATAACGAAGAAATAAAAAGAGACAAAGAGTTACTGGATTTGACCGGTGAAATTGCAAAAGTTGGTGGATGGGAAATAGATATTGTAAATAATAAATTAAATTGGACAGATCAGGTGTACAAGATTCATGAAGTGAGTGATGATTTTCAACCAAAAGTAGATGAAGCAATTAACTTTTATGTTGATGAGTCAAAAGATAAAATAACTCAGGCTGTTAATGCTGCAACGAAAGATGGTATTCCTTTTGATTTAAACCTCAAAATTAAAACAGCTAAAGGAAATATTCTTGATGTTCGTTCGTTGGGTAAACCTATTTTTGAGAATGGTAAGGTTGTAAAAGTTTTTGGAACATTTCAAGATATAACAGAAGTCAATAAAATCAGTCTAGAGTTGGAAAAGCAAAATATCCTACTCAAAAGTATTTTTGATCATGCTCCTATCGGTTTTGCTGTGAACAAAATGAGTACTGGGGAAGCCACAATTTTGAACAATCAATTTGAGGATATATATGGAGTAGATAGGGGGAGCTTGACGGGGATAGGTAACTATTTCGAGACGGTTTATCTTGATCCTGTTTTTAGAGAAGAAATTAAGAAGAGAGTTATGGATGATATTGGAAGTGGAGATCCCTCTAGAATGAAATGGGAGAACATTCCAATAACAACAAAAAATGGAGAGAAGAAATTTGTCACATCGATAAATATACCTGTACCAGAACAAGATTTGATGATTTCAACAGTTCAAGATGTTACAAAACAAAATCTTGAAGAAGAAGAATTACTGAGGGCACAAGAAATACTTAAAAACAAAATACAAGAGTTAGAAAGTTTCAATAGGGTAACAGTGAATAGAGAAATGACGATGATAGAATTGAAGAATAAAATTGCTGAATTGGAAGAAAAGCTCAAGAAAAAAGAGGGCAAATAAACTGTTATTGTGGAATATATTAATTCATTTTATGTATTCGCCGTTGAATGTAATACTACTTACAGTTCCTTCTTTGCTACCTCTATAATCAATCTGAACTTCCCAGATGTTCCTTGTCTTTGTTCCAGAATCATTCTCACTATTTACATAACCATTTACATTCCAAACATTTTTTGAATTAGAAATCTCATTAGCGTGGACATTTTCGAATGTTGCAGTTTTGGGATATTTCAGTGTGTCTCTAATAGCTTTTTCTGCTAATGTAATTGATTGTGTCTCTCTTTGGTTTTTCCCTGAATTAGCTGGATTTATTTTACTACTTTTATTATTAAAGACCACAAAGAGTATTATAATTATCAATATGGCCAATACAAACCCAATGATTTTATTTTCTTTTGTTCCCATAGGATTATATTATTAAATTAATAAATATTACGTTAAGTTGTGACCTCACGGAGAATCGAACTCCGATTAGCGGATTGAGAACCCGCTGTCCTAACCGTTAGACGATGAGGCCATATAATGTTTAGTTTTAAAATTAAATCGTTTGACTCTGTCCTCTAGCGGATCAAGAACCCGCTGTCCGCTGATTCTAACTTGGTTAGACGATGAGGCCGATGTATTATTAGTTAAATACTATTACAAAATACCAGAAAAATGACTTTTTTACAAGAAAAGAAAACATCCTGCTGGTTTTCTGATATTAAGATTAATTGATTAAAATTTCTAATTGTCTTAGAATAGACATCAAAAGTAAGAGTATAAGCTATTGACAAATTGGTCAAAAAGTGATATACTATAATAGAGTTCGTTAAGGCAGTTTTAGGGTTTGTTTGAGCAGATAAAGTACATAAAGATTGTCTCTTCAAATGAATCCTAAAACTAACATTATGAAA
>JAKBMK010000010.1 GCA_021831595.1 bacterium
GTGGCAGATCTACTCCGGCGAAGGCCCGCCGAAAGGGCTGAACGGATGCAATGACTGCGAGAGGCTTGAGGAGCTTGTAGGGATTGCAGGGCTGTGACGGCCAAGCGTGTCAGTCAACCGGTCACAAGTCAACTGTTTATGCCTTGTGGGATTTAAACGAAAAAAATCGTAAGCCCCGAGAGGGCCGCAGGTTTAGAGGTTGCACGTCGTTGTTTTGCAACCATGGTATTACCGACGTAAAGCATGTTTTTATAAAAATAAAAACCTTTCGCTGGGTTATATTTACGTTTGTTGCATTATTTAATGAATTTATGCCATAAAACCTCTCTAAGAAAAGAGGTATATTTGGCTCTTTTCATCTTTTTAGTAAAACGTCCATGCCAATGTGTCATAGTTATTTCTTCGTAATCATAATTCCATTTGACAATTCTGTTTATTGATTTCTTTATCCTATTCAAATTTCTATTATTCTGTGTAAAGGCCATCAAAACTACAAATTTCTTAAATCTGAGTACTCTTGCAACTTTTTCAAACTTATTAAGATCATCTTCTATCAGTTTTGTGGCTCTTCTACCTCCTCGTTCTTGTGGCGATGAATCTCTTAAAAAGAGCAGGTTTCCATTTAATACGCATATTGATATCTGCGATCTCTCAAATGGATAAGAACCAAATTGTTTTGTTAATTCTTTTAGTACTGTTGTCTTGCCTGAATCCGGTCTTCCTATTACAGCAATGAATTTTCTTGACATAAAATCACTATAGTCCCTCTTTAAATGCTTTATTTAAAAGGCTTTGTGATAAAAGTTTCAATGCTTGTTCCTTTTTTATCTGTCTATCTTTAATTATTGCAATACTTCTTGAAATGTCGTTAAATTTTTTAACAATTTTCTTTTGCGTATCCAAACTTGGAATCGGGATCTCAATAGTTAGGAGTTTATCTTTAGAAATTGCTGACTGATTGACCCAACTCTTGCAAATCCTCTCAAAATATCTTTGCTGGTAAAGGTAATAAAGACACAGAACAACCCAATTTGAATCTACCAAGGAAGTATTAGGACGTATCCTGGTAATGTGATTGCTAAATAAATATGTCCCTTGAAGGTCAAATAAAGCGCTTTTCCCAATTAATTTTGTACTGTTTGTGTTATTAAAAACAATATCTCCATTCCTAAGCGAATATTTTGTAATCTTATCTTTATCTGCTGTTACTGTCCGTATAAGCGATAAATCCATTCGAAAATCTTCTGTAATGTTATTCATTCTTAATTGTCTGACTCCTCCTTCTACTGTTTTGTTGCCTTCTGCAAAGCCAGGTTGTATATCTATTGAGATGTCTTTTATCGACATTTTTTTTGACTTTAAAGTAGCTTCCTCAATTGTATTTAAGACTTCTTGAATTTTTTCTATCTGTAAATGAATTTCGTGTTCACCCTCTTTAATCCCCTCTAAAAGTGCTTCTGAGTCAAAAGTAGAATCGTCTTCTATCTTATCTGATTCTAGCCATCGTATATCGAGATGATACCCTCTATCTCTTATTTCTTCTAAACTAAATGGTTTAAATCGATCCATTTCGGTTCTATTACTTCTTCCAAATGGATTATCCCCGTAACATTTTTCAAATTCTTTAAAATACTTCTGTTCAAGTGGACGTTCTTTCTTAGTGACAGATGGAACATTAGTTCTGGCATCATATATCCACACTGTTTTTGTAGGAATACCCTTTGTAAAGAAGATTACGTTTGCTTTGATCCCTTGAGAATATGGAGAAAATGTGCCATTAGGCAATCGTAATACTGTATGTAAGTCACAGTCTTTTGTTAGTATTTCAAATATTTCAGCGGCTTTTTCTTCAAAAAGTACACTGTCTGGTACTACTATTGCTGCTCTACCCCCGGGTTTAAGGATAGTCAAAACATGCTGTACGAAATTAAGTTGTTTATTACTCGTAGCTATTGTAAAATCATCTCTTACCGGTGTTTGATTAGCTCCTTGTGTTCCAAATGGTGGATTAGTTAAAATGCAATCATATTGTTTACCAGACCACGGATCATAAATCGAATCTGCTTGGTTTATTTCGCTTTCTAATCCATGCAGATATAAGTTCATCAAAGCAAGCACTTTTGGTCTTCTCACTAATTCTGTGCCAGAATAGGTATGTTTTGTAATCCTATCTACCATTTCTCTTGGAATGGCGCCTTTCGTATCTTCAATTAACCATTCGTAAGCTTCTATTAGGAACCCGCCAGTCCCTGCAGCTGGATCGTAAATAGTGAAATCTTTCTTCTTTCTAGGATCAGGTTTCATCACTCTTACAATAGAATCTATAAGAATTCGTGGTGTAAAGTATTGACCTGCACCCTTTTTACCCTCTGAGGCAGCCTTTTCAAGTAACCCTTCATATGCATGGGCCTTAATATCAACTCCTAATGAAGTCCAATCAACTTCGTCTATTAGTCCAATTAGTTTTTTAAGATTGACAGGGTTGTTAAACCTAGATAACGCTTCTGTGAAGATCTCTCCTAGAATCCCTTTTTCCTTACCCAAATTTCTTAGTGTATCTACATAATGCTCTGCAAGTTCATTACCGGATCTATTTTTTAATGATGACCAAGAGTACTTAGCCGGTATTGGTAAATTCTTTTCTTCTGCCATTTTTAAAAATAATAAATAAGTGAGCTGTTCTATGTAGTCTCCATAATCAATACCATCGTGTCTTAGTATATTACAAAATCCCCATAATTTTTGTACAACATCAGTCATTTTGCCACCTCTTCGTTAATCCCTTTAATAACTTCTTTTATCTTTCCGTCAAAAGCTTTGTCTGCTCTTTTTAATCCACCTGCCCTAGCGAATATCGGCATTGTTTCAAGATCCTTTTCGTCTAGTGCTAAATTTAATATTAAGTGTTCTTTTATGAGTTCTAACCATCTTTGTTGTTCATCTGTAAGTTTTTTATCATCTATAAATCGGATTACAGCCCTTTCTACTCTTTCCTGTGCACTTGAAAGAGGTTCATCTTTAGCTGCATGTTTTATGATTGAAATTATATCTGCTAATTCGTAATGATATGCCTTCCTTAGTCTTTCTTCTGTGAATTTATATGGGCTTTTATTCAATTCTACTTTTAGCTCGCGTAGTGCATTTGTATTCCAACCCGAAGGTCTGTTCAAAAGTATCTTAATAGCCTCTATCTTATTTGGATTGTTTTTAACAAATTTTGTAAATGCCTGTATATAGTCCTCTGCTTTTACTTCTTTTCCATCTCCGACTTTAAACAACTTCTCAGAAGTTACTTCATCTTTAGTTTCGTAAGCTATAATGAAAGATTTTGATTTCCTCGGATAATCGGTTAGTAGTTTCTGGAATTCTGAATTTCTTAGTAATTTAATAGTACTAACAAAATCTTCATCTATCTTACTTGGTAATTCCTTTGCGAATTTACTAATGTCACCGTCAGGTATAAATTCAGAAAATGACTCTAATGCTTCCCCACTCATATTTTTGGATATTCTTTGAAGTCTTTTAGCCAGACAATTAACATTATATTTCCTATCTTTATTCTTGTAGACGTCATTGATAATTTCAGTTATAGCTCTTGTTGGTTTATCTGGTGCCTCTATTGTAAAGTCAGTTGCTTTCTCGAAGTATTCTAGCAAACTTCCACCAAAGCTGTCAAAAACAGTAAAATGATCTTTGTTTATCGTATCGCACCGTCTTGTTCCCCTTCCGAGCATCTGAGTGAAAAGAATTCTGGACTTGACCGCTCTTAGGAAGACTATGTTTTCTAGAGCTGGAATATCAACTCCTGTAGATAGCATATCAACAGTTACTACTATTCCGGGCTCTGGTCTATTTCTAAATTCTCTAATTTTCTGCAAAGGACGATCAACGCTAGGGCTTCCTGTAATTTTCTGAACAAAAGAGTCGCCTCTTCCAAATATTTCTCTACACGTCTTGACTACTCTATCTGCATGTGAGATGTGGGAAACGTCATTAACAGCAAAGATAAGGGTTTTAGGAAAATGCCCTAACTCCTTTTCCTGATCTGAGACATACTTAGCTAGTTCACTTATTATCTGTTTGGTAGATTCAGGGGATGTTATTTCTCTTTCGACTTTTGTAGCTTCATATCCCCTTTCGTCCTCTATTTTATCTAATTTTTCCCTGCCTCTTTCGCTGTCTACAATACCTACTAGCTCATTCTCTTTTAGAAAGATGCCATTAATTTTTACTTTGGATTTGATTGCTACTGGTTCATAATCTACAAGATAGCCATCTAAGACAGCCTTTTGATAGTCGTATCTAAATACAATATCATTGAAATATGCAGTAGTGTTACTTGCTGGCGTTGCAGTCAGTCCTATCTTTACTGCATCGAAATAATCTAAAACTTCACGCCATTTACTTATTTCGGCTGCAGTATATCCTCTATGACACTCGTCTGCTATTACTAAATCAAACGCATGTATTGGTATATCTAATTTTTCTATATCATCTTTATCCGAAGGATCACCATCATCCTCATCAAAGGCCCCTTCTTTACCAAAGAGGTTAATCCTCATCCTTTGAATAGTGCACACATAAACAAAAGAGAGACCAAGCTTAGGATTAGTCAAATTCGTAGTGGGCAACACATTAGGATCAAATTTCTCATCTTCAAAATCCTCCTTTTTGAATCGTTGACTATAAACCTCATAAACCTTGTCGAACTTTTGCCCAGGAGCAACTTCGTATGTTGAGAATTCTCTGACAGTCTGTGCCGCAAGAGATCGTCTATCTACTAGAAATAGTATCCTCTTTGCGTATCCTGAAGCCATTAACCTATAGATTTGCATGGCCATAGTGAAAGTCTTTCCAGTTCCTGTAGCCATAGCAAGCAACATGGCTCTTTTTTGCTTCTCAAGTGCATCTTCAACTGAATTTACAGCATCAATTTGATAATAGCGCGCCTTTGGGTTCATTTCTTTATGTGATTTAAGCCATTTTAGTCCGTCAGCTTGCTTACTACTAAGCATCTCAGTTAAGGCATTTACTATGTGAAACTTCGAAATCTTTCTGGAATAGCTATTTTTTACCCTCAAATCCTGAAAGAATATCTCTTCACCATCACTAGAATAGATGAAAGGTACGTTATATTCACCAAATCTAAAGCTAGACTTTATCCCTTTAGCGTATCGCTTAGCCTGTTCTAGAACGTTATATACTCCTACAACTCCTTTCTTGGCCTCAATTATAGCTAATGGTTCCTCTTCTAATATCAGTACATAATCTGCTGGGCCACTGCTGGTAGGGTACTCGGTAACTGCACAATTGTTATAACTGTGTGGGGATTGGCCTTCTTTGTATGGCACAATCTTCCAGCCTGCAGCTACAAGTAGCTTGTCTATCTTGTACTTCCTTGTGAGTGCTTCACTATGTTCAATACCCATACTCTCAATATCTATGAGTTATAAAGGATTTTATAATCTAGCTATCACAAGCTAAGCTAACCACGATATTCCTCACCCAGAAACAGATGGCTATTTGTATAGCGTTGCCACAGCGCATTTTGTAATGTTATTATTCGTGTATACAATTAAATACCTTACTACATAAACATCCTAATTCTAAAACTATTTAAGTATATAGTGGAATTGCTTACTATGGAAATAATCGAAGAATTTGATTATAGGAATGCAAAAGGGATACTATCTGCGTTGCATCCAAATATCAAAGAAGAGATATGTGCCATATTATCAGATAAAAACAACATCTTGGACCTCAAATTAGGTGAAAATGAGACAGAGAGGCAGCTATCTAGCCCTATTCAAGCTTGGTTCAAGGCTAAGGGCTGGGCTACTGAGAAACTCGTATTCACTATGAATGATTTGAGATACGATCTCGAAAAGGACACCATACCTATAGAGATAGAATTGGGACATGAAAGGCTGGTTTATGCGGATTTCTTCAAGTTCATGTCAGATTATTCAAAAGATCGCATACCTCTAGGGATAATGGTCGTAGCCGGAACTAGCCAACTGTTCGGCCATACTTGGCATAATTCTGTTAGTAAGACAAAGAAGAAAATATTGGCTATAAAAGAGAACTTCTTGGTTCCTATCTGGGTAATAGGAATTAAACCGTGAACACTCTCAGATATCCAAAGATATTAGCGCGTCGACTTTTTATAAACTATTATTCAATATATAAAAAGGGTCTTAGGTGTGGTAATGGAGCCTTTACGCTTTAATAATATTTATCTAGGTGATGCAAAAGACATACTTCCTAGAGTTGAAGATGAATCTGTTGACCTAATAATGACTTCTCCCCCTTATGCTGAAAAGAGGAAAAAATCATACGGTGGGATACCTGAAAATGAATATATCGATTGGTTTATGCCAATTGCTAGAGAGTTCAAGCGCGTATTGCAGCCTAAAGGTTCATTTGTATTAAATATAAAAGAAGGTGCCAATGTCCAGAGAGAGACTTACGTAATAGAGCTAATTTTAGAGCTTAAGAGACAAGGATGGCTCTGGACCGAAGAATATATCTGGTATAAGACCGCGTCAATGCCAGGAAAGTGGCCTAATAGATTTAGAGATAGTTGGGAAAGGTGCCTACACTTTACAAAAAATAAAAAATTTAACATGTATCAGGATTCGGTCAGAGTTCCAATAGGCGATTGGTCTAAAACAAGGTTAAATAACCTAAAATCGTATGATAAAAAAAGAACAATATCTGCATCCAAGAGTGGGTTAGGTAGAAAGGTAATGAATTGGAAAGGTAGGGATTTAGTATACCCCGATAACGTTCTTAAATTTGCCCCAGTATGTAAAAACATGCGCCATAGCGCCGCATACCCAAAAGAATTGCCGCTATGGTTCATTAAGCTTTTTACAAAAAAAGGTGATATTGTATTAGATCCGTTTATCGGCTCCGGTACTACTGGCCTAGCCTGCTTAGAATCAAATAGGAACTTCATAGGAATGGAAATTAAAAGAAAATACTTCAATTTGGCAAATAAAAACATACAACTAGAACAACAGCGTTTGATTAACGATGAGAAGAAATAGCTGCTTAATTTTGTTTAGCTATTTTTTGCAATAATAATAATGTTTCTTTAACTAATTTAAGTGTAGACTTACTAAGTTTTCTTTTCTTGCTTTCTCTATACAATCTTCCTGCTATTTTGCTTATCTGATGTGCCATTTTATCTGGCTTCTGTTCTTTTTTATGCTCTGCTAATACTGTACTGGCTTCTTCAAGCAAATGTTTTACGGTTTCTTGACTATCAGATATCTTTATTTTTTGGTAAATTTGTAGTGCGTCTGTATCATTACGTCTAAATGCCTTATTTATTGCTCTAATATCTTGATAGGTTATTGTACTGGGCATTTTTATGTTTATATTAATAAATGTAAAAATTCTCTCTTTATAAGATGAAACTATCTTGTGTGATACTTTATTTCTAGAAAAATATGTTGTCATTATTGCTGCTTCTGTTACTATTTCCGTTTGTCTATCCAATTTTGAAAAGTCTTTTGGGTCATCGGTAGTTTTTAAATAATCCTTAATAAATTTTAGTTCTTCTATTTCCGCTTTAATTAATTTGACTGGTTTTCTAGTAAGTTTGGCTATAAATTCTACACTTTTGTTAAAATCTATTGCATGCTCTAACATTTTATATTTTGCTAAGGCATCATAGTCTAGTTTCAGATCCTCAGCCCATTGTAAATCTGCTTCAACTAGGAAGAAATCTTCTTTATCTGCTGTGGGAGGTAGTCTTACCGCTGTAAAATACTGATATTGTATATTCTTATTTTTTTTATATAAATAATCTAAAGAAGCAAGCCGTCTATTACCATTGAGCACAAATCCGTCCCAAGTTATTACACCCGGTTCCAATTGGCCATGCTGTTCTATATCTGTTATTAGTTTTTTTGCATCTGTAGTTAGGCTTGTAGTTTCGGGTTCATACAATAATAAACCTATTACTGCATTTTTACCTTCATCTGTATCTTGGTCTATCTCTTTATGTTTTTTTTCATAAGCGTATTTTTCGACTTCAAATCTAGTATTTTCTAATCTATATCGTAAAAGATTCGTTGGAAAGCGATAAACTTCCAATCTTTTATATCCTACTTTTAACTTAATGTTCCTTGTAAGGCCAGTATCTGCTTTATCTGCTTGCTCTTTGAGATAATCATCTATTCTTTGTACATGTTGTTCTTGATTACCCATGAGCTCACTATTTTATATACTACGGCTTGAATAAATACCTTACTTTCCTAAGAAACATCTACCATATCCCCACATCTCTTTAAACGTATCTCATATCTCCGGGTCCAAGTTCTATATGCAGATGGAGAATCGATCTCATTCATATTGACAAAGAGTTGCTTTATTATGTCACACTGATCTAATTGGGTATCACAACCATCAATTATCTCTTTTATTAGTTTAACTCCATTTTCAAATTTGTCTAATATAGGGTCAATATCATCTTTGCCTAAAATGCCTGATTTAAGTTCTATTTCAGGTATACTAAATCTTTTGTGTGGTTTTCTAATAAAAATTATAAAATCACACATTTTTGTTCCAGGTTTCCTTTTAATTTCGTCTGCCTTTATTTTAATATATCCCTTTCTGATTCTCAGTTTAGCTTCACATTCACTTTCAATGCACCTGTCGTTATGTATTATTGAGCTATATCTACTATTTCTGTTTATATACGCAAATAAGTCCATGATAAACAGCTCGGATTATTTATGTTGAGACATCAATTTCTCTTTATATAAGACATAGTCGATTTGTAAAAAATTTACACTAGATATCTTACCGTTTTTATAAATAGGTGTTGTTTTGTATCCGTTGCTACTATTATCAAGTTTAAATAAATACGCCGAAATAGAATTAGCATCTATCTCCTTTTTTGATATAAGATTATTTAATCTAGTTAAAAAATAGTCACTATGTGTTGTTATTATAATGTTAATCCCATTTTTTAATAGCAATGCTATAAATTTAGCAATATTTGCCTGATTCTCTGGATGTAAATGTGCTTCTGGTTCTTCTATTATGATCAAGTCTCCTTTCTTCAAAGAATGTTTTGCATACAAAAATAATGGAGTTAACTCCGATATACTAGATGACGCTCTCCTTATAGGCAATTCCATTTTACCGAAATGATAAACAACTTTGGGTATAACTGGAGCTTGTTCTATAGTGACAAAACCTTTAAACATATTTTTCTCAAATGCGCTTACAGACGCCCACATTTCTGACTTCTCAGAAGAATCAACTGCTATAAATTGTGATAAAAATTGACCTGTTAATGATCCTGATACAATTAAATTTGATGCAGCTGCATCTAACGAGTTAATTATTGCCGACCTGCCTGGAGGCAAATAGAAAATCTTCTGAAAGTCCATCACTGAGGACATGATACTACTTATTAGCTCATATTCGATTCTGCGTAAAGATCTTTTACTACTAAATGCTTCGTAATTTATATAAATCTCACAACTATTTGTTGTCCATTTTACTTTAATATTCGAATATTTCTCCGATGGAATGAGTAATATTTTGTTCTTATTCAAGAGTTCTAGTGATCTATGAAGTGATAATTTATTATTCAATTTGAATGATAATATGCCAAGTTTTCCAAGAATAAAGTCAAAATCAGCAGTTTTTGAGTTTTCTTTAACTAGCGATCTTAATGTTTTTGTTCCAAATATTCTTGCAATTCCTTCTTCTAACTCCAATTTGCTGTTTTGAAGTAGGTTATTTATAATGCTAACAACTTTTTCATTTTTAAGCTCAATTATAGTTCCATTATATAATTTTTCTCTTATCTCTTCACTCATTAAATTATCTACAACATAACTATATTTTTTAGTACTTAGATCTGATACAGATGAATAATATGGACTTAGTTCTGTTACAGATGTTAAAAACGAATATAGCAATTGCGTAACATAGGACTTTCCAGCGCTGTTAGGCCCTATTAATATGGTCAGCGGTTTGATACACATCTCAGCTCGTGAGATAGGACCAAGATTTTTTAACTTTAAAGTTAACATTCCCATATCTTCCATATTACCACGAACAATAATCTATAAATATGATTAAATATAAATGCTACCCTTCGGGCTTAATTGTTTTTATACGTAAATCCAATATCTTCGGTTTCAATTTTTTAGCAAGTATTGTGTCTTTAATTAAGAAAAATCCGTTATTTCCAGCACTAAATATCACTAACGATTTATCTTCTTTGGTTAAGTGAAGGGCGTTTCTAATATTTTTAGGCAGATAAATTGAGGTCCCGGAGTTTTTTTGAGTTATTCTACCCAATTCTACGATCGGTTCTTTCAGATCGTCACTTAATAATACTGGTTTAAGCTTCTTTTTTGACATTATTATCTCCTTTATTCGGTATAGTGGTATCTTTCGGGACCTTCTTTTGCTTCGAATACCACTCGATTAGGAGCGTTGCGAAGTCTTTTTCTTCTTCTTTGTCCGCCATACCATCACGATATAATATATCGGCGACAGAATAGTTATTTAATACCTGATGTAAAATTAGATTTGTGTAAAATAACGTCGGAGAAAAATTCGATTAGACTTTACAAGATTTTTACAAAACCCCTGTAAAATAGCTCCGAGATAAACTAAAATAAATCTGTAAAATTTTACAAACCTTCTTATGCCCAAAAATCTAATCAAATCTAACTCATGAATTTTTTACAAGTTTCAGAATCTTATCCCTAGTTTCGGGATCGGCTTTGGCAAGTAGAAGATCCAATGCTTCATGTAGGATATCACGCTCATTCCTTGCGTTGTCGTCGATTAATGCCTCTTTAACTATTGATTTTTCCAGGGATGTACCGCACCTTACGCAGTATTTCGCAGTGATTTCGTTCTTTAGATGACACTTTTCACACTTTTTTACACTTGGTTTTGGCTGCAAAGACTCTCCATTCTCATTTACGATAATACCATTTGCCTTGAATATGGCATCGTCTATGTCCTTGCTGGCCAAATGCACGTATCTTGCGATCATTTGGCTGCCGCCAGACCATCCAAAATACCTTTTTGCCTGTTGCTCAGTCAAAAAGTTAGCATAATACGTGGCCCGAGAGTGCCTAAAGAGGTGCGGATAGAGCCTTTTCTCCAGTTTTGTCCTCTCTTTCAGGTCGCTGAGCATTTTTCTTATGTGCATGTAGTCTATTGCGGTGTTCGAGCACGTATTATGTGCAAAAGTTGTAAAAAGAGGGTCGTCTTGAGCGCACTTTGCCCTAAAATCGTTCAGGTAGTTCGCAAGATACGGTACCGCGAAGACCAAAGGCACCTTCCTTTCACCTGTTTTGCCGCGCACTATGGCGTGAGAGACACCATCTGACATGGAAATGTCGCGTATTCTCAGGTTTAGGAGCTCTCCGACGCGCATTCCAGTGTCCCAAAGCAGCGCAATTATCGTCTTATCGCGCTGATTCTTGCAGTTTTCTACCAATTTCTTGACTTCTTCCTCGTCCAGAAGGTCTTCGGGAAGCTTGTTTTGCACATCCCTGTCTACCATTACCCATTTTACAATTGATGGATATTCATCGGAATTGTAAAGCCACTTGTAAAAGGACCGTAAAATCTGCTTCATCTTCCTTTTTGTGGGGATTGCAAGGTTCTTGTCCGTCAGAGTGCCACCGGAGTTCCTTGACTTGCCCTTGTTTATGGCCAGGACTACCTTTTCTATGTCTTCCTTGGTGGCCTTTTTCGCGTCCTTCGGCAATGCCCTTAGGATGAAGCGGAGGTCTCCCAGCCTTCTTGCTATGGTCCTTGCCTTGCGGTTATTCAGCTCCAAATACTCCTTATAGGCAAAGGCGTAGCCTCTGTTTGGCTCCTCAAACTCCTTTGCTATCATATTCAGCTGTGAGGCTGTCCGGTACTCCCCGTTGTCGAGGTATCTTCTGCTCATATGTCCTGTGTCTATCTCTCCCGCCTTATGTTCGTTGTGGGAAAGGACGTCGTACCTCTTAATCTTTAGCCCCGAGAGGGATTCGAACCCTCGACTTCTAGTTTACGAAACTAGCGCTCTAACCGGGCTGAGCTACCGGGGCATATTGCCATGCGGTATAAATAGGTATATCAAAGATTAATAAAGTGTAATTTATAAGGGAACAGGTAACGCAAAGCGGGGGTCTTGGAAAGTAATAAAAAAAATTACTTTCAACAGGATAAAAGCAAAGCTTGGTGCTGGGATGCTATTCAAGAAGTTTCATATAGAAAGTCTTGACTATTACAAGAAATGGCTAGTGCTTGGTATAATAATAGGAATAATGGCGGGTCTTGTTTCCGTACTGTTTTATTAT
>JAKBMK010000023.1 GCA_021831595.1 bacterium
CTGCGGGCAGAATCCGAAATCTCGCCAAAAGACTAGAGCCGAGGAAAATGGTGAGAAGCGAAGCTTCGCAAGGCCGGAGGTGTGACGACACCGAGGCGGGGTCGCGGAATTTTTCAGCAGAAAAATATCCGTGACGTCCAAATACCCCAAAACTTTTTGTTTCCATTTTCCGACCTGTCCGCCAGAGCCTTGGTAACGGAGGAGTCCGCATTTTTAGAATTCATACATTAGTAGAGCGTAGTAGATAGATTAGAATTAATTATTAAAGTCGAGCGTAAGATTAACATTCGTTTTAAAATAAATTCGGATTTTGTGATATAAGGGGAGCCAGACAGGATGAGAGAGCATGAAAGTGCTCTCTTTTCCTTTTATACCAACGTTTTTTATTGGTTCGAAAGTGCTATTTAGTAGGGGTACCCATTTGGTAAGAAATTCGAATGGTTTTGTGTATTGTGGCGTTATTTTATCAGCATTTAATAGAAGGTTCGAAAATATTTTAGAAAGTAGCAATCTTTTGTCTTCTGTTGTTGTTTTTGGACTCTTGTATATCTCTACTGCCTTTGATGCAAGCTCGTGAATTGCAAACCCTGTCTCATAATATTTTGTATTTCCTTCATTGAGTATTCTTAGTGCAATTAAAGCACTATCTTTTTCTTTTGTGTATTCTGTAAATTTTCTATCATAAAACTCTGGTGATATCTTCTTATCAATCTTATCTTCATAGATAGCCTCAAGTCTTCTTTGTGCTGTTTCTATTCTTCTATTAATCTCATTTAGAGACGCGGTGTGATATTCAATCTCATCTTTGTGACTTTCTTTTAATGCTTTCTCTAATATCTTCAGTACTTTATCTGTTCTAGGTGCGACATTATCGAATAGAGGGAAAAGTATTTCTTCTACCTTTTCTTGTCTTAACCACAATCTTTGACTACACTCTTTTCTATAATGGGTACAATGCCCATACCAATGGCCCTTATGAGTTTCCCAAGTTACTGTTCCACCACATTCTTCACAATCCATTTTGGATTTAAATACTGGCATATGTTTTTGATATGCTGGAATTTTATATTTACGATAGATCTTACTCTGAACTAGATCATATAAATCTTTTGATATTATTGGCTCATGCTTTCCTGGGTATATTTGGTCCTTCCATTTTATAGCCCCATAATAAAATGGGTCAATGAGAAGATCGTACAATCTAGATTTACCTTCTTTCTTACCAGCTCTATTTCTTAATCCTTTCTTATACATAACTTCAACAAGAGCTGGTGTAGAATAATTACCCGTAGAATAAAGCTCAAACATTTCTCTTATAAATGGCGCTTTGTCTTTATCGATGTAATGCGTTTTGTGCCCCTTGTCACCAGTTGTGTTATAGCCAAGTGGTGGCTTCGTTGGAAGCCACCCATCTGCCAGTTTTTGTTTTTGTCCCTTTTTAACTTCTTCAGAAAGATTATTTGTATAGAATCGAGCCATTGCTACTTTCATGTCCCATACAAGATTTTCATGCGCCTTAGTATTTTGGCTGAGAATAAAGTTTTCTTTGATAAAATGGATCTGATTATTTTTTCCTTCGTGAACCCAATCATCTACTATTAGTGCATCTTTTTGATTTCTCGTGAGACGATCAATCTTTTCACAGAGAATAATAGTTACATTGTTCTCTGCAATAAATTGCAATATCTCATAGAACTTTTTTCTTACCATTTTTCCACTTGCTGATTCAGAAATCTTATATGTTTTTATCGCTTCTATATTATTCTTTGGATCATTAGCATATTCTTGCAATAGTAATTCTTGCGCCTCCAAAGAGTAGCCAGTTTCTTCCTGCTCTTTTGTGGATACTCTACATATTATTACTGCTTTGGGTTTATTTTCTTTAATTTTTGTCATGTTATTTGTTGTTTATGTTATTAATTATATCATCTATGAATTACTAGCAACAATATGGTTTAGTCTAGCAAGTACATCAAAGTAACTTACTAATCCATTAAGTACAGATTCTGCCTCATTAAGAGGTATATCTTTGCCATATTCTTCCCTTAGGGCTGCTTGGAATTCAGCTATAGTTACTTTGTTGATCATGTTATTTTAATAATTAGATTAAATGTTGTTAATATCCTCTTTTGTCTTAGGACCCTCAGATAATAGGTCTGTATGGGCTGTATTGGCATTTTTAGACAAGACTAAGTCCTCAAATGGTCTGAATAGTGTCCTTATTTCTTGAACTGTGTTTTCTACGTTATTCGCGATTTCTCTCATTGTTTTATCTTTCCCATCTGCAAGATTGAGTTTTGTTTTATAAGATAGGATTTCTTCAAAGCATGATGCGATTGTCTGATGGTAAGAATGTTTGGCGTTGCTTAATATTTGTGTTGTGCTTGCTTTGACCGCTAGAATATATTGATATTCATCTGCGTATATAGAGATTGTTGGTGTTATGTGTGCTATTAATAGGTATTTCATTTTATTTTTTTATTCCTGTTAAGGATTAGTTGTTAATTTATGAATGCATTAATTTTGATGCGTTTCTTAATCTTTCTTTAAAGGGGCTAACTGAGGAATTAAATATTCCAGTTCCACCCAATGGGATTTCTGAGAAGTTGAAGAGATTAAATCCTGCAATCTGGTTTGCACTTTTCCCGAGAGAGATTGCTTTGATTTTTCTCCTAAGTGGAATTGAAGTAGTTATATCTAGATAGGTTTCTTTAGTTTTTTCGTTGTACCATCCACCCAAAGGAAAACCTTTTTCTAATAAGTCACTATTTTTCGCACAATAGTCACTTACTATTTTTCTAGTTACATTTCCTTTAAATATTTCACTTCTTTCTGGGAAGGCGGAGATCGCGATATTTTTTGTCCCATTATAATCTTTGTTTAATATCGGGTTATAAGTTACTCCTCCTTTATTTATCTGTGTTGTTAATTTTTTGAGCACACTATTTTGTATAATGATTTGTTTTTTGTTCTTCATATTTTTTAGTTATTTTGATAATAAAAACACTTCGACCCTGTTTGTGTTTTTTGTTTCTATTTAGTTTTCAAGTAACTTTTTGGTAATTAGTTATAAAATTAATCACCCTTGTCTTAAGAGTATAAAAAAAGGAAAGCTTAAAAAATCCTTAAAAAGCAAGGATGAAACAGCAAAAGAGCCTCTTTTTTAAAGAGGCTCTCGAGTTATTCACAATTTTAAGTTTTTTTAAGCAGATTTAAGCTGACGCGTTACTTTGTTTTGTGTAGTTAGTTTAATTTCTATATTTGGCACAATGAAGCCACCTTCTTCTTTTAAAATTGCAGTAATTTCAAAACCATCTTTTCCATAAAGAGGATTAAGAGAACTATAATTAAAATAATCAAAAAAGGCCTTATGAAAAACTACTTCTTGTGATTCAGCTAGTTCATATATTTTGCTCCAATTTTTACCTCGTAAAAAACTTCTGGGATTATTATAATCACCATTTATATAAATTGTGATTCTCTTTCGTTTATCTTTATCTTCAAGTACCTCAATTTTTTTGATACTTGAATCATTATTTTTGATTCTACTTGCTATTTTCTTTGTTAGATATTTTAAATATGCTTCTAGAATTGGTATATTATTACAACTCATAATAATTACATAACGGTGAATCCAAAATCCAGGATCTTCCTGCCACGCAAATTTATCTTCACCAGAGAAAAAACCTTCATTTCTTAAAAGATAAATGTCTTTCTCTATTTTCTCCAACATTTCAGTACAGTAATAACCATATTCTGCATCTTCACTTCGAAACGATACTCCACTGCTATATCTGCCAAGAGGAAAAAGACCCGTCTCTTCTTTACGTAGCAAATCAACAGGAAAGCATGCTACTTCTTCATAACCCCCAAAATCTTCTGGCTCCATACTTACTGATATAAAATTTTCTATAAACCAAAGCAATTGACGTTCTTTTTTTGTTGCATATTCTATGATATTAGATTTATTTATCATATTTGGATTATAACAGAAAAAATAGTTTAACTTAATAAGTATAAAGTCCCTTATCCATAGAACTTCTAAAATTCAGCCTTAAATGGTATACTTTTGACAGTTTATACTTATCAAGTAAATAGTTGGTAAAAGACAAATCTAGACTAAATAAATTATGAGCAAATCAAATACGAATACTACTAAAGAACAAGAGCGTGCAGAATTACATCGTGCTATATGGCAAATCGCTAATGATTTGCGTGGGAGTGTAGATGGTTGGGATTTTAAGCAATATGTTCTTGGTATTTTATTTTATCGATTCATTAGTGAAAATTTAACAAATTATATAAACGCTGATGAACGTCGTTCTGGTAAAAAAGATTTTGATTATATAACTCTCTCGGATAAAGAAGCAGACTTTGGAAGATCAGACACGGTAAAAGAGAAAGGTTTCTATATTCTTCCTAGTGAACTTTTTATTAATGTCAGAAAAAATGCTCGTAATGATGCGAATCTTAATGAGACATTAGCTAATGTTTTTACAAATATTGAAAATTCTGCGAAAGGGACAGACAGTGAACCTGATCTTAAGGGGTTATTTGATGACCTTGATGTAAATTCAAACAAGCTTGGAGGTAATGTTGAAAAAAGAAATCAAAGATTGGTAAAACTCTTAGAATCAATTGGAGATCTTAATCTAGGAAATTACTCTGAAAATACAATAGATGCTTTCGGAGATGCGTATGAATTCTTGATGACTATGTATGCCTCTAACGCTGGTAAATCTGGTGGAGAGTTTTTTACGCCTCAAGAAGTGAGTGAATTACTTGCAGAGATAACAACTGTCGGCAAGAAAGAAGTGAACAAGGTGTATGACCCATGCTGTGGTTCAGGTTCGCTTCTTCTTAAATTTGCTAAAGTTCTTGGTAAGGAAAATGTTCGACTTGGATTCTTTGGACAAGAAATAAATATCACGACTTACAACCTCTGTCGTATTAATATGTTCCTTCATGATATCAACTACAATCATTTTGATATTGAACATGGAGATACTCTTACAGATCCCAAGCATTGGGATGATGAGCCTTTTGATGCCATTGTTTCCAATCCTCCTTATTCAATAAATTGGGAGGGAGATGCAAACCCTTTACTTATCAATGACCCTCGTTTTGCTCCAGCTGGAGTACTTGCTCCTAAAAGTAAGGCAGACTTAGCTTTTACTATGCATATGCTTTCTTGGCTCTCTACAAGTGGGACCGCTGCAATTGTTGAATTTCCTGGGGTTCTTTATCGTGGAGGTGCAGAACAAAAGATTCGTAAATATCTTGTAGATAATAACTACATTGATGCGGTTATACAACTTCCACCAGATCTTTTCTTTGGTACTACAATTGCAACATGTATTGTTATTTTAAAGAAAAGCAAGAAGGATAATAAAACTCTATTTATTGATGCTTCAGCTGAGTTTGTTCGTGGTGGTAATAAAAATAAATTGAGTGAAAATAATCGCAAGAAAATTCTTGATGCATTTATTGCTCGTAAAGATATTGAATATTTTGCAAAAATTATAGATAACAAAGATATTACAACAAATGACTACAATATTGCAGTTTCAAGCTATGTGACACAAAAAGATACCAGAGAAGTAGTTGATATAAAAGAACTCAATAAAGAGATTGAAAGAATAGTAAAAAGACAGAATGAATTAAGGACTGCAATTGATAAAATTGTTAAAGATATTAAATAATAAATAATATGAAAATAACATCCTTAGAAATTAAAGATTTTCCACCTATAAAAAATCTCAAGATAGAGAATCTGGGTGATGTTGTTGTTATTGCTGGGGCAAATGGCTCAGGAAAAAGTAGATTGAAGGAGGCTATAGTTGGGGCGCTTCAAGGAAGTGGTCAGATGTCGCTTTCGTTGATTGCTACTCGTGAAAAAGAAAGAGAAGATTTTGGAGGAAGTGAAATATCAACAGTACAAGGATCAAATAATTCAATTTTAACTAAATACATACAAAATCGTAAATATGGTAAGGGGCAATATGTTGGCTCTCTTGTACAAATTGACTCACGAAGAAATATTCAAACAATTCAATATAATCCTATTGGGTGGCGAGTCTCTGATCCTGATGAGCAGGAAACTCCTAGTACTTTTTATTATCAAGATTTTGGTAATAGATGGCAAGATTTCATGAACTATATACATTTAAAAGTCGCAGCTTATGATAGAGATTTAACAGATGAAGTGAAGAGTGGCACAAATATAACTGCAGATGAAATAAAAAAGAAAATTCCTCATCCCCTTGAAAGATACAAAGAGATTTTTTCTGTACTACTTCCTAATAAAATACTTTTAGATATTGATCCTGCTTCCCCTCGAGAATTTAGTTACAAAGATTCTGAAGGGGTTCAGCTAACTTTTAGTTCATTAAGTTCAGGAGAACAAGAAGTGGTAAAGATAGTTTTTGATGTTATCAGAAAAGAAATAAACCATTCAGTTATAATTGTAGATGAACCAGAATTACACCTACATCCTACTTTGACGTTTAAATTAATTGAAACCCTAAAAGCCATTGGTAATCACACTAATCAGTTTATTTTCTTGACACATTCCGCGGACCTCATTTCAACGTACTATTCTACTGGAAACGTTTATTTTATAGATTCTCAACAAAGTGGATCAAATCAAGCTCATAAATTAAGCGATCTTAATCATGGACACCATGATATTGTTGATTTGATTGGTGAAAATCTGGGTTTGTTTGCTGTGGGTAAAAAATTAGTATTTGTTGAAGGTGAAGATTCCAGTATCGATAGACTCGCATATCATTCGATTGCACAAAAATATCTATCAGAGGCTAAGATTACTCCAATTGGATCAGTTGAGAACATAATTACACTAAACACAATTGAGGAACAAATACGTAATTCTATATTTGGTATTGATTTTTATATGATACGTGATAGAGATGGGTTATCATCTACTCAAATAAATGCCCTAGAAAAGAATGGTAGAATAAGATGTCTAAAGAAACGACATTTAGAGAATTATTTTCTTGATGCAGAGGTTTTGTTCAAGGTTGCACAAAAACTTTATTTAACAGTAAGTAGACCTGAAATCACTCAACAATATATTGAAGATCAATTAAAAGTTATTGCCTCAAATCAAATAAAACTTAACCTACTACAAAATACTAAAGAGTATGTTTCTGCAAACCATAATTTCAATATTCCGACAGTTAAATCACTTGATGTAAAAACTTGCGATGATATTGTTGCAGAATTTTCTACTGAAACAACTAACGAACTTAATTCTCTCTCAAATAATCTTTCCACAGGTAATCTTACAAGTTGGATGAATTCAGAAAAAACAAGATTAGAAAATGCATTAACTAATAACTCCTGGAAGGATGAGTTTCAAGGAAAGGCACTTTTTTCAAAATTATGTAGTGATGTATTGAGTGAAGATAAAATTAAAATAAGGCAAGCTTATATTGATGTTGCTCTTATAGAAAAACCCTCAGTGTTTGATGATATTAAAAATATACTTGAAAGTTTTAATTAATTATGAATGTTCATCAAGATAAAATTGAAAAACTAATTTCAGAACTATGTCCAAATGGTGTGAAATTTAAAATACTTGGGGAACTTGAGGATGATAGAGTGATTAAACTTGGACGTGGAAATGTAATTTCAAAAAATGATATTTCTAATACTCCTGGTGATTTTCCTGTTTATTCATCATCAGCAAACGGAGAGGGAGAGTTTGGAAGATATGATAAGTTTATGTTTGATGATGAAAGAATAACATGGTCAATTGATGGTGGGGGTAGATTTTTTTATAGGTCTCCACACAAATATTCTGTAACAAATGTATCTGGGTGGTTAAAAGTAAATGATAATAATGTAATAAATACGCGTTATCTATATTTCGTTTTATCAAATGCATGGTTAACAAAAGTATTTGATTATACAAAAAAGGCCCACCCTTCTGTAATTAGAGATGAATATAAAATTCCACTTCCATCTCTTGCAATACAACAAGAAATTGTTAAAATCCTTGATAGTTTTACCGAGCTGGAAGCAGAGCTGGAAGCAGAGCTGGAAGCAAGAAAGAAACAGTATGAATATTATAGAGAAAAATTAATATTAAATTCAACTAATAATATAGAAAAACTAGAAAATATTGCTGATATATACTTAGGTTTGACCTATACACCAAAATATGTGGATAGTGGTATAAAATTTATTTCTGCTCAAAACACATCAAGTGATATTCTTGATCTAAATAATGTTAAATTTATTTCGGAAGATGAATATAATAAATCAACATCTAATGCTAAGCCAAAAAGAGGTGATATATTATTTACTCGGGTAGGTTCTAATTTAGGACATCCTGTGATAGTAGACACTGACGAATCGTTGTGTATATTCGTAAGTCTTGGCTATTTAAGAATAAATAAAAATAAAGCAAATAATTCTTATATAAAGCATTGGATGAATACTGATTTATTTTGGGAACAAATTAGAAAAAATGTACATGGCTCAGCAAAAGTAAATTTGAACACAGGTTGGCTCAGAAAATTTGATGTTGTATTGCCGTCTTTAGAATATCAAGAAAAAATTGTTTCAATTTTAAATAAATTTGAACTTCTTGTGAATGATATCTCCATCGGCTTACCAGCAGAACTTAAAGCTCGTAGGTCGCAATATGAATATTATAGGAATAAACTTCTAACATTTAAAGAATATGCAGAATAATAAATACAATTTAGTTGCAGAGAATACACAAAGCACAGTCGTTGCTGAGTATGTTTCTGATGCCAAAAGAGTATCTCAATATCAAAGTGAAGATGCTTTGGAAAAAGCTTTTATCAAGCAACTTGAATCCCAAGCGTACGAATATATAGAAATTACTTCTGAAAATGAATTGATTTTAAATCTGCGAAAGCAATTAGAAAAATTGAATAGTCTTACTTTTACTGATACTGAATGGGACCATTTCTTTGTAAATGAAATTGCAAATCCAAATCAGAGCATAGAAGAAAAAACAGCAACAATACAAGAAAATCATGTTAAAAACCTTACTCGTGATGATGGTTCAATCAAGAATATATACCTTATAGACAAACAAAATATTCACAATAATATCTTACAAGTTATTAATCAATACGCAACCGAAGACGGACAACGTTCTAATCGTTATGATGTAACTGTGCTTGTAAATGGGTTACCGCTTGTACATATAGAGTTAAAACGTCGTGGTGTAGCAATACAAGAAGCATTTAATCAGATAAACAGATATCAAAGAGAGAGCTTTTGGGCTTCTTCTGGTCTTTTTGAGTATGTTCAATTATTTGTTATTTCAAATGGAACTCATACAAAATATTATAGTAATACTACTCGCTCGCAACATATAAAGGAATCAAATGAAAGTGGCGCCAAGAAAGGAAAAAGAACAAGTAATAGTTTCGAATTTACAAGCTGGTGGGCAGATGCAACTAACCACCCTATTACAGAACTTATGGATTTTGCCAAGACGTTCTTTGCTAAACATACACTTTTGAATATTCTCACAAAATATTGTGTATTTACTACAGAGAAATTACTTTTAGTAATGCGACCATATCAGATTGTCGCTACTGAAAAGATTTTAAATAAAATCGAAATTAGTACAAACTATAAGAAACTTGGAACAACTGATGCTGGAGGATATATATGGCACACAACAGGATCTGGGAAGACCCTAACCAGTTTTAAAACAGCACAACTCGCAAGTAAATTATCATATATAGATAAAGTTATTTTCGTTGTTGATCGTAAAGACTTGGATTATCAGACAATGAAAGAATATGACAAATTTGAGAAAGGAGCAGCAAATAGTAATACTAGTACAGCCGTTCTTAAGAAGCAGTTAGAAGATTCAAATTCTCGTATCATTATAACCACTATACAAAAGTTGGACAGATTTATTGGTCGTAACGGAGAGCATGCTATCTTTGATGGCCATGTAGTTATTATCTTCGATGAATGTCATCGTTCGCAATTTGGTGATATGCACAAGGCAATAACTAAAGCATTTAATAATTATCACATTTTTGGATTTACTGGCACTCCTATCTTTGCTGTTAATGCTTCAGCAGGAGGACACATTGACTTAAAAACTACAGAACAAGCTTTTGGTGAGAAATTGCACACATATACAATTGTTAATGCTATTGCAGATAAGAATGTATTACCATTTAAGGTTGATTACATTTCTACGGTTCGCGAAGCGGAAAATATTGAGGACAAAAAAGTCAGTGATATTGATAGAGAGAAAGCATTATCTGCGCCAGAACGTCTAGAAAATATTGTTAGATATATAAGAGAACATTTTGATCAGAAAACAAAACGCAATAGCTTTTATAAAATAAAAGAAAGAAGACTAGCAGGATTTAATTCTATCTTTGCTGTTTCTTCTATTGATGTAGCAAAGAAATACTACGCCGAATTTAAAAAACAACTAGCAGATGAACCAAGTGATAAACGCCTTAAGATAGCAACTATATATAGTTTTAGTGTGAATGAAGAAGATGCAGATGGTATGATCGATGAAAATTCTGAGGATACAAGTGGTCTAGATGTTAGTTCTAGAGATTTTCTTGAGAATGCTATCAAAGATTACAACAATATGTTTGGGACCTCTTATGATACTTCATCTGATAAATTCCAAAATTATTATAAAGATGTAAGTGAAAAAGTAAAAAACAGAGAAATTGATATTCTTATTGTAGTTAATATGTTCCTAACTGGTTTTGATGCTACTACCCTTAACACCCTATGGGTAGATAAGAACTTGAGGCTACACGGATTGCTTCAAGCATACTCAAGAACTAATCGTATTTTAAACAGTGTAAAAACATTTGGAAATATTGTTTGTTTCCGTAACTTAGAAAAGGCCACAAATGAATCAATTGCTTTGTTTGGAGATAAGGAAGCAAGTGGAATTGTGCTCCTAAAAGCCTATACAGACTACTACAATGGCTATAAAGATGGTGATAAGGAAATAAGAGGATATAAGAGCCTAGTTGATGAATTATTGACTAAATTCCCTGTAGGAGAAGTTATCACAGGAGAACAGAATCAAAAAGACTTTATAAAATTATATGGAGCTATTCTTCGTGTCAGAAATATTCTTGTAACATTTGATGAATTTATTGGTAATGGTATTTTGACTGATCGTGACATACAAGATTATCACAGTATGTATATTGATTTGTATAATGAATTCCGTAAGATCAAAGAAGAAGAGAAAGAAAATATCAATGACGATTTGGTCTTTGAAATGGAACTCATTAAACAAGTAGAGATAAATATTGATTATATACTAGGGTTGATAAAGAGATATCACGAGGACCACACAAAGAATAAGGAATTGTTGATTGATATAAATAAAGCAATTGATTCCAGTGTTGAGCTTAGAAACAAAAAGGACCTCATTAATCAATTTATCACATCTCTTGATGTCCATTCAATTATTGATGAAGATTGGCAGAAATTCGTAGAAGAGAAGAAAATAGAAGAACTCAATACTATTATTGAAAATGAAAATCTTGATTCTGAAGCCACATATACATTTATTAAAAATGCATTTAGAGATGGAGGTGTTCCTGTAACTGGAACCGCTATAAGTAAAGTATTACCACCAGTTTCTCGCTTCTCCCCGACTGGTGAAAGAAGTCAAAAAAGAGAAAGTGTTTTAAACAAGCTCACAAGCTTCTTTGAAAAATTCTTTGATATATCTGGGGGTAAATTTATAAAAGAAAATTAATTATTATTAAAATAACAGAGTAATTTATGAACGAAATAATATATATACTTACAAATGAGTCAATGCCAGGATATGTAAAAATAGGTAGAACAAATAATAATCTTGAACAAAGAATAAAAGAATTAAGTGGTTCTACTAGTGTGCCTCTGCCATTTACTTGTTTTTATGCTTGTACAGTTAAAGACTCTAATTTTGTTGAACATCAACTACATGATGCTTTTGATAATAACAGAGTTAATCCAAAAAGAGAATTTTTTCAAATAGCACCAGAGAGAGTTGTTTCTGCTTTAAAATTGGCTGAAATTGAGAACATTACTCCAAAGAAAGATATTGTTGAAAATAAAGAAGATCAGAATGCATTAGATGAAGCTCGTAAAATAAGACCACAATTTAGATTTGATATGGTTGGTATTCCAGTTGGTTCAGAGCTTGTTTTTAGAGA
>JAKBMK010000018.1 GCA_021831595.1 bacterium
TGAAGAATACTCTAACCTTAGAAGACTACTTAGTATTTCAAAGAAAGTATTTTGAAGAAACAGGTAAGCATCTAGATGAAGATGGTTGGACATGGCTTGCAACTAAATCGGGTTCTCGTCTCGTCTCTTCGGCTTGGGCTCCGGGCGATGGGCAGTTGCATGTCGATGCCGATGGCCTTGACTTTCGGCTTGACAATTTGGGGGCTCGCCCCTCCCGCAGTTTCTTTTAATATATATGTAATTTGTAATTTGATATTTTTCCCTTTTTGAATTTTGGGGATTTTGTGTAAAATCAAAATTTATAAATATGGCAGATGAAATAATCACAAATCAAAAATCAGCCCAAATCGAGCCTATACCTGTTGAAACAACAGGTTCTGAGCCTTCCATTACCCCTTCTGAGCCCCTAGAACCCTCTACAACAGCAGATACCCCCTCTCTGGCAAATAATGATAATCAAGGGGTAATATCTGAAAATAACCCAATAATACCAACAGAATCTGAAAAATCCCTTGAAAATCAAGCTCCTGTTTCTGAGCCCAATGAAATTAAGCCAGAATTAGAGAAAATACCAGAAAATCCTATAAATGCAATACCGGAAGTCAAAGATCCAGTTTCTATTCCAGAAACCCCAACGGCTCAAATACCAGTAAATGAATCGTTAGCTCCTGAACCTGAACTAAAGAATGAGTCGATTATTAATCCAATTAAAACCGAATCAAAACCAGCCGAGCAAGTTCTTGAAGTTAAATCAGAACCAAAACCCGAATCAAACCCCGAACCCGACCAACCAAAAATAATTCCCGTAATCATTTCTTCTAAATTTCTTGCCCGCGAACTTCTAGTCAAAGCAAGAAACATGATTCAATTCAGAAAAAGAAAGAAGTTAGATAAAATTATGACCTTGTTTTTAAAAAAGCAGAAAATTACTAATGACGAAGTTGAGAAATTTATGCATGTATCAGATGCAACAGCTACAAGATATCTAAATACTTTGGAAAAAGAAAATAAAATTAAACAAACTGGAAAAACAGGAAAGTCTGTATTCTATTCCCTCGTAAAATGACGAAGTCATCACGAGGCACAGTAAAATCTAGGGAGTGAGTTTTCGTGCACGCACGGGAGGGATAGCTCCGTGTGTAATCACACGGAGCTGGGGCAAGCACGAGTATAAAGGAGCCTCGGGCATTACCGCTATGGCGTCCAGTGGCTAAAGGATGAGTGCCGAGGTAAACCGAAGCTTCATAGTCTAGTAGCGAAAGCGATACACTAAACAAAGGAATAAATAGCGTAGAGAGGGGGTGGCGAGGGCTATAACTCCTAGTAATCTAGGAGTAAGCCCGACCCGGGGAGAGGAAACTTCCTCTCCCCGAGAAGTATGGTAACGGCTCATTTCCCCAGTATTTGAGCCGTTACCATACCTAGGCATGTAGGCGCGAGTAGCCATAGCGGTAATGCCCGAGGCGGATGCCGAGGTGTGTCACCCAGAACGATAGATAATCACTAAACTATAAATATCACATAACCCGAGGCTATCAATTTCGGGTTTGAGTTTTGAATTTTTGCGCGCCCAACCCAAAAAGAACCCCCCGCCGAATTTCAAAAAATAAAAAGCCGAAGTTTTGCGAATCCTTTCCCAGAGAATATTGTTTCGCAAAACGAGTCCGCATTTAGAATTAATACATTGGTAGAGCGGTGTAGATAGATTAGAGAAAAGAAAAAAGTGAAGCGTAAGATTAGCTTTAATTCTTTTCAAAATAGGTTCGAGCTGAGTCGTAAAGCCACACCAACACAGAACAAATAGGTTTGGCGGGGGTTAATACGTGGGCGTGCCGAAGGCACGCCCATGCTGTTTGTGTTTGGTTTGCAATGGAATTTGAAAAATCCGGCGCGCTTGCGCGCAATATTTTGTTTTGGAGGAGGAGGTTCGAAATCCAATGCAATTTTTACTAATTTATTCAAAAAGAATTTTGTGATTATTTTAAAAGTGATATACTTGAAATGTTGAAACCAAATTATTAGCAAAGTTAGCAGAAATGGATATTCTAGCTATCTTAACTTTGCGTTAAGGTTTCAACACTAGAATATCCATTTCTGCTTTTAAAATATATGTCACAAAAGTTCTTTTTGTATGCTCGCAAGTCCACAGATGTCGAGGATAAGCAGGTATTAAGTATTGAGGCACAGCTTCAAGAGTTGCGAGACTATGCCAAGATAGAAAAATTAGACATCGCCAGAGAATTTATTGAAAAACAATCTGCGAAAACTCCAGGCAGACCGGTTTTCAATGAGATGATGAAATGTATAGAAAATGGCGATGCTGATTCTATTTTATCTTGGCATCCTGATCGTCTCGCAAGAAATAGTATTGATGGTGGTAAGATAATTTATCTCCTCGACACAGGAAAACTTGCGAGCCTAAAATTCCCAACATTTTGGTGTGATTCCACTTCGCAAGGTAAGTTCATGCTTAACATGGCTTTCGGACAAAGTAAGTATTATGTGGATTCTCTTTCCGAAAATACCAAAAGAGGTTTACGCCAAAAAGTTAGGCGCGGAGAATATCCGGGGCTTTCGCCTGTGGGATATATAAATGATAGTAGAACGAAAACGATTGTGATTGATACAAAATCCGCGCCTGTGATAAAGAAAGCGTTTGAGATGTATGCACAAGGTAATCAAACGCTTGACACTATTGGTATGTTTTTGGCGAAAAACCAACTTTTGACGAAACGTGGAAAGAAAATCCACCGAACCCGAGCCACTTTTATCCTATCTAATCCATTTTATTACGGACATTTTAAATATGCAGGTGAAATATATGAAGGAAAATTTGAGCCAATTGTGGATAAGAAACTTTGGGATAAAGTGCAAGAAGTGATGAAAGAAAGAGGTCGTCCAAGATTAATTAGCAAGAATGAACCGCAAGTATTTTGTGGACTCATAAGTTGTGGTAATTGCGGAATGATGATAACTGGCGAATATAGGATTAAAAAGCAAATTAGTGGGAAAGAACATTATTATACTTATTATCACTGCTCCAAGAAAAGACGAGATATGAAATGTCATGAATCCTTCATTCGCCAGGAAATCTTGGACGAACAGATTTCATCACTCTTGCAAAAAGTTTCTATGCCACAAGATTGGGCAGATTATTTAAATAAAAGACTAGATGAAGATGAAAATAAATCCGCCCAATCTGTTTCTGTTTTTGTTGAAAAGAATCAAAAAAGAATACGAGATATCTCTACAAAGCTTGAGCGACTTCTTGAAGGCTATTTAGAGCAAGATATTGATAAAGAAATATATAGAACAAAAAAAGCTAAATTATTATCTGAAAAGAAGTCGCTCGAGGAAGAAATATCTCGTAATCAACAAAAGCAAAAACATTGGCTCGAACCGATGAGAGAATGGATAAAAGAGGCTCAAAATATGGAAAAAATTGCATTGGATTGCAACCTTTTGGATAAAAAGGTTGCTGCCAAAAAAGTCTTTGGCTCGAACCTCCTCCTCCAAAACAAAATATTGCGCGCAAGCGCGCCGGATTTTTCAAATTCCATTGCAAACCAAACACAAACAGCATGGGCGTGCCTTCGGCACGCCCACGTATTAACCCCCGCCAAACCTATTTGTTCTGTGTTGGTGCGGAGTAAGGGAGTCGAACCCTTCACCACAGTTTGGAAAACTGTTATTATACCGATTAACTAACCCCGCGATGTTTTACTAATATACACTATTTTAAATTTTTATTCAACATAAAAAATACCAATTGTAATTATCATAAAATATGCTAAGATAGATAAATTACACATCGGGGTGTAGTGTAACGGCTAACATTCCTGTTTTGGGAACAGGCGACTCCGGGTTCGAATCCCGGCGCCCCGACAACGTATGACAATAAACTATCTTTATGCATTTATAAGTGTGATGGTTATAAGTCTGGTCTCCTTCGTGGGAGTCTTTTCTCTTTCGGTAGGGGAGAATACTTTAAAAAAATATATTAACTTTTTCATTAGTCTAGCTATTGGCGCGCTTCTAGGAGATGCATTTATTCATATGATTCCAGAAGCATTTAGAAGTGAACTAAGCTCAAGTGTTATAGGAATTCTAATTATCATCGGAATACTTATCTTTTTTGTAGTAGAGAAATTTATTCACTGGCATCATCACGGAGAAGATAAAGAAGAGGACCATATTCATCCAGTAGGGAAGCTCGTTCTCTTTACTGATGGATTCCACAATATGATTGACGGAGTTATCATTGGAGCAAGTTTTCTCGTTAGTATTCCTGTTGGTATTGCAACGACGATTGCTGTAATCTTACATGAAATTCCTCAGGAAATAGGGGACTTCGCAGTTCTTATTCATTCTGGATATACAAAACGTCGCGCTATTTGGCTTAACTTTTTCTCAGCATTGGCATCATTCCTTGGTTTAATATTTATATTTGTTTTTGGAAATATAATTCAAAATAGTGTCGTTTGGTTCGTACCAATTGCTGCTGGGGGCTTTATTTATATAGCTGTTGCTGATCTTATACCAGAACTTCATAAAACAAAAAATATTAAACATTCTATAATTCAGCTTTGTATTATAATGGCCGGAGTCTTATCAATGCTTGCATTATTATTTCTAGAATAAGGTATTTTTTAAACAAATCTGGAAATAGCTTCTTTCAAAAACCACACAATAATTTTCTGCTGAAAATTTTGCTCGTACTCGCGCCGTCGCGCTCCGTAAGGCTTTTTTCAAGAACTATTTCCAGATTTGTTTTGTGGACTCGTACGAAATAGAAAAACCACTCTAGATAGAATTGAGTGGTTTTTTCTTATATAAAAAATTGAGTGAACAATTTAAATATTATTTAACAGCGTCTTTAAGAGCTTTTGCTGCTCTAAACTTTGGAACCTTTGTTGCAGCAACTTTTACTTGCTCTCCAGTCTTAGGATTGCGAGCCATGCGAGCTGCGCGTGCTTTAACTGAGAAGATTCCGATTCCTGCAATTGATACTTCGCCTCCTTTTTTCAAAGTTGCAACGATAGCATCAAACATTGCGTTCACAATTTCCTCAGCTTGTACTTTTGTACCGCCTACTTTTTCGTGAACTAATTCTACTAAAGATTGTTTATTCATTTATTTTAGTTTCTTATTTTTTAGAAATAAGAATGCTAGCTGAATAATATTTCGACCGTTTGCAAACGATCCCTGACTGAACAGGTATAATGTTATTATATACCAAGCTAATTTTAAAACAAGGGGGACAGGGAATTGACAAATACTTAAAATGTTTTATTAAAAATAGCACAAATTATTTTTCAAAAAATAATTTGTGCTATTTTTGTTTCTATTTTTATCTTGCTTGCCCTGAAAAATTGAGTTCTGTAATTTTTTATCGGGCGTATTCGATAATTCTATTCTCTCTGATGACTGTGACACGGATTTCACCAGGGTAAGTGAGCTCTTGTTCAATCTTTTTTGCTATATCGCGGGCCATTTCTTTGGCAGCTACGTCTCCAACCTTATCTGGAGTGACGAATATGCGGATTTCACGGCCAGCTGAGAGAGCATAAGATTTCTCGACACCCTCGAAACTACCGGCTAGAGCTTCAAGCTCCTGTAAACGCTTGATGTAGTTCTCTACACTGTCGCGGCGAGCTCCTGGGCGGCCTCCTGATATATGGTCGGCAGTCTGAACGATGACGGACTCGATGGATTCATGTGGGGTGTCGTCGTGGTGACTCTTCATCGCAGTGATAATGCGTGGATCAGCCTTAAATTTCTGCAATATTCTGATACCTATATCTATATGTGTACCTTGGACTTCGTGGTCGAGGGCTTTACCTATATCGTGGACAAGGGCTCCGGCTTTAGCTATCTGGACATCAGCACCAAGCTCTTCGGCTAGCATTCCAGCTATATGGGCCATCTCTATAGAGTGTTGAAGGACATTCTGACCATATGAAGTACGGAAATATAGACGTCCGACGATAGCACTGATGCGAGGATCGAGGTTGAATATTCCACATTCATATACAGCTTGATCGCCTTTATCTTTAATGATTTTGTTGATATCTTCTTGGGCTTTTGCGACGACTTCTTCAATCTTGGCAGGTTGGATACGTCCATCAAGAATGAGATTTTCAAGTGCTAGGCGAGCGACTTGGCGGCGAACTGGATCGAAAGACGAGATGACTATGGCTCCTGGAGTCTCATCTATTATAAGTTCTACACCTGCAGCTTTTTCAAAAGCACGAATATTTCGGCCTTCTTTACCAATTATCTTTCCCTTAATTTCATCATTTGGAATATTAAGAGAAGTTGTCATCATCTCACTAGCAGTAGAAGAGGCAAGACGGTTTATACTTGCAGAAAGGATGTCTTTTGCGCGGCGATCAAGCTTCTCAGCGTTGGATGTTTCCATCTTTTGCATTCGAACAAGTAAATCTTCTTCGTACTTTACTTCAATATCTTTGAAAAGAATTTCCTTAGCTTCATCAGTAGAAAGGCGAGCAACTTTTTCAAGTTCTTTTTCTTTTTCGGCTTCCATGCCGTCAACGCGCTCTTTGACCTTCTTCACTTCTTCTACTTTTTGCTTAATCTTTTCTACTTCTTTATCTATTTCAGCCTGGCGAGCATCGAGTAATTCGTCTTTTTTAATTAGACGATTCTCCGTCTGCTTCCATTCTTCTTCTTTTACCTTTGTTTCTTTGTTGACCTCGGCAAGGTGAGCCTCTCCCTTCTTCTTGGCCTCATCTATAACCTTCTGAGCGTCTTCCTTTGCGGCGAGCATTATCTTCTTGATTTCGAGTTCCATAGAACCTTTCTGACCAAGTGAGACAATGAGACGCAAATAATAACCGATACCTACACCAACTGCGATGGCGGCTACGGCTATAATTATTATTGTTATTATACTCATGCGACTTTTGTGGTCGCTTTAAAAAACACAGAATAAATCCTTATATATTAAGGTTTAAATTTGAACAAGTATGATTAGTTTAGAACGGAATTCTCTTGCAAGTGTTGAGTTCATAAATAAGTATAGATGTCGTGACTGCATTTCCAAAAGCGAACATTTCAAATAAAACTTTTAAAATTCGATAACCTCAATATACTCCAAAAACGAAGTTTTGTCTAGGAATAAGAAAAATCTCCCATAGGGAGATTTTTCTGTCTTACTTTTTTGGTTTTGCGATTATCTCATCTACGATGCCGTACTTTTTAGCCTCATCACTGGTCATCCAGTAGTCGCGGTCTGAGTCTTTCTCAACTTGGTCGATCTTCTTGCTGGTATTTGAAGCGAGAATTTTGTTCAAAGTCTCTTTTGTACGAAGGATATGCTTGGCATTGATGGCAATGTCGCTGGCTTGGCCTTCAGTACCACCCATGACTTGGTGGATCATAACTTCAGAATTTGGAAGAGAGAATCTTTTGCCTTTTTTACCAGAAGAAAGAATAAGAGCCCCCATCGAAGCCGCGATACCGACGCAAATAGTTGAAACATCACTCTTGATAAAGTTCATCGTGTCGATGATAGCGAGGCCAGCGGTGACCGAGCCACCAGGGGAGTTGATATAAAGAGAGATGTCCTTCTTGGAATCTACATTGTCGAGGTAAAGCATCTGAGCGATAATAAGGTTCGCTGTGTGGTCATCTATTGGTCCTCCTAGGAAAATGATACGATCATTTAAGAGGCGCGAGTATATATCATAAGCTCTTTCTCCGAATTGTGATTTTTCTATAACTGTTGGAATTAACATATATTTATTATATCAAATTATTGTTTCTCTAGGAATGCAAATACTTTTTCGTTTTCGAGCATTTGTTCTACATAAGCGCGAGCGCGAGATGGATCGGCGTCTTTGTACATTTCTGTAATTTTTACAACGTCGTTTGCAACCTCCTCTTCTGTTGGCTTTAATCCTTCTTTCTCACTTATAGAATGGATTATTATCTGGAGTTTCGCACGTTTCTCTGCATCTGCCTTCCATTCTGTTCTTAAATCTTCTTCTGTTTTACCTATTTGTTTCAAATAATCTTCTACTTTTAAACCAGCATTTGTTATGTCTGCTTCTAGTCTGTAAAGCATTTTGTCTGTTTCACTTTGGATTAGGATTTCTGGAATCTCACCTTCTGTTTGTTTCACTAACTCCTCGACTATTGCTAAGCGAACCTTGTCTTTAGCCTCAGTTGTCTTTTCAATAAGAAGATTTGATTTGATTTTCTCTTTTAATTCTTCGGCTGTTTTGAAACTTCCAAAAGATTTTGCGAATTCATCATCGAAAGCTGGCCAGTCACTTTCTGGAATCTCCTTTACCTCTGCGTGAACTTTTGCGTGTTCCTCCTCTGTCATATTCTCATGACCTTCATGGCTGTGGCTAGCTTGTTCTGCACGCATTTTACGGAGATCTTTTATAACCTTTTCTATTTCAGACTCTTCTACTACGATTTCTTTTTTACTTTCCTCTTTTCCATTTTCTGCCTTAGCAATCTTTTTATAGTCACCAAGTTTCATTTCTGGAAGAACAGCAGTGACGATTTTGAATTCAAGATCTGAACCCTTGCCAATCTTGGTAATAGAAATCTGTGGACGACCGATGGCGTCGATCTTGTTCTCTTCTAATATCTTTACATAATTCTCCCCAAGTGCTTTCTCAGCCATCTCTTCTAAGAGCATCATTTCATTTGTATTTTCTTTTATAATATTTGCTGGAGCTTTACCTTTACGAAAACCAGGGAGTTCCATCCTCTCGCCGATTTTCTCTAAGGCTTTCTCTTCGTATTTTGCAAACTCTGCCCACTCCAAACCACCAGTAATTTCCACTTCACTTTTGTCTAATTTTTTGATTGTTGTTTTCATAGTAAGCCCAGTTTATATGGCAAAAGCCTTTTTGTCAAAAGAATATTTATTTGTCTTGATAAATGAGAATTTTGACACAAGGAGTCTTTTAAAAGTATAATAAGAACAATAAGGTTTTATATTATTAACATTTGCTTGTTAGCGAATTAATTAAATTATTTATTATGGAAGAAGGACCAAGGATAAGTTTAGGAAAAGAGAATGATGAGTCAATAAAAAAGTACGAAAAAGAAGCTGAAGAACTTGCGAAGAAAGAAAATTCAATGAACTCTGGTGTGCAGATAGAGAAAGAAGACGTAATAAGAGGAGATGCTGAGCTAGAAAATCAATGTATTGATATAATTAAAGATCTTGAGGAGAAAATAGAAAGAGGGGAATTACGCACTTTAAAACCTAGAAATGGAATTAATAGTTTTCGTAACACAATAAAACAAGGTGTCTGGGTGGATAATAAAGAGGAGTTAATTAAATATAAAAAGTTATTAGCAGATTTAAAAAACAATGTTTCTACAAATGAAACATTAGAATTTAAAAGACACATGGCCATTAATAATGTTTATAATAGGGGTGTTAGAATAGAAGAAGAACGAAAAGAGAAAGAAGAGGAAGAGAAAATGAACAGAAGTAAAATATCTATTCTCAAAGACTCTATTATGAATCTATTTAATAAAAGAAAATAATCAATTAAAAATCCCGCAAAAGCGGGATTTTTAATTTCTAGCTGATTAATTTTTTAAATTTATTAAAACCAGAAAGCTACCAAGATAGGAACCAAGATGAGGGCAATGATGTTTAAGATTTTAATCATTGGGTTGATAGCAGGTCCTGCTGTATCTTTGTAAGGATCACCAACGGTGTCACCAGTAACAGCTGCTTTGTGAGCATCACTACCTTTACCACCGAAGTTTCCAAGCTCAATATATTTCTTAGCATTGTCCCAAGCACCTCCTCCGGAAGTCATTGAGATAGCAAGGAAGATTCCTGTAACGATTGATCCGACAAGAAGTCCACCAAGAGCTTCTGCCCCAAGAATGAAACCAACCAAGATAGGTGAGAGAACAGCGATGACTGCAGGTAGAACCATTTGCTTGATAGCACCTTTTGTAACGATATCTACACATGCTCCGTAGTCTGGCTTTCCTTCACCTGTCATTATTCCTTTTATTTCTCTGAATTGTCTGCGAACTTCCTCGACAACTTTTCCTGCTGCTTTTCCAACTGCTTCCATACATAGAGCAGAGAAGTAGTAAGGTAGAAGTCCACCGATAAGGAGACCAGCA
>JAKBMK010000024.1 GCA_021831595.1 bacterium
CACCCATTCCATCAAGCCCCGTATAAATTCACAAGGTTGGTTTCTTTTCTTTAATGGTTGTGTTGTTTTACGTTATAACTTTTTCCATGATGGTTCATTACTATGAGTGAGAAAGCCCCGAGAGGGCTCTCTTAGCAGGGGTAATATGCCTCTTTTTTGTCGTCGTAGTCTTTTTTGCCATACTATTACCACTATTCTTGTGAGTGTAAAAGTTATATTGCTTGCTCTAACCTATCTAGTGGTAGGAACTTGACAAATTAAGAACCTTACTGTCGAATATATCTTCGGGGTTTTTCTCTCTCTTTTTTAACGTCGGAATGTGATAGTGTTGAGCCTCCTGGGGCCAACACGGAATTAGCGCGTTGGTCGTCACCAGGAGAATGGAAATACATGGAAATATATGAACTAAAGACTAAAATAACTGAGTTTCTGGCTGCTGCCAGAGTCATTGTGCAGAAGTTTGGACATACGAAGAAGTTTGCAAAGCATCCTGTCGCTTTGATTATAAAGCAACACGAGAACTTCAAAGACATAAAACTTGTGAAATTCCTACAAAAAGATCCGATAGGAAGAGTTTTGGGATATAGCAGAGACTTCGACGTAACAACCTTCTCAAAAATCAGAGAAAGGATGGAACCGGAGATTATGGAAGAGTTGAATAACTGGATAGTCGAGGATAGAATGAAGGGCAAACAATTGAAACTAATGTCTCAGGACAGTTCTGATGTATTTGCCTATTCACGAAAAGATAAAGAGGCAAGATGGGGGCATCGGACGCCTTCTAGAAAGGAACAATTAATGCAGGCAGGAGGAAAAGAAAAGGAACTGTTCTTTGGATATAAACTTCATGCAATTGTCGATGCTGAAACAGAAATGCCAATTGCCGTGAAGGTAATGCCTGCAAATACAAATGATAAGAAATTATTTCCATGTCTCTATGGCTTCATCAAGGAGAACTTCACGGTAAAGTTTCTGGGAAAATTCCTTGCAGATGCACAGTATAATTCCTCGAAGATAAGAGCCACACTGAGGGATGACAATATGATACCATTGATTCCTTTCAGCAGGACCAAAAATCACAAAAGAGAGGACCCGAAGGATCCGGATTACGGCAAAAGGTGGTCTGTAGAACACGTCTTTTCAAGGCTGAAGGAAATGTTTGGAATGGCAAAAAACAGGGTTATTGGACTGAAAAAGGTTCGAATTCACGTATATTCCTGCCTTTTGGCGAATCTGTTAGAGTTTGTGATGTGATTGTTTTGAACTTTGACGATGGTGGTCCTATGTAGATGTCAAGTTCCTATATCTAGTGGCTACTAGGTAAGGTTAAAATACTTTGGTTTATTAAGTAGTATGATGGATACCGGCTTCAAAAATGCTCAGTTAGACGATTCTTGGGCATTTGATACTCTAACTCGAAAAGAGACAACATACGCAAGTCACGGTTATCATAAATATCCTGCAAAGTTCATACCACAGCTTGTTAAACGCCTTTTAGATAAATATTCAAGCGAAGGTGATTTTATTTTAGATCCATTCGGAGGTTGCGGCACAACACTTGTAGAATCAAAGATAAATAGTAGAAATAGTATATGCATAGATGTAAATGAAGCCGCTCTTTTAATAGCATCTGCTAAAAAAACAGCAATAAACTCAGAACTACTAAATATTAAAAACATAAATCTCCAAAAAAGGTTATCAGAGAATAGAGATCATAAGAATTACTACAAAAGTGCAAATAAAAGATTAAAGTATTGGTTTACAAAGGCACAGTATAATCGCCTGATGAGATTGTATAAAGAAATACAAAAAGAAGACAATCAAGAAATAAGAACTTTTTACAGATGTTGCTTCTCAAATATTCTAAAGAATTGCTCTATTTGGTATTCAAAGAGTATAAAACCGATGAGAGATCCGGATAAAAAACTTGTAGATCCCAAAGTTATATTCACTGCACACTTAAATTACATGACAAAACAGAATTCGGAATATTACAATCTTTTAACTAAGTCTGGTGCTCTTGAAGTTAAAAGTTATGTAAAGAAGGCTGATGCGAGGGCAACAGGCATACCAAATAAGTCTATGGACCTGATAATAACATCACCGCCATATGCTATATCATATGAGTATGCAGACATTCATCAACTCTCTCTTTTATGGTTTGGTTTTACAGATGACATTAAATCAGTAAGAAAAAACTACATAGGTAGCTCTTACAGAGAGAAAGTAAATGCTGCAAAGATAAATAGCCCTGTAGCTATTGACATGATAAACGCATTGAATTCCTGTGATCCTCATTTATCAAATCAGATATCACATTATATTATAGATTTGGAAAGTAGCTTCAAAGAAATGTTTAGAGTGCTAAGAAGAGGAAAAAGGGCATGCATAATAATTGGCGACACAAAATATAAAGGAATTGATATTAAAAATAAAGAAATTGCAATTGAACTACTAAAAAATATTGGATTTGATATTGAAACAGTGATTCGGAGAAAAATATCCTCAAAGACATTTACTCCTTATAGAGATTCTATTGGTAGATTTTCACAGAAATCCAATGGTAAAATGGAGGGTATATATCAGTATGAATATATAATTGTAGCAATCAGACCAGAGCTAAATAATAGATATCCCCTTAAACAATTTGAAAAAATAGCATACGACCTTCTTAATAGTTTGAAAATAGATAGATTTTATGGATCCTAATAAAAGCAATAAAGATATACAAAACTCCGAAGATACTGGAGGAGAACTAGTAATGCGACCTTACGCTAGATTAATCACAATGATAGGGGAACAACTCATACGAAATGAAAAAATTGCACTTCTTGAACTAATCAAAAATTCGTATGATGCTGATGCCAAAAAGGTCGAAGTAAATTTTATAGACTTTGTTAAGTCAGAAGATGGACTGATCACAAATCAAAACTCTGTGATAGAAATTAAAGATAACGGAGAAGGAATGACTTTAGAAACTGTAAAAGACGCATGGATGAATCCCGCTGCACCAAATAAGTTTTTAAAGAAAAAAACTGGAAAAGATAGAACAAAAAGTGGCCGTGTCATACAAGGTGAAAAAGGCATTGGTAGATTTGCAGTATTTAAGATAGGAGATACTGTAGAATTGTTTACAAGAAATATAAATAAACAATCCGAAGAAATTTATGTTAAATGTGACCTATCAATATATGATAGTGATCTCCTTTCAAGAAAGGATGCTAAGAAGTCTACAGAAAACGAGAAATTATTTATTGATGACATAAAGTATACATATCGGATAAATAAAGTTGGACAAGAACAAGAAGATAAGTGGCAAATAAATAAAGAAAAAATTAATAATGGAGTAATAATTAGGATTTCGAACCTTAGAAGCCTATGGTCATACAGTAAACTTAGTGATATATTTACTGATTCCCTTAAACTTATATCGCCTTTTAATAAAACAGATTTTTCTTGTAGTATTTATCTTAACGGAGAAATTGTTGGATCATCCGATACAAAAAGCAGATTAGATGATCTCCTAGAAGATGCACCATTACATATGAAGGGTGAAGTTACAGCAACAGGTATTTGTAAGTATGTTTTAAATAACGTTCAAGGTGAGTTAACATTAAATGCTTTAGCAAGCGACTCATCTATTAAAAAGATTTTTTATAACACAGATGGCACAAAGAAACGAGACCCTGAATGTGGTCAATTCAAGTTTGAGTTCTATGTTTTTGATCTTAATAGAAAGTCAGACCTAATAAGCGGAAAATTGGACAAAAGTGATAGGGAATTAATCAAAAATAATAGACTATACCTGTATAGAGATGGAGTTAGAGTTAATCCGTATGGCGATCCCGATGATGACTGGATAGGTTTAGATATAAGAAGAGGAACTGAAAAAGCCGGATCATACCTTAGCAACGATCAGTTGACAGGATACATAGCTATCACAAGTAAAGATAATCCTAATCTACGTGATAAAACAAATAGAGAGGGACTAATAGACACTGGCAACTCATATAATGATCTTGTAACTCTAGTTCTTGGTATTCTGGGTTTTCTTAATACTGAATTCAGAAGAAAACAAGTGGAGATCGAAACGAGGAGTAATTTCCAACTCATCAATGAATCTAAAGCAGAAAATAATCTTAAACAAATTAGGTTAGAGCTTGGCAAAAGAGGCGATAAGGAAAATGCTGAAGCTTTAGACAATGCAATCTCAGAATACAAAAGAGAGAAGGACATCTTAATACAACGTGCTGAGATACTCGAAGATTTGGCAGGTGTAGGTTTAACTATTGATGCTGCTTCCCATGACTTAATGATAATATTAAACAGGGCAAAAGAGACTCTAAACTCGCTTATAGAACTAACTTCAAAAGACACTGTTGATCCAAGCGTCTTACGTGAAACTATAGAGAAACTTAGAGGCCAGTTTGGCTTCATAGAAGATCAAATGCATGGTATTCAACCTCTTTTCAGATCGACGAGGAGAAAAAGTAAAGATCTTCGTATAAAAGATATAATAGAGAAGGTTCAACGTTATTACAACGATCCAATAACTCAGTCAAAAATTAAAATAGAAATAAAAGAAAAAAATCCACCACTTGTAGTCAAGTGCCCTGAAGCCGTTTTATTACAGGTTTTTATAAATTTATTAGATAATTCTGTTTATTGGCTTACAACAAATGACTTGCAACCCAAAAAGATATCTATCGTTATAGATGGTTCAAAAGAGGAGGTTACATTCTCGGATAGCGGCCCAGGCGTAAGGAAAGAGGATGAAGATTATATTTTTGAGCCCTTCTTCACTACAAAAGGAATTCAGGGTAGAGGCTTAGGTCTCTATATTGCAAGACAGCTATTAGAGAGGAATAATTTCCAGATTTCATATATTAAACAAAAGAATAGACAACTCCTCGATGGCGCAAATTTCTCAATAGACTTTTCAGATAGTGAGGAGAGCGAGTGACATGTCTGAAAGTTTGAGTAATGGCATTGGAATTATAATAGACAATGATATTGAAACGGATCCGGATGTAAAACAAATAATCAGTAAAATAGAAGAAAAAGGCATACCTATATGTAAATTCGATTCAATATCTAAAGCGAAGGCATCTTTGAATAATCTAAGGACTATAAATTTTCTGATTCTTGATTGGAGAATGCACACAAGTGCTATAGATTCTCAAGAGACAGGACTAATACCTGGAACAACCCCAGAACTTGAAGAAGCTGATGCAAGAAGTGCAATAGAATTTATAAAAGAATTAAAATCATTCTGCTTCGCTCCTGTCTTTATATTTACAAATGAGTCTACCGATTACATTAGAGATATTATAATACCGAAATTAACTGAAAATGGTCTATACTTCAGTGATGATTCTCAAAACTTTATTTACGTTAAAAATAAGGATGAGATACTGAGGGGAGACATTATAGGCGATGCTACAACTTGGATATCAAAAAGCCCATCAATTTATTTGCTTAAAATATGGGAAAACGCATTTCTTAAAGCAAAGGCACAAACTTTTTGGAATCTTTATGATAAAAGTAAGGGGAATTGGCCAAGAATTTTATGGAAAAGTTTTGAGAAGGAAGATGAAGATCCAAAATCAAGTATTAACGAAGTAATATTTCAGATTATAATGGCAGAAGTCAACCTTGATTTGCTTGAGAAGGAGAAGATACTCGCTTCAGATACATCCTACAATTTGAAAGAGATCAAGTCATTAGTTAGTAGCACAATGTACTATAACAGTAATCTTAATTCGAATAAACCCGGCGATATATACAAAAGGGACGGGAAATATTACATAAATATAAGGGCAGAGTGCGATACCATGCCTGAACGAAGCGGTAGCGAAAATATATATCTAATAGAAGGCCACGTTTTTGACAATAGTAAACTTAAGGATTCGTATAAGAAAAATACGGGTATAAACGAAAGAATATGGGAATGTTTTATATTTCTTTTAGAGGGTGCTGATATAGTCCAATTTGACCTTAGACTTTTAACTGTGGTAAAAGCCGAAGACTGGAAGACCTATAAGTTATCGCGTTTATTACCACCCTATATAACTCATATCCAACAAAAATGTTCTGTCTATTTATCCCGCATTGGCAAACCTAGATTACCAGAAGAAATAGAAGAAGATTTGGTTTCAAGCAGTAGTAGCCGACCACCTGCTTCTGGGACTCAACAGACTCCATAATAAAAATTATTGTATTTTTGGAGGAGGTAATTGTAAGACCGTTGGTTTCGGTTTCCCTCGTGGGCAGAATCATCTACTGCAAGCCCGCCTAAGTCTTTTGCTGAGATTCGCATGAAATCATAAGTTTATAAGCCAATCACACAATTTGTCTAGCTGCTCTCTCTTGTTTAAGTTTGCTGCACTACTTAGTGTTTTATCTTGTAGTTGTCCCCATATCTCTTTTGCCATTGCTTCTTCTATAGCAGCTGCAACGAAGAACGTCTTAGGCTTTATTGTTCTACTTGCAAATGCCTTTCTGATTCTTGAAAGAGCAGAATTACCCGTTTTCCAATGTTCGTCTGCACCTGCAGGATCAATGCCACCTTTAAGCTCACCCAATGCAATATAATTTGCTGCATTTTGAAATGCTTTGCTGTCTCTGTCAACATTGCAAAGAGAGAATAGACATACATCTATGTTCTTCTTGTCTACCAGGTCAACTGTCATATCAAAAAGTATTGTACGTTGCTTATTGACAGTTTTCCACGAAATTCCTTTTATTGTTTCTATATTAACTTCCTGCTCCCCATCTACCCACTGCTTAGATGAGTTTAGCAGGAACTCAATCTTTACTCCTGCATTCCTTAGACGCGCAACAATTACGCTGGCGAACTTTCTTTTTGCCCAAGCCCCACCTATATTTCTCATTGAACCACCAAGTGTGTCGCCCTTGGTCAGAAGGAATCTGTAGACTAACTCTTCCACAAAACCAGTTCCTGCAGGTTTTAAGAACTTGTCGACTAGGTTTTGTATTGCAAGCTCCTTGTCGGATTCTTCAAGGTGTGTTTCGGCCTTGTCTGATAGGCCTGCTGCCTTTAACATAGCCGATCTTATCTTTGGCATTCGCAGCAGGTCATCAGGGCTCTTTGCTTTGGAAGCATCCAACTTCAGACTTCTAGCCTGCTCTACGAAAGGCGTTGCAATTCTATTCTTCTCCAGAGCAAGGTCTACAAAACCTGCTCTCGTTTCGGTATAAGTTGTAACAAGTGACTTGTAGTCTCCTTTCTGTTTGTTAGTAAAGTTATCAGCTTTCATATCTTTACCCAATGATACACACATTTTCTGAGGTCAACCTTTCCATGCCTTGCCATCTGTTGACTACTATTGCCTTTCTTTTCGCTTAGCACAAAGATATCTGAGGTTTTAAGCCCAAGATTTTCAGCAAATTCGGAAAGTATAAGGTCTACGGGTATTTCTTCCCCAGCATACCTTACATTATCATTGACGTAGTATATATGCCCACCTTTCTTTAGGATGCGCTGCATCTCATATATTATGAAAGCATGTTCATAAAAGTAGTTAAACACCATCCTGTAGATCCCAGGGTTATTAAGCTGCTTATTATTCTTGTAAAATTCCAGCTTTTTGAGAATCTCGGAAAGAAGTGTATTGCTATAGAAGGCATTTTCTATCTTAGAAAGCTCATGCGTACCATACTTTTTTGAATACATAAATTCGAGTTCCTTTACTCTACCTTTAGATTCGACTGTGCTAGATAACATATTCTGTCTAAGGTTCTTAAGGGCAACTTCATCAATGCCTAGATATGCAAGTTCCAGAGCATACGTACGAGTATAGTCATATCTGTTACAATACGGTGGAGATGATATTATCACATCAAACATGTCATTTGGCATCTTAGGCAATGTTTCAAAGGTGTTTGAATTCTGAAGCTTAGCTTCAGGCTTTTTCTGTTGAGAATACATATTTAGTCCGCTAAGATCATTCATAATCTCCTTCAGAAGTCGGTTCAGAGCAGCATCAAACGTAAATATATCTGACTTTATATAGTTGCTTCTTCCCTTACCTGCCGTCTTATCCCACCGTAGAAACTGGCCATCCTTGCTTGTATAGCTGATCTTCTCAAGTAGGCACATACCAATAAAGTTAAAGATTGTCTTAATTTCAGGATCTCTTATTTCTGTGTTTAGATACGTTCTAAATGCATTAAGGCATCTTTCATTATCTTCAGGAAATGCCCCTCTAGTGATCCTCAAATGGGTAAAATTGAAATTTTTATCTATTGGTGCCTTTTCAAAATTTATCTCTTTTAATTTCTCAATATACTTACGCAACACATTTTTGTCTATTTTCTCTATTGCAACTCTAGCATGATATATTTCCATTCCTATGGGCATTATCTCTATACCAAACGACCTAAAACCACTATCTCTTGCAGCAAATAACGTTGTACCAGAACCAGCAAACGGGTCAAAAACATATCCCGATTCTATGTTTAGACTACTTAGTATTTTAGATACCATGTCAAAAGAGAAGCCCTCCTTGTACGAAAACCATCTGTAAAAAGGTAGTTTCTTATTTGCCTGAAAACTAACATTACTTCTCTTAAAAAGTGTAGTTGAGTTTATTACAGACTTATACTTTTCATACAGCTGACTAGTTGATAAATTATCTAATAATTTTTTAGAATTCTTATTCGCGTTTACATCAAATAATACTGTTTGTTGATTATTTGTATTACGATTGCCCATAAAACCTCCCACTGCAGCTAACGCTAACAATATATGCCACCGAAACCTTATAATTCATCACCCAGAAATAGAAGGCCATTTGTATAGCGTCGCTAATACGCATCTTTGTAATACTTTTATGTAAATATAAGTTTATATACTTTTGTATAAACATAGTGCCACACCCTATAGGATATCTAAAATACGCTATTAAACCTTTCCGTATTGTGATTGGAGGATACTTCTCCCACATAAAAATGGTTCTTATGCTTAGAGATCGCTTATAACCCACAATATATTAGCTCTGTGAGTTAGGGGTAACTCTGGTTATAAAGAACGCCGGGAGTGGGAATTGAACCCACGGAGGCCGAAACCGGCCAAACAGCTT
>JAKBMK010000002.1 GCA_021831595.1 bacterium
GAGCAGAAACACTCAATAACATAATCATTGATACAATGCCTGATTTGTTATCTAAATATCAGATTATTCACCAGACAGGGGTCAAGAATCTGGATGATGTAGTTGGCAGATCAAAGTTAGTTATGGAGAACAACCCTAATTATTCTCGATATGTGCCTCTACCTTATTTGAATAATTTATCTACTAGAATGGCTGCCGGAGCAGCAAGCTTGGTCATATCTCGTGCAGGAAGTGCAATATTTGAAATAGCTTCTTGGGGTATTCCTTCTATTATAATTCCTATCACTAACTCAAATGGAGATCACCAGAGAAAGAATGCCTATAACTACGCACGAAGTGGAGCTTGTGAAGTCATAGATGAAGCAAATTTAACTCCTCATGTTTTGGTTTCTGAAGTAGACAAGATTCTAAGTAATAAAGAAAAGCTATCAATAATGAAACAAAGTGCACTTTCTTTTGCTTCACCTGAAGCTGCAGAGAAAATAGCAAAAGAAGCTATCCTTATAGCTCAAACTCACGAAGAAAAATAAAATTATATGGAAAATACTACAAAAAAAGTTGTAACTCGTTTTGCGCCAAGTCCTACAGGCTTTATGCATGTAGGAGGAGTTCGTACTGCTATTTTTGCTTACCTTTGGGCTCGAAAAAATAATGGAACTTTTATATTAAGAATAGAAGATACAGACAAAGAAAGAGAAGTCGAGGGTTCTATAGAACATATTATAAAATCTCTTAAATGGTTTGGATTAGATTGGGATGAAGGTCCTGATATAGGTGGCCCCAATGCTCCATACAAGCAATCAGAGAGACTAGATTCTTACCAAAAATATGCCAAGATTTTACTAGAGAAAGGATTCGCTTATGCTGATCCATATACAGAAGATGAAGTTGAAGTATTTAGAAAAAAAGCTGAAGAAGAAAAAAGGCCGTTCTTGTATAGAGAACACAGACCAGACCTGTCTGCGCAGGCAGGAAATCCACCTACTTGGGATGGATCTAAACCTCTACGTTTCAAAGTCCCAGAAATAAAGAGATATGAATGGGAAGATTTAGTGTTTGGTCATTTGAGTGCCGGAGAAGAAGCATTGGATGATTTTATTTTAATAAAAAGCGATGGATATCCAACTTACAATTTTGCACACATCATCGATGATCTCGAAATGGGAGTCACTCATGTAATGCGAGGCCAAGAATTCATATCTTCAACTCCAAAATTCTTATCATTATACGACGCTCTTGGAATAGAGAGACCTCATCTTGTAACATTACCACCAATAATGGGAAAAGATGGCAAGAAAAAACTAGGAAAAAGAGATGGGGCAAAAGATGTTTTAGAATATGACGATGATGGATACTTACCGGAAGCTATGATCAACTTTCTTTCATTTTTGGGATGGAACCCAGGAGGAGAAAAAGAAATATATAGTAAAAAGGAGCTCATAGAAGCCTTCGATATTTCACGCATAGGGCATTCAGGCGCAATGTGGAATGACGATAAGCTCGACTGGGTAAATAAAGAATATATCAAAATGCTTTCTGAAGGAGAAAAAGAAAGTTATATCTTCGAATGGCTTCCAAAAGAACTTCAAATAAAGAAGCTTGTTCCTATCATTACAGAAAGAATCTCTAAAGGTAGTGATATAAAGACAATGATTGAGGCAGGGGAGTTAGACTTCTTCTACAAAGAACCAGTTTATGAAAAAGAGAAACTAATTTATAAAGATACAGATAAAGAAATAATAATTTCTAATTTGAAAAATGCTCTGGAAGTCATAACTATGACAGAAGAAGAGAATTACAATAAAGAAAACTTAAAAACTTTATTAATGGAACTTGCTGATAGCCTAGAGAATAGAGGCCAGATTCTACACCCACTTCGATTTGCTCTTTCTGGACTTGATAAGTCTCCAGATCCATTCATCTTGGCTGATATTCTTGGTAAAGAAGAGACAATAAAACGCATAAATAAAGCAATTTCTAATTTAAGTTCATAGTCTGATATAATAAAGATAGTAATGAAAAAGATAATTTTCGGCACAATTTTTATAACATTAGCTTTATTCGCTTGTTCGTCATATTCTAATGCCCAAACAGAAACCGAACTTCGAAATCAAATAAATGAGGCCAATAGTGAGATAGAAAAGATCAATAGAGAAATTGAGATTCTTTCTGGGCGCATAGCTACTACTGCGGAACAAAAAAGAACCTTAGCAAATGCTATTAAAGATCTAACTCTAAAAAAAGACAAACTGGTCAAAGAAAGATTACAAACAGAGAAAAAAATAAAAGCGACAGGATTAGTAATAAAAACTCTTGATAATGAAATTGTGAATAAGAATATAGTGCTAGATAAATCTAGACAATCTCTTTCTGTGCTATTAAAAGATTTATATCAACAAGATAGACAAAATTTTGTTCAAAAAGTACTTTCCGAAAATAATTTAGCGGATTTTAGTCGTGAATACAATAATGTTATTACTTTAAACAAACAAATAGATGACAATATAAACACCGTTTCGATACAAAAACAAGGATTGACTATTTCAAAAGATAAAAAAGTAGTTGAGCAACAAAATCTTACAACATTAAAGAAAACTCTAACTGCTAAAGAACAAGAGATTGCCGCAAATAAAAAAGAGAAAGATTCACTTCTAGTTGCTACTAAGAATAAAGAATCAGAGTATCAGAAAATGTTAGCAGAGCAAGAAAAGAGGAAAGAAGCTTTCGAGAAATCAATAGAGGATTATGAAGCTCAAATAAAATTTATTCTAAATCCAAATTTATTACCAAAAGAAGGTTCAGGGGTTTTATCGTGGCCCCTTAGTTCAGTTCTTATCACTTCTCCTTATGGTTCTAGATGGGGAAAATTCCACTATGGGCTTGATTTCAGAGCTAAGGTGGGAACTAATGTATACGCTATGGCAAGTGGGACAGTAATGGGCACAGGAGATACAGATATAGCCTGCAGAGGTGCATCATTTGGTAAATGGGTGTTCATTAAGTATAACAATGGACTTTCGAGTACATATGGACACTTATCTCAAATAAAGGTTAGTGAGGGCGACAAAGTGAAGGCAGGAGATATTGTCGCTTTATCTGGAAATACAGGCTCATCTACCGGTCCTCATTTGCATGTAGCAGTCTATGCTTCTGGTGGAGTAAAAGTTGATACTGTCCCTAGTAAAAGTTGTAATGGTAAAATATTTACTCAGCCAATTGCCGCTCTTAGTTCTTATCTAAATCCATCTCTTTACCTACCCAAAACATTGGCTAGTATGATAAAAAAATAAAGCAATTTTCATTGCTTTATTTTTTATTTGTGCCCGAGGTGGGGGTCGAACCCACATCCCTTACGAGACACGATTTTAAGTCGTGCGCGTATACCAATTCCGCCACTCGGGCATAAAAGCTATTAACTTTTCAACTACGACTTAAATCATAGTATAATTTTCAAATTTTTACAAATTTTGCTATACTCCTTATATGTCTAAACAATATTATACAACGATTGGATTAGAAATTCACGCTGAACTTAAGACCAATTCAAAAATGTTCTGTGGTTGCAAAAATGACCCAGATGAAGAAAAACCTAACATAAATATCTGTCCTGTTTGTATGGCTCACCCTGGCACATTACCTGTGATAAATAAAAAGGCAGTAGAGAGTGTCATCAAAGTAGGGCTTGCTCTAAATTCTAAGATAGCAGATTTTACAGAATTTGACCGTAAGAACTATTTCTATCCAGATATTCCTAAAGCTTACCAGATTTCTCAATACAAGTATCCAATAGTCTCTGGCGGATCTCTTAAGGGTGTAGATATCACTCGTGTACACCTAGAAGAAGACACAGCCACAAGTAAACACGATAAAGGAGATTATTCTCTAGTGGATTTCAATCGAGCTGGCGTACCTCTTATGGAGCTTGTCACAGAACCGGTTATTCATTCTGCAAAAGAGGCAGGAGATTTCGGACGTGAACTTCAGGCTGTTCTTCGCTATCTTGGAGTTTCTGAGGCCAACATGGAGAAAGGTCAAATGCGTGTAGAACTAAACATTTCTATATCAGAAGATCCAAATAAGTTTGGTACAAAAGTAGAAGTAAAGAATATTAACTCATTCAAGGCTATGGAGCGCGCTGCTGAATATGAAGTGAAGAGAATGTCTGTGCTTCTTGATGCAGGAAAAGGAGATGAGATAGTACAGGAGACTCGTGGTTGGGATGAGAACAAGCAAGCCACATTCTCTCAGCGCAAGAAGGAGAATGCCAATGACTATCGATATTTCCCAGATCCAGACCTTCCAAAACTTTTCTTGTCTAAAATCTTTGATATAGAAAAATTAAGAAGTGAACTTCCAGAACTTCCCGAAGCTAAAAGAAATAGATATAGAGCTGATTATGGAATTAAAGATGAAGATATAGAGAGTTATATAGTAGATCAAGAGCTTGGATCTTGGTTTGAACAAGTTGCTAACACTCTTAAAGATAAAGAAAAAGTAAAAACTGCTTCAAATTACATAACTTCAGATTATCTAGGTCTCAAAAAGATAAATTTGGAAGCCAAACTTCCAGCTATTGAAAACTTTGCAGAATTAATTGAAATGGTTTTGGGAGGGGATATTTCTTCCCGTGGAGCCAAAGATATACTTGCAATGATTGTGATAAACAATGAATCACCAAAAAAAATAGCGGAAGAAAAAGGACTTATACAGAATCACGACGAAGGGTCTCTCAAAGAAATCGTCCAGAAAGTCATAGACGCCAACCCTGTCGTAGTAGCTACTTACAAGGGAGGCAAGGAGAATGCTATAATGTCCTTAGTTGGTGGGGTTATGAAAGAAAGTAAGGGCAGCGCCAATCCACAAATAGTTTTGAAGTTATTAAAAGAATTATTGACAAAATAGTAATTTAGTATTAGATTTAAATTAATTTTCTGGTCATTTCATTAATTAAAATCAATACATTATGTTTGGAAAATTTTTTTGGTTTGTAAAAACCCCGAAATGGTATTGTAAAAAATATCATAAAAAACATCACACAACCACAATGTGGTTTTATAGTGGTGTCGTAAAAAAATGCTCTAAATGTGGAGTAGAATTTGAGGAGAAATCTCCTCATGCTCTAGATTTCCATATATTAAAACTATTCTTGAAAAACTCTAGCTAAATTAAGGCTGGAGTTTTTTGTAATTTTTTATAGAAAAATGCTATAATATATTTATATATGGACAAAACCCCGAATGAATTTTCAAAATTATTAAGGGGATAAAATAATGTTTAGAGTGTAATTATTATTTAATTGATTTAAATTATATATGAATGAAAATTCAAACGGGGCAAGAAAAATTCGTGTTGCAATCAATGGTTTCGGTAGAATAGGTCGTGCATTTTTGAAAATCACTTGGGAGAATCCTGATATTGAAATAGTAGCTATCAACGACCTTGGATCAATCCAAAGTCTTTCGTATTTGCTTCGTCATGATACAGTTTATAGAAATTGGGATCATAAAGTAGAGGCGGAAGGTTCAGATTTAGTTATTGATGGCAGAACAATCAAGTACCTTTCAGAGAAAGATACTACGAAACTTCCTTGGAAAGATTTGGATATCGATGTAGTTGTAGAATCTACTGGCCTTTTCACTTCGTTTGATAAAGCAAAGTTCCATCTTGATTGTGGAGCAAAGAAAGTGGTCATCAGTGCTCCATCAAAAGGCGCTGAAAGCACAACCCCAGGTGCAACTATACTCCTCGGCATAAACGAAGACAAATTTGGCACTTGTGATATTACAAGTAATGCATCTTGTACAACAAATGCTGCAAGTCCTATCATTGCTATTATGCACGAAGCTATTGGTATAGAGAAAGCTATATTAAACACTGTTCATGGATACACAGCCACTCAAGCTCTCGTCGATGGCCCAAGCAAAAAGGACTTAAGAGAGGGAAGAGCTGCCGCTCAAAATATTATTCCTTCTTCTACAGGTGCTGCTATCGCTGTGACAGAAGCCTTCCCTGTACTTAAAGGACTCTTCGATGGTATCTCTATCCGTGTACCAGTTCCAGCTGGCTCAATAGTAGACATCACATTCATTGCAAAGCGTGATACAACAAAAGAAGAAGTAAATGAAATAATGAAGAAAGCAGCAGAAGATCCTCGTTGGCACAAGCTATTCACTGTCACAGAAGATAACCTTGTCTCTTCAGATATTCTTGGAGAAAGTCACCCATGTATCGCCGACCTTGAAATGACTCGTGTCGTCGGAGGCAACCTTGTGAAAGTCCTCGGATGGTACGACAACGAAATGGGGTACACTTACACCCTCGTAGATCACGTCCTCAAAACTGGACAGAGCATTAAATAAATACAATACAAAATCCCAGATAGAGGTTGAACCCCTATCTGGGATTTTTGATATATTTTATATTTCTCCTGTAAATACAAATGTAGCGGGGCCACGTAGAATTACGTGGTCTTGTTCGTTTTTAGATAGATAAAGTTTCCCGCCGGGGAATTCTAAGGTGATTTCTTTATTAAAATTTTCCTTTTTGTTCAAGATAGAGAAGACTGCGCATGCTCCAGTACCACAAGCAAGAGTCGCCCCACAACCGCGTTCCCAGACTTTTACTTTGTAATAATCATCAGAAACTTTTTCTATAAATTCCACATTTATTTTACTAGGAAAAAGAGAGTTCTTCTCAACTTTTGCACCAACAGTTTTGAAATCAAAATTTTCTATATCTTTTACCTCTGCTACCGCATGGGGATTGCCCATCGATACACAACTAAAATCTAAGTTCTCAATATTTACTGTACCAGTAGAACTATTAGGAAAATCAGGGCTTTCAAATATAGGCGCCCCCATATCAACGGAGTAAGTATCATCTCCATTTACTTTTATATTCTTTGTCCCAGCACGAGTTTCTAAATTTATTTCTTTTAGATTCTTTCCTGTTTCTTTCAAATAAAATTTGGCTGTACAGCGGGCTCCATTGCCACACATTTCAGCAATACTTCCATCAGAATTATAATAATTCATAAAACAATCAGATAAAAAAGACGACTCTAGGAGAATAATTCCGTCGGCCCCTATACCCATATTCCTATCACAATATTGCTTAATCTGCTCAGGAGATAAAATTATATCCTTACTCAAATTATTTATCATTATAAAATCGTTCCCAGCACCGTGGTATTTGTAAAATTTAAGCATAGATTTATTATACTTTTATATGATATAATATACAACATGAAAATATACATCGGTAGTGATCATGCAGGATATGAACTCAAAGAAAAGTTAAAGACTTATTTAGAAAGTCTCAATATCGAAATTGTAGATAAAGGCGCTTTTTCTTTAGACAATGAAGATGATTATCCAGATTTTATAGTTCCAGTTGCAAAAGCAGTTGTTAAAGACAAGGGGTCACTCGGTATAGTTCTGGGTGGTAGTGGCGAAGGAGAGCAAATCTCAGCAAATAAAATAGATGGGGTACGAGCGATAGAATATTATGGTGGTAACCTTGAGATAGTAAAGCTAGGCAGAGAGCACAACAATGCAAATATCCTTTCATTAGGAGCTCGCTTTATGAGTGAAGATGAAGCAGAAAATGCTATAGAGATTTTCATAAATACGCCATTTTCAAATGAAGAACGCCATATTAGAAGATTAGAAGAGATAAAACAAGAGGAAATTAATAATTAATGTAGTATTTTACTAGAAACTAATCACTAGTTACTAGAACCTAACCCAATGACTGAAGTTATACCAGCAGTATTAGCTAAAGATATAAACGACTTGAGACAAAAAATTGCGAACGTTGTAAACGTAGCAAAAGTTGTTCAGATTGATATATGTGATGGAAAGTTTGTAGAGTCTACTTCTTGGCCTATGGGATATTATGACAAAGAAAGTGTAGCTCTCATACTAGATGAAGAGGAGGGTTTGCCTTACTGGGAAAATGTAGATTTTGAATTTGATCTAATGGTAAAGAATGCCATTAAGCAATTTGATTTTTTTACAAGACTAGGTCCCAAGAGAATAATTTTCCACTTAGAAGCCGAAGACCAAAATGAGCTAAAAGATTTTATCAATGCTATAGATCCTTATACTAGAGAATTAGTAGAAATAGGCATTGCAATAAACACAACAACGGATATAGAGAAATTATCTCCACTTATAAATAGTATAGATTTCGTACAATGTATGGGTATAGAGCAGATTGGATTCCAAGGACAAAAATTTGATGAAAGAGTCCTAGACCAAATAAAAAGTTTAAGATCAAAATATTCTGATATAATAATAAGCGTAGATGGAAGCGTAAACGAAGATACTGCACCATTACTCGTAGGGGCCGGAGCAGATAGACTCGTCGCGGGAAGCGTATTGATAAAAAGTTTCGATGTAAGGGAAACAATAAAAGAATTAGAAAATCTTTAAAAATATGGAGACTATTTCAGATGAAAAAATTAAAACACTTCAGATAAAAGCGAATAATATTCGTAAGAGTATTATAGAAATGCTTTATCTGGCTGGTTCAGGCCATACAGCTGGAGCTCTTGGCATGACTGATATTTTTACTTATTTATATTTTGTAGCTCTAAAACATAAACCAGAAAATCCAAATTGGGCAAATAGAGACAGAGTCGTACTTTCAAATGGGCATATTTGTCCTGTTCTATATGCGACTATGGCACATTCTGGATATTTTAAAATAGATGAATTAAAAACATTAAGGAAATTCGGCAGTAGACTTCAAGGACACCCACATAGAGAATACTTATCTATGATCGAGACGTCTTCTGGTCCACTCGGAGAAGGACTTTCCCAGGCAGTAGGTATGGCTATTGCTTCACGTATAGACAAAGGTCTCGATAAAAAAATATATTGCTTAGTAGGAGACGGAGAACTAGACGAGGGACAAAACTGGGAAGCAATAATGCTCGCTGCCAAAGAAAAATTAAATAACTTAATAGTTATCGTTGATAGAAATTTTATTCAGATAGATGGTAGTACTGAGGCTGTCATGCCCCTTGGTGATTTGAATTTGAAATTTAAAGCTTTTAATTGGAATACTATCGATATAAACGGAAATGATTTCAAAGAGATAAGTGAGGCTTTCACGACTGCTCAAAAGTCTATCGATAAACCAACCGTCATAGTAGCAAATACTGTTCCTAGTAAAGGAGTTTTAGCCTGGGAATGGGATTACAAATGGCACGGTAAAGCTCCAAATAGAGAAGAAATGAGTATGGCTATAAGAGGATTAGAGGAAATAAATAACAAGATAAAATAATATGCTAAACCATAATTTAAAATTAAATCCCAAAGTATTCAATGATGATGTAACAAAGAAATCTACTAGGGAAGGTTTTGGGGAGGGGCTACTACAAGCAGCAATAGAGAATGACAATGTCGTAGGACTCTGCGCGGACCTAACAGACTCAGTAAAAATGAATATTTTTGCTGAGAAATTTCCTGATCGTTTTGTAGAAGTAGGAATTGCTGAACAGAATCTAATCTCAGTTGCAAGCGGAATGGCTGCCATGGGTAAAATTCCTTTTGTCGGTTCATATGCTATTTTTAATCCAGGTCGCAATTGGGAACAGATACGTACAACTGTTTGCTACAATGATCAACCTGTAAAAATTTTTGGTTCACATGCTGGACTTTCTGTAGGCCCCGATGGTGGAAGCCATCAAATGCTTGAAGATATTGCTCTTACTAGAGTATTACCTAATATGATAGTAGTATCTCCTTGTGACGCAATAGAAGCTTCTAAGGCAACTCTAGCTATATCTAAAACAAAAACTCCAGCTTATCTCAGGGCAGCTCGTAATGATACTCCGATAATTACAACAAAAGAAACAAACTTTGAAATAGGTAAGGCTGAGATTTTCTTTAAACCTGAAAATGGGTTAGCTTCTGTTGGTATAATTGCAACAGGACCCATCCTATATAATGCTCTTATCGCAGCTAAAAAACTTGATGAAAAGGGAATAAAAGTCAAATTAATGAATTTATCTACGATTAAGCCACTAGACAGAGAAGCAATCATTTCACTCGCCAAAGAAACCAAAAATATTGTTACAATAGAAGACCATCAGATTACTGGAGGAATGGGTAGTGCGGTTGCTGAATGTTTAAGTGAATTTTATCCTACAAAAATTACATTCATGGGAGTGAAAAATATTTTTGGTCAGTCTGGTAATCCAAAAGAATTAGAAAAATATTATAAGCTTGATATAGAAAGTATTATTGAAACAATAGAAATATTACTTAAATAAAAATCTGGCCTTAAGGCCAGATTTTTATTTTTTAATTGAATTTTGTAACTTTGTATCCTTCGGGTGCGTTTGCTAGATATTCTTCTATTTGTTCCCTGGTCAATAATCCCTTTTGAGCTCCAACTTGAGATACAACAGACATAGAATTGATTGGTCCCCACAATAATGCTTCATATAAATCTTTACCTAATATAAGAGCAGATATCATTGCACTATTGAAAGCATCTCCAGCCCCCGTAGATTCAAATGAAGATTCGCTGTAAACAGGAAGGAATAGTGCATCGTTTCCATCATAGGCATACGCACCATTTAATCCATCAGTTATAACTATAATTTTAGGACCCAAAGATCTCAATCCTTCTAGGAGCTTTAGCTTATCATCTTCTTCGGTATTTAAAATTCTTTTTGCTTCAACAAAATTACAGAAAAGTATTTCAGTTCTTTCATAAATATCTTTTAGAGTTTCAACCCCAAGCTTTATCTGAAATGTTCCAGGCTGAAAAGCGAGTTTGGCTTCTGGATACTTTTTTAAATATTCTGCAATTTCTTTGTGGTATAGAGTACTGTTTGAAGCTAAAGATGATAGATAAACCCACTTGGCTTCGGGAACATCGTTTCCAAAAGAATAGGGGAATTCTGTATGTCTCACGAGTATAGTTCTCTCATTAGCATACCAGAGAACATAATGATAATTTGACTCCATACCAGGAACTATCTTCATGTGATCAATATTTACTCCATCTTTCATGAGAGATTCAATATCTTGTTTTCCAACGAGATCATCTCCGACATAAGAAATTAGTGTTGAGTTAACTCCTAGTTTACTAGCTCCGACAGCGACATTTGGACTATTACCGACCGCTCGACAGACTTCCGCTGATTCATAGGGAATCTTGTCTCCAAAACGGAAACATATTTTGCAGTGTTCACCTTGTAGATCACAACTTGCTTCTGCATCAGTAATTCTAATAAATGGCTCAGTCGCTATATCTCCTATAGCTAGAAAATCAATTTTGTTGTCTTGTTCCATATACCCACATTCTATCATATTATGGTATAATTATGAACATGAAAACTTTAAGAGAATATATAAAAGAAGCTGGTGAGAAGGGTATTGCTATTGGGCATTTTAATATTTCAAACATAGAAGCTTTACATGGTATCTACAATGCAGCGAAAAAACTAAACGTGCCAGTTATTATCGGAGTTTCAGAAGGAGAGGAAGAATTTATCGGAAGAGATGAAGTTGCCACCTTGGTAAAAATGATAAGAGAAAGAGACAATTATCCGGTATTCTTGAATGCTGATCATCACTATTCTTTTGAATCAGTTAAGGCAGCCCTCGATAGTGGTTATGATGCTGCTATTATAGATGCAGTAAAACTTCCACTAGACGAAAACATTGCTCTCACCAAAAAGTGTGTAGAATATGCAAAAGAATTAGGAGAGAAAGAGGGTAGAGATATTCTTATAGAAGCCGAGCTTGGATTCATCGGTCAATCTTCCAAACTTCTAGATGCTATTCCTGAAGGTGTAAGTGAAGCGACAATGACGAAGCCAGAAGATGCAAAATATTTCATAGAACAAACAGGTATTAGTTTGCTTGCGCCATCTGTTGGGAATATCCATGGCATGGTAACGGGAGGTAATCCAAGACTCGATATAGGAAGAGTAAAAGCAATTAAAGAAGCTACTGGTACACCCCTCGTACTTCACGGAGGATCAGGTATAGCAGATGAAGACTTTACTGCTGCAATCAAAGAGGGTATAGACATAGTTCATATCAATACCGAAATCCGTGTCGCTTATAAAGAGGCTCTTGAAAAATACCTGAAAGAGAATCCAAAAGAAGTCGCCCCTTATAAAATTTTAAAGCCTGCAGTCGAAGCCATCGAGCAAGTCGTCTACAATCGTCTAAAACTTTTTAATAATTTATAAAATAAAAAAACCTGCTCAAAAAAGCAGGTTTTTGGGTTCATCAATTTAATGATAGAAACACTCTTTATTTAATATTGGAACAACATTTTTCTGGCAAAAATTAACAACCCTAACGTCTTTTATAGAATCGGGGTGACTATTGATAATAAAAGAATTTTTTCCAAAAACAATCGATCCTTCTTTTTTGCCAGGGTAAAAGAGTAGACCATGCAGAAAAATAAATCTTATTGATTTTTCCTCGCCTTCAACAAAGAATTGGTCATAAGCCAATTTAATTTCTGTAGGTTTATGTTTGTACTCAGGGGTTATAATTTTTTCTGGCATACTTTCTCCCCACCTTTTCAAAATAAGAGTATTTTGATACATGTCGTAGCACAGGCTTACATAAAAATTAAGATTTCTGTGGACATTAACCAGCTCATTTAAAAATATGAGCAAATCTGTTCTGATACCTTCCATTTTCACATAATGTATTAAGTTAAACATTTAAAGAGCAAATTTATAGTGTGATATTATCATCTTTTGCAATTCTGTCAAAACAATAATCTCCCCAGACAGTGACAAGGCCACTGTCTGAAAAGCCCCTTATATCATTCCTGATAAAGGGGCTTTTGTGTTAGTTCAAAGAACTAAATGGGGAAAATTGCTTGAATTCATCCAAATGTTCATGCAGAATACGAGATACATCCGCTATCGTTTTTATCTCGCCGAGAACCATTTCTTTCTTGATGTCCCGAGCATGAACCCTGGCAAATCCAACTTCCATTCCAAGAACTTTTGGTCGAGGATTTTTCTCTAGCAATTCATGAATTGATTCATCGAACTCTAGATCTGGGTTTTTGCTGTAATTTTCAGAAATATACAAGCTAATTTCCTCTTTTGTTTTTTTAGGAGTCTCCTTTGCTCCGAGTAAAACTAGTAGTTGATCAAGAGACTGATGGAAAAACCTACTTTCTGAAGGATATTGTCTTTTCCCTACCATAGGAATAAATTTTAAATGATTTAACATTAACTATATTTGCCATAAGACTAGCATACTCGTTTTAGACTTGCAAATATTAGATTTTAGTGTTATTATAGCCCCCATGAATACATTAACCGCAACAAAGCGAGGTAAGGCTGACAAGCTAGCTCTCATACGAAATAACGGTATGGTTCCAGCAGTCGTCTATGGCGCTCAAGTGGAAAACACTCTTGTTTCCGTATTGAGCACTGACTTCGTAAAAGTATTAAAAGTCGCCGGTGAGACAAGTACAATAGTTCTTGATATCACAAGCGCAGATGGAAAAGATAAGCCAACGAAAGTTGACGTTCTAATCCACGAAGTTCAAGTCGATCCAGTTAAGGGACATCCTATACACATAGATTTCCTAGCTATCGATATGAACAAGCCAGTCGAAGTCACAATACCACTTGAATTCACAGGACTTGCAAAAGCTGAAAAAGATGGACTTGGTACACTTGTAAAGGTATTACACGAAGTAGACATTGAAGCTCTTCCAAAAGACCTTCCACACAATATCGTTGTTGATGTCAGCGGTATAGCAACCCTTGAAGATAAGATTCATGTTAAGGACATCAAACTTCCAAAGGGAGTAACTCTCGTCACAGATGGTGAAGAAGTTGTCGCTCTTGTAGCTGCTGTAAAAGAAGAAGTAGAAGCAGCTCCAGTTGATCTCTCTGCTATTGAAGTAGAGAAGAAAGGTAAGAAGGAAGAAGAAGCAGCTCCAGCAGAATAAGCTTATAGAATATAGTAAATCGCCCTCAGGCTTCGGCTTGAGGGCGATTTATGTTATACTAAAAGTATGAATCGATATATTCTATACTTTTTTTCTTTCATATTCGTAATAACATTAATTTTTAGCAACTACACATTCAAAACACCAATCGCCCAAGCCGACCAGAAACTAGAAAATACCCAGGCCGAGAGGGCTATTCTTCAGGCTGAGTATGACAGACTCCAAGAAGAGATGGCCGCTCTTGAAAAAAAGAAAGAGAATCAAAAGGGTCAATCTGCTTCTATAGACAGAGATATCTCTATTCTTAAAACAAAGATTAAAAAAGCCGGATTGGACATCAAAGCCAAGAATTTACTCATAAAAAAGCTAGGGGGTGAAATAGTTGAGAAAGATAAGAAAATAAATATTCTAAATGGAAGAATTGATAATATAAAAGAATCACTTGCTCAACTCATACGCAAGGATAGAGAAATAGACGACAAATCTATACTTTCTCTTGTGCTTTCAAAAAGTACGATATCAGAAGCTTATGGAGACATAAATGCTTTTGCCTCGGTCAAAACAGGCATAAATAATCAAGTTAATGAGATTAAGGGAGTCAAGGTTCTAACAGAAGAAGAAAAACAACAACTAGAATTAACTAAAAACAAAGAAACAGATACAAAAGTCCAACTAGAGACCGCAAAAAAAGAAGTTGAGATGAGTGAGAAAGAAAAACAACAGTTACTATCTATCAGTAAAAACAAAGAAGCTGAGTATCAGAAACTCCTAGATGCAAAAGCAAAGAGACGCGCAGAGATACTTTCTATGCTCTTCAATCTTCGTGACGTATCGGCAATTCCATTTGAGAAAGCTTATGAGTATGCAAAAATTGCTGAACAAAAAACAGGAATCAGACCAGCTTTCCTATTAGCAATCCTTACTCAAGAAAGTAATTTAGGAACAGATCAAGGATCTTGTTATGTAACAAATATGGATACTGGAGCAGGGGCTAGTTCAAAAAGTGGAAAAGTGTTCAATAATGTTATGAAGCCAAACAGAGACATAAAGCCTTTCTTTGAAATTACAACTTCCGTAGGAAGAGATCCTTACAAAACTTTAGTGTCTTGTCCTATAGGTGGCTCTGGTTATGGAGGAGCTATGGGACCTGCCCAATTTATCCCATCTACTTGGATGCTACTAAAGAATAGAATTGCTGATATGCTAGGTATAAAGACCCCAGATCCTTGGTATGCCAAGGATGCCTTCATGGCTTCAGCTATATATTTGACTGATTTAGGGGCCCAAGGGAGTAGTTATACAAGTGAAAGAAATGCGGCCTGTAGATACTATTCTGGAAGAAAATGTGATTCTAGAAAGCCAAATAATAGCTTTTATGGGGATAGTGTAATGAAAAAAGCCAAGAATATACAAGAGAATATGATTAACCCATTGCAAGATTAATAAAAACGTGATAATATCACAAAACATATGAAAAAAGATATACACCCAAAATATAATGATAAAGCAAAGGTCACATGCGCATGTGGAGCTACTTTTCCTGTAGGATCTACTATGAACGAAATAAACGTTGAAATATGCAGTCAATGTCATCCTTTCTATACAGGTAATGAAAAGGTTCTCGACACAGCAGGACGTGTAGACCGCTTCAAGAAGCGTGCTGCATCAGCAAAAGCAAAGAAATAAATACTTTAAAAAGATAAAAGGCTCTTAATGGAGCTTTTTATCTTTTTTAGTATATAATATTAAAATAAGATGAATTTAGACTTAGAACAACTTAAGAAAGATCACAAGACAAGCTACTTCGCAAACGAATATGAGCGTCTTTTGGATGAGGAAAAGAAGGTGAATGAAATGGTCGCAAGCGATGAAAGTTTGCGTGACTTGGCAGATGAAGAAATTCAAAATATTAAATTTCAGAAAGAAGCAATAGAAAGACAGATAGAAGAAATAATTAAAAAAGACAAAGAGGAAGAAGAATTTCCAAATGAAATAGTCCTAGAAGTCCGTGCTGGCGCCGGAGGTGACGAAGCTTCACTTTTCGCTTGGGAGCTTGCTCATATGTATGAGAGGTTCGCTGAAGATAAGAATTGGAGCTGGAAAACCTTAGACGAATCTGAGAGTAGTGCTGGTGGGTATAAAGAGGCTTCTTTCGAAGTGAAAGGCAAAGATGTATATAAACTTCTACGACACGAGACTGGCGTACATCGTGTCCAGAGAGTTCCTGCGACTGAGAAAAATGGCCGCATACATACATCTACTGCATCTGTCGCTATTCTTCCTATCCGCAAAAAAACAACAGTTGTCATAAATCCAGGTGATATAGAAATGGAGTATTCACGCTCGGGAGGTGCTGGAGGGCAGAATGTGAACAAAGTGGAAACTGCAGTTCGTCTTATTCACAAGCCTACAGGTATAGACGTACGTTGTACAACAGAGAGAAAACAGCTTGCCAACAGAGAAAAGGCGATGGAAATCCTCATGTCTAAATTGCAACTTTTGAAAGACGAGGAAGAAGCTAAGAAATATTCTGGAGAGAGAAAAGATCAGATAGGTACAGCAGATAGAAGTGAGAAGATCCGCACTTACAACTTCCCCCAAGACCGCGTCACTGACCACCGTATCCGCCAATCCTGGTCCAATATTCCCGGTATTATGGAAGGCAACATCACCAAAATGATCGATGCCTTAGCCAGCGGCCAAGTAGGGGATGCAGAAGAGGAATAAATAAAATAAAAGCTCAAAATAAATACTATTTTACAACGGTAAAATAGTATTTATTTATTTAAAATACTGAAATCTATTTACAGCAAAACATATGTGTGTTACTATTGAAATATGAGCAAAAGATGCCACAAACTAAATATAAATAACTGGACCATTTCACCAATGGCCGGATTCACCGTATCTTACGAATACGCAAACAACTTTATATTTAGCCGTGACATTTCTAATTCACCCAAAAACTATTAAACAAACCAAATTGTAAAAAGTCTTAAAAATATCTCGGCTAAATAGAAAGCGAGATATTTTTTATTTAGCAAAACAAAATAGTTTTTTAACAATTTAATATTAGGAGGTAAAAATCATGAAAGAAAAAGATGTGTTACGCAATGTTAAAATGTACAAATTGTACAAAACATTTGGTGAACCACTTATGTGGGGACCGATTCTGATTTCTTGTCTTATGAATTTAGGACATATGAAATTATCAGAAATCTATTTTATGGAATCTATCGTTTTGGTTGGAACAATTTTTTTACAAATTCCTACCGGAGCGTTAGCTGACATCATTGGCAGAAAAAAGACAATTTTAATTGGCTCATTTTTTCTTTCCCTTAGTATAATCTTATTTTCTACTATCTATTCGCCATTAAGCGCTTGGATAGCAAATATCGTATGGATGATCGGATTCTCTCTCTGTTCGGGAGCAGACTCAGCATTTCTATATGATTCCTTGAGATTAATAGGGAAGGAAACAGAGTACAAAAAAATTGAAGGTGATTCTGTGGGCAATCGATTCTTGATTACAGCTATTTGTTCAATTTTTGTTGGATATTTAGCAGAATATTATATTCGATTGCCGATACTTTTGTCTATTCCAGGGGTTGTTTTTTCTACTCTTATTGTGTTCTTTTTCAAAGAACCATCAAGAAATGAAAAATATACGCCCGGTAAACAAATAGACATGGCTAAAATTAGTTTACTTTTTGTATCAAACCACAAAGAGATAAAATGGATTATATTTTTTGTAACGACGATTGGAGTTACTTCAAAAGTTTGGTTCTTTACATATAATCCGTATTTCGAATTGGTTGGACTTGATTTAAAGTATTATGGAATTGTATTTTTTGCTTTAAATATTGTTGCTTGGTTTTTTAGTAAAAATGTAAGCAACATTAGTAATAAAGTAAAAGATATTAATATTATTGTAATATTGGTGTTACTAATAGCAGTTCCAATATTAATAATGAGCTCTGTCCCTTCTGTTTTTTGTGTGGGAATGGTATTTTTCCAAAATGTTGCCCGTGGTTTTATGGGTCCATTCTTTGGAGAATTTATGAACAGACATCTAAACGGAGAAAACAGAGCAACAGTCCTTTCGATTCAATCTGCCGTTTCTGGCTCAGCTCAATTCATCGCTCTTGGTGCATTTGGCTTTCTGCTGGAAAACAATGGCCTCCTATTCTGCCTTCAAATATTAGGAATAATAGTCCTTGTATTAGGGGGTTTAGCAATATTTAGATACAAAAAAGTATTTAAGTAAAACAATTATAAAGATGGGTGTTTATTAACATCCATCTTTTTACTGTATCGATTATCAACCAGATAGAGGCTTAACCTCTATCTGGGAATTTTTCTTGCTATATTTTCGCTTCTCTGTTATAATTGCCCCCAGTAGTTTAGCTTATGTTTTGGTATTAGTTTCATTCCCCGTGTGCAAACATTGAGGTATGTAAATGAAATCAGCTTCGCGATTACATTTATAAATTAGTTTTCTTCGAGTAAGTAGTATGCAAGTACTCTTACGAGAAGCACATTGTCATATATGGCAAAAAAGTTGTATGTAGGTGGTCTTCCTTACAAGACTACCAACGATGAGCTTAAAGCTCATTTCAGTGCTGCAGGAGCGGTCGCTTCAGCAACCATTATCATGGATAAAATGACTGGCCGTTCAAAAGGTTTCGGTTTCGTAGAAATGGAAAACGAAGCTGACGCAGCTACAGCTATCTCAATGTTTGATGGAAAGGATTACGAAGGACGTAACCTTACAGTAAACGAAGCTCGCCCTATGGAAGAGCGCCCAAGAGGTAATTTTCAAAGATAATTAACTTATCTAAGACCAAAAACCCCACATTCGAAAGATTGTGGGGTTTTTGTTTGCAAAATAGGGGATTTTTTGCTATAATGCGTCTGTTCTTTTTAAATTTGAGGATAGATTTTTTAGTGTTATTGCGTGTGTAGTTCAGTGGTAGAACGCTGTCCTGATAAGACAGAGGTCCATGGTTCGATTCCATGCACACGCACAAGGCTTTTAGCCTTTTCTTTTCTATGAATGAAAAAGAAAAAAATAACGGGATCGAAGTTCCATGGTGGAGAGATAGTCTTTTAAGTTTTATGAAGGTAAGTGCACTGTTTGCAATACCGATAATCATAGCACTGTACCTAGGTAAATATTTGGATGACAAATTTCATACTACTCCATGGCTTTTCCTAGGTTTGACGGGCCTATCATTCATGATATCTTTGTCCTACATTTATATAAGTATGATCAAATATTTAAAAAGTCTAGGTGAAGATACAGACAGTATCACAAGTACAAAACATACAGACAAAGAAAATAAAAACAACCAAGAAAAACCAAAAGATAATATAAACAAAGAATAATATGACAACAGAAAATACAGTTCAAGAATCAAATACAATACAAGAACACACTTCATCAGTTGAAAGTTCTATTGGAGCAGAAATCGCCCCGAAAGGTGAGCAATACACAACCGAATCAACTTTATATGCCGAACCAATAGCACACTTTGGTTCATTTACGGTGACTAATTCTCTTTTCACCAGTACTATTGTTGTATTCATCATCATCATAATTTCTATTGTTGTAAAACTAAGTATCAAGAAAATCCCTCGCGGTATTCAAAACCTATTTGAAATAGTCATCGAAGGAGCAGAGAATCTCTGCGACCAGGTCACAGGAGATAGAAAAGTTACAGATAAGGCTTTCCCTATAGTCTTCGCTATTTTTATGTTCGTAATATTAAACAACTGGATCGGTATTCTACCTTTGGGAGGATTTGGTCTAGTAGAAATGGGGGAACATGGCAATCTTTTCATCCCTATAATTCGCTCAGGAACGGCTGATATCAACGGGACATTACCTCTAGCTATCATGTCTGTCATCGGTGCAAATATATTTGGAATACTCTCAATTGGAATCTGGAAAACAATAAATAAGTATTTGAATTTCAATGTTCTAGGAAGTATCTTCACTAAGATAAGAAAAGATCCGATGATTCTTATGACAGCTCCTATCATGTTTGCTGTCGGAGTTCTAGAACTTGTCGGTGAATTTGCAAAAGTTGCTTCGCTCTCTTTCCGTCTCTTTGGTAACGTATTTGCAGGAGAAGTTCTCCTCGCTTCTATGGGTGCCATACTTATGTATATTTTGCCAACTCCATTCTTACTTCTTGAAGTAATGGTGGGAGTTATACAAGCATTTATTTTCGCCATTTTAACACTTGTTTATTACACGATCGCAAGCTCCGATCATGACGAAGATCATGACAAAGCAGAAGATCATGCTAAAGAAGTGGAGTTAAGTGGAGTACATTAATTTATTAAAGGTCAAATTATTATTAATTATAAATATCTCGCCTAAGCGGGAAAAAATATATGGATACAGTAATGTTAGCAAAAGCAATAGCTATCGGACTTGGTTCTATCGGACCAGGACTTGCTATTGGTAAAATCGGTGCAAAAGCTATGGAGGCAATAGGACGCAACCCAGAAGCTTCAGGTAAAGTTTTCGTTCCTATGCTTATCGCCTCAGCTTTCGCTGAAGCTATAGCTATTTACGCTCTAGTTATCGCTTTCTCAATTAAGTAATTTAACTACTTACATCTGGTCGTTTGGTCTCTATCACAAATGACTAGGAGTAAGGAGCTAAAACTTCTTTAATTTAAAATTAATAATCAGTAATTATAAAATCATGGATTCATTTATTGAAACATTTCATATAGATTGGAAAATCATAATCGCTCAAAGTGTGAACTTTATTGTCGTTCTTTTTATCCTATATTTCTTGCTTGTTAAACCTCTCAAGAAAATGATGAAGGATCGTACAGAGACAATATCTGGTGGGTTAAACGATGCTAAAGTAAACGCAGAATTACTTTTAAAAACAAAAAAGGAGTATGAAAATGTCCTAGCAAATGCACGAATTGAAGCAAATACTATTTTCCAAGAAGGCAAGAAGGAAGCACTAGAAACCAAAAGAACTATGATAGAAAACGCTAACAAAGAAGTAGAACAAATGATTGCTAGCGGTAAAAAATCTTTAGAAAGTGAAAAAGCCAAAATGATAGAGGAAGCAAAAGCTGAAATCGTATCTCTAGTAGTTAAAGCAACAGAGAAATTATTGGAATCTCACAAGGACGAAACTTTCGACAAGCAGACAGTTGAAAAGATTAAGAAAATGTAATAATTCTATATGGCCACGACATCAATCAAAAACCTAGCAGAAGCAATTTATGAGTCCTCTTTGAATAAAGAGGGTAAGGACTTTGATATAGCCATTGAGAAAAGTGCCAAATATATAAAAGAAAAAAATTTACTGGGGAAAAAAGAAGAAATACTTGAGGCACTAGAAAGAATAGTTCACAGAGAAAATGGAATAATAAAAGCAAAAGTAACAAGTGAAATCAAATTAAAAAGTGGAGTAGAAAAAGAAATAGAAGAATTTATAAAGAAAAAATATAAAGCCAAAGAGGTAATACTAGAGCTGAAAGAAGATAAAGGTTTACTAGGCGGAATAAAAATAGAAACAGAGAATGAGATAATAGATGCAACGCTTAAAAACAAGATAAAACAATTACAAGATTATTTAATAACAAACTAATATGAGCAAAAATCACATTGTAGAAAATTTAAGAAAACAGATAGAAAAATTCCAGGGAGACCTAAAAGTTGAAAAGGTAGGGCATGTCGTTGAAATCTTCGATGGTATTGCTCGTGTTTCTGGCCTTTCAGACTTGAAAGCATCAGAAATGGTGACTTTCGCAAGTGGTGCAACGGGAGTTGCTCTAAACCTCGAAGAAGATACCGTTGGTATTATCGTTCTTGGTGACTTTTCAAATATTCATGAAGGTGAAGAAGTAAAAGCTACAGGGAACATTCTTTCAGTGCCAGTATCAGATGCTCAAATCGGCCGCGTATTAAATGCACTAGGTGAACCAATAGATGGTAAAGGTGCAATAAAGACAGACAAGAGAAATCCTATCGAGAAAGTTGCGCCTGGAGTTATTACACGTCTTTCAGTTGACCAGCCAGTGCAAACAGGTATCAAAGCTATCGACGCTCTTATTCCTATCGGTCGCGGACAACGCGAACTTATCATCGGTGATCGTCAGACAGGAAAGACAGCTATTGCTATCGACACAATATTAAACCAAAAGGGTCAGAATATGATCTGTGTCTATGTCTCAATCGGTCAGAAAGATTCTAAATTAAGAAAATTACAAACTCGTCTAGAAGAGGGTGGAGCAATGGATTACACTATTATGGTTTCTGCTGGAGCATCAGAACCAGCATCTCTTGCTTATATCGCACCTTATACCGGAGTTTCTATTGCTGAATACTTTATGGATCAAGGTAAGGATGTCTTGATAATTTATGATGATCTTTCCAAGCACGCCGTAGCTTACCGTGAAATCTCACTCTTGCTTCGCCGTCCACCAGGTCGTGAAGCTTACCCTGGAGATGTCTTTTACTTGCACTCAAGACTTCTAGAAAGAGCTTGCCGAAGAAATAAAGAATACGGAGGTGGATCAATCACTGCTCTTCCTATCATTGAAACTCAGGCTGGAGACGTATCTGCATACATTCCTACAAACGTCATTTCTATTACTGATGGACAGATCTTCCTAGAAACAGACCTTTTCTACAAGGGTATTCGTCCTGCTGTAAACGTCGGACTTTCTGTATCACGTGTGGGAGCTACCGCTCAGATTAAAGCTATGAAGAAAGTGGCTGGTAAGATCAAGCTTGAACTCGCTCAGTATCGTGAGCTTGAAGCTTTCGCTCAATTCGGCTCTGACCTCGATGAGGGTACAAAAAAACAGCTAGAAAGAGGAAAGAGATCTGTGGAAGTTCTAAAACAGCCTCAATACTCTCCAGTAGGAACTATCGACCAAGTTGTTATTTTCTATGCTTTGATTAATGGCTATATTGACGGTGTAGCTATAGATAAAGTAAAAGAATTTGAAACAGGCCTCGCAGAATATGCATCAAGAAATGCTAAAACTTTCTATAAAGAAGTCGCAGAGACTCGTATGTGGACAGACGCAGGAGAAGAAGAACTCAAGAAGGTTATTGCTGATTTCGTTTCAAGTTTTAATAAATAATTATGGCAGGAACAAAAGAAATAAAACAAAGAATAAAGAGTGTGAAGAACACCAAGAAGATTACAAAAGCGATGGAACTCGTAGCGGCTTCAAAGATGAAGCGTGCTATAGCAAAAGCTTTGTCTGGAAGACTTTATGCCAATTATTCCTGGGATCTTTTGACTTCACTTTCTGAAAGATTAGACAATATTGAGCAGCCTTTCTTCAATGGCCACCCACAAAAAGAAGGCGGGGTAAATAAAACTTTATTTGTTTTGATAACTTCAAATAGTGGTCTATGTGGAGCTTATAATTCACAGATAATTAAAAGAACTATATCATCATTAAAAGAAATAGACCCAGAAAATGTAGATATTATAACAATAGGAAAAAAAGGGGATAATGCTATGAGACGAATAGGGTCAAATGTCATCGCTTCATTCTTGGAACTTCCAGACAATAGTAATCTCTCTGATATTCTTCCTATCTCTAAGATGATTATAGATGAATACAAGTCTGCTAAATATACCAAGATTTATATAGCTTATACAGATTTCGTTTCAGCTCTTACTCAAAAATCCAATGTCAAACAAATATTACCAATAGTAAAAGAAGACTTAAAAGAGGTAATAGAGACAATTGGTGAGAATAACAAAGAAGAAGTAAGCACAACAAAAGTTCCATATGTTTTTGAAGGAGATATGGAGACAATTGTTGAGTCATTAGCAGAGAAATTAGTTCGAATGCAGATATATCATATGATTCTTGAATCGAGTGCTTCGGAACAATCTGCTAGAATGATGGCCATGAAGAACGCTTCAGAAGCAGCAGAAGAAATGATAGACGATCTCACATTAGTATTCAACAAAGCTCGCCAGGCTGGAATTACTCAAGAGATATCAGAGATTAGTGCAGGAATGGCGTCGATAAATTAGGTTCTAGTAAATAGTGATTAGTGACTAGAAAAATACAAAAATATTATTAGCATTATTAACAAATTATAAATATTATTAAATATATGAAAACAGGTATAATCAAAAGTATAATCGGGCCAGTCGTCGACGTAGAATTCGAAGGAGAAATTCCAGAGATCTACAATGCCTTAACTGTAATGAATGGTGATGTCAAAGTAACACTTGAGACAGAACAACACCTAGGAGGTGGAGTCGTGCGCTCTGTGGCCATGGACACAACAGATGGACTCGCTCGTGGAATGGAAGTCACAGATACAGGAGCCCCTATCAGTGTTCCAGTCGGAACTGCTACCCTTGGTAGAATCTTTAACGTCTTGGGTGATGCCATCGATGACGGTAAGCCAATAGCTACAGACAAGAAATCTTCTATTCACCGCAAAGCTCCAGAGTTCGTCTCTCAAGCTACAAAAGTTGAAATTCTAGAAACTGGTATTAAGGTTATCGATTTGATTTGTCCTGTTCTCAAAGGGGGGAAGGTTGGTCTATTCGGAGGAGCAGGAGTTGGAAAGACTGTTGTGATCCAAGAGCTCATCCACAACATCGCAAGTAACCACGGAGGATATTCTGTATTCGCCGGAGTTGGAGAAAGAACTCGTGAAGGTAATGACCTTTACCATGAAATGAAAGACTCGAAGGTTCTAGACAAGGTGGCCATGGTGTTCGGACAAATGAATGAACCGCCTGGTGCTCGTCTACGTGTGGCTCTATCAGGTCTTACAATGGCTGAACACTTCCGTGATCAAGAGAACAAAGACGTCCTTTTCTTCATCGACAACATCTTCCGCTTCACACAAGCAGGTTCTGAGGTGTCAGCTCTTCTAGGCCGTATTCCTTCAGCTGTGGGTTACCAGCCAACTCTTTCAACAGAAATGGGAAACTTACAAGAAAGAATTACTTCAACTGATAAAGGTTCTGTGACTTCCGTTCAAGCTGTCTACGTGCCAGCCGACGACCTTACAGACCCAGCCCCAGCTACTACCTTCTCTCACCTTGACTCTACAGTGGTGCTAAACCGTTCTCTTACTGAAATAGGTATTTATCCAGCTGTTGATCCACTCGACTCTTCATCAACAATTCTTGACCCACACATCGTAGGCAAGGAACATTATGAAGTTGCTCGTGAAGTTCAGCGTGTACTTCAGCGTTACAAGGACTTGCAAGACATCATCGCAATCTTGGGAATGGAAGAACTTTCAGATAGTGATAAGGAGCTTGTGGCTCGTGCTCGTAAGATTCAGAAATTTCTATCTCAACCATTCTTCGTTGCTGAACAGTTCACAGGAACACCAGGACAATATGTCCCATTATCTGAAACAATTCGTTCATTCAAAGAAATTCTTGAAGGTAAGCATGATAGCAAATCTGAAAATGAATTTTATATGAAAGGGGCTTTATAATTAATAATCACTAATTAATAATGAGCAAATTACTAAAACTTAAAATTGTTACTCCAGAGAAACTTATTCTAGAAGAAGAAGTAGAATCTGTGACAATTCCGACAAAAGAAGGAGAGATAACTGTCCTGCCTGACCATGTACCTCTTATCGCACCACTTGCAGGAGGAGACATAGTCGCTATGGTAAACGATGAATATGTGCCTATGGCTATAGTGGGAGGTTTTCTTGAGGTCAAAAATAGTGAAAATGGAGGAACAGAAGTTGCAATACTTGCAGACTTCGCAGAACATTTAAGTGATATATCAGAAGAGGCTATAGCTAAAGCTAAAGCAAGAGCAGAAGAACTCAAGAAACTTGCAGAAAATAATGAGATAGTGGACTTTGAGCACTTTGAAACAGAACTTGAAAGATCTCTAACAAGAGTCAAAATCGCTGATAAATGGAAGAATAGAAAATATAGAAAATAGAGAAACAAAAAGGGCTGTCACAAATGTGACAGTCCTTTACGTTATGCAATTTCGTAGTGATGGTAATTTTTCCCCCAGAACCACATTTCAAATAAAAGTGAAGTGTGTTTTAAGGAAGAAATATCCCTTTTCTTTAGTTCTTCATAAGATTCTCTTGAGATCTCAATAAAACTTTTTTGATGTTTTTTGCTTTCTTCGAAGAAAACAAAATAGCCAATGACTTCTGCCGGATTCTCTTTGGCATAGATTAAATTTTGTATCAAAGTTGTATTGTTATCAAGATTGTAATCCATGATTATCGGAAATTTCTTGGCCTTTAATCTTATGATTTTTCCTTTGATTTTTTTCATCCTGGTACGAACCAAAGATTGAAAAAATCTCTGAGATTTCTTCCAAAATGATTTGATTCTTTTCTTCCATTTAAAATCAAAAATCAAGTGAGAAATCTCTAATCCATAAGCAAGAATTAATAGTACAAGCATACCAACAATACCTGCAGCGATAAAAAGTGCGTTTGTTTTCATAACTTCTGGTTTTTTAGATTAACAAAAAATTTTATTTCATCTTATTTATAATACTTTATTTAAAATGAGTCAACGTGACGAGCCTCACAAGAATGTTATAATCTTTACATGGAACCACTTGCTTCTAAAATAAGACCTAAAAATATCAAAGAATTCATTGGACAGGAACACCTTGTAGGCCCTGATAAGCCCCTTGCTATTGCCATTAGAGAGAAGCATGTCTTTTCTTTTATACTTTGGGGACCACCAGGAGTTGGAAAGACTACTCTTGCTCGTATTTATGCTAAGGCTTTAAATGCTGATTATCATGAACTCTCAGCTGTTTCTGCTGGTAAGGATGACATACGAACACTCGTAGAAGGTAAAGGAAGCGGAGCACTCCTTGGTCCTCGTATACTTTTCCTAGACGAAATTCATCGTTTCAATAAAGCTCAGCAAGATTTTCTTCTCCCTTATGTCGAGAGTGGTAAACTCGTGCTTATAGGAGCAACTACTGAGAACCCCAGCTTTGAAGTTATTCCTGCACTTCTTTCACGTTGTCGAGTTTTCATCATGGAAGAACTTTCTGATGACAATATAAAACAAATAATTAAAAGCACTGGTTATAAAATCAAGAAAGATGCACTAGATTGGCTTATCAGTATGGCGGGGGGTGATGCTCGTCAAGCTTTAGCTATGATAGAGAATACTATCTCACTTTATAAAGAAATTACTATAGAAAATTTCAAGAATACTCTCCAGTCCAAATTCCTTCGCTATGACAAGAAGGGAAGCGAGCATTACGATACTATCAGCGCATTCATAAAAAGTATGCGAGCCTCACAACCCGATGCTGCACTCTACTACATGAATCGCATGCTTGAAGCAGGAGAGGATCCAAAGTTTATTGCGAGACGTATGGTTATATTTGCCAGTGAAGATATCGGCCTTGCTCTTCCAACAGCTCTTGTAGTCGCCAATGCAGTTTTCCAGGCCGTCACGACTATCGGCATGCCTGAATGCGGAGAAAACCTCGCTCATGGAGTAATCTATTTGTCAGAGGCACCAAAGGATCGCCGAGCATACGATGCATATTTAAAGTCCAAAGAAGATGTAGTCAAATACGGCAATATACCAGTCCCACTGGAAATACGAAACCCTACAACAAAGCTTAATAAAGAAATAGGTTATGGAAAAGATTATGAAAAGTACACAGACAAGAGTTTACTCCCAGAGAAAATAAAAAATCATAAATATCTAGTAAATAAGAAGAAAAGTGAGTAAAAATCACTTCTCTTTACTATTGACAAATAGCATATAATTATGCTATAATATACGCGAAATATCTTGAAATATTCACTCAAAAAAATAGTTATGAAAAATGTTAACTTTAAGGATGGACTGATTCAACTTGGGATCATTAAATTGGACTTAAACAAAATTGGTCCATTTGGCTGGTTTATATTTGGATTCGTACTCATTTGTATGATCCTGCCAATGAATGAACTGGCGCCAAATTTCGTAACACCACTTTGGTGTTATCTGGTATACTTCTTTGTGGTAATTATGTGGGTATACTTGAAAACCCCACAAAATCCAGTTAACAACCATCCTCATCAAAAGAAAGATTGGGAGGATAACGAATAAAAATAACGCCGTAGATCATTTGATCTGCGGTCGTTTTTTTCTTATATAAATTACGATATAATAGAGATATGAAAAAGGTACCTGTGGATAACTCGAAGGCCGAGAGGTCTGAGATCCTGAGCCAGCAGGCGAAGGTTATAATTAAAGAGATCAAACAAAATACAAAACGAGACAAATCAGAACTCTTGTCAAGATTTTTCAAAACAGGACCTGGTCAATATGGAGAAGGGGACAAATTCCTAGGTATTACCGTCCCAGTTTCTCGTAAAATCGCTCAAAAATATAGCAATATTTCATTACCAGAAATATCCAAATTATTAAAGAATGAGTACCATGAAGCCCGCCTTGTCGCTCTCCTTATTCTCGTCCATAAATATAAAAAGTTATCCACAGATCATACTAGCTCAAGACAAGGCCTGAGGGATCGAAAAAAGCTGGTAGATTTTTATTTAAAAAATACTAAATATATTAATAACTGGGATCTTGTAGACTTATCTGCCGGATATATAGTGGGTGATTATTTATATAAAAATGGGGATAGAAAAATACTAGAGAAGTTAGCTAAATCAGAAAATCTGTGGGAGAAGAGAATAGCTATTATTTCTACCTTTGCATTTATATATGAGGGTGAGAGCAAGTGGACTTTCAAAATAGTAACAATGCTTATGAAAGATAAGCACGACCTCATTCACAAGGCTTGTGGTTGGATGCTTCGAGAAGTAGGGAAAAGAGTGTCAGAAAAAGAATTAACAGAATATCTTGATAAATATACACAGAAAATGCCTAGAACAATGCTCCGCTATGCGATAGAAAGATTACCTGAATCTAAAAGACAATATTATCTAAATTTATAAAGGACATTGTAAATACAATGTCCTTTATATTATTGTCCTTTATATTACCCACAGGAATTGCCTGTGTAATTTCCAAAAAATAGAAACGTATTTTAAAAAAATAATTTCATCAATAATTAATACAAAATATTTATAAAAATTTGTCAAATTTATAACACCTAAAAATAAAACTTCATTCCACATTCATTTTTATCTTTTGAAAAGTATTGACTTAGTCTTCTCTAAGTTAGATAATCTAGGTATACTAGTTCTTGTTTCTCTGTCTCCTTTTATTAATTTATTAACTGTATGGCTCTCGACCTTAAACAGAAACGAGACCAATCATAATTTTATGTTTACACAAATGAGAACTTCTCGTCTCAAATTTTTCGAGATGATATTATTCGTTACCGTTTTCTTAATCAGTGGTCTTCTTACTAGTGCAAATATAGTACTAGCTTCCGAGACTTCATCTTCTAGTACTACTATAACTGTATTAGTATCATGTACTCCTGGGTCTGGCGATGTGTATGATATGCGTACCGGAGAGAGATGCTCTAACGCACCAGCATTAATTGGATGCAAGGATGGATCAGGAGATTTGTACGATGTGAATACAGGAAAGCGATGCTTGAATACTCCGCTTGCAGCATGTAAAGATGGATCGGGTGATCTATATGATGTAAATACTGGTAAAAGATGTACCAATACACCTCTCGCAGCTTGTATGCCAGGATCTGGGGATAAATATGACATGAACACAGGTAAAGTGTGTACAAACGACACATCTGGAGTAAAAGCTTGTGGTCTATCTAGTGATATATACAATATATATACAGGCAAACTTTGTGCAGACAAAAGTGCTGTTGTTGGTGTATTAAATCCCACAGAAAAAATTACGGATAAAGAACTTACTCTTTTAACTCCAAACGCTCAATTGAGTGGGAGTATGACAGGTAGTGATGAAGGAACATCTGGCAAAATAGCTGAAGCATCGGAAGGTCTTTCTGGAAGACAGATGTTGGCAAAGAGTTTGTCGGCTAGTGTAGCAAAAGCCGGAAGCATACTAAAAGGACCTATGTCTATCTGGATTATTATACTTATAATAGCCATTCTTTTAGGCGGAAGTTACGCAATATATGAATTACTTAAGAAGAAAGAAAAGGTAGTAGCAATAAAACAAAACCCAACAAACGTAAAGCCTGTAACCCCTGTCACTCCTTTAACAAATACACCAAATAGCGCAACAACTCCTGAAGTTAAGACTCAAAGTGCTCCTTCTGCTACACCCGTAACTCCTACACCTGCTCCTGCCCAGCAACAGATGAACATTCCTAACACTTCTAATCCTCAAGCTAAATAAAGTAATTCTTAAGTCTTGACAGTTATCCACAAGTTATGCACTTGGTGGCTATTGACAGAGCCTGTATTAAGTATAATCTTTGAGTATAAGCAAATAATGTTTCTGTATTTTTGGTCAATTTTATTAATATTATTAATAATAAAAGCTTTCCAAAACTTGCCACGACTCACTCCTTTTGGATAATCCAAATCCATAGCCGAGACTGGTTTAGACAGCAAAATTAAATATATGAATACTGTCATGAGATTTAATCTCAAACACATAGGAGCAATACTCTTTGCTCTGGTCTTTTTGGTTGGAGGAGTTGCTGTTGCTAATACAGCAAGAGCTGCAACTCCAGGAGATGTGATTATCAATGAATTTGTATCTCATCCAAATACTGGTGATAAAGAATGGGTGGAACTTTTAAACACAACGGGATCGGATATAGATTTAAGCACAGCACCATTGATTTTACGTGATTTCACTGCTCTGGGTGCTCCGAACGATACAACCCTAAATAGTGGTGTGATTCCAGCAATGGGATTGTTTGTGTATGAGTATTCAACATCAAAACTAAATGATGGAGGAGATGCAATTTTGCTTCTATCAGGGACAGATGTTATTTCTGGAATATCTTATGGCAGTGTCACCCATATTACCAATTTGGAGACTGTTCAAAATATCGCAGAATCAACCCAGGGTAAAAGTTCTGCATTTGTAAATGGCAATTGGTCTACTGATCAGACTCCAACCAAAGGTTGGTTTAATGATACTTCTAATGGGGCACCTGCTTGGAATACAATAACTTCATCTTTTTGTAACCCTAATCTAGGTCCATGTGTTGTAGGAATAGCATCAAATATTACTTCTGCTGATAATCCTTCTGCAATTTCAGGCTTGTATTTTGAAAAAAATGGATTAGGTAAAATCTCTCTGGCTAACACCATAAATATGACAGACCAAGCCGTTGTCGCAAAATTAAGTGGATTAGGGACTGCTATGGAAATGACGGATGGACATATAAAATTTGATTCTGCTACAGCAGCAGCAATGGATGCAGCTGGAGCAACACTATATATGTATGGGTTACCATTTCCTGATGGATCTACTCCAAATATTTTAGTAGATGGAGTTCTTGCTACAGATTCAGATATTGGTACAGTGTCTTATTCGGGTGGAACCTTGTCTTTCACAGCCAAACACTTCACTCAATTTGATATTGATAAAAATGTTTATGTAAATAGTGATAATATTTGTGCTAATAAAACTCCTTGTTACACTACTATTCAAGATGCTATAGGAGCAGCTTCATCTGGATCCACAATTAATATCGCAGCAGGAACATATATAGAAGCTGGGCAAATTGTTATAGATAAAAATTTAAGTATTGTTGGAACAGACAAAGCAACTACAATAATTAAACCAGATGTGGATTACACAGATACCTGGTTTGTAGTTAATTCAGGAATTAATTTTAATTTATCAAAAGTAACTCTTGATGGGACAGGCAAAAAAATAAACAAAGCCATAAAACATCAAGGTTCAGGAGTTATTAATGATAATATATTTACACAAATAAAAAATTCCTCTATGAATGATGGTCAAGATCGTTTGTATGCAGGAACAGCAATTGCAATCGATAGTACCCAAAATGTAGATATTACAAATAATACATTTACACAAATAGGAAGAAACGGAATACTTGCAGATCGAAATACAGGGACAATTAGTGGAAACATTTATACAGGTAAGGGTGATGGAGACTGGATGGATTATTTTGTATTAGCTGAATACGGAGACAATATAACTATTTCAAATAATACTATTACAAATAACACCGGTGTTGCACTAACAGATGGTTCTGATTCTTCGGCTATTGCTGTTTGGAACGATACTGGCACACAAGCAACAATCACAGGAAACACAATGACAAATAATACCTCTGGTGTTGCTGTTGTCGCTTTTCCAGGAACCACAACCAATCCTAAAGTTATTATAGGATCAGGAAATCTTTTTGAGGGTGGAAAATATGGTGTTGATTTACAGACATACGGTTCATCTTTTTCTCCAGACATAACATTTACAGGTGCTTCAACTTTCAAGGGTCAGACAGAGCAAGCTATTCATCTTTTTGATGGTGTTTCAGCAGGGCAAACTATTGATATCAGTAGTGTAGTATTCAAAACTGCCAGTGACACTGTAATCACAGATAATTTTGCCATAGAAGATTTAGTTTCGCACAGAATAGACGCTCCAAATAAGGCACTTCTCGTATGGAATGCAAACAACGTTTATGTGACTCCAAATAGCTTCATTATTCCAACAACCACAACACCAAGTATTCAACGGGCTATCGATGCTGTTGGTTCTTCGGGATGGACAGTAAATATCGCCCCTGGAACATACACAGAACAATTTACGATAAACAAGAATCTTGCTCTGAAGGGTGCAGGAGATACAACAGTTATTCAGTCTCCAAATACTCTCACCTCAACATTTACGACAACAATTAATGGTAATGTCAGTCCTATGAAGCCTATCATTACAGTAGATGGAGCAAATGCTGATATTTCATATTTGAAAGTTGATGGAAATGGAAAGGGTGATAGCATAACAAATACATTCTTTGTTGGTATAGGTTTTTACAATGCTGGAGGTTCTGTTGATCATGCTACATTAATAGGTGTTAAAGAGACGCCTGCTAGTCGTGATTATCAAGGAGATGCCATAAGAGCAACAAATGCAAATGGTTCTTCTCGTACTCTTAATATTACAAATAGTACAGTTTCTGATTTTCAAAAAAATGGAATAATTCTATCAGGTAGCGGGCTAGCTGTTACGGTATCTAATAATCATGTTACTGGTAATGGATCCAATCTTCTAGTAGCACAAAATGGCATAGTGCTTGGTTCTGGAGTAACTGGTAGTGTTACGGGCAATACTGTAAGTAACATAATGTGTGATGATTCTACTTGTGGAAACAATTGGTATACTGACTATCAAGCTCTAGCAATTTCAATCAATGGAGCTATCGGACCAATGATAGTCTCAAATAATGTTATTTCTAATAGTGATATTGGTATTTATAGTGATATATCTAGTGGAACAGCCACAATCACAGATAACACATTAACTAATAATCGTTACTTCGGTATGCTGTTCGGGAGAGGAACTAATACCGTTAGTGATGGAAGCATAACTGGGGGAGAAATCGGTATCTTTAATCCATCTGATTACAGCAACAACAATCTTACCGTTCATAATGTTGCAATATCTAATAACTCTATAAAGAATTTTAAAAATGACGTCAATCTGAGTGTCGATGCAATAAATAACTACTGGGGAAGTGCAGTTTCAGCAGATGTTATTGCAAAAATCTCTGGAAATGTGTCATACAGTCCATGGTATGTTGACTCTGGATTTTTGCAGACAAACATTGATGCTGATTTAGCTTCAGCGAAGGCTTCTGCTCCATCTAGCCAAGGTACTTATACTGATACAAGTTGGGGAACATTAACGACAGCCTTGGCATTGCCAGAAACAAATAATGAAGAAAAAATCACTAAGACAAATTCAATCAACAGTGCAGTTGGTGGATTAGTTTTTAAAACAGATCAAACAATCTCATTCGATACAACATTAGGAGATAAAATTTACGGGGATGCAGATTTTGGTGTAAGCGCTACAGCGACCTCTACACTTCCGGTTTCGTTTACTTCTACAACTACAGATGTCTGTACAATAAGTAGCGGTACAATCCATATAGCAAATGTTGGAACATGTACAATCCGTGCTACTCAAGATGGAGATGGCAATTATAATGCAGCCGCACCTGTAGATCAATCATTCACAGTAACAGCTAAACAGTTAACAGTGTCAACACCATCAGCAATTTCACTTATTAAAGAAGTATATGATGGCAGCACTGCAACTACAGTGACTGCGGGAGCACTAAGTGGTGTTGTTAGTGGTGACACAGTAGGAGTAACCGCAGTAGCAAATTACGACACAAAAAATGTCGGATCATCCAAGGTTATAACTGTTGTCTACACTCTAAGCGGAACAGATGCAGCAAAATACATCAAACCAGTAGACTACTCCACAAATCTCGGACAAATTAATCCTAAACATATTACAGGAAACTTCACTGCAAATAATAAAGTATATGACGGGAATAATTCCGCAGAAACATTATCCCTCACATTAAATAATAAAGTTGGAGATGATATAGTGAACCTAATAGGCGGAACTGCAACATTCAGTGACGCAAATGCTGCTGATGGCAAGACAGTTACCTTGGTGGGTGCAACTATTGCAGGCGCCGACTACGGCAATTATGTCCTTGACTCTGTTGGAACAACGACCGCAAATATCACAAAGAGGCCTATCACCATAACTGCTGTCACAAACACAAAGACGGTTGACGGTAATACTTCTGCTAGCGGAGTACCTACATTAGCAGGTACACTTCCAACAGATACATATATCACCCTCACTGAAACATATGACACACCAACAGCTGGTACAGGAAAAACTCTCACACCAAATGCATTAATAACATATGGAGGAACAGATGCAACTTCAAACTATAATATTACAAAAGTTACAAATACCTCTGGAGTAATACTTGCAAATGATCAATCCATACCAAACACTAACGGAGATGCCACCCTTAATAGTACAAAACCAGAAGTAGTTATCACAAATCCTACACAGCCAGTAACAATTGCAGTTGAAACTTCGAACGCAACTCTTGATCTCACTGGATTAATAAACACTAATACGGGAACAGGAACACTACCTGAAATGACGATAACTGCAAATAATGCTAATGTTGAGATACCAGCTAGTACAGTTGTAACAGCCTCAGGCTGGGATGGAGTAATGTATGCTCCTACAGCAGGAACTAAGGCAGGAACTGCACCAGCGGGCTTCTCTGTCGGGAATAATGTTGTAGAGATGGGTTCGCCAGATGTGACACTTACATTCGATAAGGCTGTTAAAATAACTTTAGCCGGAGTAACTGGTAATGTAGGCTATCGTCCTGCCGGTTCTAGTACTTGGACACAAATAACAAAAGAATGTACTAGCGCTACTGTACCAGGAATTTCTTCTGGTGAATGTTACTTCCACGAAGGAAGCAATACAATAATCTGGACTTATCACTTCACAACATTTGGAGAACTAAACGTCGTTCACAGCTCAAGTGGTAGTTATGTAAAGCCAGTAGTCACACCAGCAATACCAGCTAAAGTTGAAGTACCAGAGGGGTGCACCCCAGGAGCAAAGTTTAGCACTACAACAGGCAAGAATTGCAATGCATCAATATCAGCTGGTGAGGGGAAAGTTCTCGGTACCGAGAAATTTAACTTCACAATTCTAATCAAGAAAGGTTCGAAGGGTAATGAGGTTATAGAACTTCAGAAACTTCTAACTTCTCTAGGTTATGATGTTGGTATCGCCGATGGTAAATTTGGACCAAAAACAAAGGCCGCAGTCATCAAATTCCAAATAGCAAACAAGCTAGTAGGGGATGGAGTAGTCGGAACAAAAACTAGAGCAATGCTAAATAAATAATTAAATTAGACAAACAAATTCTCACTTTACAGGTGAGAATTTGTTATGTATAATAAATAAATGATTTCTTGGCTTAAAAAACATTTTATTCCTCACCAAGGCAATAATCACAGGCCTCACTTTCTACGTACCAATAATACACGTTCTATTGTACTCGCTATTTTGTTCATAGAGGCTTTTCTTTTCCTAATTCCTACAGTAATTCATATAAACAAGAATGGTGGCATGGCGGCAGTTCTACCTTCTATTCTTTCAGATTTGACTAACGAAGAGCGAGTTATGAAGAAAGAGACACCATTAGTTATAAATCCTGTATTGAACAAAGCTGCCATGATGAAGGCGACAGATATGGCAAATAATGGATACTTTGCTCACACAAGTCCAGATGGTAAAACTCCATGGTATTGGCTCGAGAAAGTAGGATACGACTATCAATATGCCGGAGAAAATCTCGCTGTAAATTTCACCGATTCGAAAGATGTTACAAAAGCTTGGATGAATAGCCCAAGTCACAAATCAAATATAATCAAGAAGAATTATACAGAGATGGGTACTGGCATAGCAACGGGTGTATATGAAGGTAAAGAGACAATTTTCGTTGCCCAAGTTTACGCCAACCCTCTTCCCAAAAAAGTAGAAGTAGAAAATATTGCTACCAAAGAAGTTAAGGTAAATACGGCATCAGAAACTAATAAAGACATATCGGTTCTCGGCGCAGAAACAATAAAAGAAATTACTACAAATGAAATAACGGAAATAAAATACCCAACCCTTACACAAAAAATGTTCGCTTCTCCTCGCAATACGACAAATACAATCCTATTTACAATTCTAGGGATAGTTACGATATCACTACTATTAAATATTTTTATAAGGATTAAACATTTCCACTTAGATCTTATCACCAACGGCTTATTAGTCATTGCTATACTAGGATTCATCTTTGTCATTAATTATTTCCTTAGTTATAGAAATGTATCTGTCATTCAGAGAATGGATTACTCGAATCAAAATAAATAATTTGTAAATTTATTTAAACAGATGTTATAATAAATTTATTAAAAATAATTTTTTTAAATTTATGGCAAAAGGAATGACTCATAAAAAAGAGACAAAGAAGCCAAAGAAGGCTAAGAAGTGCTAAAAGATAAATGCCCCGGACCGAAGGTCCGGGGCATTTGCTACCTATATTTCTCTCTCCAATTATAATCCTCTTCTTCGTCGTCACTATTATCTACGATAGGTGCTCCACAGTTCTGACAAGTATCATCATAAGAGCGAAGTCCACAACGAGGACAATTCATATCTTTTTGAGACTTATCTTCTTTTATTTCTTCGTCTTCCATATTTAAAGTATATCATATCTATTTTGGGCTTCAAATACCAACACACAATAAGGGAACGACCCTTCGCCTGCTGGCTCAGTGTCATTTTCTCTTCGAAAATGAGTTATCCACAGGTCTGAGGCTTGACTGTGAACGAGCGTTCACATATACTATATGTAGTTAATTAATAATAATTTTATAAAATTTTATGAGTAGAACACAATACCTAAAAATAATAGAGAGAGAAATCCACGATATCAACAAGAAGATTGATATTAAGATTATCCAAGGGGTAGATTACTCAAAAGAGGCTCGTGAGCACAAGCAACTTCTCCACAAAATACGCCAACACAAGCGCAAGGGACTCTGGGGTAGCTTTCTAAACTTTCTTAATAGATTTCCTCAATTCTCAAATATCTAATATACTATAACTATGTACAACGATTACAAATCTAAACTAGAAAAGTTTTACAACCGAGACAGAAGAATGCCCACATATACAGAGATGATGCAATTATTCGGATTCAAGTCCAAGAACGCTGTTGCCAGACTCGTTGATAAATTTATCGAGGAAGGTATCGTCGCAAAGGATCATTTGGGTCGCCTCATAGCCAATGCATCATTCGATTCTATCCCAATGCTAGGTTCAGTAAAAGCCGGTTTCCCTGCAGATGTCTCCGAAGAGCTCACAGACACTATCAATATCGATGAGTACCTCATAGCCAAAAAAGACAACTCCTATATGCTGACAGTCGACGGAGACTCTATGATAGATGCTCACATTGCCGACGGTGATATGGTCCTAGTCGAGAAGACAAATACAGCCAAAGACGGACAGATAGTCATCGCAGATGTCGATGGTGAGTTCACAATGAAGTATTTCAGAAAGAGTGGTGACAAAATCTGGCTCGAACCTGCAAACAAAGATTTCAAACCTATCTATCCTAAAATGTATCTGAATATTACCGCCGTTGTAAAAGCTGTCATTAGGAAGTATTAATGATACAATAGCCTCTATGACTCAAGAGCAAGCTCTCAAAATAATGAAGACGGGTGTAAATATTTATCTTACAGGTAGTGCTGGCTCTGGTAAAACCTATTTACTAAATCAATATATAAAATATCTCGAAGAGCATGATATACCTGTAGCAGTAACTGCTTCTACGGGTATTGCTGCTACTCATATGAATGGCATGACTATTCACGGATGGTCTGGCATAGGGGTGAGGAATGTCATGGGTGAAAGAGAACTCGAACAACTTGAAGAAAAGAAATATCTCTGGAAAAGATTCGAAAAAGCGAGGGTTTTAATTATCGATGAAGTCTCTATGCTCCATGGTTTCCAGCTCGATATGATCGAGAAAGTCTGCAAAAGATTCAAGAGGAACAACAAGCCATTTGGTGGACTCCAGGTTATACTTTCTGGTGATTTTTTTCAACTTCCACCTGTGGAAAAAGGTAAAAAGCAAACATCCGAACAAGAGACCTTAGACTATGGCGAATCAAAAGAAACAGAACACAGGAGTGGTATGGTTTATGAAAGTGAAGCTTGGAAAATCCTGAACCCAGCTGTCTGCTATCTTACAGAGCAACACCGTCAAGAAGATGATACTCTTACAGAAATTTTAAACAGTATTCGCAGTAATAACTTGGAAGAATTACACTATGAACATTTGGATGGATGTATTGATCGCAATCTAGTAGGTATCAAGCTAACCAAACTTTATACTCATAATATAAATGTCGATAATGAGAACAAGATAGAGCTTGAGCAAATAGAAGGAGAAGAGAGGGTTTTCAATATGACTTCCAAGGGCCACGATATGATTGTCGATATTCTAAAGAAAAGTTGCCTAGCTTATGAAGAACTTCGACTTAAAGTAGGGGCCGAAGTTATGTGTATCAAGAATAATTTTGATAAGGGTTATGTGAATGGCTCTAGAGGTATTGTCGTTGACTTTGAAGATGATACAGGCTTACCAATCGTCAGACTTTATAATGGTAATAGAGTTATTATTTCTCCTGAAGTTTGGGCTATAGAAGAAGATGGAAAAATAAAGGCCTCTTTAACTCAGATACCGCTTCGCTTAGCTTGGGCTATCACTATCCACAAGAGCCAGGGAATGTCCCTAGACAACGCAGAGATAGATCTAAGAAGCTCTTTTGCATACGGAATGGGGTATGTGGCTCTTTCGCGTGTTAGAACACTTTCTGGTATAAGATTAATCGGCTTCAATAAAGAATCACTATTGGTGAATCCGTTGGTTTTAGAACATGATCAAGAGCTTCAAAATGAAAGTTATCAAAATGAACTCATGTTCGGTAAACTTAAAAATGGCGATCAGACTAGACTAGAAGAAGAGTTTATAAACAGGATGGGTGGAACAATAAACTCTATACAAGGATCGTCCTTGCGCAAGGCAAAAGTCAAAGACACAAAAGTTCCAACAGTATTAGTCACCAAAGAATTATTAGAAGCAGGGAAGAATATTAAAGAGATAGCCAAAGAAAGAAACTTAACAGCGGGAACTATCACACATCACATAGAACAAATAATAAATGAATTTCCAGAGACCATAATCACGCACATAAGGCCGTCACAAAAGAATATAGACTTAGTTAAAAAAGCAAACAAAAAGCTAAAAGGGGAAGAAATAGGGAAGTTGAATCCTATTAAGATTATACTTGAAAAAGAAGGCCACAATCTTTCCTTCGAAGACATCCGCCTCTCTAAACTTTTTATATAATATAGGTTATAATATGGGTATTATGGAATCCAAAACAAAGGTTATAGCAACTATTGGTCCGTCTTGCCAAAATAAAGACGTTCTCGTCGAACTTATTAAACACAATTTAGGTATGGCTCGATTGAATTTCTCTTGGGACAACCATGAAGGTCACAGAATCATTATTGAACACATAAGAGAAGCCTCAAAAGAAGTTGGCAAAAACATAGAGATCATTCAAGATCTTTCAGGCCCCAGAGTCCAAGAAGAATCTGGTCATCACTTTGGTGGTGAAGAAGACACAAAAGTAATTACCGAGAAAGATATAGCTGACTTATATTTCGGGATAGAACAAAATGTAGATTATGTCGCTCTTTCATTCGTCGGAAAAGCTTCGGATATAATCGAGCTAAGAAATTTGATAAAAGAAAAAGGTGGTAATCAAAAAATTATTGCAAAGATAGAAAGAAAAGTGGCTTATGAGAATCTAGACGAAATACTAGAAGTGACGGACGGTATAATGGTTGCACGTGGAGACCTAGGCAATGAATATCCTCTCGAAGAAATACCATTTATTCAGCATCAGATAATAGAAAAATCAAACAAAAAGGGTAAATTCGTCATAGTTGCTACTCAAATGATGCTTTCTATGGTCAACAGTCCTACCCCAACTCGCGCAGAAGTTTCTGATGTAGCTTATGCAATTATCGACGGAGCAAATGCAGTAATGTTATCCGAAGAATCAGCTATGGGTAAATATCCAATAGAAACAGTCACAATGATGGAGAACATAGCATTAGCGGCCGAAAAACATTTAACAAAAAAAGACATTGATATCATTTAATAAATATGCCTAAACAAATTTATATAACAAGAAGAATACCAGACGCTGGATTAAAATTATTGGATGAGAAGGGAATTCACTACGATATGTGTGACGAGCACAATCCTCCTTGCAAAAAAGATATAATAAAAAAACTTAAGAAGAAACAATATGACGGAGTAATATCTTTCCTCACAGATCCTATAGACAAGGACGTGTTTGATGCTTGTCCTACAGCCAAAATTTTTGCTAATTTCTCTGTCGGTTTTAATAATGTAGACATAGAAGAAGCCAAAAAAAGAAATATAGCCGTAACAAATACTCCAGGAACTTCAAATACTGCTGTAGCTGAACACACACTAGCACTTATGCTCGCTCTTACCACTCGTTTGACCGAAGGAGATAGATATATGAGGGCCGGTAAATACAAGGGGTGGGATCCATGTCTTCTTGTGGGGACAGACATGAAGGGTAAAGTTATTGGTCTAGTTGGTACAGGAGCAATCGGAAGTGAAGTAGCCAGAACACTAAAGCATGGATTTGGTTCAACTATAATATATAGTGATGTAGTAGAAAATAAAGCTTTAGAAGAAGAAACTGGCGCTGTCAAAAAAGAAATGGATGAACTTTTAAAGACAGCTGATATTGTTTCCTTACACTGTCCACTTCTACCAAGTACTACTCATCTTATAAACGAAGATAAGTTAAAGATGATGAAGAAGACAGCTTTCCTAGTAAACACATCTAGAGGTCCTGTTGTCGATGAAATTGCTTTGGTTAAAGCTTTGCAAAATAAAACTATTCAAGGAGCAGCTCTTGATGTTTTTGAATTTGAGCCAAAACTTACAAAAGGTCTTGCAAAACTAGAAAATGTAATCCTTACTCCACATATCGCTTCTGCCAGAGAAAGTGCTCGCAACATGATGGCTGAAATCGTAGCTAAAAATGTAATCTCTGTTCTCGAGGATGGTAAGGCACTAAATAGTGTTATAAAATAAGGGAATTGGCGTAACTCTGTCAAAGAGTTATAATGTAAACATTATTAGTATTTAATAAAAAATTATGCAAAAATACATCAAATATTCATCATTAATTTTTGTGAGTGTTCTAGCTTTTGCCCCTCTTGCTTATGCAGAAGAAACAACAACAGCAGTGCCTCCACAAAATCCATCTGTTACTAGTCCACAACCTTTCGGTGCCATTCGTAAAGAATTGAAGGATAAGAAAATGGAAATAAAAGATCAAAAAGCAGAATTAAAAGACCAGGCAGCTCAAGACAAAGAACTCTTTAAAAAAGAAATGGAAGCAAAAAAAGAAGAGTTTAAAGCTCAAGTAGAACAAAGCCGAGAAGACATCAAAAATGCAATGGAGGCAAAAAAGGCTGAGTTCAAAAAATTAGTAGACGCAAAAAGAGAGGAATTGAAAGCAAAGGCTGAAACTCTTAGAGAAAAAGTCAAAACTGATTTAACAAAAATCAGAGATGAGAAGAAGAGACAAACAGCTCAAAATATAATTGACAAAGTGGCAGAACTTAATACAAAAGCTGTTACAAATCTAAACAATTCAACAGATCAAATAGAAGAAGCATTACTACGTATTGAGGCTCGTGCAAATGCGGCTGAGATAAAGGGGATAGATGTTTCAAAAACAAAAGCAGAAATTGTGAAGGCTAAAGCTCTAGTTGTCCAAGTTAGAGCATTAATCTTAACTCAATCTACAAAAGTATATACAACAAACATAACAACAGATGCAGCGTTAAAGAATGCGATGAGTAAGGTAAAAGAAAGTCTAAATGGAGACATCAAAGTTCTTCGCGATAAGGTCAAAACTTTACATGAAGCCGCTAGGGTCGCAGCCACAACACTAGCTCAAACTCCTGGTATAGACGACGAAACTCCAGCAACAACAACGACCCCAACAACTCCTACTACTACAGTAGATACAACAAAAGTCGAAGACACAACAACTACTACAACTAATCAATAAAATATATGAAGAAAACAATAATATGGATTTTAGTTATATTGTTAATCA
>JAKBMK010000026.1 GCA_021831595.1 bacterium
CACCCATTCCATCAAGCCCCGTATAAATTCACAAGGTTGGTTTCTTTTCTTTAATGGTTGTGTTGTTTTACGTTATAACTTTTTCCATGATGGTTCATTACTATGAGTGAGAAAGCCCCGAGAGGGTTGCCTTTCCAGAGGAAGAATCAGTCGTCGTATTCAGTTGTTCTTCCATAGCAATTACCGACAATAAATAAACAAAAAATGTATAAAACTCTTTCGTTTTATCTCGTATACTATATGCGATGGGGCAAGATTCTAAAAAATAAAAATATGCAAGGTGAAGCTAAAGACTATAACACTTCATTAATTTCTATCCATACATATTTGGATACTTTCTCCTGGATTCTTCCTTTATTCTTGTTTAGCCAGTTTTTACAGTCTTCTTCATCTGCAAAATCCCCCATATCTTTGTACTGCTTCCATAAGCTAATCGCAGCAGCACGGCTTAATCCAACATTTTGCAGAATAATTATATTCTTTATTTTAGTGCCGTATTCTAAGTAAGATGGCAAGTGTTCACAGATGCTCTTTTTATCAAATCCTGCCTCGTCGTAATAAAAAAGTAAGATATCAATATAACATTTCAGGTACTTTTGATATTCATATCGTAGTTGATGATCTATATCATCAAATAACTCATCAATTTTTTTATTTATCATTTGTTGTGTAAGTATACTACCACCACCTTTAAGTTTTGCTTTAATCAGTTCCGATATTGTTTTATTATCCATCCATTCTACTGCAAGTTTGTAATGATACATATAGCTGTCGTTAGTTTGATCCATCATATCTCTATAGATTATCTTAAATATCTCGAATAAATTAACTGAGAATCCACCGGAATAAGGATATAATGGCACTGGGATTTTACTCATGCCTCTGAATTTTTCTAATAACTTTTGTTGCAATCTTGGGTCTATACTAGAATTTCTTTGGATTATATCTACAGGAAGTTGTATATCTTTTGATATACGACCAATTTCTTCGTATATTGCCTTTAGTTTGTCTACTTCAAATTCGGGGTTTCGCTTCTTAAGATTCTCTAAAAATTCAGTTTCACCGCTTTTCATTGTTGTAATTATAAATTTTGTAATTGCTTGTTCGATGGGTTTATCTTCTCCTTTGAGCTGTTTTAATGTTTCTTTTAGATATATCATAATTTCTTTATTTTTGTTTATTATCATGCTATCCAATATGCTTTGTATGTCTTGTTCTACGTCATTAGGGTTTGGTTTATACCCTTCCCACTCATTCACATTGATACAAATTATGTTGCCGTAATAATCTCTTAACAATCTCCCTGCTCTTCCGGCAAGGTTCCAAAAGTTAAGCTGAGTCATGTTAATGCGATACCCTTGTGTAGGCTTAGAAATGAATATACTTTTAGCAGGAAGATTGACACCTTCAAGTAATGTGCTCGTACAGAACAAATATTCAATCTTTTTCTCTCTAAAAAGATTTTCTACAATTGTTCTTATTTGATGTGGCATGTCTCCATAATGATATCCAACCCCGTATTTTAAACAATCAATTAAGTAATATTTTTCGTGTATTGTTTCCTTCAAATAAGCTATTATCTCATTGATCTCATCTGAAGTTTTTTCTTCCCTATTCTTACAGAATGTTGTAGCTAATTTTATGCACATATTTGGGCTATTGCAGTATATTATACTGTAACCTTCATGAAGAAATCCAACTGCCCATAAAAGCTTCCACATATCGTCTTTAATATCATATAGATTTCTTTCGTCTTCGCTGATAATGCCATTCCCTATTTCTAGCTCTTTTTCAAAATCAATAGATGATACTTTCATAGAATATGTGCTTTCAGTAATGTCAAATTTTATAAGGTTCTGTGCTACTGGGGCAAGGCGAGTTTTTTCAGTTTTTAAATTTGTTAGATTAAATACTTGAGCAAATTTTTCAGGATTTCTGAGTAGTGGTGACAAAAAGACTATTTGTAGTTTACTCATTTTATCTGAGTTGCGCTTTATTGCCTCTTCAATTACCTCTACCAATAGTATTCCTCTACCGCTATCAGATATCTTTTGAGCTTCGTCTATAATTAGTAAATCTAAAGGTTCTTTAAAATCAGAATCGAATAACAAATTATGAAATCTTTCTTGAGTAAGAACAAATAGCCTTCTCTTTTTCTCAATGTTAAAATAGCTTGAAGAGGAACTGACTGTAACCGAGTTGAGCCCAAAGCTCTTTAGTCCTTTATTTATATCAATTTGTGTTTGAGCTATTAATGCTCTTGTGGGTACGAGATATACTACGTTATAGTCATCTTTTTCTGAAAATCTCTTCGCAAGAAAAGATTTTAAAAGGAAAGATTTTCCTGCTGACGTAGGTGCAGATATACTAACGGACTCTCCCTTTTCTAAATCCGTAAATAAATCTGCTTGAAAATCAGTAAGTATTAGTCCTTTCCCATCTTGCTTAAGCCCAGTTCTATTTTTCCCTATTCTCTTTATTAGATCTCTAAATGCAATGGGATTATATATTGGGATTTTATCGTTATATAGAGAAAAATAATCCTCATTGCCATCTTCTATATTTTTCTTTATTACTGGAATTTGACCAGTATTAATTAAGATGTACTGAACTGCTTGATTTATATTATTGTATTCTTCAGAGAAATTTTCAGATAGGATTGTAGCTATCCTGTATGCCTTTCTTTTACTAACTTCTGTACTTAAAGATAGTATAGCTGCAGTTTCAAGCAAAAATTTTATGTCTTCTACACCTAGTGATACTTGCTTTCTGGTACCTATATGCTGTAACTTTAATAACTCAGAATAAGTATGCACAAATTTTTCAGATTTGACTATCTCTTCTGAAAGCTCTTCAAATATTGATTGCTGCGCCATTGTTTATCGCACCTGCAAATTTGCTCCTTAAGTCATCTATATTTGTAAAAGGTATTACGAAAAATAAGAAATTTTGGTCAGATAATTTTTCGTTAGTTTTGATCTGTTCCTCGATATTTTTAAAATAGGTTTCAATTTCTTCTTTGTATGCTGCAATTACCTTATCCAATAATTCCTTGCCGCTTTGCCCAGGATACGTCAGTTGGTCGCACTGATAACCTAAGAATATTGCATGTACCTTTGAAAAGTCCTCTTTATTCTTCTTAAGAGGATTCAGATAGTCTTTTATCTCTTTTCTTACTGTATCAGGAATATCATCAGACAGGTAATTGCAGGCAAGTTGTAAATCATTCGAATGATTTTCTGTGCTAGTTAAAGATTTGTTCAATATTTCAGAAAACGATTTGCCTGTTTTTGACTCTCCAAGATATAGAACCTTGAGATTATCTTTGAAGCTGAAATGAAGTGCATCTGCGCCAAAAGAGTGAACGTTTCCCGAAGTCTTAAGAGGCATTTTGTTTACTATCTGAACTGCCCCTTCAGTGAGCTCTAAGAAATGAAAAAGTATGATTTCACCAAATTCTCCTGTTGTTGTGTTTTTCACGAATCTAGAAAAAGCTGTCTGTGCAAGTTTTATTATTTCATCGCTTTTTTCTGGTCCGAGCCTATCTCTCTCTTCTTTTGTCAGTGAGTATGTAGTTATATTATTGAACAAGAACTTGATAAAGTCCTCTTCTCTGATTTTGTCATGAGTGTACTTGATTAGATAGAATTTACCTTTTATGTTGGCGTTGGTGACATCTTTTATAGCGATTTCATATAATAAATCATTAAATTCAGCTTTTGCTCTTATACCGATGTCTTCGCGTGACATATTACTACCATTCAGCTTATATACAACTTTTCACAGATGCAACATTAATTAAATGAATATAAACAATTATAGGTTTACCTTCTAGAAAATAGCTTAAATAAGTTTACGCGCCTACCATATTTATCAAATTATTAAGCATTTCACAGTCTTTACAACCATCAAGTCCTTTGGGTAGTCTTTCAAATTCATATATTTCATTCGCCTCTTCAAGCACCTTGCTTATTTCCTTTGGCTCTCTCTTTATCTTGTGTATAACTGGCTTAAATGGCATCTCGAATCCATCCCCATTAGTATGGCCATCAGTTATTGCTTCATAAGTTTCCTTGTAAGGAGGCTCAAAATAGACTAGATAAAGGTCTTTTACAGGCTTAAGCCCTATTGCTTCTGCTATGTAAGCATAGCCATTGAGCTGTATCTGGTATATTGGCATAAGCTTGTCTTGGTTTCCAGTATATTTAGCTGTCTTGTAGTCTACTATTGCAAAGTTGCCATCTGGCCTTTCAAATAGCAGATCAGGAATACCAGTTAGAGTAATGTTATCTGTCTCTACCTTAAACTCTGAAGGCTTTACTGATACTATCCTCTTTGCTGATCCAATTTCGTTAAGCCATTGAGGAAACTTTCCATTCTTTTGGAAGTATCTTTCTACTATGTTCTTAGTGTAAGCGTCTATTGAGGAAAAGATACCTGGAAAGCCCATTTGATAAGGAAGTCCCTTAGCGTGCCGTTCTATCCAGAAGCAGCGTGGGCAGAAGTCATCTACTGCAAGCCAACCTAGATCCTTTGCCGAGATTCTCATGATTACCAACTGTTAGCTTCTACAAGCCTGACTTCAGCATTTGTAAGCTTGTATAGGTTATAGATCTGGGTATTAATCTCGTTCTTTATGCTCTCTCTTCGACTCTCAGGAATGCCTTTGTTAGAGAGTTCCTTAACGAGCTTTACTATCTTATCGTACTCACTCTTTCCTTTGTAATAACATAGGGGAACTTTGGCAAGATGGTACTTATCGAATCTCATAGTTCTTACGGCTTTCGCATAAACAAAGCGATAAACATACCAGTTAATCAGCTTTGAATTAAGCAATGCAATAATAAACTCAGGCTCTATGTCATCTCTAACAAATATATTACCGACATTATCAAGAGTAATCATCCCCCTTGAATCTAAAGCAGCCATCATAACGATATGGTCTTTTGGTTTGAGAACGTGAGCAACTATGTTCTGAACTACTATCTTAGGTTTCTCCAAATAACTCGCTTCCTCATTTACCTTACTATAGTCTGATTTACTTATGAATTCTGTAGCAGAATTAAGCTGGTATCTCTCGATACACTTACCACGAATAATAGGTATGTCCCCTGTTTCCTTCAGATAATCCTGTATTATTAGGCCACGTTCTATCTCAGCAACATCGGATATAAACTTCTTGTCTTTAGCCAACTTTAGACCAAGCTCTAATTCTTCTTCACTAACATCGTTTATGAAGTTACCAAAGATATCTATGAGACCCTTATCTATCTTTACTTTTTCCTTCTTGTTGTCCAAGAAATCTATATAATACTCCTTGCTGTTAGAACCTTTCTTTACGATGATTATTACCTGTTCAAGTAATACATCCTTGAAAGCCTTACTAACATCAACGAGCTTAACAAGGTCAGGCCTTATTAGGTTTCTCGCAGCCTGCCACTTCTGGCTGTAGATAAGTGGTTTTGGAACAATAAAACCAAGATAACCATTCTTGTCCAATAGAAGCATGGACTTGTTTATGAAAGCAATAGCTGTATCAGTATTATTCTTAGTAGCTGGATATGTCTTTAGCACATATTCACTTTGAGGCTTCGTTAGTTCTGCCCCATAAGGAGGGTTACCAACAACTATTCCAAAATGCTTATCATCAAGTTCCCTATTAAGCCATGTTTCCCAATCTAATGCTTTACCATCAGCAAGACCATCATCAGATATTATGCTGTTACCAACCTTTATGTTAGTTCTTAGTTCTGGCAATAACGTTGTATGCCCACCAACTGCCTTTTGCTTCGTAGAACTGAGTATATTTAGATAAACATTCAATTTTGCAATAGACACTGCTCTTTCGTCAAGGTCTACCCCATATATGTTCTTCTTAATCAGTTCCAACTTCTCAGAAGGTGACAAATCTTTATAGTCCTTAACATTATGCTCATAAAAATCATTCAATTCTGATACTGCACTGATAAGGAATGAACCTGAACCACAGGCCGGATCCACTATTTTTAGATTCTTAACACTCTTCAGATTTTCTGAACGTAGATACATACCTACAGTGTTGTCCACTATGTAATCTACTATCTCTTTTGGTGTATAATAGATGCCCTGCTCTTTTCTCTTAGACTTGCCTCCAGTAAGCTTCTTGCCTTTCTGTATGAATGCGAGATAGTTCTCATAAATACCACCAAGAACGTCTACATCTATTGCAGCGAAATTGTATTCAAGTTTTGGACTTGGTTTAGATACATGATCAAGAAGTTCTGTTATAACCTTATCAGGGATATCTATTTGCTCCAAATTGGACTTAACATCCGGCTTTCCAAATATATCAGTGTCATATTTCTCACGATAATAACCAAAAACCTCTTTGATTTCATCATAAACATCCTTACCTCCCTTTCTGTATATTTGCTCTATCTTGCGTTCCTCTAGCTCTTCAGCCTCGACCTTCTTGATGAATATTAGCCTGTTGATAAGTCCCTGTATAAGTTCTTCTTGCTTCTCTAGATCAGTTACCTCTTTATGTTCCGTCTTTAGGTATCTACTCATTCGTTCCCTAAACTTGTTAATGCTGTTAGAAAGGTCGCTTGTTATGTCTATTTCTTGAACCTTATATTGACTAACTTTAGCATACTCATCTAAAGAACCGTCCTCTATGCTATATTTATTCAGTAGTACCAGCTTCTCAACAGCATAAGATAGGTTTCCACCTACTAGATCTATGTCACAAAATGGATAGATATTGTCCCTTGTAACATACCATCCTCTTATTCTCTTAAAGTCTGTGAGTATTGCCCAATTAACAGCTTTGCTGTAGGCATAATCCTGAACCTGCTTGTCATATTTGCCTTGCACAAGGTTCTTATCAGTATTAAGCCGCTTAGCTTCTACGATTACCTTCGGAGCAGATTTAGGATAAGCATAATCGGCATGCTTTATACTGCGTTCTCCCTCTACAGATCTTTGTCTTTCTATAGCTGGCTCGTCCCACTCAAGAACCTTATGTAGTATCTCATCAATTAGCTTAGTCCTTGTGTCGTCCTCTACGAGCCCATCATCAGAATAATGCTTCTTGTAAGTGGCTATAATTTCTTCAAGTTCCGATAACATTTTGTCTTTACTGATGATATAGACACCACAGGCGAAATCCCTATAATGTCATTAATAGTCAAGCCTTAAATAACTTAATTAGCCGATAGACCAAATCCTCTACGCCTTTCAAGTATCTCTGCCTTTAGCTTTTGTGCAAGTTCGGTGTCTTTTATCAAAAAGAAGCCGTAGTCTTCTACGCTAAATATCACAAGAGAAGAGTCTTCTTCTTTATTTAGATGTAGAAGTTTAGCAATCCTTTTAGGTATGTACATACTTGCCCCTGAACTTTTGTAAGTTATACGGCCTAATTCTACTACTGGCGGGCCTTTTAGGTCGTCGCCTAATAGTAAGTTGTTAATGCTATTTGAGTTGTTACCTATGTTTTCTATTGTGTATGTCGTCTGCAGTGATGGTTCAATAAATCTCATTAATTCGTCGTGATATGCTGCCGTATTCTCACATGCAATATATCGTCGACAAAACAAGTATTTAATACCTGATGTAAAATTAGATTACTGTAAAATAACGTCGTAGAAAAGCTAGCTAGATTTTACAAGATTTATACAGGAAACCTGTAAAATAGCTTCGAGATTAAGGAGCGCAAAACTGTAAAAATTTACAACCCATTTTTTAGGCCAGAAATCTAATCTAGTTTCTCATTGTAAAATTTTACAATTCCCAGAACCTCATCTCTGGTTTTCGGGTCTGCTTTGTCCATCAATAGCTTTACTGCTTTCTTTAGCATATCTGTTTCTTTCTGGGCAATTCCGACGTCAAGAACCTCTTTGACCATTGATTTTTCAAGGTCTGTACCGCATCTAAGACAGTATTTTGCGGTAATTTCATTGATTTCTCTGCATTTTTCGCATGTTTTTACGCTTGGTTTTGGCCTTAGCGATTCCCCATTAGGGTCTAGCTCAATGCCATTCGCCCTAAATACTGCGTTATCTATGTCTCTTCCGCCCAAATGCACGTATCTGGCCATCATAGCGCTTGCTCCTGTCCATCCAAAGAAGACTTTTGCCTGCGATTCGGTAAGGAAATTCGCGTAATGCGTTGCGCGAGAATGCCTGAAAAGATGCGGATACAGTCTCTTCGGAAAATCGGTTCTTTCCTTTAGATCATGCAGCAATTTTGATACATGTGGATAGTCCATAGGTGTGTTTGACACTGTATTATGCTCTAAAGTGGTGAAAAGTGGGTC
>JAKBMK010000017.1 GCA_021831595.1 bacterium
TTTTAATCGCGAATCTCTCTATAAAACACTGCCAAAGAGAAGACTTGAGAAGTCTGCAAACTTTATTGGAGAAATGGGAACAAATCCTTGTGGAGAAATAATTTTGCGCTCAAGACAATTTTGTAATCTATCCGAAGTTGTTGCTCGTGCCGAAGATACTGAAGCAGATCTAATGAGAAAGATTCGCATTGCTACAATATTAGGAACATACCAATCAACACTTACTAAGTTCGGTTATCTATCCAAAGAATGGAAGGAGAATTGTGACGCAGAGAGACTTCTCGGTGTGTCAGTCACAGGCCAATGGGATTCAAAACTTTCACGTGATCCGGAGATGCTCAAAAAATTAAAACTTGAGGCTATCCGTGTGAACAAGATATACGCTAAAAGATTTGGAATAAGTGAATCTACTTGTATTACCGCGGTAAAGCCATCAGGAACTGTTTCTCAGACGGTTGATTGTTCGTCTGGTATGCATCCTCGTCATGCCCCTTACTACATTCGTCGTGTTCGTATTTCTGCAACTGATTCACTCTTTAAAATGATGAAGGATCAAGGAGTTCCTTATCATCCAGAAGTTGGTCAAACTCATGACGATGCGAATACTTTTGTTCTTGAATTCCCAATGAAGGCACCACAAGATGCGATTTGTAAAGATGATGTTTCTGCTATTGAACAGCTCGAACATTGGAAGATTGTTAAAGTAAATTATACAGAACACAATCCATCAGTCACTATTTCAGTGGGAGAGAATGAATGGATACAAGTAGCTCACTGGCTTTATCAGAACTGGGATATAGTAGGAGGACTTTCATTCCTTCCACGCAGCAATCATGTCTATCAACTTGCTCCTTATGAAGCAATAGACGAAAAGACCTATAAAGAACTTATAAAAAAGATGCCCGACTTTGATTTCTCAAAGATAGTAACTTACGAAATGAGAGATGAGACAGAAGTGAAGAGAGAGCTTGCTTGCGTTTCTGGTGTTTGTGATATAGTCTAGATTAATATGAAAAATTGGATTAAATATACAATTGCATTTATTTCTGTAATGGTCTTTAGGTTGATACCTTTTAGAGCTCCAAACGTAGAGCCTGTAATGGCAACCTTGATGCCTCTTAGTAAAACCTACGGTAAGGTCATGGTATTTATCTTTGGCTTTTTAAGTATTGTTTTATTTGATTCTATAACATCAGGATTTGGTATTTGGACTCTTATCACCGCCCTTGCTTATGGTTTTGTAGGATTAGGAGCACAATCTTACTTTAAGAATCATTCAGGTTGGAAAAACTATGCTTCTTATGCTGTCGTTGCAACTATTATTTATGATGCCGTTACCGGGCTCACTATCGGGCCACTATTCTTTCATCAATCATTTATGGTGTCTTTAGTTGGGCAGATTCCCTTCACAATTCTTCATTTGCTAGGGAATGTATCTTTTGCTATAGTGTTATCACCAGTAATTGAAAAGTGGCTTGTTGCACCAGAAGTAAAAATTACCAGCAATGAGAAAATAGTTTTAGTTAGTTAGTTGTATTTTAAAAATCTAATTAATATGTTTGGAAGTGAGGTTTAATCCCTCCACTGTGCCGCAACGGTAAAGTCCAATGCTAAAGCGTTAGGAACAAGTCCGGTCTTCACATATTGATAATCCCGAGCAGGAGAATATATTTATTTATATTTTTATTAAAACTCTTGCTTGCGCAAGGGTTTTAATTTTGTATTTATGGATAAAAAAAATAAAATTATTTTAATAGTTGGCTTAATTATATCTTTAATTATAATTTTTTTTAGTATTTACCCCTCCGCCCTCTGGGCACCTCCTTACAGGAGCAGTACACCTTTCGCATTTCGAGTGCAAGATTCTCAAGGTCTTGCGTCTGGGTCCCTTATCCCAGACTCACCCCTTCGCAGGGGAGGATGGAATACGAGTCAGACAGTGCCTAAGGCACTGTCTGAGGAGGGGATAAAAGTTTTCCTGACAGTGCAAGATAAAAAATACGAAACAAAAATCAACAATGACTCATCGGTATTTGAAGTAATGGATAAAATACAGAGAGATAGTTCACCCCCCGACATTTTTGATTTTAAATATGAGAAATATACAGGGTTGGGAATTTTTATTACAGAGATAAATGAGATAAAAGGAGGAAGGGGAGGGTACTGGATTTATTATGTGAATGGGGTAAGGGCCAATGTTGGTGTTTCAAATTATAAGATTAAGAATGGAGATATAATCTCTTGGAAATATGAAAAATAAAATAATTAAAAAGTTTGTTGTTTTACTAAGTTTAAGTTTTGTCTTATTTGGTTTTAATTTTGCGAAAGCTGTTGATGCTCCACTGCCTGTGAATATAAACTTAAAGGTTTACTCAGGAGATACGGTGTTATTTAATAAAGCTATTACTGTCACATCTTGTCCTGAATCACCGGCAGTAGATGCTCCTATCACTGTGAGTGGCAAGTGTGCAGTAGAACAGTCTGGATTATCAAATACTTGGACGTGGAAGTCCGCTCCAAGTGGCTGGCTGGATCAACTGGGAGGCTATACTACCACTTCTGATTTTTCAAAATCTTGGGGATGGTTTAACAACCTAGTGTATGGTAATGTGGCTCTCAATCAACACATTCTTTCAAATGGCGAAGAGCTTCTTCTCACTTATAATTCTTATCCACTTCGTATTTCTGCTCCGAAAACTTCTGGAATGGTAGGAGAAGCGATAACATTCACTGCCGAAGAAGAAAGCACTTTCGATGCTAACTATAATATGGTTTGGACAAAATCTGCAGGTACTAAAATTACATTAGGGACTCAATCATGCACTACAACCGCAGATGGGACTTGCTCTATTATACTTGAAACTTCGGGCGGATTTAGCGTTATCGGTAGCAAAGCCCTACGTGTTTCTTCCAATAATTTAAGTATAGAAATTTCAGCTCCTCCTCATCACTCTTCTGGGGGTTATATCAATCCTCAGCCAATATTTTTACCTAAAACTTTTTCTTTAGATAAAGCCTTCAGCTTTTTGGTTGCCAATCAGAAGCCTGATGGTTCATATGGATCTCCTTTGTATACTGACTGGGTATCGATGGCTTTATCATTATCTTCAGATCAAAAAGCTAAAGACAAAATGATCAGCTACCTGAAAGAGAATGATATAGATACTTCCCTCGTGACTGACGACGAGAGGCGAGCGATGGCGCTTATGTCTTTAGGAGTCAATCCTTCTACTGACGTAAAGATTAATCATATAAAAAAGATTCTTGCTAGTTTTGATGGGACACAATTTGGCGATAAAGATTTATACAACGATGATATTTTTGCTCTAATTGTTCTTAAAAATGCCGGCTACACAATAAACGATGAAATGATAAGTAAAGATATAAAATATTTAATTTCTCAACAAAAGCCAGATGGCTCGTGGGGAAGTATAGATATGACCGCTGCCTATATTGAGGCTGTGAAAGGTTTTGAGAATGTGGCGGGAGTCAGTGATTCAATAGCAAAAAGTGAAAGTTATATAATTTCAAATCAAAAAACTGATGGAGGTTTTGAGAATCCTTCTTCTACGGCTTGGGTTTTACAATCTTTGTATTCTAATGAACAAATTTTAAAGGCGGAGAAATATTTAGCTCTCAAGCAAGGACTAGACGGAGGAGTGGGTGATCCAGATGCGAATATTGATTCTCGTATTTGGGAGACAGCATACGCTGTCCCAGCTATTTTGCATAAAAATTGGGGTGAAATGTTAGCTAAATTCCCCAAGCCAGAAGTTGTCCTTTCTACCCCAGTAGTATCTACTGTAACTAATAATAAGAAAGAAATAATTTCAAGTTATAAAAACAAAAAGATAGAAAATAAAAAAGAAAGACTTAATTTAATCCAAAGTAGTATTGTGTCGACGACACAAGGAGAGACCCAAAAGGAGAATAATGGCTTTTTTCATAAAGTTGGTTCATTTATAAGGAATACCAGACACTCATTCTCTTGGCTTTTAGATAAGCTGTCACTCTAAATATGCTCCACAGTAAAATTTTACTAAAATTGCACGACAGAGTATACTATTAAGTATGAAAACTAAATTTTTTGTAATATTTATTGTTATTGTTGTTTTGTTGGTAGGAGGGCTGGGAGTCTTTTTAAATAAGGATAGCCTTAAGCCATCTAATCTTGATGGGTTCACTCAGTGCTTAAAATCTTCCGGCGCCACATTTTACGGAGCTTTTTGGTGTCCTCATTGCCAAGAACAAAAGAAGGAGTTTGGATCTGCTGCCAAGTTTCTCCCTTATGTGGAGTGCTCGACTCCAGATAATAAGCAAACGCAGATTTGTATTGATCAAAAGATTGAAGAGTATCCGACTTGGATATTTAAAGATGGATCGAAGCAGACAGGTAAAATGGAGCTTGCCGATCTAGCTGCCAAGACAAAATGTTCTCTTCCCCAATAATATGCCAGCATATGTAGAAATAATAAATAAGATTTTATCTGTAGGAACAATTTTTCTACAAATTGCTATTGTTCTTTTGTTTATAAATTTATTATTTTTTAGAAGTAATAGAAATAATTTTTTGCTTTTTTTCAAGAAATACACTTTTATTTTAGGCTTTTTAGCTGCCTTGGGGGCATTTTTGCTTTCTCTCTTTTATTCAAATGTAGTAGGATTTCCTCCTTGTGAGCTTTGTTGGATTCAGAGGATTTTTCTATATCCTCAGTTAATTCTCTTTAGTATGGAATTATACAAAAGAGACAGATCAATTATTGACTTTAGCATTGTCTTTGCCATCTTTGGTTCACTTGTATCTTTGTATCATATATATATAGAGAATGGGGGGAGTTCAAGCTTGGGCTGTGCCATTTCGTCTTCATCTGCCACGCAAGTCTCTTGCGCTACTCGTTATATATATGAATTTGGTTATATAACAATGCCAACAATGGCATTAACTCTCTCCTTATTCATTATCATAATCTTGATGAATTATAAATATATTTCTAGGATGCAATAGATATGGTACAATAGACTTATGCGTATAGATGAAAGTGCTATTGTAAAACTTTTAAATGCTTCAGGGCTTATAAGTAAAACGGATGTAGCAATGGCTTTGAAGAAATCTAAAGAGACGAAGGAATCTCTTGGTTCTATTTTAGTCAGTGAGGGTAAGTTAACAGAAAAAGACTGGAATAGCATGCAGGCCGTATCTCTCGGCATTCCTTTTGTCAGTCTGAAAGGTGAGCATATACCTTCAGATGTATTGAATCTTATTCCAGAACCCATCGCTCGCAATAGTAATATAATTGCTTACAAGAAGTCAGAAGCTGGTCTCGAAGTGGCGATGCTGGATGTAGATAATCTACCAGTTATTGATTTTATAAAAAAGAAAGTTGGTCTCAGAATTCTTCCCCGTATGACTTCTTCTGATTCTATTAAAGAGGCCTTGGCTTTGTATAAGAAAAGTTTGCAAGCTGACTTTGAAGATATAATTAAAAAAGAGAGCAATACCCTAAAAACAATTGCGGATAATTCTTTCTTGGGTGATAAAAATGATAATGAAGGAAAAACAGAGAAAGAGTTGGCTGAAGATTTGCCCATTGTTAAGATCGTCGATACTCTTATCTCTCATGCTATATCTCAAGGAGCTTCTGATGTACACATTGAGCCCTGTGAAGATTCTCTTGTTGTCAGATATCGTATTGATGGAATACTTCATGACGCGATGGTTCTACCCAAGGATACTGCTCCCGGAATTGTTGCCCGTATAAAAGTGCTTTCAAATTTAAAACTTGATGAAAAACGTCTACCTCAAGATGGTCGTTTTAAAATCGTGAACGATCAGGGGGGCGTTTCTTTCCGTGTCTCAACTCTTCCTACTTATTTTGGAGAGAAAACTGTTATAAGAATTTTGAGAGAAAACTCTAAAGGATTTTCACTTGAAGGACTTGGTTTCCACGGAGAAGCTCTTGAGAGAATTCATCGAGGAATGAAGAAGAGAACCGGGATGCTTTTGACTGCTGGCCCTACTGGTTCTGGTAAAACAACAACTTTGTATACAATGCTAGATATTTTAAATACACCAGACGTGAATATTTCTACTGTGGAAGATCCTATCGAATATCAAATGGCTAGGATAAATCAGACACAAACAAAAGCAGAGATAGGTCTTACTTTTGCCAATGGATTGAGGACTCTTCTCCGTCAGGACCCTGACATAATAATGGTGGGGGAGATTCGTGATGGGGAGACAGCAAGTCTAGCGGTGAATGCATCTTTGACTGGGCACTTGGTGCTATCGACTATTCACACGAATTCGGCTGCTGGAGCTATTCCTCGTATGATAGATATGGGAGTTGAGCCATTCCTAATTGTTTCCACTGTTAAAACAGTTATTGCCCAAAGATTAGTTCGTAAACTTTCCGAAGAAAAAGAAAAATATCTTCTAAGTTCAGCCGAGCTTTCTGCTTTGAGGAAGGCGGTGAATCTAGATGTCGTTCTTGATGCTCTCAAAAAAGAAAAAATTGTTCCTGAAAATGCAACTTGGGAAGAGATACCTTTCTATAAACCTAAACCAAGTAAAGATTTTCCTGATGGTTATAAAGGACGTGTCGGTATTCATGAAGTTTTAGAAGTTTCTACAACTATTAAAGAAATGATTTTGAAAAATGCTTCCACTGATGAGATAGAACAGACAGCTAAAAAAGAGGGAATGATGACAATGCTTGAAGACGGTATTTTCTTGGTTGCTTCTGGTGTCACTTCCACCGAAGAAGTCCTTCGTGTTGTTTCAGAGTAAAAATAAAACTAAATGAAATTTAAATACAAAGAACAAAATAAGGAAGGTAAGACTGTTGAGGGGGTGGGAGAAGCTACTGACACTTTTGCTTTGGCTAAAGAGATAAGAGAAAGGGGTGGTATTCCACTCTCAATTAAAGAATTTTCAGAAAAGGAAAACAAAAATTTTTTAAGTTTTGATTTTTTGGGCGGAGTTTCTCTTTCAGAAAAAATAATGTTTACAAATAATCTAAGTGGTATGCTATCTGCAGGACTTTCTTTAACCCGTGCTATGTCCGTGCTAGAAAAACAGACAAGCAATATAACCTTCAACAACATTCTAAAAAGTTTGATAGATGATGTGAACAAGGGTGGAACATTATCATCAGGGATGAGTAAGTTCCCAAAAGTTTTCTCTGGGGTTTTTGTCTCGATGGTTAAGTCTGGAGAAGAGTCTGGTAACTTACCAAATACCTTAAAGGAAATAGGTGTCACACTTAAAAAGACATATGATTTAAACAGAAAAATTAAAGGAGCAATGATATATCCAAGCATTATCGTGGGGGCGATATTTATAATTGGAGTTTTGATGATGATATTTGTAGTTCCAACCCTTACTGCCACATTTGCCGATATTGGTGTCGCTCTACCACTTCCAACACAGATTATTATATTTATTTCTAACTTTTTAACACAACACTATTTATTATTTACCCTAGTTGTTGGAATGATAATAGGTGGGGGTTTTATGTTCGCTAGATTGAAATTCACTCAAAGGTATTTCGACTCATTCATATTGAAGATTCCAATGGTTGGCACCTTAATACAAGAGATGAATACTGCTAGAACTGCTCGAACCCTATCTTCACTACTTTCTTCTGGTGTGGATGTTTCTAAGGCTCTTGCTATCACTGAGGAAGTTTTACAAAATGTTCACTATAAAGAATTGATTCATAAAGCTATCGGTTCTATTGAGAAAGGTATTGCTCTCTCAATTTCATTTAAAGAGAATGTGCACCTCTATCCTGTGATGGTAGGGGAAATGGTGGAAGTTGGAGAAGAAACAGGTAAGCTCTCTTCAATGCTTACAGATATTGCTAATTTTTATGAAAACGAGGTGGACAATAAGACCCAAAACCTCTCAACAATTATCGAACCAATCCTTATGATTTTTATAGGAGTATTCGTTGGGTTCTTTGCTATTGCAATGCTGAAGCCAATGTACTCGGTTATGGATAATATAAAATAATTTATGTCTAAAAATACTGGTTTAACTTTAATAGAGATTTTAATGGCGATAAGTATCATTATTGTTATTTCAAGTCTTGCTCTTATGAGTCTATCTTCTTTTAGAAGTCAGCAAGTTTTGAAAAGTACAACAGTTGATATTATGTCTATCTTGAACAAAGCCAAACAGAACACTCTTTCTTCTCTAAATTCCACAAATTATGGAGTACATTTTGAATCCGGCAGAGTAACTCTTTTTGTTGGGCCTACTTACTCACAAGGCATTGGGACAAATGAAGTAACTGTTTTTGATCAAGCTGTTGAAATACCAACAGTCGGAGGAATTAATGTAGGAGGGGGAAGTGATGTTGTTTTTGAACGTTTAACGGGAGAGACTCTTGGTGGTACAATTGTAGTACAATTAAAATCAAATACATCTAAACAAAAAACTATAACAATAAATAAGACTGGAATAATTAGCTCAAATTAAAATGAAGAAAAATAAAAATAAAAATTCAGGTTTCACTCTCATTGAAGTTCTGATTGCTTGCGCGATTATAACTGTCTCTATGTTTGCTCTTATGTCTACTGCGCAGAAGGGTTTGAGTTTATCTCGTGAAGCTCTTTTAATGTCTCAAGCTAATACTTTAATGGAGGAAGGAGCTGAAGCAGTTAAGTCCATTCGCGACAATAACTGGACCGATGTGTCGAATCTAAATTTAAACACAAATTACTATTTATATTTTAATACAAACACAAAGAACTGGAAGTTAGATACTAACAGCACAAGTCTTTTAGGGTATGAACCTACATATCCTGTCGATGGGGTTTTTAGTAGAAGTATTGTTGTTTCGTCAGTTGAGAGAGATGCAAATGATGACATCGTGGCTTCTGGTGGAACAGTAGACACAGGAACAAAAAAGATAACAGTTACAGTTTCTTGGACTTCAACCTCTGGTTTTAAATCTAAAAATTTATCTTTTTATATAAGTAATATTTTTAATTAATGAAAAACAAGAACAGAAAAACAAATAAAGGATTCTCCGTCATAGAAATAATAATATATCTAGCTATTTTTACTACAATCTCTGTTTTAGTTATTAATTCCTTTATAATTATCTTATCTTCTTTTTCTGTAATACGATCGAATCATAGTTTGTTTGATTCGGGAAGTATAGCAATGGAAAAGATTTCTAGAGAAATAAGGCAAGCAGATAGTATTGATATTGTTAATACAACAAATGAGATTTTGCAAATGAATAGCAAGGATAGTTCTTCAAATCCTGTTTCTGTTAAATTTGCCAAAGAAGACAATGCTTTAAACCTATATAGGAACGGGGCCTTAGTTGGGAACTTATTGGCTCCCAATATAAAATTAAATTCGATTGTATTCACAACATTTTTTACAACAAAGAGCGAGGGGGTAAAAATAAAAATGAATATAAATGATACTAGGAATAAAACAGAAAAAACAGAGAATTTTTATAACACTATTATTTTAAGAGGTGGGTATTAAAACTATATTCAGATTTTAACTTTTAAAAGTACAAATGAAATATTATAAAAATAAAATTAAAACAAATGGTGGGGCTGCGATGATGATACTTATAGTATTCTTTGTTCTTATTAGCCTTGCTATTTTATCTGGAATAGTGACACCAACAGTGAGAGAATTTAAAATTGTAGCGGATAACTTCAAGTCAAAACAAACCTACTTCTTGGCTGAGTCAGGGGTAGAAGATGTTTTGTATAGAATGAGAAATGGTAAACAGACAAGCACAGAAGAAACTTTAGTTCTTGGTGGCTCAGAAACAACAACAACTGTTGAAACGCTTCCTGGGAACAAGAGACAACTATCTTCCTTGGCTAATACTGGGGGTATTCAAAGAAAGGTAAATGTAGTATTAGGAACTGGAGTTGGCGCTGCTTTCAGTTATGGTGTTCAGGTTGGTTCTGGAGGTTTCATTATGGATAATGGTTCAGAAATTGTTGGCAGTGTTTACTCCAATGGAACAATCTCTGGCTCAGGAATAATAACAGGTAGTGCAACTTCGGCAAATTCACCAGCTCTCACATCAAATCAAACCAATGGTATAGGAGACCCAGAGTATGACATAATTTTTGGTGATGATAATTCTAGACAAGATTATTCGCAAAGTTTTCAAGTTAGTGAAACTGGTGTTTTGAATAAAATTCAGTTAAAAATTAAAAAAATTGGTTCGCCTACAAGTTTAATCTTAAAAATAATGACCGATTCTAGTGGCAAACCAAGTACAACCGTCTTAACGTCTGCGACGATAGACAACAGTCTGATTTCAACAAACTATGGGTGGGTAGATGTACCTCTTACCAGCCACATACAACTTTCTTCTGGGACCACATATTGGTTTGTTTTGGATTCAGGGACTTCAAATACTAAATATTATAAGGTTGGAGCAAATAATAATGGTTATGCGAATGGAGTCAGCAAGATAGGTACATCGGTTGGTGTTTGGAATAACACAAGTCCTGCAAATCTTGACTCTTTTTTCAGTGTTTATCTTGGTGGGGTGACTGGTTCTATCACTGGTGTGACGGTTGGAACAGGATCTATAGGAAATACTTATGCTCACACCGTTACAAATGCAACAATAAGAGGGACAAATTATTGCCAAACAGGTAGTAATAATAACAAAACTTGCGACACAAGTAGAGTAGATCCCGTCCAGCTTCCTATGCCAATCTCAGAGCAGAATATTTTAGACTGGAAAGATGCAGCAGCGGCAGGAGGTACTATAACAGGGGATTATACTGTGCCTTCTAATATTAATCTCGGTCCTAAAAAAATAACAGGGAATTTAACCTTAAATAATAATAGGACCCTGACTATGGATGGCACAATCTGGGTTCAAGGGAATCTCCTTATTGATAATGGTAGTACGTTAAAACTTAATTCAAATTATGGAACTTCAGAGGGAGTTATCATTGTAGATGGTACAATTAGTATAAATAATAATAGTACTTTTCAAGGTTCAGGAGCCACTGGTAGCTATATGATGGCTCTGACTACATCTTCGTCAACTTCAGCTATTAATTTAAGTAATAATGCTGGAGCTGTCGCCCTATATGCCGCAAACGGGACTATTAATGTAAATAATAATGGTACAGCTATATCTCTAACAGGGTATTATATTCACCTTAATAATAATGCAGTAATTACTTATGAAGAAGGACTTGCAAATGCTAACTTTGTAAGTGGCCCGTCGGGTACTTGGAATGTGAATAGCTGGAATGAAACCGAATAGAATGCCACAAATAGACTATTTTTATGATATAATGAAGGAATGAAGGACTTAAATAAGCTTATAATTGCTAATTGGAAGATGAATCCGCAAACCAAAAAGGATGCGGAAATTGTTTTTAGTAAAATTGCTAGTTTTTTAAAAAATAAGAAAAGGGTAGATGTCGTCATTTGTCCTCCTTTCCCATTCCTTTTTATAAAAGACAAAATTAAGAATAAAATTCTTCATCTAGGATCTCAAGATGTATTTTTTGAGAAAGAAGGTTCTTATACAGGAGAAGTCTCAGCTTCAATGCTTAAGAATTTTGGAACGGAGTTTGTTATTGTTGGACATTCTGAGAGGAGGGATCTTGGTGAGACAAACCAAAATATAAATAAAAAGATCTTATCTTCTCTTCAAGCCAAAATCAATCCCATTTTTTGTGTTGGTGAGAAGAAGAGAGATGTAAATGGCTTCTATCTATCTTTTATAAAAGAGCAATTGCATTTTGGTTTAGAGGGAGTAGCAAAAGCTCAGATGAAGAATGTCGTGATAGCTTATGAACCGGTATGGGCGATAGGTAGTAATGCTCTGAGAGAGGCAACCCCGGTTGAATTTATGGAAATGAAAATTTTTATAAAGAAAGTTGTTGCTGATCTCTATGATATGAAGACTGCCAATGATATAAGAATAATTTATGGAGGGTCTGTTAATCCACTCAATGCCCTATCTTTCTTGAAAGAAGGTGAAGCTGATGGATTACTTGTAGGTAGAGATAGTCTCAATGTGAAGAAGTTTAGTCAGATTATTAATTTATCTGTCGCGCTTTAGTTGTCGGTTGCGCGACATAATTTTCGAAAAAATTAAGAATTAAAATATGAAATCGATCAAAGATATAGAGAACTTGAAAGGGAAACGTGTATTAGTCAGAGTGGATTTTAATGTTCCTATTGTGGACGATAAGATTGTTGATGACTTTCGTATTAAAGCAGCCATTCCGACTATAGAATATTTGAAAAAGAAGGGAGCGATAGTTATACTCCTTGCTCATATAGGAGACGATGGATCCAAAAGTTTGAAGACAGTATCAGTGCGACTCAAGAAATTTGTACCCAATCTTCATTTTGTAGAAAGCGCTTTATTCTCTGATGAGACAAAAAAGATTTTGAATAATTTAAAGGGTGGGGATGTTGTGCTTCTCGAGAACATTCGTCGCGAGCCGGGAGAGAAGACCAATTCACCTTCATTTGCAAGGGGATTATCTCGCTTCGGCGATATATATGTAAACGATGCTTTCTCTGTCTCACACAGGGTCCACGCTACTGTTGTAGGAATTACAAAACATCTGCCTAGCTATGCGGGGCTTCAAATGTTTGATGAAGTCAGCCACTTATCAAAAGCTTTTGACCCCAAGCATCCGTTTTTATTTATTTTGGGTGGAGCAAAATTTGAGACAAAGATACCTTTAGTTAAAAAGTTTCTTCGTGATGCAGATCATGTTTTTATTGGTGGAGCGATTGCCAATGATTTCTTCAGAGGTAAAGGTTATGAAGTTGGTACTTCTTTGGTGGGAGAGAACAGTACAGGAATTAAACCATTTTTGAAAAGCAAGAATTTGGTTCTACCAATTGATGTAGTAGCAGTGAAGGGTAATACTCGTAGAAACATAAAACCAAACGAAGTAATGGTAGATGAAAATATTTTAGATATTGGGAAGGACTCAGTCGCTCTTCTTGGTGGCTTAATAGAAAAAGCAGGTTTTATTCTCTGGAATGGCCCACTTGGGAAATACGAGACTGGCTTTGGAGGATCAACAGAAAGTATTCTTAAACTTATTTCCAAAAGCAAAGCTATGAGTATTGTGGGTGGAGGGGATACCGTCTCGCTTATTACAAAATTGAAATTAGGAGATAAGATTGGTTTTGTCTCTACTGGCGGAGGTGCAACACTTGATTTTCTTGCGAAAGGTACTCTACCTGGAATCAAGGCTTTGAAATAAAATTATTATAATTTGTATGCCGAATGAAATTGAACTCCTAGATCTTCTGCTTAAGAATAGGGGAATTAAAACAGAAGATAGGGAGAAATTCCTCAATCCTTCATATGAGAAGGGGCTTTATGATCCATTTCTTATGAAAGATATGGAGCGTGCGGTTGTGAGAATTTTTGAAGCAGTGGAAGTTAAAGAAAAAATTCTTATATATAGCGATTACGATTGCGATGGTATACCAGCATCGGTTATAATGCATGACTTTTTTAATAAAATTGGTTATGAGAATTTTTCTATTTATATTCCAGATAGACATGATGAAGGTTATGGTCTTCATATGGAGGCAATAGAGAATTTCATAGAACAAGAAGTGGATCTCCTTATAACTTTCGACCTGGGGATTACGGCACTCGAAGAGACAGTAGCAGCTCAAGCTGCGGGGATAGATGTTATTATTACGGACCACCATATACCAAGTGAACAAGGGCTACCTAAGGCTTATGCTATTCTAAACCCAAAACAAGAAGGATGTTCTTATCCAGACAAAATGCTTTGTGGGGCAGGAATTGCTTTTAAATTAGTACAAGCTTTAATTGCAAAATATGGAGAATATTGGAAGATAAATAAAGGCTCCGAGAAATGGTTGCTTGATATGGCGGGGGTTGCTACTCTTTCTGATCAAGTTCCACTTATAAATGAGAATCGAGTGTTGGCTTATTATGGACTCAAGGTTTTACAAAAAGGCAAGAGGCCAGGCTTGGTAGAAATTTTCAAAAAAGCTGGAGTCGACATCACAAAACTTTCTGAAGAAGATGTGACTTTTACTTTAGCTCCAAGAATAAATGCAGCTTCTCGTATGGCCGATCCGATGATGGCCTTCGAAATGCTTTCAGCAACTGATCCCGTTTCAGCAAAAGCTGCAGCAGATAATCTGTCGAAAATAAACGAGGAAAGAAAAATAATTGTGGCTCATATGATGAAGGAAGTTAAGAAAGTTCTAAGCCACCGAGAGGACAAGAAAGTTATAGTCATAGGCAATCCTTCTTGGAGAATAGGAGTCTTGGGAATTATCGCTTCAAAAATTGTTGAGGAATACAAGAGGCCTGTGTTCGTCTGGGGATCTGACGGAAGTGATGAACTCAAAGGTTCTTGTCGTTCTTATGGTGGCATAAACCTTGTAGAACTTATGAATAGTTTGCCAGAAAATAGTCTTACAGGTTTTGGTGGGCATGCTGGAGCGGGAGGATTCTCTGTCGATCACAAGGAAATTCACTTCTTGGAAGATAGAATCTTGCAGGTTTACGGAGGAGACAGAGAAGTAGAAGAAATTGCTCATGAGGAAGGAGCTGAAGCAACAATAGAGATAGACGATGTCACGAGTGCGAATTACAGTGTTATAGAAAAGCTTGCCCCGTATGGAGCAGGTAACCCAAAACCGACTTTTCTTTTTAAAGATATCTCTATCTATGGAGTAAAAGAATTTGGTAAAGAGAAAAATCATTTAGAATTGAGTTTTCTTTCTAGTAAAGGTAAAATAGTCAAAGCTATCGCTTTCTTTAAAACCAAAGAGAGTTATGGTGGAAAAATAAATGTAGGAGAAAGAATAAATTTGGTTGCAACATTTGAGAAAAGTATTTTTGGTGGTAAGACAGAATTAAGATTAAGAATAATAGATATTGTATGAATAAAAAAATAGAAATATATACAGACGGAAGTTCTCTGGGGAATCCTGGTCCTGGTGGGTGGGGAACTGTTATTGTTATGAACGATAAAATAGTCGAAGAGCTTGGGGGTTATGACAAAGATACAACTAATAATCGTATGGAGATCCAGGCTGCGATTGAGGCCTTGAAATATATAAACAAGAAACACAAAGATGATCATGTAACTATTCATGCTGATTCAGCTTACGTGCTAGGCGGAGTGACGACCTGGATACATGGTTGGGAGAGGAATGGTTGGAGAACTGCAAATAAAAAACCAGTGATGAATCAAGAATTGTGGCAGGAATTAATTGCTCTAGTCAGAATTTTCAAAGGACAACTTGTCTGGCAAAAAGTGAAAGGTCACTCTGGTCATGTTTACAATGACAAAGCCGATGAGATAGCTACTCGTAGCGCGGCTCTGTGTAAAGAAAGCTAGCAGATATTGAAATTTTACGAGTAGGTGTGGGCGCGCCGGAGCGGAACGAAGTGGAGCGGAGAGGGATAAGCGAGTAAAATTTTAATGTCTGCTAGCTTTAAATGAGATATATCTTATGTCTAAAAAAGAAATTAGTTTAATAATCGCATTAATTATCATTGCATTAGTGCGATTTTTCTTTTTTATACCGAAAGCACCGGACTATAGTAATGCAGTAGGGAAGAGTGTAGAATTCACAGGTGTTGTGAATGAAGATCCAGACATAAGATTAAAGAATAAGCATTTGAATATAAAATTAGATAATCAAGAAACAAATATCTTAGTATTTGTGGGAAGGGGAGAAGAAGTAAATTATGGTGACAAAGTAAAAGTCAAAGGCATACTTGAAGTGCCAGAGAATTTTACAACTAATACAGGTAAAGAATTTAATTACAAAAGATACCTGAAAAATAAAGACATATACTACTTGATCAAAAGTGCTGACATTGAGATTGTTTTTAGTGGTAATGGTAGCAAAATAAAAAATTTACTTTATAAACTTCGCAATGCTTTTATCCAAAATATAAATAAAGTTATCCCTATGCCAGAGAGCGACTTGGCAAACGGTCTTATTCTAGGAGTTAGAGGAGGTTTTGATGAGGATACACAGCAGAATTTTATAGATACCGGAACTATCCACATCATTGCTTTATCTGGATACAACGTTTCTATCGTCGCCAATAATGTGATGAAAGTTTTTGGTTTAATATTTTCTACAACCATCTCTATAATACTAGGAGCGATAGTTATTCTAATGTTCATCATTATGACGGGAGCTTCGGCGACGGCGATCAGAGCGGGGATAATGGCCTCCATTATGCTTTTGGGTCGTATGACAGATAGAAAGTATGTAGCGGGAAGAGCTTTAGTTGTCGCAGGGCTTTTAATGATTGCTTATGATGGAAGAGTTCTCTCTGATATGTCTTTCCAATTATCATTTGTCGCTACTGGGGGAGTTTTATTTGTGACGCCGAAAGTTATAAATTGGTTTAGATTTCTACCTCTTCGCTATGGAATCAGAGAAATGGTGGCTTCAACTGTCGCTGCTACCATTTCAGTTTTACCTATATTGTTGTATCTAACTGGCGTGTTGTCTCTCGTCTCATTGCCAGCAAATTTCTTGATACTACTTATCATCCCGATCGTTATGCTTCTTATATTTATAACAGGAATTTTTGGATTTATATGGTTACCACTTTCTATTCTCTCTGGATATGTCACATATCTTTTGCTTTTGTATATGCTCTCGGTTATTCATTTCTTTGGATCACTCTCATTCGCTAGTGTTTCCATACAATCTTTTCCACTCGTTCTAACAATTTTAATTTACGGATTTTTATCATACTGGGTATTTAAAAAATCGTAACAAAATAGTCTCTGAAAAAAGCCTCACGCAGGCCGACGGGCCGAGTGCGAGCAAAAAACTCAGCAGAGTTTTATTGTGTGGTTTTTGAAGAGAGCTATTTGTGAAGATTTTTTAAAATATTGAATTAAAATTTTCTTCTATTACCTCCCAATTTAGATTTGCAAAAAATGCTTCAATATATTTTTTCTTTTCTGCTGGAACATAGTCGAGATAGTATGAGTGCTCCCACATATCGAGAGCAAGCACGATAGACGCTCCTGCTAGGTGTCCGATGTGTTGTTCATCTAGCCAAGAGATTATCAACTTATTACTATGCTTGTCGAAATAAAGCATTGACCATCCGATACCACGAGTCATAGCGACGAATTTGAAATGCTCAAGGAACGTTTCAAACGAACCCCAATCTTCAATTATCTTTTTATATAATTCCCCTTCTTTATTTATTTCTTTACTTCCTAGAGAAAGGGAAGAGAAGTAGTACTCATGATTGCGCATACCACCGAATTCAAAGCCAAGTCTTCTTTGTGTTTCAGCTAATATATATGCATTTTTCTCTGGATCACTTTTTAATTCTTGTAATTTATTAAAGATTACATTTGCATTGTTCACATATCCTTTATAAAGTTTCAAATGCTCTTCTATAGTTTTACTACTTATACCCTTAAGTTCACCTATATTAAATTCTTTTACTTTAAATGTTTCCATCCCGTATGAAATAGGACGCGAACTTATATATAAATATAATTAACAATCCTACTTTTAAATTAAACTAATAAATAATTTCCAAACCCATACTTATTCGCGTTCGCGATTTCATACGGGATAATGTTAATATATAAAGTATAGCATGTGCTTGCTATATAGCTATGATAAATAGAATTAGAAAATACATACCATATTTACTCATTATTATTCTTGCTATTTTCACTCTCAGTGTCTGGTTTTTAGTTTTAAATCATAAGGATAATAAATATTTAAAAGTTGCATTTCTAGATGTTGGGCAAGGGGATTCAATATATATAGAAGCTCCAAATGGTAGACAGATGCTCGTTGATGGTGGTCCTGATGCGACAGTTCTCTCGCGACTTTCAAAGGTCATGCCTTTCGCTGACAGATCGATAGATATGATCGTAGCGACGCACCCTGATTTGGATCATATAGGTGGATTTCCTGTTCTTCTTGATAATTATAAAGTTGGGAATATTCTCGAGAATGGTTTTAAATCAGATTCAAAAATTTATTCTAGTCTAGAAGAAAAAGTTGCAAAGAAAAAAATAAATAAAATAATTGCGAGACGAGGCATGCATATTGTGCTAGATGATAAGCGAAATATTTATTTTGATATTTTGTTTCCAGATAGAGATGTGAATACTTTAGAAAGCAACGAGGGTTCGATAGTAGGGAAGCTTGTGTATGGAGGTGAATCTTTTATGCTGACAGGAGATGCAAGTTTGTATACAGAGAACCTGATAGAATGGAATGAAAATGACAATACTCTCCATTCAAATGTTTTAAAGCTTGGGCATCATGGGTCTCGAACTTCGTCGAGTATTCTGTGGCTTAAGAAAGTTCATCCTGAGGTTGCAATTATTTCCGTAGACAAAGGGAACAAATATGGACACCCACATAAAGAATTACTCGACAGACTTTCATCTCTCCATATTCCATTTTTAAGTACGGCAGACTTAGGGAATATAGTTTTTGAAAGTGATGGGTATAAATTAATCGAAATAAAATAGTCTCTGAAAAAAGCCTCACGCAGGCCGACGGGCCGAGTGCGAGCAAAATTTTCAGCAGAAAATTATTGTGTGGTTTTTGAAGAGAGCTATTTTATGTAGATTAATTTGAGTAAACAAAAATAAAAATCTCGACGATGTCGAGATTTTTATTTGATGATTCCAGCTTTCTTTAATACTGCGTAGGCTCCGTGCTTGTTAATAGTCTTGATAGCTTTAGTAGAAAGGGTGAGAGGGAAGTACTTTTTAAGCTCAGGAACGTATACACGCTTCTTTTGAAGGTTTGGGTACTTGCGGACCATACCGGTAGGGTTGAATTTGGTAGCACGAACAACGTTCGAGTATCCACCCCCCATAATTGAGCCCTTTTTTGTTATATCGCATACTTTTGCCATATGTGAGTTCCATGCTATCATATAGCTTGTAGAAATGCAAATACTCATATATAAAAAGCATTTTTATTAAAATAAATGGGATCAGTCGATGGAATATTCTATATAGTAGTACTTATAATGTCTATAGTCATTCATGAGTTCGCTCATGGGTACACAGCATATCTTCTTGGCGATAATACTGCCAGATTGAGCGGACGACTTACATTAAATCCACTCAAGCACTTGGACTTATTTGGTTCTGTTCTTTTGCCATTGATGCTAGTTTTGATGAATGCTGGTTTTGTTATTGGTTGGGCCAAGCCTGTACCTTATAATCCTAATAACTTAAGAGATATAAAGAAGGGGACATTCTTGGTAGCTATCGCTGGGGTTCTAGCAAATTTCATAATCGTAATTATTTTTGGTTTACTCATCAGATTTGCACCATTTCTCATAAGTCCATCTGTTGCTGCTCCTTTCTATCAGATCACTAGCATAATAGTAGTACTCAATCTAGTTCTTGTAATATTTAATTTAATTCCAATCCCACCACTTGATGGATCAAAAATATTATTCTCATACTTGCCTGCAAGATTTAGATATATAGAAAATTTCTTAGAAAGATGGGGTATGATTTTGCTCCTATTCTTCATTCTTTTCCTCTGGGCAAAAGTTTCTCCACTAATATATATAGTCTTTCATTTTATAACAGGAATAAATTTAATGTAAAAGAATAAAATATCTTTTAATTTGGTATTTATTATGATAAAATAAGAGAGCAGTTGACTCTCTTATTTTCAGTAAAGCTGGTGTATTGTTTTAAGCCAAAAATGAAATTTATTAAATCACAATTTTGGAGGAATCATTGGCCGAAAATTCTCTCGCTATTCTTTTTCGTTGTTCTTTTCACAGCTTATGTGAGTACTTTTGCTGTTTTCACTCCCGGACAAACTCTTGATCCAAACTGTGCACCGGGCACAGCAGGGTGCACGGTTAGTTCTGGTTCTGCTATCCCAGACCAAACAGGGAATTCAGGAAAGTTTCTTACGACCGATGGTACAGGTAACTTGTCTTGGAATACCATCACAGGCTCCTCACCTTGGCTTACTTCAGGATCTGATACTTATTACAGTGCAGGAAATGTGGGGATTGGTACATCTACACCTATTTATAAATTAGATTTACACTCCTCCATAAATAATAGTTTTATTGCAAATTTTGAACTTAATGATAATACTGGGTCCGAGAATATTAAATTATCAAATACTAATACAGGGATTGAATCTATTGCAGGTATATATATATGAACGCTGGTGGTCTCAATGGAATGGAAATAACAACTGTTGGTAATATTGCAAAAGATTTTCAAGGTTATGGTAATGTTGGTTACAATTCTATTAATTCTTACATGCCTCTTGAAATAGCTGCTGTCGATGATATTCGTTTTGTCACCTCTGGCCAAAACAGAATAAATATAAACTCAAGTGGGAACTTAGGTATTGGAACAACATCGCCTACAGCATATTTAAATATAAAAGCTGGTTCTGCTACAGCCGGCACTGCGCCACTTAAATTTACTGCTGGTACAAACCTTGGGACAACTGAAGCCGGTGCTGTAGAATTTGATGGTGCTCACTTATATTTTACTGCTACAAATGGAGGAACTAGATATCAGCTTGATCAACAGAGTGCGGGATCTCTTACTCTCACCACTACTGGCTCAAGTGGAGCGGCGACACTGGTCGGTTCTACTTTGAATATACCTCAGTATACAGCAGGTACGGGGCTTTCAAGTACTGCGGACTTTAATACTTTAGGTGGAACAAGCGCAGGACTTAATCTAGTCGCAGGCGCTAAATGGAATACATTCTTGGGTTATGAAGCAGGTAAAGGAGGAGTTGTCTCCAATACGGTGAACTACAATACAGCGGTTGGATTTGATTCTCTAGCTGCAATTACATCAGGTTCTCTAAACTCTTCGCTTGGTAGTAATTCTCTCCTCTCCAACACTTCTGGATCTTTAAATACGGCTGTTGGGTCTGATTCATTACGTTTAAACACGACAGGAACAGACAATACAGGAGTTGGATATCAATCTCTCAATAATAACACTACTGGTTCTGGGAATACCTCGATAGGTAGAAGCTCTTTAGGTTCTAATACAACAGGTGCTTCTAACTTCGCTGGAGGGTGGTCTTCATTATCATTTAACACAATAGGATCTTATAATGTGTCTTTGGGTTATCAAGCTCTCGAATACAACAATGCTGGGTCGAGGATTACAGCAGTTGGCTATAATGCAATGTTTTATGCGAATAATTCAACCACAGCATTTGATAGTTATAATGTCGCTGTTGGATATGAAGCCCTTAAAGGATCTACCATTTCTACAAATAATACAGGTAATTATAACTCTGTTCTTGGTAGTCAGTCTTTGTTTAGTAATTCTTCTGGTTTTAATAGTACAGCTGTAGGGTGGCAAGCTCTTTATAGTAATACTACAGGTGGAAACAACGTAGCTCTCGGTTCAAATTCTCTAAATTCTAACACTTCCGGGGGATATAATACTTCTCTAGGAGTTGAAGCTTTATTTGAAAATCTTACAACAAGTAATAATACAGCAGTTGGCTGGAGAGCTGGTCGCTATTATTCAAGCACTCCAGTTGCAAACCAGGCTTCAAGTAATTCAGTTTATTTAGGTTATGACACTAGAGCTTTATCTGCAAGTGATACTAATGAAATAGTTATAGGAGCAAGTACTGTTGGTAATGGTAGTAATACTACGACTATCGGTACTGGCAATGTCTTGTATGTCGGAGGGGCAAGTGTTGTCGGCAAAGTGGCTCGTTTTACTAGTAGTACAGGATATTGTGATATCAGTCCTCTTACGACTTCACTTTCCTGTTCTTCGGATATAAATTTAAAGAAGAATATCACAACACTAGAAGATAACAAAGAATTTGCTCTACAGACAGTTCCCGATTTAACAGGGAAGTCCACTCTAGAAAAAATTAGTTACCTAACTCCTGTTCAATATAATTGGAGGAATAATGAAAATGATGGAGATCCTAAACATATTGGTTTTATAGCTCAAGAAATGGAGCAAATTTTTCCTGACTTGGTATCCACAGATCCTAAAACTGGTCTCAAATCCATAAGCTATGCCAGTATTACTCCTTACCTTGCGAAGGGAATACAAGAAATGAATTTACAGATAAAAGATTTACAATCTTTAGATACTACCAAGCCAATTACTCTAGGAAGTTTAATTAAAAATTTCTTAGCGGACATTGGAAATGGATTGGAGAGAATATTTGTGAGAGAGGTTGATACTAAGAATCTCTGTGTATCAGATGACACTGGTTCTAAAACCTGTCTCTCGAAAGTACAACTCGATGAGCTTTTAGCAAAAGCAGGAGGGTCTCCAAATAATCAGAATAATTTAAACATACCACAAGTTAACTCTCCCGCATTAACTGCCGATCAACAGTTAGAAAAAGTAAAATCAGATATAGAAGCACTAAAAGAAGGGGATTATACCGTGGCTAGCTGGGGATTATTTGTAAAAGCTAAGGAGCTTGCTGTTGCCTTGGCTGAAACAAATGACACAGAGAAAATGCTCAAGATAACAGCATTAAATGATACGATAAAGGTGTTGGTTCCAAAAGAAAAAACAATAACTCCCATAACACCATCAACACCATCAATACCAACAACACCACTGCCACCACTATCAACAACAACACCGGCTACTACCGTAGGTGCAGTACCAGTGGATTTGTCAGCATATAAAGAAGTATTAAATAAAGTAGTAGCTACAGCTTATACGAACGAAAGTTGGAAAGTCTATCAGACTGTTGTAGCATCCAATCTTATGACAGATAAAAATACACAAAGTGAAATAGATAAAGCTGTTAGTGATATATTAGCAGCGCAAGGAAGTTTAGTAAAAAAAGAACTGACTCCGTAATTTATAAATCAAATGGTATTATTGAATAATTTTTTTAAATATATTCTCATTCTGACTTTAGTAGTTAGTAGCTTTATAGTTTCCGCCTCCGAGACTGACGGTACTATTAGTAATACATATTTTAACGCTCTTCTTTGTAGAAATGATAATTGTTCAATCACTACAAAGATAAATTTTAAGACAACACTTGGTAATGCTATCCATATCACAGATACTGCTATCACAGGAGATGCTTGGTCGGAAACGATGGGCTGGATAAGGTTTAACCCTGGTGGTGGTTTTGGTGGTGTCATTAATAACAGTAGCGGTGTTGTTTCTGGATATGCTTGGGGAGATGTCGCTGGTTGGATTAATTTTAAACCTACCCAAGGGGGAGTCACTATCAATAGTACAGGACAATTTGCAGGGTGGGCATGGTCCGAGAATTATGGTTGGATTAGATTTGACTGTAATGTAGCGAACGCTTGTGTGCAGACTGACTGGCGTCCACTTAGTGCTCGTACTTCTTCTCCTTCTCCTACTCCTACTCCTATACACACAGGGACTGGAACTGTTACAAAACCCCCAGCTCCTCCAGTGGCTCCTCCTGTCGTACCACCCGTTACCCCTCCTATAGTCTACCCAGAACCACCAGTGGAACCAGTTCCTCCTCCTACTCCAGAACCGGTAATTCAACCGAAAGAGCCTACTACAGAGCCGACCCTACCTCCTCCTGCAGTAGAACCGACAAGCCCTCCTACTATAGCACCTAAAATTCCTATACCAACATATTCTGCTCCTGGTGCTTCAACTACTACTAGATTTGCCGTAACACAAGTCACAGCGGAGCAAATATTTACAGATGTTAAAGAAAGTTTTAAAAATACCGTTGAAGTTGGTAAAAAAGCCGAAAAAGAAATTAAAAGGATTATCGAAACACCAGAAGGGAACGCAACTTCAAAAGTTATTACGACTACAGGAGCTATCTCTGGAGTAGCGGTAAGTGCAACAACTGTTCTCTTTGCTAACCCACTTTCTTTTGGAGAATTATTCTTAATACCATTTAGATTATGGAGTTTGCTTCTTGCGGCTCTCGGGATAAAGAAACGTAATCGTCCATGGGGGACAGTATATGATAGTATTACCAAGCAGCCTCTTGATCCAGCTTATGTCATATTGCAAGATTTAAATGGTAATGAAGTCGCTTCTTCTATTACAGACCTTGATGGAAGATATGGATTTCTAGTGCCTGCTGGTCAGTATAGAATGATAGCCAAGAAGACTAACTATAGTTTCCCCTCAACAGGATTAGCTGGTAAATCAAAAGATGAATTATATTCTGAATTATATTTTAATGAAGTTATCAATGTAGAAGAAGGCGGAGTTATCTCTCGGAATATACCTATGGACCCACTCAAGTTTGACTGGAATGAATTTGCAAAGAGAGATAAAAATATAATGAGGTTCTTCAACAAACGAGATCTTTGGATTGCTCGCGTATCAAATATTTTATTTATTTTAGGATTTATTATTACCGTTATCGCGGTTATTGCTTCACCTGTATTTTATAATATTCTAATTCTAGTAGTTTATTTGATTTTACTTGTGTTGAAGAGAACAGTTTTAAAGCCTAGAGCCTATGGTTATATAAATAGTAAAGAAACTAATAATCCATTATCTTTTGCTATTATGCGTGTATTTTATGCAGGAAGTGATAATGAAGTGATCCATAAGGTTACCGACAAAACGGGAAAGTACTACTGTCTGGTTCCTAATGGTAAATATTACACTAAAATAGAGAGTAAAAATAATGATCAAAGTTATACGTTAGTTCATACTTCAGAACCAATAGAAGTCAAGAATGGATATATTGGTGAGAAGTTTGAGATTTAAGAAAGGGGCCGGGGCGAAAGCCCCGGCCCCTTCTCCACCCCTTGCTTTTTTAATGGCTTTATAGTAAAGTGTTTGAACTAGTCTGCTTCAGACTATTTTTCAATAATATGCCTACAATCAACCAATTAGTTCGCAAGAACCGTAAGTCAATAAAGAGAAAGTCTAAAGCTGTAGCACTCGCACGCGGTTTTAACTCAATTAAGAACAAGCCTGTTTATTACCCAGCACCATTTAAACGTGGAGTCTGTACAAAAGTTTCAACAACTACACCAAAGAAGCCGAACTCAGCTCTCAGAAAGATTGCTCGCGTCCGTCTTACAAACGGTATGGAAGTGACCGCTTATATTCCAGGAGAAGGGCACAATTTACAAGAACACTCTGTAGTTATGATTCGTGGAGGACGTGTGAAGGACTTGATCGGAGTACGTTACCACATTGTCCGTGGACGTCTCGATACTACCGGAGTAGAGAAGCGTCGCCAATCCAGAAGTCTCTATGGTACAAAGACACCTAAGACAGCAGTTAAAAAGTAATTACGAATTAATAATTACGAATTAAAAATTAAAAAAATGCGTAGAAAAATAAAAAACAGAAATATAGTAGCTCCAGATATAATGTATAACTCTCAAAAGTTAGGCAAGTTTATCAACAACATAATGCTTAATGGCAAGAAGGAAACAGCTCGCAAGTCAGTCTACAAAGCTTTTGAAATAATAAAAGAGAAGACTGGTAACCCAAATCCACTTGAAGTTTTCGATACAGCATTAAAGAATGCAGGTCCTACTGTGGAAGTTCGTTCACGTCGTATCGGTGGTGCCAACTACCAAGTCCCTCGTGAAGTTCGCCCTGAGAGACGTCTTGCCTTAGCAATGCGCTGGATTATCGATGCAGCCCGCAGTAAAAAAGGAGCTCCTATTCACGAAAAGCTTGCTGAAGAACTTATTCTTGCTTCAAAGAACGAAGGCTCTGCTATCAAGAAGCGCGACGATACACACAAAATGGCAGAAAGTAACAAAGCATTTGCCCACTTCGCTTGGTAGTATAAAATATAAACAACCCTAAAACTCCCCGCAAGGGGAGTTTTCCTATATTTTATAAATATTTATTTTTTACTAGCTCAACGCTATCGCGCTGGAGAGGTAAAGGTGATATAATATGATTATGAGTGCCGAGAGGTTAATTTTAGAATATTTACTTGAGATTAAAAATAAGCCTGCTATTAGACATGCGGGAGTTCGTTTAGGATTTTTGAGGTTGCCAGATTTTAAATATTATAAATATCAGACACTTGCAAATAGATGCTCGATTCTAAAAAATAGTGGATACATAAAAGAAATTAATGGAACATATTTTATTACATATAAAGGGGAGGAATATTTGTCTCGAAAAGAAAAAATGGTTTTCAAAAAGTTTGAAGCGAATAAAACAAACAAAGACCCTAAGGACTTACTTCTATTATATGATGTACCAGAAGACAAAAAGGCACATAGAGATTGGCTAAGAAGAGAACTGATAAATTTTAATTATATTATGATACAAAGAAGTGTCTGGGTAGGGCCTTCTCCATTGCCGAAAGAATTTACAGAGTATTTAAAAAGTATTGGTCTTAAGGATTCAATAAAAACTTTTAAACTTGAAAAAGGATTTACTACAACAAAATAAACTTTACCAACTCAACGCTATCGCGTCAGAGAGGTAAAATGATTTTTCTTGACAAAACCCAAATAAGAGTAATTTTAAGGTAAATAACTTGAAATATTAATTTAATTTTAAATATTATGGAAATAAATTCTTCGCATGGGGAAAGCACTTTAGTTGCGCATCTTTCAAAAAAAGACCTTGAGTTTTTTAGGAAAAATCCTTTTGGAAATGTTGCCACAAAACCAAACAACAAGGGGGTTAGGATTATATTTTCTTTAGGGAAAGAAATTTCATCTTCTATTAAAGGAAGTATAGTATCCTTGATTGCAACTAAAGAAAGTTTAAATTATTTGTCAAAAGGAGGAGATGATATCTTTTTTGCAATAATTTCCAAAAATACCTTCAACATACTTGCGATTGAGGTTTATCTTGAGATGAGTTAATTATAAAAAATTTTAATTAATAATTTTAAATTTTATGGAAAAGAATGATTGTGGAGCTTGCGGGACACCGAAGAGAGTAAACCATTTTGGAAAACTTGATTGCCCTCACTGTTATCCAGAAAACTTTTTTTGTTTTACTACAGTAAAATCTGAAGTAAAAATAAAAAATTCTGGAGACATTATTGATAATCCAATTTTCCAAGGTCAGGGGATAGAAACTTTGGCAGAACCTGAAGAGGCTTAATGCCTGAAAATTTTTATAAAAGGATGTTAAAAGCATCCTTTTATTTTTTACCACCTCAACGCTATCGCGCTGGAGAGGTAAAGATGATTGGTATAATTTATACATATTGAAGGATAGTTTTAGTTGCAAAAAAGGGGGAAATATTGTATATTTGGGGGACAAAAGACTTCAGTGTCTACCCGCTTGAAAGCGAGGTGAACCTGTTTAAAAACAGGTAATTTTATTTTTAGCAATTAATTTATATATATGGAAAGAGATTATCCACTAGAGAAAGTAAGAAATATTGGTATTATTGCTCACATCGACGCAGGTAAAACTACGACGACAGAGCGCGTGCTTTTTTATACAGGTGTGTCACATAAAATAGGGGAAGTTCACGACGGGGAGACGACCACTGACTGGATGGAGCAAGAAAGAGAGCGTGGAATCACTATTACTTCTGCGGCTGTTACTTGTTTCTGGACACCTACTTATGCTGCTATCACTGATAAATCAAAGAAGCATCGTTTCAATATTATCGACACCCCAGGGCACATCGACTTCACAGTGGAAGTAAAACGTTCACTTCGCGTGCTTGACGGAGCAGTTGTTGTATTCGACGGAGTGGCAGGAGTGGAGCCTCAGTCTGAGACAAACTGGCGTTATGCTGACGAAGCAAGTGTCCCTCGTATTTGTTTTATAAACAAGCTTGACCGTACAGGTGCATCTTTCGAACACTCATACTCCACAATTCTTGATCGTCTTACAAAGAAAGCTGTACGTATGCAAATTCCTATTGGTCTTGAAGATCACCATGAAGGAGTTGTGGATCTTCTAAAGATGAAGGCCTACTACTTTGAAGGAGAAATGGGTAACAAAGTTATCGAAAAGGACTTAAGTTCTTTGCCTGAAAACATGAAAGCTGATGCAGAAAAGTATCATGCAGAACTCATAGAAAAAATAGTCGAGCAAGATGATGCCGTAATGAATGATTATCTAGAAGGAAAAGTTCCTGACATTGATACTTTGAAAAAGTTGATGAGAAAAGGAGTTATCGCCAATGAAATTTTCCCAGTCTTTGCCGGCTCAGCTCTCAAGAATAAAGGAGTCCAGCTTGTACTTGATGCTGTTGTGGACTATCTTCCTTCACCCACAGATATTCCTGCTATTGAAGGAGTCAACCCTGATACAGAAGAAAAAGACGTTCGTCACGCAAGTGACAGTGAGCCATTTGCCGCTCTTGCTTTCAAAGTTGCGACCGACCCATTCGTCGGGCAAATTATTTTCTTCCGTGTTTACTCAGGAACTTTAGCGGCTGGAAGTTATGTTTACAATCCTCGCACTAGGAACAAAGAGCGAATCGGACGCATACTTCGTATGCACGCCAACGACCGTGAAGAAGTGAAGAAAGTTTATGCCGGAGAAATCGCCGCCGCTGTCGGCCTTAAAGACACTATCACATCAGATACACTTTGTGATGAAGAAAAGCCAATCGAGCTTTACCGTATTATCTTCCCAGAACCAGTTATTCAGCTACGTGTTGAACCAAAGACAAAAGCAGACCAAGAGAAGATGGGTATGGCGCTTAATCGTCTTGCTCAAGAGGATCCTACATTTAAAGTTTCTACAGATCCAGAGACCAATGAGACGATCATTGCTGGAATGGGGGAGCTTCACCTTGAGATTATCGTCGACCGTATGAAGCGCGAATTCTCCGTCGAAACCAACGTTGGTAAGCCTCAAGTAGCATATCGCGAAACTATTACAAGTACCGCTGAGATGGAAGGTAAATACATCAAGCAGTCAGGAGGCCGTGGTAACTATGGTCACGTCCGTATTCGTATCAAGCCTATGGATCAAAATGTTGATATAGATGACTTGCCAAAGAATGTGAAGAGAGAAAAAGGATTTGAATTCATCAACACTATTAAAGGAGGATCAATCCCACAAGAATACATTCCTGCTTGTGAAAAAGGATTCAAAGAAGGGCTCGACCGTGGAGTCTTGGCTGGATTCAAACTTGAGAATGTTTCTGTTGAACTTTACGATGGATCATTCCACGAAGTAGACTCGAACGAAATGGCCTTCAAGATTGCCGCAAGTATGGCGATTCAAGATGCATGTAAAATTGCCAAACCAGTTATCCTAGAGCCAATGATGAAAGTAGAAGTTGTAACTCCAGATAAATTCATGGGAGATGTCACAGGATCACTATCATCAAAACGTGGAATCATCGAAGGTATGGAAGCACGTGGTATGAATCAAGCCGTCAAAGCTGTCGTGCCTCTTTCTGAAATGTTCGGATACATGACGAGCCTTCGCTCTATGACAGAAGGACGTGCAGGGTTCACAATGGAATTCCTCCGCTATGATATCGTGCCTAATAGTGTGGCAACCTCAATTATTGAATCACGAAAATAATTTACACACATCTTATCCACAGACTTCTCCACACATAACTATTGCTTATAATTTTACTATCTGTGATAATAAAATTACAAATAAATTTATGAATAAAAAAATTCTTAGAAAAGTTTTTGCAATAGTTTTGATGCTTGTGATAATGTTTCAGATTTATCTATTTGCTGAGCCAGTAGTGGCAGTTAGTGCGACCAACAATGTCGTAGTCACTCTTACTGTAGACTCGGGTATTACAATTTCAGCCGGGGCTAATGCCACCATGGCTCCCAATATTGGTGTTGCAGCGGATAGCTCGATCGGAAGTTCCTCTTGGGTAGTGAAGACAAATAATACTGCCGGGTACACTCTTGCCGTAAAAGCTTCAGCTTCACCCGCTCTTGTAAGTGGGACAAATTCTTTTGCAGATTATACAGAAGCAGTCACTGGAACTCCAGAAGTTTGGACTGTCGCGGCAGGAACAAAAAAGTTTGGATATTCAGCTTATGGAGCAGATACTCCGACTGCTACATGGGGAGCAGCAGCTTCTTGTGGGACAGCCGGTGTCCCTTCTGGAACTCAGAACTATGTTGGTTTTAAAACAACCGATAAGATTATTGCCCAGAAAGCGACAGTTACTCCTACGACTGGTGTTACGACCAATATATGTTTTGCGGCGCAACAAAATGCTATCTATGCAGCATCTGGTGTGTATACTGCTACGATAACAGCTACAGCAACGACACTTTAATCCCTTAATCCTAAATGAATAAAAATTTATATAAAATAATAGGATATATTTTTGTATTTTTCTTCGCCTTGATACCGGGAGGTGTTTTTGCTTTCGAGAAAACACAATTGCAACTAAAGGACCAAGATAAGAATAACGATTTTGTTGTAGAGCCAGGCAAGACAGAAATATTTTTAAACAAAGGAGAAACTGTCACAAAGAATATAATTGTGACTAATCGCGTGAACAAGCCGATCAGTTTTAAATTAAGCACTGAAGATCTCATAGGGACCAACGATATTTCTACCCCTATTGTACTTATGGGGGATGATACCAGCCCCTACTCTCTCAAGAATTTTATAAAGCCTGAGATAAGTGAGTTCACTCTCAATTTCGGTGAACGTATTACCATACCGGTCACTGTCAGTGTCCCTCTCGATGCAGAGCCTCGAGGGTATTATGGTGCACTTATTGTATCTAATGAGCCCGACAAACAGGTGGATGAAAATTCCAGTGAGACTCAAGGTAAGACGCGAATCATTTCCCGCATTGGTTCACTTTTTTTAGTGAAAATAAATGGAGAGGGAAAAGAGGAAGGCAGACTTGAAGGTTTTAAAATCGGAGGGCCTTCCAAATCTTTTTATGAAAAGAAGCCAGAGAGTTTTGAAATAGCGTATCAAAATACTGGTAATGTCCACTTGGTTCCTTATGGTAAGATCACAGTTAAAAATCTTTTAGGCATGGGTATTGCAGAAATTCCTGTGGACGCATACTTTGTGTTACCAAACTCTACTCGGTACAAAGAGGTTCTTTGGTCCAGTAATGCATTTCTGTTTGGCCACTATACTGCCCATCTTTCTTTCTATAAAGGTTATGGTAACGAATATCAAGATGCTCAAGTTTCTTTCTGGGTATTACCTTGGAAGATTGTCATACCAGTATTTATAGGGTTAATAATATTTGTGACTTTAGCCTATTATCTTCTTACTAGGTTTGAATTAAAGAAAAAGAAATAAAAATGAAAAATATTAACTTTTTTTACAAAAGTAAATATACAGTTTTTTGTTCATTCGTACTTATTTTTTCTGTTTTATATCCAAGCGATCTATCTCTGGCGGCTGTTATGGGTAGTACTACATACAAAATTCAATCCGATAGTATCAATACTGGAGGAGAAGAAACTTCTGGGAGTACTTCATACAAACTGCGAGATACAGTCGGGGAAACGGGGACAGGAGAGTCTGCAAGTACTAATTACAAGATAAAGGCTGGTTATAGACAAATGCAAGAGGATGCCTACTTGTCCCTCTCTTCGCCGTCTAACTTGGCCTTAACTTCCATCGGCGGACTTTCAAACCAGGTAAGTGAAGGCACTATCTCTTGGACAGTTACGACGAACAATGTTGCTGGATATTCACTTTCTATCGCTTCGACGACGACCCCAGCTCTAAAGTCGGCCTTTGATTCATTTGCCGACTATGTGCCAGCAGGGGCGAGCCCAGATTATAATTATACAAATCTCTCCACTAACTCATCTTTTGGTTTTTCTCCGGAGGGGACCGAAGTCATCAGTCGCTTCAAAGATAATGGCAGTGTTTGCAATACTGGGACACTAGAGACAGTAGATAAATGCTGGGATGGTCTATCCACGACCCCCAAGGCTATGGCGGGGAGTTCTTCGCCTAATGCTCCCTCGGGAGGTGTAGTGACTGCCCGTGTCCGAGCTGAGAATGGCGCCGATCATATACAATCTTCTGGTAATTATGCTGTCACCCTTGTGGTCACAGCCGTCACTTTATGAGAAATAAAAGATTTATATATTTAATATTTTTTATTTTCTTTAATTTGCTTTTAGTGAATTTCTCTTACGCTTATACAGGCAACAATGGTATAAATGTAAACCTAAACGTTAATACTTGTAATCACGATAACGTCTGCCAGATAGGGGAGGACTTTCTTTCTTGCCCTTCTGATTGTCCACCACCCCCACCACCAGCCCCGACTCCTACCGGAGGTACTAGATCGGGTGGATATCTGATGGGAGAAAAAGATTTTTTTAGAAATCTGACAATTACTCCAGGGCTTACGACAGCAACCATAAAGTGGAATAGTGCTTTCCCTACTATCTATATTATAAAATGGGGAACTACTGAAGACTACAAAAAAGGAACTTTGAAGAATGTGCACTTTATGTATGACCATAGTGCGGAAATCACAGGATTAGATCCTAGTACTTTATATTATTTTACTATTGAATCTGAAAGCTATACAGGAGTAAAAGCTGTAAGAGATAATCAAATATTCACGACCCTAGCCCCCGAAGATAAAACTGCTCCAGCCAATGTCACCAACGCAAAAATTTCTACGACAGTTTCCGGCATTGTTCTCTCTTGGATAAATCCTACAGATAAAGACTTTAGCTATGTGCGCATCGTTCGTCTAGGGAATAAATACAGCAGTGACCCTTATATTGGTAAATTAGTCTATGAAGGTAGTGGCCAGTATATGCGCGACGCCAATGTGGTGGCTGGGGAAAAGTATTTCTACACAATTTTTGCTAGAGATAAAAGCAACAATTATTCATCGGGATATCCGATCAGTATTATCCACAATCCACCATCCGATGGCATCGTGAAAATATATGAGGAAGTTCCACCGACAACTATTGCCACCCAAACACCAATGGAGGATTTAAAATATTTTATATCACAGAATGAAAACAAGAAGGATTTAAATTCTGCTGAGACGACGCAAATAGACGGGAGCCTGTTATCAAAAATATCAATAATATTTGGTAAGGAAAACAAGGAGGAGATGTGGGTAGAGGTAAGGGATAGCGATAGGGTTGTAGTCGGTAGATACTTTTTCGGTAAATTTAATACCGAGTTATCAAGCAGGGAAGTTACCTTGCCATCTTTCAGTAAAGGTGGATACTATGAGCTATATATCTTTAGATACCTTGGCTCTGTCGAGCAAAATATTTTCCATGCAGGATTAGATATTAAAATAACTGAAAGAAGTTTAATCAATAAAATATCTTGGGCTCGTATCTTTTGGTGGATAATTTTGCTGATTATCTTAATGATAATTATATTTATATTTTCAAGGAGAAGAAAGAAGAAAAAAGAAGAGACCCCCTCGCCCTACGGGCACTCCCCCTTCGCAGGGGGAGAAAATCCTTCCCTGCGAAGGGAAGGTGCCGAAGGCGGAAGGGTGATACAATAAAAGTACAAAAACAGGTTTTAAAACAAAAGGAAAATAATTCAATAGGAACATAAACCCTTATTTTATAAGGGTTTATGTGTATATGTCGGTGCATAAATAAAACTGTGGATAACTATGTGGATTTCTGTTGAATAACTCTATTATTTTGTTATAATATATAGAGTATTTTGGGATTATCGGTCAGACGATATTTATAAAAAATAATTCTCGTCTATCCGAGATATCTTGGTAAATATAGCTATAATAAAAATCATTAAAAATTTGTATGGATTCATTAAAAAATATAATTTCTTTAAATCAAGCAGCCAAAATGTCTGGGTATACTCAAGATTATTTGGGCTACTTAATTCGTACAGGAGAGATGAAGGGAATTAAAAAAGGCAGAACTTGGTTTACCACCGAAGAAGCAGTGAAGGATTACATTTTCAAGAAAAAAGTTCGCTCGGAAAAATTAGCTGTGAAAGAATTTTTATCTCCTACTCGCCGGAAGAATATTATTATTGCTACGGTGATAGTTTTTGTCGTAGGATTCTTGCTATTGTCGACAATGAATAAAAACAAAGAGAGTAGAGTGAATGAGATTCGTTCAGGGGTAGCATCGGATGGGGAGGGGGTGAGGATTAATTCCCCCTCCCATTACTAAGGGGAGGGTCGGGGTGAGGTGAATTAAGAACCTCTCTCCAACTCTCTCCTTGCAAAGGAGAGAGGGAAATACAATTAAGAACCTCTCCTCGGTCCTCTCCTTGTAAAGGAGAGGAGGAATACAAAATACAAAAGACAATTTAAAAATGAAAATAATCTCTATCAAAAAAACAAGACAATCAAAGAAAATGCTAATCGCATTTTTTGTGACCCTTGTTTTTATTTTTGGAAATATTTTTTCAAGTTTTTATTTTGCCGAAGCTCTCTTCAACAAGCAGATCAACTATCAGGGTAAACTCACCGATGCTTCGAACGTTGCTGTCGCAAATGGAAATTACAACATGGAGTTCAAGCTCTACACAGTAAGTAGTGCTGGAACTGCCATCTGGACAGAGACTAGAACAGGGGCTAGCCAAGTCTCAGTCTCAAGCGGACTTTTCTCTGTCCTTCTTGGTGAAGTCAGCTCTCTTGCTAGTGTGGACTTCAATCAGACGCTTTACTTGGGGGTGAATATCGGAGGCACAGGTGCGACTCCTACTTGGGATGGAGAAATGACTCCAAGAAAAAAGCTTGGTGCCGTTCCTGCTGCTGTCGTCGCCGAGACTGTGGCTGGATCATCACAGCCGAACATCACATCTCTTGGTACATTGACTGGGCTCACTGTCACTGGCGGATCGACTCTTCGTGGACTCACCGTCGACAATGCGACTGCGACGAATGACCGCATCGCTATCACCGCTGCCGCAGTCGGCACGGCTCGCTTCGACGGCACGATTACCAACGCCGACCTCACCGCCGCTCGCACTTGGACACTTCCTGACAATTCAGGAACTTTCGCTTTGACTTCCGATCTAACTTCCGGCTATGTTCCTTACACTGGTGCAACGACAAATGTAGATTTAGGAATTCATAATCTCACAGTAGATACAAATTCTCTTTTTGTTGATTCAGTGAATCACAAAGTGGGAATCGGGACGACGAGTCCAGCACAGATATTCCAGGTCGGAAGTAGATTCCAAGTAGATGGGGGAAAAGGTATCTGGGTAAACAATGAAATAAATGGCGGCCTCGCTGCTTCACCAGGTGCCTTATATTTAAACTACACAGCCAATACAAGTGATGTAAATTTTCAAAGTGGAAAAGTTGTATTTCAAGGTAGCACTGGAAATGTCGGCATCGGAACGACGACGCCCGGACGCCTATTGTCGGTACAAGGCACAACCCCGATTATCTCTTCTTCCGATGGAACGACAGAAGCATTATTCTATGCCAATGGTGGCTTGGCAAGATTTGGAAGTGGAAGCAATGTCCCAACTATTATCCAAATCAATGGAACGGAAAAAATTAGAATAGATACTTCTGGTAATCTTGGTGTCGGAACCGCAACTCCCACATCCAACCTCCAAGTCTCTCAGGTAACTACAGGTGTAGGTACCGTTTCAAACCTCGCTGGTGGGACGACGGTGACGGGGTCAGGAACACAATTTACCAATACATTCAAAGTCGGAGACACTATTACAATAGGAGGACAAACAGTTGCCATCTCTGCTATCGCATCTGACACAAGTATGACGACTGCGACAATCACCGCGGCGAATACAAATGCTGCCTATACTCTAACTGGTGGAGACAGATTTGTAGTGAAGGGGAATGGTTCCGTCGGCATTGGGACCACAGCTCCCGGCACAAAGCTTGATGTAGTGGGTGGGGCAATCAGAACAGATAATCAATTCATTTCTACAATTGCCACAGGTACTGCACCACTCGCTGTGACTTCTACAACACTCAATACAAATTTGAATGCAGACTTGCTCGATGGATTGCATGCTTCTTCGTTTGCAAGTTCATCTAGTATTTCAGGCACATTAAATTATGTTTCGAAATTTACTGGCACGGGTTCTACGATAGGTAATTCACAAATTTTTGATAATGGGACGAATGTGGGGATCGGAACAACGAGTCCATCAGGACAACTTACAATACAAAGTCAGAGTGGTAGTTTAGCTTTGCAATATATTCGGAATGGTGACTTTGTTGCTAATACAACAGGTAGTGGTTTTTATATGGGCACAGGTGTAGCTACTGGTAATACATATTCTCAAATTCAAGCATTCACTACAGGAAATTCAGTGGTAGGAAATCTTGTTTTAAATCCAGTAGGAGGCAACGTTGGGATAGGGACGACGACACCAAGTGGTAAATTGTCTGTAATAGGAACAGGGAATAATATCTTTGGTGATAGTGATCCAGGATATGGATATTCAAAATTATTATTATTTACAAATAATGGAACTCAAAACGCCTTAAAATTATGGCAGAGTGGCGTCGCTGGTGCCATGATTGGTAGTAAACCAAGCGATACCAATTTATATATAAGTAATACTTACTCGGGAGATTCTGATTTTGGTTCCGCAAGTAAAAGTATAACAATAAATACAGTCGGTAATGTCGGCCTCGGCACAACTTCTCCAATTTCTAATCTTCAAGTATCTCAAGGCACCGCAGGTGCTGGTACAGTTTCAAACCTTGCCGGAGGTACAACAGTCACAGGGTCAGGAACACAATTTACCAATACATTCAAAGTAGGGGATACTATTACGATAGGCGGGCAGACAGTAGCTATTTCAGCCATTGCAAGTGATACAAGTATGACCACGGCTGCGATCACGGCTGCGAATACTAACGTCGCATATACACTTGCAGGTGGGGATAGATTTGTAGTGAAAGGGAATGGGAATGTGGGGATAGGGACGACAAATCCATTACAAAAATTCCACATCGCGGCAGATACAACTTATTCTCAATCACAATCAGGTCAACTATATATAGGTGGAGCAACTAATGCAAATAAAAGATTAATGCTTGGATACGACACTACTAATAATTTTGGATTTATAGAAGGTGTAAATTTTGGAACGGCTTATTCTAATATTGCAATAAATCCAGTTGGTGGCAACCTCGGGGTGGGGACGACGGGACCATTGGTTACATTAGAGTCAAGAAATACGGCTGTCGGTGTTCCTGCTACTACAGGTACAGCACAACCGAATGCAGCCTTGCGTTTATCTTCCACTCTTTCATCTGGAATTTTAGATTTTGGATTAAATAGTTCCAATCAATGGATTCAAAGTACTGATAGAAATGATTTATCTCAAAAATATACATTGTCTTTAAATCCAAATGGTGGTAACGTCGGAATAGGAACAACAAATCCAGGAAACTATAAACTTGTTGTTGCGGGAACAGGATTAGGGAGTGGAATTAGTTTTGGAATTAGTGGCTCTCTTGGTCAGTCTGGAGGGGACTATGATGGAGTTGGTTATAACTTTAGAAATACTGCAACTACTGGTTCTTATCTTTATAACAATGCAGATACTGCTTCACGTTTAGAATTTACTTCTGGAGGATTTAAGTTTAAGACAGCTCCATCTGGAGTAGCAGGGAGTGCTATTACTTTTACTGACGCAATGACAGTTTTGCAAAGTGGTAACGTCGGAATAGGAACTACAGGTCCAAGCTTCCCATTATCTTTTGGAAATTCATTAGGTAACAAAATTGGGCTTTATGATGTTGGCTCCGGTGTTGGATATGGATTTGGTATTCAAGCTGGTCTCTTGCAAATGTTTAGTAATACTTCAAGTGATGATATTACTTTTGGTTATGGGAATAGTGCTTCTATGCAGAGGAATGTAACTTTCAAAGGCAACGGTAAAGTTTTGATTAATGCCACTTCGGATACTTCCGATTCAAAGTTGTATATCAATGGCTCGACGGCAAATACTGGGTCTTCAAGTGCTATTGCGGGAATACTTGGAGGGTACACATTTACAAATGGAGGAACGGCAGGCTATGTGCAGGTGGGGAATAGATTTGTAGTGACGAATTCTCCTACGACGAATGCCAATACTTCCGTCGGAGAGATGGTCAGAACGATAGACAATACTTCACTTGCAAACTTAGTTCGCGGGCTCGATATCACTTCAAATGCGGGGAGTAATACAGCGGGGACGAATACGGGGTTGCGCGCATCCGGCGCAACCTTTGGATTGCAAGGTATCACTTCGGCACTGGCTGGTGGGCAAGCCATTCCTGCTGCTATTTATGGTGAGAGTACCGGGACAACGCAAGGTGACGTCTTGAGACTCTACTCTAGCACTGTCACTTCCGCTACTTCATTTGCCACTTTCTATCATGATACTTCTGCCTTTACAGGCACAGGACTCATAATGGACTTTGCCAAAGGCAGTGGTTCATTTACTGGGAATTTCATAGACTTGAAGAATAATGCGGCATCTGTATTTAAAGTTTCCAGTGCTGGAGTTCCTAGTGTCGGGCTCTCTTCTACCGCTGCGACTTCGGCTGTCTGTTCTTCCCTTGCCAACGCTACGGCTCCTACGGCCAATGTAGCTTACGAACTTCGTGACTGTAGTGGAGCACCTGTCGCTGACTACGCCGAAATGTATCCAGTCGATAGTGGAGTGCTATACGGTGATATAGTAGCGATGGGTACAGACATTGTCGAGACATACGATATAGGGAAAGATGGCGCGATCGATTGGACCAAAGTCAAAGGCAATATTGCCAAACTTGTAAAATCAAATACTGCATACCAGCAGAACGTTGTCGGTATCGTCTCTGAAAACACGAACGACTTCTCTTCTACAGGATACAATATCAAGGAGGCGGATCATCCTATGCCGGTTGCACTTAATGGTCGTGTTCCTGTAAAAATTTCTGCAAATTCATCTCCGATAAAAGTAGGGGACTACATCACAACTTCGACAGAAGAAGGCAAAGGTATGCGTGCGCTCAAGTCTGGATTCGTCATCGGTAAAGCTCTTGAATCTTGGACGCCCGAGTCAGGCAAGCTTGGCATAATGGTTTTCGTCGAGCAAGGTTTCTACGAAAGTGACTCTGCTCATGAGTTCGCAAGTCAGGTGACTTTCAACGGACTCACATTCTTCAATGCGAGCTCTGAGTTTGCAAAGTCTGTGAAGTTTAACGACACTGTCGAGTTCACTGTGCCTCCACTCTTCAATTCTGATACTGCCGGATTTGCTGTCATCAAAGCAGGAAGCAACAGAGTCGACATAACTTTCGACAAGCCATACATCGCGACACCAGTAGTGAATACGACTATCACATTCGACAAACAGAAAAATGCTGATGGAAGCGTCACCACTTTTGATACGGCTTCATTCTTCAGTGATGACATCAAGTCAGTCGTTGTCGACAAAGATGAAAAAGGATTTAGTATCGCTATAAATAAAATTACTCCGACTGATTTGCGTTTCTCTTGGGTTGCTCTCGCTGTGAAAAATCCAAAAGTTTTTGAAAGCGTCATTAGTGGATTGGTGATAGATAGTACGACAACACCTGTACCAACTAATACAGCAAGTACACTAGTAGGGAATGTAGCAGCTTCATCTCTTACAGCAAGTGCTGCTACAACCACGACGACAGCACCTACTACTTCTACCACGACAACTACAACAGCGCCTACTACTGCAACCCCCTCCGCCCCCTTATCAGGGGGAACCCCAACCCCAACTCCAGCCTCTACTACTTTGACTGTGGATAACTCTGCCACGACACCACCAACAACATCTACTGGTACAGGGACTTCAACACCTACGAGAACCTCTACTTCGCCTGTTGGCTCAGGACCTTCGGCTCCAACGCCTACGGCCTCCGCCCCCTTATCAGGGGGGACGGCAACTCCAACTGCTCCAATTATCGTTTCCACACCGACCACTATAGTATCCGCACCTGTTGCCACTCCGACACCAACTACCACTACAACAACAAACTAATGTAGAGGGAAAAGGCATTAAAAGAGTTGGTTACAAAGTGTAACCAACTCCTTTATATTTTGGAATTAAAAGATATTTTTGGGAACGCTCTCTTTTTTAAATAATTCACCTCACCCCCCGACCCCTCTCCAGATTACTGGCGAGGGGAGGAATTTGTACGTTTTCTCCTTTTTTATTAAGAAGTAATTGGAGAATTTCCCAAAGGACTTTCCTTGGGGAACGAAGTGGACGAAGGAGAGTTCTTTGGGAAATTGAGGAAGAGAATAAAAAAATAAAAACAATTTTTCAGCACAAATTTTATTTTTGTAAATTTTCATTTTAACCCTATTTTTCTATGTTATTTAGATATTTACTGTGATATAATAATGGTAGAAGTATGAGTAAGAAAATATTAAATGATAATAAGATTACATTTTATGAATCACCCGATGGGGCTGTTAACATTGAAGTTCTATATGCAGAAGAAAATGTTTGGTTAACACAGAAGAGAATGGCAGAACTTTTTGATTGCTCGGTGGATAATGTCTCACTTCATCTAAAGAATATTTACAAGGAAAATGAAATAAACAAGAAAGCAACTAACGAGGAATTCTCGATAGTTCAAAAAGAAGGAGAAAGAGAAATTAAGAGAAAATTAGTTTTTTATTCTCTTGAAGCAATAATTGCAGTTGGATATCGTGTAAGTGGAGAGAGGGGATCACAGTTTCGGCAATGGGCTACAGAAATTTTAAAAAGTTATATCCATAAAGGTTATGCATTAGATAGTAAAAGAATGAAGTATGGATCTCGTTTTAGTTCTAGATATTTTGATGAACTTTATGAAGAGATAAAAGATATTCGTACGAGCGAAAGAATGATCCATCAAAAGATTACCGATATCTATGCGACGTCAATAGATTACTCTTCTGTATCAATGGAAACCAAGAACTTTTTTGCCACTGTTCAGAATAAATTACATTTTGCAATAACAGGTAAAACAGCAGCTGAAATTGTTGTCAATAGAGTAAATAGCAAAAAAGAAAAAATGGGGTTAACTTCTTGGAGGAAATCACCAAACGGCAAAATAATGCCAAGCGATACAATAATTGCAAAAAATTATTTAAGTAAAGATGAATTAGCTCATTTAAATAATATTGGCAATATGTATCTTGATTATGCGGAAATGCAGGCTTCTCGTGGTAAGGCTATGACTATGAAAAATTGGATAGAGAAACTAAATGCCTTTTTGAAATTTAATGAGCAGGATATTCTGACAAATTCTGGTAAGGTGTCTCATGAGATAGCAGAAGCTTTAGCTTTGAGTGAATATGAAAAATACAGAAAAATCCAAGACAAGAATTATATTTCCGATTTTGATAAAAAGATTAAAAAATTACGACTCAAATGAAAAAGCCCCTATATATGCCGTAACATATCAGGGGTCTCTCTTGTTTATGCTTAAAGTATAGCAAACAAGTAATGGGTGTCAAAAAAAGGGGGGGGGGAATAAGTAGAAAAATAAATACAAAAAAGTGAAAACAAATTTTTACAACAGAATTAGAAAAATAATCTCAACCAAAAATATTTTTAATGGAATTATTTTTGCTGTCTCTGCATTTTTTATTTTTGGAAATCCGTCTACAATTTTTGCTTATACTCTTCGTGGTACTGGTCCTGGGGGAGGTATAGTTTTTTATGTTACCAATAATGGTATGTCTGGATATGAAGCCGCTCCTGTGTCTACAGAATGGACCAGTAAACAATGGGGATGTAATGGAACAGTGTTAACAGGAGCCACAGGTACAGCAGTTGGAACAGGAAAACAAAATACAACAGATATTGTGAATGGTTGTGCACAAGCAGATATTGCCGCTAGAGATGCTCGTAATTTAGTCTA
>JAKBMK010000016.1 GCA_021831595.1 bacterium
GGTCAAAACTTTACATGAAGCCGCTAGGGTCGCAGCCACAACACTAGCTCAGACTCCTGGTATAGACGATGAAACTCCAGCAACAACAACGACCCCAACAACTCCTACTACTACAGTAGATACAACAAAAGTCGAAGACACAACAACTACTACAACTAATCAATAAAATATATGAAGAAAACAATAATATGGATTCTAGTTATATTGTTAATCATCGTCTTTACTATCGTTTGGAAAAATTCACAAAAGGACGAAACTGATAAGGGAGTGGAAATACAAACTCCAATAACTGAGACAGAAGCTCCAGCTCCTGTAGAACAAAAAGACACAGCCGCTTCAATAAACGAGGATTTGAACAAGATAAATGTAGATTCTGGTATTGATGCAGATTTAAATAGTGTAGATTCTGATGTAAAAACATTATAATCTATATACAAAATAGCCACAAAACCGTAGGGTTTTGTGGCTATTTTAGGCTTATTTTAAAAGGATTTTGTATCGTAATCTTGACAGAATAGAGGATAAATGTTAGTATCATCAGATAATGTATAACGCAAGAAATAAAAGGAAATCTCCATTTAACAACAGAAATAGAGGGAACAGGAATAAAAACAAAAGAAAATCTACTTATGAAAGAATAGATGTGTCTAGATTCATAAGTAAATCTACTGTAATAGAAAAAGAAGAGATATATTTACCGACACACACGTTTAGTGATTTCAAAATAGATGCAAAATTAAAACTTGCTATCGCAAACAAAAATTATATTTATCCAAGTCCTATCCAAGATAAATCTATTCCTCATGCCTTAGAAGGTAGAGATATTCTCGGTATCGCAGATACAGGTACAGGTAAAACTGCATCCTTCCTTATTCCTATATTAAATAAAATTATAAATAATAGGGAAGAAACAGCCATCATAATAGCTCCTACCAGAGAACTCGCAATCCAAATAGATAAAGAGTTGAGCGATCTAGCAAGAGGTATGAAAATATGGGGTGTTGTATGTGTTGGAGGTGCACCTATATCTGCTCAAATAAGAGGTTTGAGGCGAGGTTGTAGTATCGTAATAGGAACTCCAGGTAGACTTTTAGACCTCGTAAAGCGTGGAGAAATCAATTTATCAAATACTCGCTCTGTTGTACTAGATGAAGCTGACAGGATGCTTGATATGGGATTCATAAATGATATAACATTCTTACTAGAAAAAACTTCAGCTGAAAGACAAGGATTTTTCTTTTCTGCAACTCTTCCAAAACCAATAGAGAAGCTTATAGAACGCTTTGCCAAAGATCCAGTCAAAGTTATGGTCAAGACAAGAGACACTTCAAAGAATGTAGAGCAAGATGTTGTAAGAATTAATCGTGGTACAAACAAAATAGATGTGCTTTGTGATTTACTCAATAAAGAAAATGAATTTAAAAAAGTTTTAATTTTTTCTGAAATGAAACATGCTGTTGAAAAACTTTCTGTTGAACTCATAAAAAGAGGATACAGAGCGGGGAGTATTCACGGCGATAAACGCCACAATGACCGCCAGCGTACTTTACTTAAATTCCGTAATAATGAGATCAATATACTAGTGGCGACAGATGTCGCAGCTAGGGGGCTTGATATACCAGAGGTCACACATGTCATAAACTACGAAATACCACAAACTTATGATACTTATATCCACAGAATCGGCCGTACCGGCCGTGCAAGCAAGAAAGGCGTCGCTTTAACTTTTGTAGGATAAAAATAAAAAATAATAATGATAATAAAATTCTGGGGGACACATCGTACTCCAGTTTTTTATTTATGTGGGATTTTATTCAATGTTAGTGTCGTAAAGAGGGATTGTGCGTACATTTATTAAAATGTCGCACAATCCCGTCATCTTTTACGACGTAGCCTGTTTTAGACAGGCTTAACGTCGTAAAAGATATATTGTGCGACATTCTCATATAAAATAAGTCCTACCAATAAAGGGGCTTTTAGCCCCCTCCCTGCTACTTAGACCAGACTTAATTAGTAATATTAAATTCCTTCAATACAATTATTAAAATTACGAACTTGTTCGTTGTAAGTATTTATTTTTTCTTTTATGTCTAAAATGAGGCTGTTGTAATCTTTCACTAATGAATTATAGATATCGATTTGGCCATTTGTCGTCATCCCTTCCGAGACCTGCCCACTCTCTATTTTGGCCTTTCTAGAAGATAAGTCACCTTCCATCTCTTTTATCTTTTTCTGATCAAAATCAATCATTCCTTTTAGAACATCACTGATAGCTGGGCAAGCACTCTTAGGTAGTGCAAAATGCTGAACTGACATCCAGATAGTTTTGCCATTATAATTACCTTTGCCCACAGAGACGCCAATCTCCGTATACCTCTTATTTAAAATATTTGCTCTGTGACCTGGACTGTTCATCCAAGCATCAACTAGGGCTTGATCATCCTTGAAGTTACCCATGGCTAAATTCTCTCCGATGATTATATATTCATACCCAACTTGATTACCTAAATCTCCTACTCCTACACCCTCTGGAGATACGTGCTCAAAATATCCCTTCACGAACATATCTTGTAATTTTTTTTCAGCAGAAAAATCTAATTTTGTATTCTCTGTTAGTGGAGGAAGGTTACCATTTTCTTTTCTGTATTTATTCGTTATGTCTATTATGTTCTTACTAGATAGATTTATTTTGCTTACATTATTAGTAAGAAGATTATCAGACACAACTAAAGCTCCAGGTGTTTGAACATTGGTAGATTTATTACCGAGTGAATTCATCATTCCATTAAGCTTATCTTTATATTCGCTTTTAGCAATCGTTGAAGTATTATCAATACTATTCATCGTTGATGATAAGAATTTTGAATACAAAGATTTATAGTCTGTCTTAACCACAAATATTGCTATTAGAAAGATTATAGCTATTATTATTGAATTTATTGTTTTCATTTTGTTAATAAAATTACTCAATTATTTATTTACTCATCTCACTGACAAGATTTAGCTAGCGTATACCCTGAATCCTCTGCCTCCTCCTTAGAACTAAACCACATCTGATTTTCAGGTTTAATTCTAGAAGCTCCAGTGCATGATGAACTGTAATATATTTTACCATTTTTTGAAGCGACATACATCTTTTGATTAGATAAAACATCATTATTCTCTAGGGTATTTTCTCCTAGAGAGCTCTTCCCTATCTCCTCTTTGACAGACTTCACATTTTTGTTGTCTAATATAGATAAGTCGTTTTTGGAACCTTCTAAGGCACTTAATCTCCCTAAACCAAAAGAACTAGCCCCTACAAGCACCAAAATTAAGATAAGGAGTATATTGGTCCTATCAATATTGATTTGGCCCTTGATTTTATTCATAAAATCATTTATACTCATATGAGTTTAATTATAAATCATTTTACGGTAGTTTACTAGATTATATAGTTATTTTAGGCCATTTACCTCTAAGACTATGAATTTAAAACTATAAACTTAAACATATGGCACATCGAAAGGCCGGCGGATCGGCCAAAAACTTAACAGATTCAAATCCAAAGTATTTAGGTACGAAGCTTTATGCTGGAGAAATAGCAAAAGCAGGATCAGTGATTATTCGCCAAAGAGGCACTAAAATCCTTCCTGGAAACAATGTAGGAATGGGTAAGGACCACACTCTCTTTGCTTTGAAGCCTGGTACAGTCAAGTTCGGAACTAAAAGAAAGACTAACTTCAACCGCACATCTTCTGTTAAGAAAGTAGTCCACATCATAGAAAAATAATTTAAAAAATCCTCAGCAATGAGGATTTTTTAAATTAAGCCTTAACAACTACTACTTCGCATTTACCCTTTTTGTTACCCTTTTTGATTTCTACAGTGTGTGAGCCGATCTCTTTGATATGTTCCATAACGATATTGGTAGGATCTATCTCTACTCCTGCCATATCCATAATAGCTTTAGCTACATCATGAGCGTTAACAGCCTTGAATAAGTGACCCTTTTCATTTGCTTTTACTTTTATCTCAATTTTCTTGTTATCTATAGAAGCGATTATGGATTCAAACATTTTCATTTCCTCTTCTTTTTTTCTTTCCATTCCAGCTTTCTTGGCATTAAGGTCAGCAATAGCCTTGGGTGTAGCAAGCAAGGCCACACCTTTTGCAATAAGAACATTGGCATAGCCGTCTTTTAAATCTTTCAATTCGTATCTGTTCCCTACTTTTGGCACATCAGTTGTTAAAATAATTTTCATCCCGTACGAAATTCTTTCATTATTTTTTCTGAAAGAACTATTAACTTTATAATCTCAATCCCGCTATTTCGTACGGGATTCATATCCACTATTGTTTGGCTTTTAATATTTCGACAGCTTTATCCATTTGAGGATCTTTTTTATTTTCAAAATCTTTTAGCGTGAAAGGTACTTTTATATTTGGTTCAAGTCCAGATTGAGAAATCGATGTCCCTTTTGGAGTAAGCCATTTAGCAACTGTAACTTTAAGTGACGTCTCAGGCGTAATATCAACAAGTTCTTGAACCGATCCTTTCCCAAAAGTTTTCTCTCCAACAAGAGTAGCAACACCATGCTCCTTTAAGGCGCCTGCCAAAATTTCTGAAGCAGAAGCTGAACCTCCATCTACGAGAACAACAAATTGCAACTTATCATCAAACAATTTTGGTCCATGACTTCTATATATTTGAGGCTTTCTGCTTGTCCCAAAATCTTCACTGACTATTACTTTCCCTTCATCTACAAACCAAGAACCAATATTCACTGCAGCCTCTAGATAACCACCAGGATTTCCTCTCAAATCTAAAATTAACTTTTGGCTTCCAGATTTGGCAAATTCTTGTAAGGCTTCAGCAAATAATCTATCCGAATTCTCAGAGAAACTATAAAACTTAATAACGAAAATTCCTTCTGGTAAAGTTTCTGTTTCAATAGTAGGAATCTCTATTGTATCTCTCACTATAGTGATATCTCTCGTTTCATTTTCTCCTGCTCTGAAAATATTTAAGGTGACAGGAGTTCCTTTCTCTCCACGGATAATACTTATAGCCTGATCGACAGACATATCAGTAGTACTCTCTTTATTTATTTTCAAAATTTTATCTCCTTTTTGTATTCCAGCTTTAAAGGCAGGGGTGCCCTTAATAGGAGCAATAACTGTCAAAACCTTGTCTTTCATACCAATTTCAGCTCCTATACCCCCAAAAGACCCCTTTATTTCGTCCTTAAACAGCTTGTTATCCTCTGGACTAAAGAAAGTGGTATATGGGTCGCCAGCAGAGCCGGCAAGGCCTTTTATAGCGCCCCAGACACGTTCCTGGTCTGTTATTTTATCAGAATATATAGACTTCTCTTTGAGGACATTCCAGGCTTTCCAAAAGGCATTAAAATCAGCCGTTGTCTCAAAAGTTGGTGTTTTGTTTACAACGCTAGCGACCTTGTCTATTTCGGGTCTCCTGTTGTAGCCCATATAAAGACCCATAGAGAAGACAACTCCAAGAAGCACTAAAGAAATAAAAATAGAAGATATAAGTCTTTGATTTTTCTTTATCACTTTTAAAATATTTTTTATAGATTCCATAATTATTGTTTAGTGTTTAATTCTAATGCGGAAGGAGTATATTTGTTCGCTGGGTCCCACAACATCCACGATTTGAGACCATTGTCATATACAGCCTTGAATTCTTTTTGAATTAATTCTTTGGTATAAGTTGTTCCCATATCGAAGTCTTGCAACCAGGGACGAATTTTATTCTTGTCTCCACTCACCTTCTCTGTTTTGCTTATTGCACCCTTCAAAGCCTGATTGATAATCTCGTAAGGATATAGACTTGGATTCTTGTAACCCATCTGTCCAGCTGGATAATGCGATGGATAAACCATTGGGCACAGATAATCGAAATAAGGTAATGCTTTCTCCCAAACCTGGCCTATACCCATATCATCTGTAGCTTCTGTGGTTAGACCAAACAAATCAGCCGAGATTGGGATACTCTTTTCTTTCTTCATCTCAGTTGATAAATACCTGAAAAACTTTTCTATATTATCTGACCTGGTTTCTCCTGTCGCTAAATGATAATTTATATCTTTCATATTACCATCTGAAGGATAACGTATATAGTCAAAGTTTAGTTCATCAAAACCTTCCTCATATGCACCTTTGGCAACGGCTAAGACATAATCATGTACCTCCTTTTTAGCTGGATCTAAGAAAGACAAACCTTTCCTATCTTTCCAAACGGTACCATCACTCTTCTTTGTTACAGCCCACTCTGGCATTTTCTTTGTCATGTACGGATCCTGGAAAACAGCAACTCTCCCTATAATATAAATATTCTTTTTATGTAATGTATCAGTAAGAGATCGAATATTGGCAATCCTCTTTTCTATACTTCCAAATTTTCTTAAATAAGGATCGGGCATATCAAAACTAATTCTTCCTGTCGAATCTTTTACATCGATGACAATAGCATTTAATTCTGTGTCATCAATCATTTTTATAATACTATCTCGGAATTTTGGAGAGCCAGCAACCCAAGCCGAAATATAGACAGCCTTCACTTGATCTGGTGTATTTATATGAGTCACTACTATAGGGCTTGCGGCTTCACTGTTGATAGGCTCTATAGTGTTCACTGTTTCGTTTATTTTATTCTCCACACCTAAAGTAGAAGCTTCAGTCGAAACCTTATCTTCGCTATTATAAACAATCTGGTTACTCATCTTTGGAATAAAAAGATAAGCGAAAACACCAAACGCTAACAATATAAGTATTATATAGATTGGTTTTTTAAAAAGATTTTTTATTGGCATGTATTATTGTTGTGACTTTAAATATTATCAACAAAAGATTTTTCACTATTTTCACTCTTGCTCAATCGCACCCTGGCTTCTATATTGAACAAATATGCTAGATAAATAAGACCTACGCCAGTAAGGATAAATAGTATTTTTCTCCAACTTTCAAAAAACCCCAAATATGGCAATATGGCAACCCATATACCAAATATAAATAATGTTCGTTCTTTTCTCATTTCCCTATTATATATTATTTATTTAGGCTCCACAATCACAACAAATTCCCCTCTTTGTTTGTCATCATTTATAGTAAAATACTGCAAAATTTCGTCTGGAGTACCTTCTACAAATTGTTCGAATTGCTTTGTTAATTCCCTACCTATCACTACTTTAAAATTAGGAGCATGCTCTTTGAGAGATGTTAAGGTCTTCATAATTCTATGTGTTGATTCATAAAAAACTACAACTCTTTTACTGTGAGATATTTCTTTAAACAAAGTTTCTCTTCCTTTTTTGTGAGGTAAAAATCCCAAGAAAACAAATTCTGCTGATGATACACCCGAAGCAGACAAGGCTGTGATGAGAGCACTTGGCCCTGGTACAGGAACAACATTCACATCATCACCAAATTCCTCTTTCACATGAGATACAAGCATTACTCCTGGATCTGATATACAAGGAGTCCCAGCATCAGAGACCAGGGCTAAATTCTTCCCGGCCTTGAGTAAATTTAAAATGACAGATTCTTTGCCGTCGGTACTATGGGCATGGTAACTCATCGTTTTTGTTTTAATTTCGTATTTGTTGAGTAAATTCTGAGTAGTTCGAGTGTCTTCACATAGCACATAGTCCACTTCTTTTAGTATTCGAAGCGCGCGAAGCGTTATATCTTCCATATTACCAATAGGTGTCGCGACTATGTATAAGGTTGGCTTAATGTCTATTTCCATATAAATTATTATAACACATCCATAATCTATATAAAATAAAAAAATGCGTAATCCACAAAAAGTGAATCACGCAGTTTTTTTTAAAATTGTTACCCAATTTTGCTCAAAATTCGAACAAAATATCCAGCGGGAATGAGGGAAATTAATGAAACAACAAGATGATGCCTTAGCATAAAGACACCAGATTCAACTATTGCTCCATGAGAGCCTCTTGATCCTAGTGCAAACACAAAGCAGACGATAAACATCAGCCAGCACCAGAAACAAATAAATGATAGTATTATCCAACAAACCGCTAAATGCTCAAAGAACTTCTTTTTCATTTCCTCGAATTTATCGAGGACTTCATTTTTTTTCATAATGTTAGTTTTAGGATTCATTTGAAGAGACAATCTTTATGTACTTTATCTGCTCAAACAAACCCTA
>JAKBMK010000009.1 GCA_021831595.1 bacterium
CCTTAGCAGCGTTATGAAGTTTCAAATGTTCCTTTATTGCCTCCTTAGTTATTTCTGTATGCCCGCACCTATCGCATTTGTATTTTATATCCATATCTACTCTACCGCCCATCTTTTTCCATATTCTGGATCTTTTGGGACTTCGGACTCTCTATGACCTCTTCCATTCTTTGCAATCACTGCCTTCATGTTGTTTTCATGAATTTCTTTGTATATTCTGGTTGCATCATACCCAGAATCTGCAAGTAATTTGGCTCCGACATGATGCAGAATCGTTTCTTCACATCTTCAAAAAATTTATGGAAGAATACAGAGTCATGCCTGTTAGCAGGGGCAATAAGGAATCCCACGGGAATATCAGATTCTGCCGCTGCAATTGCATGCAATTTATATCCAAAGAACATCTCATTCTCATTGCCACTTGCCTCTTCCTGTTCTCTTTTTGATGGAGTCCTATGGCCCCACCGCGCATCGCCATCATCTAATGAATTTGCAGGTATGTCAGTGCTGTCTGGTACAAGAAGACGTATCTGTTTTCCTTTCATCCGGTCCAGAAGAATCCAATTATTTAATTCTTCAAATATTCTTGGATCTGTGCGTTCTCTGACTTTAGAAAATGTTGAACCTGAAGGCATCTTTTTGTAACCCATCATCTTCCTTATCTTATTGGTTCCAACAAATTCGACAAGTTCAATGTCTGTCAGGTGTTTTATCTGTTTCACAACTAATGCGACAATATGTTTGGCAAACTTCTTCATATGCCTGTAGTGCTGCACGATTACACGTGCTGCAGCACAAACCTCTGGTATTTTATTCTTCAATTCATCTATATTCATAGTTTTTTCTCCTGGTGGCGACCAACACGCTAATACGTGTTGGGCCACAGGCTCAACACTATCATATTCCGACGACAAAAAAGAGAGAGAAAACCCCAGAAATATATTCTACAGAAAGATTCTTAATTTGTTAAGTTCCTATGTATATATTATGCCAGCCCAGATCTTAGATCTATTTGCAGGTGCCGGAGGCCTATCGTTAGGCTTTGAATTATTTCAACCTAAAGGGCAAAGAGTATTCGAAGTGTATCGCGCGGTAGATATTGATAAATATGCCTGCCAGACTTTGCGAACTAGATATGGCAATGAACGTGTGATAGAGGGAGATATCAGAGATGAAAAGGTACAAAAAAAGATTATTTCAGAGTGCAAAGGAAAAGTTTCAATAATTATGGGGGGCATACCTTGTCAGAGTTTTTCTATGATAGGACCTAGATCTGGTTATGGAAAGAAGATGGAAAAGTTTAAGGATGACCAAAGAGACCAACTTTATCTAGAATTCAAGAAGATTGTTGATGCACTAAATCCTAATATTATAATTATAGAAAACGTTAAAGGCATACTTTCCAAGAAGGACATTCACGGACGAAAAATAATTGATAATATTATTAAAGATTTTGAGAAGGCTTATAATTTCGATAATAGAAATAACAATACAAAATATATGCTGCTTAACGCTGCAAATTATGGAGTACCTCAACGAAGAGAACGTGTCATATTGATTGGTATTAACAAGCAGTGGAAAAATATCAAGGTTCCGTACCCCGAACCCACACATGCTGAAGAAAATAATAGTTACTTACCATATGTTACTGTCTTCGATGCGATTGGAGATTTACCTAGTGTTAGTCCAAAAGTAACAAAAACTAACCTAAAACCAAAGCAGATAAAACAGATCACAAAAAGAAATAGGTACTTAAGAAATGGCAAGGATAAGATATTCTATAAGAAAGAGTGGCTTCAGAAGCATTTGTCAAGAATCGGTACAAGTGGTAAAGAATTCTTTGAATTTGTAAGACCGAATGGTTATCAATTCCTCGACCATCACATTGCAAGGTCACAACAGTTTAGTGACATTCTACTTTTTCGCTATCTTAGACAAGGAGAAACTGCAAAAGAATTTGCAAAGAGAAAACCAAGATTAGCCAAGAAACTAATAAAGTACAGTATGGATACCTTTCTGGATAAGTATAGGAAACAAAAATGGTTAGAGCCATCAACGACATTATTTGCTCATCTTGAAAAAGATGGAAATCGCTTTGTACATCCAAAACAGTCAAGAACCATAACACCTAGAGAAGCTGCTAGATTACAATCATTTCCAGATGATTATATATTCGAAGGCCCCATAAGTAAAAAATTCAGACAAATAGGCAATGCCGTTCCACCGGCTATGAGCAATAGTATAGCAAAGGCAATATATTCAGAAATTTTATGTGATTAAATGGCTAATATACTAGAACAAGGAAGTAGTGTGCTTAGACCAAGAGCTAGGATAATCAAGATTATCGGGCAAGAACTTATAAGCAACGATAATATTGCAATAATAGAATTAGTTAAAAATAGTTACGATGCTGGTGCAAAATCAGTTAAAGTGATATTTAGCGGAGATATTGCTGAAGGAAAAGGAGAAATAGCTGTTGATGATGACGGTTCAGGAATGACTTTAGATACAGTGAAGAAAGGGTGGCTGGAGCCTGCTACCATTATCAAAAAGAATAAAAAATCGAAAGATAAAACACGGAAAATGCTTGGTGAAAAAGGCATAGGCCGCTTTGCTGCTGCAAAATTATCAAAAAAACTTGAAATGCTAACAAAAGTAGCAAAAGGAAACGAGATTTTAGCCAAATTCGATTGGGAAGATTTCAACGATGACGATAGATATCTAGATGAGATAGCCTGCAGTTGGGAAGTGCGTGAACCAGAAAAAATAACAGATCACGGTACAATATTGACACTGAGTGGGCTTGATTCTAAATGGGATAAAGAAAAATTAAGAGAATTGAAAGTACATCTCTCAAGACTTGTAAGTCCATTTAAATTGGTAAAAGGTTTTGAGATATATCTGATATTACCAGATCCATTTAAGGAGCTTGAAGGGATAATAAATCCACCAGAAACTTTAGGTAAACCAGATTATATGATAAAAGGATCTGTCAATCCTTCAGGAACTGTAATGTTCGAGTATTTTTGTAAAAAAGAAAATAGAGAAGAATCCAAAGATGTAAAAATAGAATTTAAGCCGCCACATGTACCTAAAACCGGATCCTTCGAATTTGAATTTCGCGTATGGGATAGAGAAAAAGAAAATCTATTTAGACTTGCTACAGAACTTAAATCAATTTTAAAAGATATAGAAAGGGACTTGGATGAAGCAGCAGGTATAAGCATCTATAGGGACGGATTCAGAGTACTACCGTACGGGGAACCTAAAGATGATTGGCTTAGACTTGACTCTAGAAGAGTAAATAATCCTACTTTAAGGGTTAGCAACAACCAGATAATAGGATATGTCGCAATAAGCAGCGAAAGTAATCCGTTGCTGGTGGATCAAAGCAATAGGGAAGGCATAGTGGAGAGTTTTGCCTTCAAAGACCTTAAGGAAAGCATAATTTTTATACTAAAAGAACTTGAAGAAAGAAGATATACAGTTAGACATGATCAGCCCAAAAAATCTGAAACCACTTCTGGTATATTCTCGAAAATATCTGTAAAACCAATAATAGATATGGTCGAGCAAAAACTTCCTAATGATCTAGAAGCAAAACAAACTGTAGCTCAGACAGACGCGAGAATAAAAGAGGGAATTCGCGAAGTACAAGAAGTATTGTCTAGATATAGAAGACTGGCAACGCTAGGTCAGCTGTTTGACGTTGTACTCCATGACGGAAACGGAATACTATTAAGACTTGATAATGAAGTTCGTTTACTTGAAAAAGATCTGAAAAAAGAACCGGAAAATATCAAGAAAATAGAGCCGCATATAATTAATATCAGATTAGAAAGACAGACTCTGTCTGAACTTTTCAAACGGCTTGAACCATTTGGAGGTAGAAAAAGAGGCAGACCTAAATACATAATTCTTGAGGAGGCAATAAATAATGTATTTAAATTATTTGAAAGCAAGATAAATGAACTAAAAATAAATGTCATACTACCCGATAGCAGGACTGAAGTTAGATTTGATGAGGGAGAATTAGAACAGATTTTTGTTAACTTATTAGACAATAGCCTTTATTGGCTAGATAGTTTAAATCAAAACGAAAAGAAAATTTTGGTTGAAGTATCAAAAAATGATACAGAATTAGCAGTATTATTTAGTGATAATGGCCCTGGAGTTTCAGCTGCGAATGTTGACAGAATATTTGAACCATATTTTAGTACAAAACCAAATGGTATTGGATTAGGATTAAAGATAGTAGGTGAGTTGGTTACTGAATATGATGGATCGCTAGATCTAATTAGCAACGGACCGTTAAATGGTGCGACCTTCAAACTTACTTTTAGAAGGAGATTCTGAATGGATATAAGAATTTTGATGATAGATGACGATAATGCTATAGGCGAACAAGTTAAAGGCTTGTTAGACGGCGAGAACATAGGCGGCTATAACATCAGAGTTGATTATAATAATGATTTTGATACAGCAATACCCTCACTCAAAAGTAATGATTACGATATACTCGTCCTTGATTTATTCCGCGGCACACCAAGCATGAGCAATAATGATAGAAAAGGCGAAGAAGTAATTGAAGCAATCAAAAAGCAATGTTTTATTCCAGTCATTTTCTTTTCAGGCCTAGTAAAACCCATAGAATATCTCAAATCTGATGTGATCAGAGTTGTTAGAAAAGGAGATTCAGTTGATCAGCTTACAGCTGAAATAGCATCGGTTCTATCAACAAGACTTCCCGTAATAAAGCGGAAAATCAATATATATCTTAATGAATCCATGCGTTCATACTTTTGGGACTTTGTACAACCTTACTGGAAACAATTTGAAGAATCAAAGGATGATGTATCCCTTGGATATCTATTAATACGTAAATTTGCCAATTCTCTTTCTAAAGAACAGATAATTAAGTTTCTTGATGATCCGAAAATAAAACCGGAAAAATCGTATCCCATGGAATTTTATATAATTCCGCCTCCAAATGAAGAATTTGAAACTGGAGACATATTAGAAAGAGATAGTTCATTATCAGTACTTCTTACTCCATCATGTGATTTTGTAAAAAGGAGAGGGAAGCGAGACGCTGAAATGGCAATGCTTGTAAAAGCAAAATTACTTAAAGAAACTGAAGAATATAAGTCATTTAAGGCAGATGAGACTGCTGAAAAGAAAAATGCTTTGATCAGACTAATCGAAGATAGAAAGTCTGACAGATATTTCTTTTTGCCCGGAATCCCCTTTATGGAAAATCGTATTCTTGATTTCCAGAATATAGCTATTATAAGTTTCAGCGAACTAGAACAATATAAAAAATTTGCAAAACTTGATGACCCTTTTGCTCAGTCGATGTTATCCAAATTTATAAGATATTATAACAGAATAGGACATGAGGATATAGATAGCGATTATATAATGGATCACTTAGAATAATCCTTCTTCATTACTGATTTTGGACTTGAAGAAGTTTTCAGTATTCTTATCCATAAAGTGTACATAACATCCTTTCATCCCCCTTGTCAATAGTACTCTATATGCATTTTTAGCGTATTTGATGAAATCCCCCTTTGCTCTTTTTGCTGAAGAATCGGCTGAATTTTCTGGTTTACCAAGCCAAATTTTACCTATGGGATCGTATACCAAATCTTTACCGAAGATAACACCCACATAATCAAATTCGAAACCTTGAATAGTGTATATACTTCCACATTGGCTGACTCCATTTGGATCAATAGCCCAATACATTGCTTTTGGTATTCCTGGTGCCAATTTTCTCGATTCATTTTTAGCTTCCCATGTCATCTTAAAATCTCCCACTATAACATCTTCGTTAAGAGTCCCGTCAGACTTTGTGTCACTCCATTTCCAGCAAAAACCAGCAACCATTCTTGCCGGATGATTCTTAGTATTCTTATCCATTATTGCATTATACAAATCTTTTGGATTTTCGAATATTTTAAACTCTACCTTCTCGTTCTTTGTAAGGGTTTTATTTGCTGTTTCTTTTATGCCTAATGTATTGTCAACCCATTCCATATATCCATTAGAACCATTACATCTAAATTGAGTTTCTAATTGATATTCGAATACTTCTGCATCGAATTTTTTAGCTGTGTCTTTTATGAGAGATACACTTCCTATCTCGTCTGGTCTTACTACCTGATCATCATCTATAAAGAATACAGATACTTTTGCTACATCTATTAGTTCTTCTATTTGTGGCTTTTCTGATCTTTCTTCCTTCTTTGTATACCTATTGTTGCTGCTCTTCCTTATCCTATGTGCCTCATCCATGATCAGAACATTAATTTCGTTTGATTTGGTTTTTGAAAAAGTATTAAAGTATTTGAATAGAATTGCTGCGCGACTTCCTACCAATTTTCTTATACTTTCAGTAAATGCTTTAGACCCTGTGGCATGGTATACTTTAATACCTTCTGAAAGCAGTTTCTGCACCGTGTTTATTGCTATTACTGATTTACCTGTTCCTGGTCCTCCTTTTATTATTATAACTGATTTCTTTTCGAGTCTGTTACTTCTTCTGGCTCTGTCAACTATTGTGTTATATGCAGCCAATTGGTCATCTATCAAATGGAAAACTTCCTTATTTTCCTTGATCACACCTCTGAAGTGTTCTGCTAGTTTTTTAGATGGGGCTATTTCACTTTCAGAAAATCTATTAAATACCTTAAACCCATCACCTCTTTGAAGTTTGTTTTTAAGATATTTAGAAAGCTGCTCTATGTCGTTTTTTGTGAATATAGGGTAATCTTTGAGTAATTCTTTATATCTATCACTGAATAACCCTTTACCTTCCTTTTTAATATAATTATGGCAATAGCTACAGGAATATAGTTCTATCTTAGGTTCTTCTTGCAATACAACAACAGAATCCTTCAGGTTTAAAGTGTATTTTTCTATCTGACTAGATGGATGGGGTACTTCTCTTATTGATCCACCGGTATATGTTTCTACAGTTTCAAAATTTCCTTCTATATCTAGCTCTTTTGCATCTTCCCATTGTTTTAATTCAACTATAACTGCATTTTCTTTATTATCTTCTCCTTTACCAAAAAACAGACAGTCTATCCTCCTAGAACTATATGGTAACTCATATTCTAGAGCAATCATATTGTCATTAAGACCAGTATATGCGATCGCATCATTCAAAGCTCTTAAAGAGTTGTTCCATGAGCGTATTTCACTATGTACTGGTAACTTTGAATAGTAGGATTTGTAAGAATCAACTAACTTATCTGATATCTTATTGCTTAAAACGTCAGCCCTAAAAGTGCTAATATCACCTTCGTATAATCTCATACTTACAACTCATTATATTTTTTCTTTGATCCTTTAGCTTTGGATATTGGGTACTTGATTGCATTTTTCTTCATCTTCGAATCAAAACCGTCACTCAAATCTATATCGTATTTCTGCGCAAATCTCAAAATCCAGTAAAATGTATCAGAAAGTTCATCTCTTATCTCTTCCTTCTTCTTAGGATCTTTAAACATGTCAAGGCACTCTTTTTCGGAGCACCATCTAAAATGTTCAGTTAGCTCTACTGCTTCTGCTATAATACCTATACTAATCTCTTTTGGATTATGAAATTGGTCCCAGTCTCGCTCCTCGCAGAATTTCTGAACTCTATTCTTTAGCTCCTTTATAGTAGTATCCGAATCCATATAGTGCCCCATATTTAATCATTTAGAAAGTAATAAATATTCTCTTGTATTATACTAAAGTATACCAATTGATATTTTAGTATAAGATGATTATTTGAAAGGAGTTAGAGAATTACCTATGTTTAGAGGATATACTGTAGATATGAGATTGAAAGAATTTAGAAAAGTGAATAAATCCGGCATTAAATTTATACCATTCAAATCTTATGAAGGTGATTTATTATTGGGTAGTTATATTAAAAGCCTACCACGGAAAAAAGCAATAAAAGTAGCTATAGATGCAGGGGTTTTATAAGCTTTTCAGATTTTGCCCTTTTATTAATTTATGTTGAATATCTAAAAGATGGAATAGCTGAAACATAATTACATTTTCTGAAAATGTAATTATGT
>JAKBMK010000012.1 GCA_021831595.1 bacterium
CAAATGCGTTTTGATCTATCAAAAGGTTTTCCTTTACTCACAACAAAAAAAGTTCCTATCAAAGCTATAATACATGAACTTATCTGGTTCATGAAAGGAGATACAAATTTAAAATATCTTGCAGACAATAATGTACACATCTGGGATGAGTGGCCATTTAAGGCATATCTTACTCGAGAAGGAAAACCAATGCCTAAGGTTGGAAGTGAAGAATGGGATAATGGAATAAAAGAATTTACTACAAAGATAAAAACTGATGCTGAGTTCGCAAAAAATTATGGAGAGTTAGGTCCTATATATGGATCTCAATGGAGATGCTGGAGAGATAAGGATAACACTTGCCTCGATCAACTAAATAATGCAATAGAAACAATCAAGACCAATCCAAATTCACGTAGAATAATCGTCTCGGCTTGGAATGCAGCTGACATAGAAGAAATGGCGAAAGCGGGGCTTCCACCTTGTCATGCTTTGTTTCAATTCTATGTTGCTAATGGGAAGTTGTCTTGTCAGCTATATCAGAGAAGTTGTGATACATTCCTAGGTGTTCCATTCAATATTGCTTCATACGCATTGCTCACAATGATCATTGCACAAATTACAGGATTAGAACCGGGAGAGTTCGTTTGGACAGGAGGAGATGTACATCTATACCTTAATCATCTAGAACAAGCAGATATTCAACTCTCGAGGAAAAATGATATTCGTCCAATGCCTAAAATGAAGATTAATCCCGAAATAAAAAACATTGAAGATTTTACTATTAATGATTTTGAACTGGTTGACTATAATCCACATGATGCTATCAAGGCTCCGATAGCCGTATAATATTATGATTTTATCTATAATCTCAGCCATTGCAAATAATAATGAAATTGGAAGGAAGAATGAACTTCTATGGGATTTACCTATAGATATGAAGCATTTCAAGGAAACAACTTCTGGCCACACTGTCATAATGGGGCAGAAAACATTTGAGTCTCTCGGCACGACTGATGGAGTACTCGGACGACCATTACCAAATAGAAGAAATATAGTCATCACTCTCGACAAAGAATTCAAAAGGAATGACTGCGAAGTAGTGTACTCGATAGATGAGTTAGAAAGTCGTTTGAAAGAAACAATGGAGGATGACGAAGAGGCCTTTATCATCGGTGGCGGGCAAATATACAAACTTTTCATCGACAAAGCCGACAGACTATATATCACCCACGTAGATGCCGAGTTCCCCAACGCCGATACCTTCTTCCCTACTATCGATATGGACAAGTGGAAAGTAGTAAAAGAAGATAAACACGAAAAAGACGAGAAAAATATTTATAATGTTAACTTTGTAACATACGAAAGAAAATAATTAAAATGCACTAGGCAAGACCTAGTGCATTTTAATTTATTTCAAAAGTTTATTTACAAGATCATCTATCTGTTTATGCAATTCCTCAAAAGTTCCATTATTATTTATAGAGTATTTTGCCTGTTCCATAACAACCGGGATAAGACTATCGGCTTCTGAATTATGATCATTCATAAATTCTTCAAAAGTTTTTTTACTATCACCTTCATTTTCATTTCTCAAAACTGATCTCTCGTATCTTATTTTTGGATCAGCGTCAATCTTAATCAAAAAGAAATTTGGTAATTCATTTAAATGTTCTATATCTGTCGGACGCCTTACTCCATCTATAACAACAATATCAGAGTCTAATTTAGAAGCATCATTGGCAATAGCTTTTGCAAGCAAATCCTCCCCGAAATTAGCTCGAAGTACGGTAGAAATCTTCTGCAAATTCTCGCGTGTTACAGGAATGGTTACCCTATTTAGAACATCTCGAAGACTCGTAGAGAAACGGCAGTCTTGTGCATTATATTTATTAACTAAATATTTTTTTGTTTCTTCTTTTCCACTAGCAAGTCCTCCAACAAGCCCAAATATAATTTTTGACATATATTTATGTTACTGATCTTTATATTTCATTAATGACTCATCGAGAAGTTCATATTTTACTCCGGCTTCTTTAAAAACTTCTTTACTGCGAGCCCCACCATGATAATCTTTTTCTGACACGACTCTTTTAATCCCTGCGTTAATTATATTCTTTGCGCAAGCATAGCATGGTGTCATCATACAATACAAAGTGGATCCTTCTGTGCTTATACCGAACTTAGCAGCCTGAACGATGGCATTAGTCTCAGCATGAGCAGTACGAACACAGTGTCTATGAATATTTCCCTCTCCGTAATCAACAGTATTCATTTCGTGTCCTACTTCATCACAACTCTTACATTTAGCAGGCGATCCTACATAGCCAGTAGAAATCAGTCTTTTATCTCGAACAATTACACTTCCTACACGACCACGATCACATGTACCCCTTGATCCAACAGCATGCATTATGCTTATAAAATATTCATCCCAAGATGGTCTTTTATATTTTGCTTCAACTTTCACTTTTTTATTATTTGTACTTTTCATAATATTATGAGTATAACCTTTTGATAAATAAAAATCTATTGCACTTCTCCTAGTGTTAAAATTACTGTCTTTTGAACATCTTTCGACAATATTGATAATGTTATCTTCTCCCCTACCTTCTTAGATCTAATGAGCGACATGAAGTCATTATTAGCTGTCACCAATTCTCCATCGACAGCTAGGATGATATCACCTTCTAAGATGCCAGCTTTCTCTGCGGGCGATCCTGGTAGAACAGCAGGTTCATCTTTCCCATTTCCTTTCATCACCAGTACACCATAAGAGAGAGGCAGATCTAGTTCCTTCTTAGCAACTTCATCCACGACAACATATCGGATACCGACATATGGGCGAGAGATTTTCCCAGTTTTCTTCACTTGTTCAATTACACTTTTAACGCTATTAATAGGCAAAGAGAAACCAATATTTGAAGAGTCTTCTGCTAGAGCAACATTGATACCGACAACTTCACCAGAAAGATTTAATAATGGCCCACCAGAGTTTCCCTTATTTATAGCAGCATCAGTCTGTATAACTTTGTAAAGAAACTCTTTGAAACCTCCACCACCCTGTGCGTTGACATTACGAGAGAGCCCAGATACTACTCCAGCGGAAACAGTATTCTTGAACTCACCTAAAGCATTTCCAATCGCAACCACACTTTCACCAACTTGCAATAAATCTGAATCTGCAAACTTTAAATAAGGCAACCCGGTTGCTTCAATTTTAATAATAGCGACATCTAGAACAGGATCTTGAGCTAGAATCTTTGCAGCATATTCCCTACCATCATTGAGCATTACGACATACTTCAAATCTGTCTTATCGACTACATGGCGGTTTGTGACAATAATACCAAGAGGAGAAACAATAAAACCTGAGCCTGTTCCTATTTGCTTGATCTGTACGTCTTTTGAAGTTTTTGTATCTGTCACACCATCCTTTTCGTAAGTGATCTCATATTGAGGAATTTCTTTATTTACAATAATAGAAACAACGGCAGGTCTAGCAATTTTCACAGCACTTACAATTGTTTTTTCTTCTTTCTTTACTTCTTCTTTGACGACAACTGCTGGTGCCTCTTCTACTTTTTCAATTAGAATCGGTTTAGATTTTATACCATTTGTTTCAGAAATATAGTTATGAACAATTGAATTTATTATTTTGTCTTTATTCCCCCAAATAACTAGAGACAAGACTATAATAGTAAATATCATAGTAGCAAAACTAACAAAAATCATTTTAAAAGTTTTATTTTTAAAAACTCTCCTCGCACTTTTCAAAAAAGAAAACAGAAAAGCATTCAAAAATTTATGAATTCTAAGAATATGAAACTTAATTTTTGATTTTATAAACATAAACTATCTAAGAATAAAGTAGCCCAATATCATGCCAGTAAAATTAAGGATTGTATGTGAGATAGATATAAGCACAAGGTTTGGATACTTATAATACATCCAGGCGAAACCAATACCTGCGACAAAAGTAAGCGAGAGAGTAAATAAAGCATTCAAATATATAATATGCATGAGAGAAAAGACAGAAGCGTTAAGGACTATGATGAACCATTTATTGGTGAAAACTCTACGAAGCATGTTCATAAGTACTCCTCTGAAAACTATCTCCTGTAAAACAGAAAGGGGTATAAATAAAAGTAAAAATTTAAGATTAGTCCACCAAGAGAGCATGGGCTGCCCAACTTCAAGTCCTTCTACTAAAAATAGAAGTCCTACTCCTAAAATTGTAAAGATAAGATATGGTAAAAAATATTCTTTCCAATTCTTTCTCATTCCAAAATCTTCTCTATTCCATTTTTCAAAACGAGCAATACCATAGATCAAAATTGTAATAATCACTAACACCAAAATACGCCCATTGCTGGGAATAACTTTATAATAGAGGAGCATTATAGGAATGAGGAACAGATAAAGTATCTGTATCCAAACAAGCTCCTTGTCTCTTTTTGTTATATCCATAAATCTATTATACTATATAGATATGATTAAGCTCAAATGCATATTTATAATCATTATAATCCTCGCTTCTACGCGCACAGCAATGGCTCTTGATATACAGTATGGCAGCATTAGAGACTATAAAAATTCTAGTGTACTTATAGAGTATTATGGGCTGGGCAAAAAGACCAATTATATTTGTAATATATTAAACTCCAAATGTATTCCTACAAAAAAGATGAACTTGGGAATAAAGAATAATATATCTACAGCAATAAATCCATCTATCATAAAAGAGATGGAAGATAAAAAAGCTAACCGCCTTACAATTTCAAAATCTGGGGGATGGATAGCCTATTACATAAAAGCAGACGGAAAAAATAATGAGAGAACATATACAATTAAAAATATCAAGGATAACAAAAATTACACAACATCAAGTAGCGTAACATACTGGGATCTAGTAAATGAACAGATGAAAGTATTTGAATTCTCCCCTGATGAAAAAACTTTAATCTACTTAGATGACAAAGACGGCTTTGCCTCTATTTATAAAGTTAATCTAGATTCACTTCAGAATGAAAAAATAGAAAGTATAAAAATAAGAAGTGAGGCTCTTAATATCAGCGACTTTATTTATACTGATCCTGATAATTTGTATTATGTAGGAAATAGCAAAGAAAATCCTTATAAATGGTCTCTCTATCATATGGATTTAAGGACCGAGAAAGAAAGTGTAATTGAGTCCTATGTATCATATTTGGATAGAATAATTAAAATAAATAATTCTCTTGTTTTCAATCGTCTGCAGAGTAAGGGTTATGGTCCAGAAGCTTATAACCTAAAAACCAAAAAAATTAATACTTTCAAGATTCCAAACATTAGCACTAAAATAAATACAAAAAGTGAACAGTATATAAAAATTGATGATATGAATGCGGTTGTGATGACTCCAAGTGTTTATAATCCTAAAAAAACTTACAAGGCTTTGATCTGGCTACACGGCGGACCGCTCCGACAGGCAAGCTACATATATCATCCATATCATAGTTATGGCATATATGATTCTATGCTTAAATTACTACAGAAAAATAATGTCATAGTTCTCAAACTTGATTATCGAGGAAGTCTAGGAAGCGGAAGAAATTATTCTGAAAAAATAAAGGGGTCTGTTGGCAGTGGAGATATAGAAGATGTTATGAAAACTGTGTCATATTTGAAAAATAATTATAATGTAGGTGATATTTATCTCTCTGGAAACAGTTACGGTGGATATATGTCACTCAAAGCTTTAGTAGAACACCCAGAAACATTCAAGGGAGTATTCTCAATGAATGGAGTCACAGATTGGGAAAGTCTACTCAAAGCAATGAAGACTTCCATTTTCAATACAGAGTTTGGCGGTGCACCAAGCACCATCAATCAAGATCTTTATAATCAAGCTTCTATCATAAATAAAATAGGTAATTTAGGAAATCAGAGAATCGAAATAATCCAAGGAGGATCTGACAGAACTATCCCCCCTTGGCAATCTGTACTACTATACAAAAAGTTAAAAGAGGCTGGAAAAAATGTTAACCTAGTAACATACAGCAAAGAAGACCACGTTTTCAAAGAAAAGAAAAATATTGGAGATATCTGTAGCCGACTATTAAAATCAGTTGGAATAAAAAATACAAAAGAGTGCAAAAATTAAAAAAAGACCTTACCTCTAGAACGCTATAGCGTAATTTAGGTAAAATTACTTATTGTATTTAGGATGCTCTTCTTGTATTGCGAGAGCATGATTCGCATATCGTGACATAGCAAAAAGTAGAGATGACAAGCGATTGAGATATGCAAGAGTTACTTTACCTATTTCATTTCCTCCCCCATCAACAACAGAAATAATCCTCCTCTCGCATCTACGGGCTAAAGTTCGAGTATAATCAAGCTCGGCACTCAATACACTTCCTCCAGAAACGGTAAAGGATTTGATGGGCGGAAGTAAATCACTTATATGACTTATAATGTCTTCTATTTTGTTTAAATCATTTTTTTTGACAGTCATTTCTGAACCAGCAATCTCGGCTTGAATTATAAATAACGTTTGCTGAATGTCGTTTAGAATATCACTATATAAAATATTTTTCTTGGAATTAATAACCACCTTCATCTGCTCCTCGCTTGCATAAACTTTCACAATACCTAGATAAGCATTTAGTTCATCTAAAACCCCTAGGGCCTCTATAATGTCGGCACTTTTTGAAATTCTACCTTGTTCACAATGGAAAAGAGTAGTCGTGCCACTATCTCCAACTCCTGTATATAAAGTTGGTTTCTTTTTGATTGTTTTTTTCTTCATTTTATCTACCATAAATTTATTATATCAATATCAACAAAAACACCAACTATTGACTTTTCCAGAAAAACCCTTATAATATATATGAAAAATAATAATGTTGAACATTTAAAAAAATTTTGTTATGGCTAATGAGAAAAACGTCGAGGAACAAGTAACAACACAGTTTAAGAACCGAAGATTCATAATTATCCCCGGTCTCCTCTGTGAACACTCTAATCCAAAAAGTGTCAAAGCTTATCTTGAACTAATCAGAACTAAACTGTTTCGTTACGAGCCGGAAAGCAGAGCCAATGTCAGCTTTCTTTTAAAAAGAGACCCCGAAGAAATCAAGTTTCATCTAAAGAGTATTCCGCAGCCTTTCATTGTACTTCTTTTGCGTGATGTTGCAGCAAATGACTTTATTGTCTTTGAAAAATTTGCACGCAAAAACAAAAAGTGCAAAGTGTATTACGAAGGAAGGAGAGAAAAACTTTCTTATTACGACGAAGAAGAGATGGAGATAAAAAACAAAAAAATTTCTATCAGAAACATTCACAACTATGAAGAAACGCTTGAACTTTTCCTGGTACTAACCAAAAAGGAATTAGATCTGCTCGCTAATGCTGAATCAAAAAACAGAGAAAACTAAACCTTTAAATTTTTTATTTTTATGAAAAGAATTGTATTGTTCATTTGCCCTTTCGTCGAGAAGAAAGAAAGACCTGAATATGAAAAAGAGGTCAAAAGAAAAGTTTTAAGAGAAGATCTCAAGATTAGCTTGAAATTTGTTTATCCTGAGACAAACGAATTCATCCTTAACATCTGGTTGCTGATAAAAAAGGAAAAATTAAAAATTGTGGTTTTCCACAAATGCCATGCTTCTACAATCACTGACCACCACAAGGCCCTATCAAAAAAGGAAGGTGCCGGTGGAATGTTCTTTTTTCACAATGACACATACGGTGTTCTCGATGAACAATTAAGAAACAAAGTTGTTCAATTGAACACACTGAAGTTCCTGCCATCCCAACTCGCAACTATGGTGGGATAAACCAAACAAAGACCAAAGCGGCGCCCTCAAAGCGTCGCTTTCCTGCATTTAATTATTTATTATATTTACCCACAGCTTCATTTATATTCTTATACCCATCCTTTTCAATGAGTTTCGCTAGATCTTTATTTATCTTCCCTACCACACTAGGGCCTTCGTATACCATGCCGGTAATCATCTGAACGAGAGAAGCCCCTCTCTTTATTTTTTCATAAGCATCGGTTCCACTAAATATTCCACCACAT
>JAKBMK010000033.1 GCA_021831595.1 bacterium
GATTCCTGATCATGTTGTTGCTTGGCATAAACGTACACGTAGTGCATCGTGTCCTCCAATAAAAACCAAAGACGGCTGGCTTCTTCTTTATCATGCAATGGACAAAGAAGGGAACAATCTTTATAAGCTTGGAGCGATGCTTCTAGATTTAAATGATCCAAGTAAAGTACTTTATAGAGCAAAGTCTCCAATACTAGAACCAGAAGAGTGGTATGAAAATGACTGGAAACCGGGGATAATATATGCCAATGGTGCCGTAGTGAAAGATGGAGAATTGCTAGTTTATTATGGAGGAGGGGATAAGCATATCGCCGTTGCTCATATTAGGCTTGAAAGATTACTTGATAGTCTAAAAAATAATGAAGAAATTAAATTACAAAATAAAACTAAAATCAACACAGAATAATTTATGTATGTAGTTAAAAGATCCGATGATAATCCAATCTTAGTTCCAAATAAAAATCATTACTGGGAAGAGTTTGCCTCTTTTAATCTTTGTCCTATTAGGAATGGTAAAAAGATTTATGGATTATATCGTGCTATTTCAGCAGAAGATAAAATTCGCAAACAAAAACAAGTTTCAATTATCGGTAGGGGCGTAAGTAGTGATGGTATTCATTTTGATGACAGGATTCCTTTTATTGTTCCCGAAGAGCCATGGGAAGTTCATGGTTGTGAGGACCCGAGAGTTACTTATTTTGAAGGCAAGTATTATATTTTTTATACAGCTCTTTCTGGCTATCCTTTTAATGCAGCAAACATAAAAGTAGGAGTAGCAATATCTAAAGATTTAAAAAAGATAGACGAACGACATCTCGTTACAACTTTCAACTCGAAAGCCATGACTCTTTTTCCTGAAAGAATAAATGGGAAAATTACAGTTATTTTTTCAGCTTATACAGATATGCCACCAGCAAAAGTTTGTATTGCACAATTTGATAAGATAGAACAACTTTGGGATGAAAAATATTGGGAAGAATGGGAGAAGGAGTTAGACACTCATGCTGTTGATTTCAGTAGAAACAAATATGACCACCTAGAAGTGGGAGCTCCTCCTATCAAAACAAAATATGGCTGGCTTTTAGTTTATTCTCATATTCAAAATTATTTTGAACATCCTGACCATCTTGATCGTATATTTGGAATTGAAGCTTTATTACTAGATAGTAATGATCCCTCAAAAATTATTGGCCGAACAAAAGAGCCAATACTAGCACCTGAGGAAATGTATGAACTTTCTGGTTATATATCAAATGTTATTTTTCCAACTGGAGCATTGGTAGATAAAGATGTACTCCGCATATACTATGGGGCAGCTGATACAACTTCTTGTATGGCATATGTCAACTTGAATGATTTAATTTCTAGTATGTATGCTGAAACAAAAGAGGAGTGGAGCTTCAAAAGAGGAAAGATGAATCCAATAATCAGTCCAAAATCTGAAAATGCATGGGAAGCAACAGCCACATTTAATCCAGCAGCTATTTATCTTAAAAATAAAATCCATATTTTGTATCGCACCCTTTCAAACGATAACACTTCTTTCATAGGTTATGCCATGAGCAAGGACGGTTTTAGTATTACAGAAAGATTGAATGATCCCATCTATGTGCCAAGAGAAGAGTTCGAGATGAAAAAAGTTTCTAATGGTAACTCTGGATGTGAAGATCCACGCATCACTCAGATAGGAAAAAATTTGTATATTTGTTATACCGCTTATGATAGTATTGGTCCTCCTCGCGTTGCAGTTTCTTCTATTTCAGAGAAAGATTTTTTAGCAAAAAAATGGAATTGGGCCAAGCCAATACTTATAACTCCACCAGGGTTTGACGACAAGGATACTTGTATTTTCCCAGAGAAATTAAAAGAAGGATACTTTGTCTTACACAGAGTAGGAAATGAAATTTGTGGTGACTATCTTCGTACTCTTGATTTCGAGAATGATGTAGTGAAGAAATGTATTCGTATCATAGGTCCTCGTATGAATGTCTGGGACGGACTTAAGGTTGGAATTTCTGCTCCACCTATAAAAACTAAATATGGATGGGTGCTCCTATATCACGGAGTGGCGAAGGCTCACAATGTTTATAGGGTAGGGGTTCTACTTTTAGATTTGAAAGATCCAGCTATAGTACTTGCCCGTTCTGCTGATGCTATCTTTGAGCCAGAAACGGATTATGAAAAATATGGAGTTGTAAACAATGTAGTTTTTCCTTGTGGAATGATACAGAAGGGTGACACACTATTCATATATTATGGTGGAGCTGATAAGGTGACGGGGGTAGCAACAATGAAGTTATCTGTTATGCTTGGAGCTTTAGTCAGAGGTTCAAAACTAGGAGAAAAATAAACGTTTAAAAATAAGCTAAAATATGATATACTAAACAAAGGGCTAAAAAGCCCTTTGTTTCATTTATATTTATGGATAAAGAAAAAGACTATTCAAATTTACACCGAGGTTTGGTGCTCAAATATTTCTGGCAAGTCATAAGGAATTTCAAGATTCCGTTTTTTGTCATTATTATTGGATCTATTATTGGTGCAGGGTTAGACATATATATACCACTTCAGTTTTTGAAATTATGGAACGTGCTTTCTTCAAATAACTTTGAGCTCGTTTCGAAGGCTAGAAGTATTATTATTTTTATTTCTATCTTGGGGTTAATCCGTTGGATGTTTAGAAGAACAGTTGGTTTTTCTAATTCGTATTTTCAAGCAAATGTTATGGCGGGTCTTCGTGAACAAGCCTTCTCTTATATGATAGGACATTCGCACTCATTTTTCTCAAACAATTTCGGCGGATCACTCACTCAAAAGATAGGGAAGTATGCCAGAGCTTTTGAAAAATTAATGGATAGATTGGTTAATGATGGTATGCCATTAATTATAAGATCTATTGGTACGATAATTGCAATCTATACTCTTGATCATAAGTATGCTTACATTCTTACTGTTTTCTGTTTTGTTTTCTTGGCGACAGCTTTAATCTATACCAAATTTAAACTTAAATATGATGTGATTGCTGCTATGTCAGATACTAAGACAACAGGAGCACTGGCAGATTCTATTAGTAATCATTCATCGATTCAACTTTTTGCTGGTCATGATTACGAAAAAGAAAGAGTTGGTGGAATAATTCAAGAACAAAAAAAGAGCACAGTTTTCAACTGGTTTTTATGGGAAGGCCTTGGTTCCATACAGAGTTTTTATTTCTATGTAATGGAGTTTGTCGTATTTTGGATAGCGATAGGAGATTGGAGGCTTGGAATCTTAACACTTCCAGTCATAGTTTTAATTCAAGGATATTTGGGTCGTCTCACAGAGAATCTTTGGAGTTTTGCTGGAATTGTGCGTACATTTTATGATGGATTTGCAGATGCTCAAGAAATGGCGCTAGTACTTAATACTCCATATGAAATAGACGATGTGGCCCCAAATGAATTAAAAAATGTAAAAGGTGAGATTGTATTTAATAATATTACCTACATATACGAGAATAATAATCAAAAAGTTTTTGATAATTTTTCTCTAACCATTAAAGCCGGAGAAAAGATTGCACTAGTTGGATCTTCTGGGGCAGGGAAGTCAACTTTTGTCCGTCTTCTTATGAGATTGTTTAATCTAAAAGAGGGTAAGATATTAATTGATGGAATTGATATTTCAACTATTTCTCAAAAGAACCTTCGTGAGAAGATAGGTTTTGTTCCCCAAGATCCAGTTCTATTCCATAGAACATTGCTCGAAAATATTCGTTATGGTAGACGTGATGCAACAGATGAAGAAGTGAAGAGAGCTGCAGAGCTTGCTCATTGCGATGAGTTTATCGCCAATTTGCCAAAAGGTTATGAGACTTATGTTGGTGAGCGTGGTATAAAACTTTCCGGTGGTGAGCGTCAACGTGTTGCTATTGCTCGGGCCATATTAAAGAATGCACCAATCCTTATACTCGATGAAGCCACATCAGCGCTCGATTCTGAATCAGAATCACTTATTCAAGATGCACTTCATAATTTGATAGAAGGCAAGACTGTTATTGTTATAGCACATAGGCTCTCCACAATTAGAGGTATGGAGCGCATTATCGTAATACAAGATGGTAAGATAATAGAAGACGGAAATCATGATAAGCTTCTTGAGATTGAAGATGGGGTTTATAGAAAACTTTGGAATATTCAAGCTGGAGGATTCGAAATTAGATAAAATAAAAACGAAATAAAAAATGTTCTCGAGCGAACCCTTACGGAGGCCGACGGGCCGAGTACGAGCAAAATTTTCAGCAGAAAATTATTGTGTGGTGAGTCCGAGAATTTTTTTATGAAGTCTATTATTTTATATGTAGCACTACAATTTCTGGTATGGTTCCTACTCTTATTGGAACCATTGCTGTGCCTAAACCAGAAGTAGTTACAGACTTTGTGTTTTGAGTTGAAGTCAATCCATAGAAATATTTCCCTGCAATTTTTTTAACTAGAAGATTTAAAGGAAAGAATTGTCCAGAGTGTGTGTGCCCCGAGAGGGTGAGGGTTGCATTGTTTTCTGCAAGAAACGGTGTATCTTTTGGATCGTGCATCAATATAATGCTTGGTTTACTTTTATCGTATGAGACAGATGAAAGCTCTCTATCAATATCTTCTTTTGTTTTCATTCCACTATTTGGGATGCCTATTATTTGTGTGTCGTTTACTATCACTTTTTTGCCAGTAATGTCGTTTAAATTTTTAGGAAAATTACTTCTAAAAAGATCATACTCCCCGCTGTATTTTTCATGATTTCCTTCTACATAATAGCTTCCAAATGAAGCTTTTAATTCTTGTATTGGAGCTAATCCTTTAGCATATGGGAACGACGGGCCATCTATTAAATCTCCCACAATAAATATAATGTCAGGATTTTCTTTATTTACTAGGTCGACAATCTTTTTCATAGATTTTTCTCTATATATCATGCCTAAATGTATGTCAGAGAAGAATACAATCTTCTTATCTTTCCACATAGGAGCGAGTTCACTTGATGGTATTTCTGTGTTTGTAATGCGAATATTTCTTGCATTATAAATGCCAATAATTGTGGTTATTACGGCACAGAATATTAAAATCCATGAGACTAAAATTACGGGAATGCTCAAGTTAAAATAATTCTTCGTCAAAAATAGTATTGATATTATAAACGTTGCGAGTAATAGATAGTTTAATATTCCGAGCCAAGTAGCGCCAATAGTGTATATATACGAATTTATAAGTGAAAAATGTTTTATCCCATATAATAATGCCCCCATAAACATTATGGGCAATATTACTCCCATAGTAGTCAGAACATTTTTAATATATAAATATTTAGATAAACCTAAATATAATGTAGAAATATATACGAGACCTCCACTAGTAAATATTATTATAAGTATAAATATTGAAATTATTATATATCTAGAGTACATAGTTATTGCTTGTTATGTTTAATTGATTTATATACGAAGAACCCAATTATGATAAATGTAAGAAGAGGGGAAATATAATATGGTATCTCTATACCAAAGGCATCAAGCATCATGATGATACCCAAGACAAAAATAGAATACATAGCTCCATTTTTAAGGTAAACATATTTTTTGATTCGGTCTATATTACCGATAGTAAGTTTTCTTAAAACAAATGCACCAAGTCCATTTCCAAGTATTATAAGTGGTACAGAGAGCGTAAAGGCGAAAGCTCCAAGTACTCCATCTATAGAGAATGTCATATCTATAATTTCGAGATAAAGTATTTTACTGATATCACTCATTTTATTATCACCAGCCAGAAGTTTTTGTTCACCCCTCTCTGCATTTTCTTTAAATCCATGAGTGATGAAAAAAGCAGTTGAACCTATAACTGCTGAAAAGGCAAGCATGGGATTTATTTTAATTGCTTTCCAGACAACAACAGATAGGAGAATAGATACGAGTGCAAAAAACCATACACCGTTTGCTTGGAAAAATCTTTCATGACGAAGACCAAAGTTTTTTGTTTCAAGGAATAGCCAGTGGAAAAAAAGAAATATCAAAAATATTCCACCTCCAAGGAGCAATATTGGCGCTGATTTCTCTACAGCTGTATGAATACTTGGGTCATTTGAAAAAGCTGCTGTGAATGATCCTATTGGACCCAGGGATGGCATTGTTGCCCAGATGATAGCCCATGGCAAGAGCCCTCTGACGACAAAAACGGCAAAAAAGAAGCCATAGAGTAGGAACCAGCGTCTGCTCTTCTTTCCCATTGTCCCCAAAACCTCAGCATTTATAACAGCATTATCGATACTACTTATAATTTCGAATAAACAAAGCCCCAAGATTGTTATTAATACGGTTGATATAGTCATACTAGGTAGTATACATACTTATTAATAAGATGTTAAATGACAATTTTTGAGGGTGGTTTGGTTTTTTTTAAAGTTAAAATTTTGATGGTAAAAATAACCTTTATTGATAGTGTTTTCACGGGAAGATATCCTTAAATTTTTATAAAAATTTGACGACCCCCAAAAATTTTTACATAGTGGTAATTTCTCCTTATTCACACCTATTTTTTTTAAAAGCATGGGGGTATAATGTAGACCCAGTTCGATAGCTGGGTTATTATTAACTAAAATTTTATAAATATGCCTTCAAAAAAGAAAGTTGTAAGTGCAAAAAAAGAAGTTAAAAAAGTCGTCGAGAAAAAAGAGGAAGTTTCAGTTGAAAAAAAATCGAACAAGAATATTTTTATTAAAAGCGTTATAAAAAGAGACGGTGTTAGTGTCCCTTTTGATCTAGATAAAATTGTGAATGCTATTAATAAAGCTATGCTTGCTAGTGGCGAAGGATCTCTCAAGGAGGCTGAGATGGTCGCTAACCGTGTGATGATGGAAATCGTCAAAATAACCAAGAAATACAAGAACTTCATTGCAACAGTTGAAGGAATTCAAGATACAGTCGAACAAGAACTCATGCTTGCTGACTTTGTGAAAACATCCAAGAATTATATTCTCTATCGTGAAGAGAGAGCTCGTCTACGATCTCATAGTGTTGTTGTGCCAGATCATGTTAAGAAGCTTGCTGACGAAAGTAAAAAATATTTTAGAAATCCACTTTCTGAATTCGTTTATTATCGCTCGTATGCAAAATGGATAGAAGAAGAGGGAAGGAGAGAGACCTGGATTGAAACAATCGATAGATATATGAATTTCATGAAAGGCAAGATTGGGAATAAACTCAAGGATAGTGAATACTCAGAAATTCGTGAAGCAATCTTAAGACAAGAAGCGATGCCATCAATGAGACTTTTGCAATTCGCTGGACCTGCTGCGGAGAAGACGAATGTCTGTGCATACAATTGTTCTTTTGTTGCTCCATCAAAATTTGAAGACTTTGGAGAAATAATTTATATCTCAATGTGTGGAACAGGAGTTGGTTTTTCTGTTGAAAGTAAAAACATTCAAGCTCTTCCTCAAATAAAAAATCAGACAGGAAAGAAATTACCAACTTTTGTTGTTCCTGATACCAAAGAAGGTTGGGCAGACGCTTTCGTTCTCGGGATGAAGACGTGGTTTAATGGGGAGGATATCAATTTTGATTTCTCACAATTACGCCCCGCTGGAGCTCGTCTCAAAATAATGGGAGGTAAGAGTTCGGGGCCTAAACCTCTTATAGATTTGCTTGGATTTACCCGTGAGAGAATTCTCCGTCGCCAAGGTAGACACTTAAGAAATATTGATGCTCACGATATTATATGCAAGATTGGTGAATGTGTTGTTTCTGGTGGCGTCCGCCGAAGTGCCCTTATTTCTCTATCTGATTTAGACGATCAGGATATGCGTGATGCCAAGAATGGACAGTTCTGGCTCAACGAAGGACAGAGAATGCTTTCAAACAACTCTGCTGTTTATAATCAAAAACCAACCGAAACAGAATTTCTAAAAGAATGGATTGCTCTTATGGAG
>JAKBMK010000006.1 GCA_021831595.1 bacterium
ACCCATTCCATCAAGCCCCGTATAAATTCACAAGGTTGGTTTCTTTTCTTTAATGGTTGTGTTGTTTTACGTTATAACTTTTTCCATGATGGTTCATTACTATGAGTGAGAAAGCCCCGAGAGGGCGGTAGCATCAGAGGTTGCATGCTTTTTGTTTGCAACCATGGAATTACCTACTAATAATAAATACGAACTATTTATTATAATTTCCTATGGAAAACGAGCAATTAGATTATCGTAAAAGAAGACAGCACAAGGTATGTGGGGCGCTTGCAAATTGTACTAGTTACCTACCTTCTTTAAGTTCTTCTCTCGTCTTAGCTTCCAATTGTGCATGCAATAAACCCCTAAATGGCTTCTCATTAAGAATAACCTTTTCAAAAAAGTTAGTATAATCAGATGGTTGTAGAAAGTGGAATTCATAGACTGTTTTCCCTCCCAATTTCTTGTTTAATACATCAAAGTATGCGATTGCTCCTTCAAGTTTGTCCTTATTCTTTACTGTACTGTCATCTTCAGATTTTATTTCTACAACTATTATCCTATTACCTTTTTTTATAAAAAAGTCTGGATTGAAGTCTTTCTGTAATGAATGAGTACCTGGTCTGTGTATATATGGAATTGAATAGAAACCATTGTCTTTGGATTTAAACCAAGCATCAACATGTTTGGTATATTGCCTAATAAACATCTCTACAAACTCTCGTTCAGGCCCGTGGTTCAATAGGGTTACATCTAGAGGAGACCGATATGTATCGTCATCAAGGTTATCATATATCTTAGCAAACACATAATTTTCGTTCACTAAATTAGTCTGCTTTATTTCTTTGATCTCTTTCATTATCTTCTCTATCACTTCAAACTCCTCTTTCTTCATCTTTTTTAAGTTAGTTTTTGATGTAACGAGGCCGCCATATCTTTTAAATGCACTTGCACTCATAAATGAGTCTTGTGCCTTGGATGTATTCGACACCTCTATATCTCCGTACATGTCTTCTATCCTTGAAAATCCTGTGTATTGTCTTAGAAGAACATTAAAGGAGGCCTTGGCATTTTGAAGATTCTCTTCAGATACGGTTTCTTCACCAATTTTCTTTAACTCCTTTTTCAATAAGTGATAAATATAATCTTTAGTGACCTTCTTTGTTATGTCTGACCCCGCACTTCTATCAAAAAGAAATAGGTTTGTGAAGATCGCATTTGTTGCCTCTTCTAAAGTATATCTGTTTATCTGATCGCCAATGTCTGTTTTTACATGTTTTTCCCTACGATCCTTAACGTCTATGAATGTTTGTTCAACAGTAGTTCTTGTTGTGTTAAAACCAAGGCTTTCAGGTAATTTTGGTTTTGTTTTCAATTCCACTCTCTTTTTAGTCGAGATCTTTTTTTCAATCCGCATCTTATAAAGGTCGAAGTTATATTTAGAGCTGGGAATAATACTACTTTTTATTATTTCACTGATATCAGCAACTTCCATAACTAGATTATCTACCTTAGAACTCCAAGCCGCATGGTTATAAACCCAAACCTGTGGCTGATCTCCAACATATTCAGTAGGAATACGTAAACCTCTACCCAATACCTGCGAAATTAATAATTTTGAGTTAAACGCTCTGCTGTCGTGTGGAACAATTTGGAAAACATTAGCCACATCCCAACCCTCTGTTAACATGCTTACAGATACGATCCATTCAACTGGATTACTTTTTTTGTCAACACTCTTTAATATCTCTCTGTTGTGCTCATGATTCTTACTGGAAGTTACCGGCAAAACCATATTCCCAATAAGCTCTTTGTGGTAATTAGTATTCTTAGACAAAAAGGTCTTTATTTCATCTGCTAATGTGTCCGTATTTTGTATACTATTCGTTACTACAATAGTAATATGTTTTTTGGCTTTAGAATAAACTTTCTTTAATTTTTCGTGGTTGGTAAGAATTGTCTTCCATTTCTGGTTCCAGTCTTTTGTTTCATCCTTTTTTAAGTAATTTATATCTTTAACAAATTTCTGCCTGATTGCGTCCCGTATAGAAAAACGATATACAACATCGCTAAAGTAACTATCTCCTTTATACGGTGTTCCAGTGCAGTTTAATATATATTTGAATTTGTATTTCTCATCATTCAAAAAACTCTTCCATTCCAGCATTGTGGTTTTATCTTCTGATTCTTTTGGATTTAGAATATGGTGTGCCTCATCATTTATTACGAGTGTTCTCGCTCCTTTCCCCTGAAGACTATCACTAATAGAAGAACTAACATGGTCATAAGTTTTATGAACGTTATCTATACAGATATCGCCCTTTTCTATAGTTTCGTTCGCTTGCTTTATGGCCGGTAGTAAAATTTTTGATTTTTTGGGTAATGCATCAGTCAGGGTAACATTTCGATTGAAATTATTAAATTTCTTTAGAAGTTCATCCTTAATTGTTCTACCAGGACAAAGAACTAAGACCTGATCTACCAGGCCTTCGGCAAGAAGAATTCTAGAAACACCATACATTACCCAAGTTTTTCCAGTACCAGTAGCCAAGTCAACAGTACAAGAAAGTTTATTTGAGAATGGTAAATTCTGAAGAAAAATGCTATCTTCACCAAAGCTATTCATTACTTTATTGTGTTTATAATTTTCTTCGAATAACTGCTTTGAATTTGCATAGACAGTTGAGAGATAATATTTTATGACAGTTCTGATTGCTTCCTTCTGGAATTCCCATCTATCTCCACAAAGCTCAAAAATAAAATCTTCGTACTTTGAGATGTCTAATCCATTTGCTGTATCATTAAGTTTGAGCACGAGGTCGTCTGGAGCTAGAGCTCTTTTTTCTATTGGCAATTTATCCCCTTTCAAAGTTCTTTTTTGATATAACTTCCCTCTTTTCATTACCAAAAATATCTACGTAAATAACCATAATTTTATCCCCTATCTCCTCATTCCAGGTAGCACGAAATCCGTCTTTAGCTATTTTGTCACCAAAGAAATATTTGCTCAGATTAAATGTTTCTCCATCATAATTAAAATCCACCATGACCATAGCTAGACTTTCTGCTCTAGGATCTTTAAACTTAACAACATTAGTGCCAAGTTGAACGGGCTCAAATTCTATTATTTCTAAGATATACTCTCTTTCAATAAGTTTACCTTTTAGTTTTTCTAAATAATATTTTGTTTTTACATTAGGCGGATAAACGAAATCAAATCCGACTGCATCAATTGTTTGGTTAATGTCATCTATACTTCGTGGTTGTTTTAATTTCGTGAAATTCCTATCTCTTATATGTTCAATAATTGAATTTGGTACACGTAATACTACGTATTTTATTTTGCCTCGCATCACATAATCTTCATTAAAACCAACTACACCGACCGGTGCAATTAAGTAAAGTTGATCCTTTATAGAAGAACCGACTATCTTGTGTAGATCATCGATAAATTCGTAGGTTAGAAAATTCGCTTTATCAAAAATCATAACAGAATGGTTATTCAAAGTACCCTGCATCTGTAGTCCATTGATCTTATGCTCTCTTTTCTGACAGCTAAATAGTTCAAGAACAAAGTCTTTATAGTCCTCACTTTGCATTTGCTGAAGTAGCTCACCATCATTGTATAAACCAGAATTGTATAAAACAAATGGCATGTGTTTCAATGATTTGCCTTTATTTCCTATTTCTTCCTTTAAATTTAAAAGACGCTTAGTGATTGTATATATAGCAAATTTACTACAGTCAATCATAATCCACTTTCTATTAATACCTTTTACATATAATTTTTCGGCTACAGCACCCGTAGTACCTGAACCTGCAAAGCAATCTAAGACAATATCTCCAGGTGCAGAAGCCGCGCTAATAATCCTTTCAACCAGTTTTTCTGGCTTTGGTGTCGGATACCCATAATATTCGTCATATGCATAGCTTTCACGTATAATGGCGATATCATCCCAAATGTCCTTAAGCATTATACCAGAATTGTAGTCAACTGCTATATCGTCATCCTTCGGTTCCCTTCCAAATTCTTTCTTAAAACGTGCATATGCCTTTTCATATTCTGTGTTTTCATTATACTTTTTTAATGTCTTGAATAGAATATTATTGTTGCTATCCATGTATCTGCCAAAACGCTCCACAACTGATTTAGCTATCCCGGGGATTCTGTTAGAAAAAACATTTGTTTTGTTTGATTTTGAATAAAAGAGTATGTCTGCATAATATGGAACAAAAGATGTTTGAGTATTCGTTAAACCTTTGCCATTATATCTCCAAATTATATCATTTCTAAAATTGGTTTCACTAAAAACTTCATCCATAATTATTTTAATATAATGCGCTTTCTTGTTATCTAAATGGACGAAGATCATCCCATCTTCAGTCATCACTTCTCTTAAAAGTATAAGTCTTTTTCTAATAAATTCTATAAATTTTGCACCTTCTATGCTATCCCCATATGCTTTTTGTTCCTGCCCTCCTTTAAAATCTTGTTTGGTGGCAAATGGAGGATCGATATAGACCAATTTCACGCCATCTTTTCCATCAGGATTTTTTAGTTTGCCTTCTTCCTTAAGTTTTAATAAGTGTTTTAGCGCTTGGAGGTTATCCCCAAAGATTAGCATGTTTGCCCATTCGCTATTTCTGACATTTCCAAAGTGCTTAACAGCCTGAAAAGGAACGGACATGGTGTCATTTAGGATCGTTTCTTCCCGTTCTTTCTCTGCATACTTAAGTTCATATTCCCTTTTTGTTGTAGGGAAAAGCTCTCCCTCATATTCAAGTGGTAGAGGCTCACCTCTTTCTATTAATTCTATAATACTTTTTTGGGTATTTTTATCCATATAATCACTTTGTTGTCCAGCAAATCTTATTATAATCACACTTTTTGCAAAATGTTGATGGTCTTGCTTTGAAATCATATTGTTTTATCTTATTTATTGATTTAGTTGCATGCTCTTCGGCTTTTTCTAGAAGATCTTCTGACACAAATGCTTTTTTATCAGTTTCTGTTACTGGTTTTATCTCATTTTTGTCCAAAAATGCAAGTGATCCAGAAATCACCTTTCTACCTATCTTTCCTAGCCCAAGTGCGTAAAGCCTTACTTGAAATGCGGATTCGTCCGACGTAGTCACTTCTTCAGAGCTTTTGTAATCTCTCACTTCAACTTCTTCGTCACTATTTTTACGTATTATGACATCTACCCTTCCAGCAATATTTGCATTTTGAAGCGGAAACTCTAATCGTGCTTCAACTTCTTCTATGCTTAGGAGATCTGCCTTGCGGTCACTTGCAAATTTGTTTAATGTTTTTGTCGCGCTTCTCTGCATTCTTTCTTTAAGTTTATCATCTGCATAAGGAAGATGAAACTTTTCTTTTATTGCAAGATCAACAGCAGTATTTGTTGATTTACCGCCTTTTAGTAGATCACTTATCTCATGTAGACAATAATGGAGACTTTTCCCATAACCAAGTGCAGGATCAAGCGAAGCAGAATATCCCCAATTTTCTCTAAGTCGATAAAAATACGGACATTTATCATATGCAATTATTTGAGATGGAGAGAAGGTTTGAATGTCATCTTCATTACCTTCTATTTTCAATTTAGTATATTTCAGTGAATCGGTCTCTTTAATCAGCTCCGCTTGATCATATATTAATTCCAAAAACTTACTTCTGCTTCTTGATCTCCCTTTCATAGTCTTGAATCTACTTAGACAGAGAATGTCTTTTGGCCTGGTTATAGCTACATAAAACATCCTTCTTTCCTCTTCTTCTCCGCCACTATATCTTTGGCTGTCAAAAAGATCTGATGGAACTGCACAATTAAAAGGAGATCCTGCTTTGGATGAAGGAAAACGCTTAACTACCATTGATGGAATAAAAACTATTGGCCACTCAAGCCCTTTTGCCTGATGAACAGTTAAAATCTGGACGGCATTAGTAGCTCTTAAGTTTTCTATAGGCTGTTCCTCATATGAAGTACTTGCATAAGCATTCATGTACCAGCACAGACCCTTAAGGTGTTTTTTCCAATGTGGATAATAACCACCGAGTCTAATAGATGCTTCGTAATCAGTCAAAATTTGATTAAATCTACCAACATTAGCCATAACTACGGCGTGTAGTCTATCTTCCGGGTTAAGTTTCTTGAAATCTATTAGAAGTAATAATTCTTGAAATGCTTTGGTAAATGTATCAAATTTACCTGAAGTTACACTCCTTTTCCAATCTTGGATCTTTTTTTCCGAAATTTTAATTTTTGCAGTCTGTGTGGCATATTCCCAATGTTTTATAGCCTTTCCTAATAATGCATCACCTTTTGTTTCGGCACCAAACCGACCCTCTTTCCAAAACCCATTTTCATGTAGCCAAGCAAATAACATACCTAATGCTTTGGCGTCGTCTCTTTGAAAGAGACCCAAACGTCCACCTATTATATATGGAACACTGTATCTTCTGAATTCCTCAATGAAAGGTCTTGCCGAATTCCCCACACTTCTAAAAAGGAGCGCAACATTAGAATACTTACATACTTTTTTTATTTCGACCAATTCTCTTATCTGTTTGCAGATCCATTCTGCTTCGCTTTCTGGAGTATCACATTCGGCCAGTAGAACTGCGCCATCCTCTGGTCTTACTGGTTTCATATCGCTGTATTTTATCAAGAGAGTTCCGGCAAGTGAGTTTGCAGTTTCTATTATTTTCTTAGTGCTTCTTCTATTTTCAGTTATTTGAATTTCTTCAGAGCCTTTGAATATCTCGCTAAATCTTTTAAAACAAGATTCATCAGAACCACGCCACTGATATATACTTTGTCGTGGATCCCCAACTATGAAGACACTGGCATTTTGTCCTAAAAGTTTAATGAGTTTTTCTTGGGCATGATTTATATCCTGGTATTCGTCTACTATAAGAAACTTACAATCTGAAACAACATTTGGGTTTTTATCAATCTTTTCAACTGCTAGATGTATCATTCGATTAAAAGTCAGGAGTTTGTGTTTATCTAACATATCCTCATATTCTTTTAGATGCCTTGCGAAATCCGAAGCTTTTGAAGCCAATTCACTTCTATTTATGAGCTCATTATAAACAACTGCTCCAGATTCCAAAAATTTAGAACAGTTATCAACATAACTGCCGCCAACCCCCAAGCCCAAGTCCCAGCCTTTCCTCATTAAGAATGCCATCTCTTGGTTTTCATTCATAGCATCATAGTTACCATATCCAAACTTATCCTGAATTAATCTAAAACAGTAGCCATGGATCGTTCCGATATACATTTCTCCAAGTTTCGCACAGATATCTTCGCCTCCAAGTTCCTTTACTCTCTGGTAAATACGACTTTTCATGCTTTGTGCAGCTCGTTCAGTAAAAGTAAAGGCAACAATTGATTTTGGTTGAACGTCCTTTACAAGTAAAAGAAAGGCGATTCGTCTAGTTATTGTTTCTGTTTTACCTGCGCCAGCTCCAGCTACAATTCGCACATATCTACTCTTTGTTACAACCGCGTCCTTCTTCTCTTCAGATAGAGGTTTTGGTTTTTCTAGGATGTTTATCAAAATATTTTCTTTGCTTAATACCATAGCTCTACCCATTCACGTATTTTGTTCTAAATTTATTAATTTTCAACCAATAATCTTAAACTCTCGTCGCCCTCCCTCAATAAAGCATATGCTAACAATAGATAGCACCGTAACTATTTAAATCTCACCCAGAAACAGCTTAGGCATCTTGTATAGCGTAGCCTTAACGCATTTTGTAATACTTTTATTGAAATATAAGTTTATATACTTTTGTATAAACCGAGTGCCACACCCT
>JAKBMK010000014.1 GCA_021831595.1 bacterium
GGTTATGTACTCGTCTGCAAATGACAGATGCTGTCATAGCATCATCAGGGCATAACCGAAAACGAGGTATGCGGGTCCGACTCCCGCGCTCACCTTATACAGTACTTCCGAAGGTAGATTTTGGCAAATCTGCTTCATAGAATGCTTCTGATAGCCTGTCAGCCCGGGTTTACGCATATAGCTTTTTCTAAAATTACATCTAAAGATCTAGTCATTTTGGCAAATGATAAAAAATGGTTTAAGTGAGTTCCTCTTTAATAAATAATATGACAGGAAAGCACTATACAGAACAGGAAAAAGCAAAGGTAAGGGCGCTGATAGAGAATGGTCTGAGCAAGAGGAAAGCCTCCCAAATTTTAGGTATACCACATAGTACAATCTGGCGCTGGGGTTACCCAAGTACTTTCAAAAACAAGACTTATCCCAAAGAAACAAAAGAAGAAGCTATAAAACTGTACAAATCTGGATTATCCAGAATACAGATCTCTATAAAGCTAGGGGTTGGTATGCGAGCTCTGAACCGCTGGCTCGGCAAAAGCAGAGATGGGCGGGAGTTTAAGGTGTATCCTACAGAACTTAGACAAAAGGCCAGGCAGCTGACAAGAAGCGGCGTACCGAAGTTCGAGATTGCAAATATCTTGCATGTCTGCCATGCAACGGTAATACGCTGGACCTCTGATATAAAGGAGAACGGCGACAGGGTAAGCGCGAGGTATTTCAGGCTGTTCTCGGAGCTGATAAATAACGGCTTTGTGATGCTAAACAGAAAAGAGCTGCAGCTTTACCGCATACTGAGAAAATATGCGAGGATAAAGGCAGTGGCATTCGGAAAGAAACTTATAGTTATGGTCCCTGGCAAGGAGAAGACCGCTCTGAAGGCGTTTCTCGGCTCAAGCGAAAGCAGGGGCATGACAAAAAGAAAAATCGGAGGTGCGACAAGGGCCTTTCTCGGCTCGGCAAAACAGGAGTGAGAAGCAGGATGAGAAGATACAGCGGAAGGTATTTCCTAGCTGCAGTGGATCTGCTCAACAACGGTTACTATGAGCCGAAGAGGAATGACGGAAGCCTGTTCAATGCGCTGAGGCATATGTGCCTGGGCTGGAAAAGGTCGGGGAAGAGAACAAAGTCGTATGAAAGATAGAAGAAAGTTAACTATTTATTTAACTAAAATATTAAATAATTGGTGGATTATGATAACTAAAAAACCAAATGCTATAGTTATAACTGTTAGAGATAAGAAGTTAAATAAAAGTAAAAGTAAAACAGTTTACGCAGCTACATTAGAAGAAGTGTGTAAAGCATTGGAAGAGAAGATCGGCAAATTTGAAGAATGACATTATGGAATATACAATATCTCACGAAGTAAGTGGGTTAGATCCTTTTATTAACAGAGTAATCGAGGGAGACTGCTTAAAAGTTATGCCAAAGATACCCGATAAATCCATAGATATGATTTTATGCGATTTGCCTTATGGAACAACACAGAACGAATGGGATTCAGTAATACCTCTCGATAAATTATGGAAGGAATATGAGCGTATTATAAAAGACGATGGAGTTATAGCTTTAACTTCTCAAGGTGCATTTACTGCTAATTTAATATGCAGTAATCTTAAACTGTTCAAATATAAAATTGTTTGGGTTAAATCTAAAGCAACCAATTTTCTAAATGCTAAAAAGCAACCACTTAGGAAACATGAAGATATTTGTATATTCTACAAGAAACAGCCAGTATATAATCCACAAATGGTTGAAGGTGAGCCTTTTGATAAAGGCTATAGAAAGAATCAATGGACTGGTTCTTATGGGTTATTTAATACAACACATGTGAAAAGTAATGGTGAAAGGTACCCAACAGACGTGGTTTACTTTAAGACAGCAGAAAGCGAAGGAGAGGTTTTTCATCCCACACAGAAACCAGTGGAACTAGGTAGATATCTAATTAGGACTTATACAAAACCAAATGCAGTTGTCTTAGATAACGCTTGTGGTAGTGGGAGTTTCTTAGTAGCTGCCGTGCTGGAGGGAAGAAACTTCATAGGTATAGAACTGAATAAAGATAGCTTTCTACATCATGTAAAGAAAATGGATTATATTGAAATATGTAATAGACGTATAACCGAAGCGAAAGTGAAGCGCAGTGAAATAGAAAAGAGACCCTCCTTACAAGCAAAACTTTAACCTTTACCTTTATATTCTACCTCTTTCATAATAGCTGCAAGCTTTTTGATCTCTTTGTCATTTACTTTTCCTTTACTTTTTAGCCATCTTAACAGGTGGTAATATTGATTAGGATTTAATATTGTTGGAACATTACCATTTATTCCCAAATTTTGTTTTATAAAACCTACTAATTTTTTATTCATAATTCTAAATCCCACTAAATCTATTGCAATTCTTACAGCATCTACTGAGGTTAAATGAAGATGGAGCGGGGTTTCTATATCCCTTTTAACGTCCTTTTTATCTATTGTAATAATATCTTTTAAATCTTTAAATCCATTAAGATGGCGATTATAAAACTCTATTTCTTCAGATCTGTATGCAAACCACTGGTTTCCTTGCTCTGTAATCGAACCTCTCGGTAAATAAACCCCTTCCCTTTTTACTCTTTTTTTAGAAACCCACCCACATACATATAATTTCCACTTTTTTTGTCTTAAGGTACCAGGTAAAGCGGTTTTACTGCCTCTAGGTGCTTTTGGTGTTTCCAAATGCGTTAAAATATAGATATCAGTTTCAAGTTTATCACTGTATACCTGATTTGCAAAAAAGTTATGTTTTGCTTCTCTTTTAAAACCACCAGAACCTTCATATTCCTCTTTAAATGGAAGTGTGCCGCCTCTACATTTAATGTCTACTTTAACTCCTGAAGGTAGAGATAAATCAAATCCTTCATCTTTTGCTGGATTTATTGGAGGCATACCCAATGCATTTCTTATCACCATTTGAGCTAAAAATCCATAGCTTCTTTCCGCTTCAGAACCAGACTGAGGGCCTCTTAACCTTCCAGTTTCAATAGCAAGATTTTGGGCCGTTTTCCTTAATTTAAAACCAGCGTCTCCAGTAAGAGGCACAACTATTGGTGTTGGTGGATAATATACATAAGTCATAATGAAATTAAGTAATTAATCTATTTAAAAGTAGGTTCAGAAACTTATTTCGTAGGATAATGCCTATCACAAAAAGCTGAATATGCTCAAGTTGCAGTTTTATTATTTATTAAACTACAAAATGTATCAGAATTGAATATGACTTTTCAAGAAGACGAACAAAAATTACATGAAGTATCTAATAAATTAGACAGAATACGTGGCAATAGCTGGAAAAAGTTTAAAGGAGATACAATAAATAGGTTGATAATTTCGCTATTAAGGCCTTATGTTAAAAATTATAAGATTTTCGGTCCTAACGCATTTATTGAAGATTGCCCCACGGAATTTGATATTCTGATAGTAAATACAACTGCCGAGCCGATTAACGAATACTCAAATTGCTATAAGAAAGAGGATGTAAAGTTGGCCATAGAAGTCAAAAAGCACGGATTTTATTATAAAGAGACCGAAGCCAGAGTAAAAATGAAAGAGTATTTCGATAAGCAGAATTTAGTCGGTGTGCCTTTCTTATATATAACTTTAAAGGAAAGCAAAAGACTTAAGGCCGATGTAGAGGCGGTTTTGGGCAATCGCTGTTTTACTTTAGGTCTCTCTCCGGAGCCTTGGTTAGACGGAGAATGGGAGAAGTTTGTTAATACAGTGAAATCTAAGTTAATGTAGTAAAAGACTTCTCTGTTCTTTTGTCAGCGTGTCTGCCGTAACCCCGCAGTTTAAGTGAATCTGAAATTTATGCAAGATCCCACCATGTTAAGTTCTTACATATTCAAGCAATCAATAAAGATTAAAGTACTTGATTATAGATATATACATGCCAACATATCATTTAGATTTTGCCGGTTACGCACTGAACTTATTAGGATTTGATCAAGAGGAAAGGAGCGGAATTAAGGATCTTATAGAAAGCCGGCTTGCAACTGATAGCAGAAGACACGATGAAGTGAAAATTGTTATATCTGACATAGCGCTTGCTGAAACAATAACAAAAGTATATGATAGTTTGAATACACAAGGCAGAATAACTGGCTTTTCAGACTATTTGTATAAATTATATAAGATTTTGTCAAGGTTAAATCCGAATTACCTGCCTGTGAAACATGAAGCCATAAAAGTATACAATTTTTTAGCAGAAGACGGTTTTTTATTAGAAAAATTAGGACCGCATGACCTGCTTATCCTATCACAAGCCATAGCGGACAAAGATTCAGATTATCTTTTTACTATAGACAATTCTCTCTTGACTAATTTTTATAATAAAACCGTACACGATGCTTTAGAAAACTTTCATAGCGAGAATAAATTACGTATAGGCTCCATCAAAATAGAATCAGAACCCCGTTAACAATGAGCCTGCTTCATTTATTATAGCGGATATACTTTCAGAATTATATTTCTGCCCCTTTATACTTGAAACAGCGTCCGTCAATTGATCTATTGTCAGTGTTTTATTGGCTTCAAATAATAATTTTGCCGTGGCTGCCAGTTCTAACCACTCTACATTCTTATTCTGTAAAATTCTCTTGAACGATTCTTTCTTGAAAGTGGTAGGTAGGATATAATCGTCACTTTGTTTCCAATCTAATAGCAATTTAAAATAATCATGGGCAAGTGTCGGAGAATATGGGCCATAATGATACAAGTTAAATGTATCCTCGTATCCTAAGTGCAAATCGAAGTATGGCGCAAAAAACACATATTTTTGTAATTTAATTCTAGTATTTAGGTCAAATTTAACACTGTTTAAATCAAGCTGCATTTCCTTCTCTAAGAATTTAATAAAATTAGAGAGATTATCTTCACGTCCTGTCTCTGGCATAATATTATAGATTCCCTCTAGCTTATAAACATAATCCTTAATAGACTCATCTGAATTTAAATATGTTTGTGAGGTTTCTTCCACAGTGTTTCATATGATTGTACTCCAGTATGTTCTTCCACCCTTTTTACCTTTACGCAAATACACTTTTTTGAATAATGAATTAAGGACCTTCGTTGCAGTCTCCCAAGACATGCCTGCTTGTTGATAATATCAATAACCTTCCAAGTTTGTTTTAAGTAGTTGAATGCGGCTTGTAAATCTTGTTTCTTTTGTTCTATCTCATCTTTATAGTGAATTTCTGCTATCGGAATATCAAAAACATCTATTAATTCCGGCCAGTCAGAAGAATCAGTTGGTCTAAATCTTACTCTAAATCTCATTTTATTTATAACACGTGGATTTTATTTAAGAGTTATATTTCTACCTTCGGAAGTACTGTTATAATCTTTAAGCCCTTGGATTTGATAAAAAAGGATTGCTGTCGGCGAAACGCAAGTAATACTCTCATCATACGTTTTTACGTTTTATATTCATTGTCCGATATCATAACTATTGTATGCATAATGCAGAATTAGAAGAAATACTATCTAGTTACAAGATTCAAAAACCAATAAAATTAGATTTCTTAGATCTGATACATGATTACAAACCGATAGTTGGTAATACGTATATCAAGGGCGGTGATATCTTACTTGACTTAAACGGGGCAGATGAAGGAGATATTAGGTTTGTTTTTGAGTCAGATAGAAAAGCAAAAAAGAACCGCCTTACCTATAGAGACATAAAAAAAGACATAAGTAATGATTTACATGGAATTAAGATCCCAGTGGAATACAAGAAAGATAAACTTCTCTCCTACATGCTCATGAAAGGTCAAGAATCTGCAGGCGATCTTAAAGGGGTAGATAGAGTACGTGCGATAGGTGATAAAGCCTACGACATCCTCACCTCATGCGTTCTCCGTAAAGACGCGAAGCCAGAGCGGGATGGGTTTATATATAACCTAGAGTATTTTTTCAGAGGAGGAGCAATTGAATGTTTTAAAATATCTACTATAATAACTTTGGTCCTGTCTATGGATGAAGAACTGAGAAAAGAGGGGATCAAGTTCAGATTGGGTTTAAGAGACCTGTATATTTACGATAAGATTGACGGTGGTGTGAAGAAGGACGCGGGAAAATATAACCCGCACGCGTGGGTGAATGTATACCTCGCGGATAAATCAATTTATATATTCGATAAAATATACGGTGTATTTGCTGACGTTGCTTCGGCGAAGAAAGGTGTGTCCTCATTAGAGCACCCTAAAAAGATGTTTGTTTATCGCTTTAACCCGAGAGATGGGGCAGCACTTAGAAGGATCAAAAGAAACTAGCGAAACGGATTAATTCTTTGGATTCGTAATATTCCAAATGAAGGCTGTATTCTTTGATGTGAGTGAGCTAGAAAACAATAGGATAAATAAGTTCAGCGAAGAAAATAAAGGTATAGATATAACCGCCTATAAATCCGACATAACCTCTGCCAAAGGCGAGGATTACGGTGCCGAAGTGATTTCAATTTTCATAAATTCTCAGCTTAGGAAAGAGACCCTAGATAAATTTACCAACCTGAAGCTTGTGCTCACAAGGTCGACAGGGTTCGACCATATAG
>JAKBMK010000029.1 GCA_021831595.1 bacterium
AAACACATTTATGCTACTTGTCTGCACAGGGCCTATGAAGCCCTCGGCTTGGCTCTGAGTTATGTATGGTTGCGTTGATGAAGGCAGCGCCGTTGTGCTCACGGCGCTGTTGTTCTGCGTTGATACCGTAGTCACAGGCGCGGAGGGCACCTGCTTTCCAGCGAAACCGCTCAGAATCAGGGCAACGAGAACTATCGCTATGACGACCACCGCCGCTCCAATTATCTTGAATGTCACCATAAAACCACTTCACATCTTGCTCTTATAATGTTTTATATGTTTGCTTTGCTAGAAATGGTCTTGCCCAATAATTTCACTAGTACTTAGGGCAATTTACCCAATAGGGCGCATTTTGTCTTTGGCGACTAAATGCAGACTTATAATAGAGCTTGAAGCTGTACCGCATAAATGATATGGATGGACGTCTGAACAACGATTTGTCATCAGAATTGATTAGTCAAATAGGAAAAGGGCAAATGCAGTCGGTGCAAAGCGGGCCGATCCGGGCGGCGATACGAGGAAGGCGATGCGGCTTTAAGGCTAGGTGCCAGTTGCAGCCAGGATAAAGCTGCGAAGACAGAAGGATAAAGTCGGCAACCGTGGTCACGCCAATAAAAGATAAATAGCTATACTGCTTTTAGTTTAACGTTCAAAGGGCTCTTCTTGGTTCAGTAGTAGAGCGTCCGCTTTGCAAGCGGAAGGTTGCGGGTGCGATCCCCGCCGAGTCCACCTTATGTTTACGAGTGAAGCGGGTGCGATGGACCTGTCTTTAGTCTTCGGTAGAAATAGATATCCTATATTCTAGAATATCCGGCTTTGTAGTTTTATAGGTAATTAAACTACAGGTTTCTGAATAAAACTACAATTTATTTGAACCATCGGCTTCTTGCTAATTCTAACATAAAAGCCATAGTATAACCTACAACCGTTCCTACAAGAAATAGTAGTGCATCACCAGATACCTGCCCTTTTGATGTTAGCCAGGCCATTATTCCTATTACAAGTATCAAGAAGGCAAGCATGGAGTAGAATACCCAATTAACCCTTTTTCCTTCTTGCTCTCTATGTCTAAAATAATCTGCAATTAATGATTTGAGTTCTGGTGCTACTACTTTTGCTAACTCTATCAAGTCTACCTTCTGCTGCTCTTGCTTTTTCTCCTCTGGTTTCCCGTCTTTTTCTGTTGCCATCAAATCAACTTGGCAGGTATTAACGCAACCTGCAAACGTATCTACTGAACAATCTGTTGCCAGATTGTTAGGATTGAGTATGTGCAGTTAGGTATATATCCTTTTACTTTCATAATACATTTACAAAATGCGAATGGCTATACGCTATACAAATTTAGCTCTGTTTCTGGGTGATATGGTATAAGATGCTATCAGAAAGCAAGATTAGTTAGCTTTAGCCTTGTAAGTTAGGAAAACCATCGCCACGAAAAATTCTTATATACCTATTACCATTGTTAATCGGATGCTGTCGCTTGTGAGGATGCTTTATGTCTAAAACCAATGGGAACACAATTGGAAATTTAACTTTTAAAGATGGTATTTTAACTGGTTCTGAAATTGTCTTTGATTATGATATCGAATTTGTAAATGATTCTTCATTGTCTGAAGCAGATATAGATTCAAAGACTGCTAAAATACTCGAAAAACTTGGATGGAAATCTCTTACCGAATTTAGGCAACAAAAAACCAATATACCCGAAATTGATGACTATATACGGTCTAAATCCGTTGGTGCTAAAGGTAAGGGGAAGGTTGATTTTTATTTATTAATTGATAACAAACTAAAAATATTAGTTGACAATAAGAAGCCAAAAGAATCAGTCCTAGATGGACTTGAAGATGCTAAATATTATGCAGACTGTTTGCTCGTTAAGAATTATGATATACGAATTACAATGTCTTATAATGGCAAAGATTGTCTACTTAGAGTATACGACTCTAAAAAGAAGGAATGGAAAGCACTTCTCATAGATGGTAAGGAGCTTAAGGCATTTCCTTCTAAAGAATTAGTAGACATAATTTATAGATATAAGGATTTAGAAGCCATAAAGTTCAGTCAAGAATCTCAGTCTATAAATATATCAAGCATAATTAAACAATTAAGGGAAAGGTATAGAAAGATACCTTTCATACAAAATGATAATCAAAAAACAATAGACTTTACCATAGCTTTCATAGCACTCAGACTAATTTTGGAAAAACACGGCTCACAGATAGGGAAGAGTTGGGATGACTTCAGATTAAGTGAACAAAAAAAATTAAAGGAAACCATAAAGACATCGGTAAATGATATAATCGATAGCAAATTAAATGGGTATGAAGAAGTTTTCAAAATCAAACAAGATAATAAAGGGAAGATAAAGGCTTTTGACTTCTTAGATGTAATAGATGAATTTCCGAATAATACGGGCAGTGAAAAGGGAGAATTAGTCAAAATATTTGAGATAGTAGATCAATTACCATCACTTCATTCTTCCAAGTTTGATGTATTTAGTGAAATCTATCAATCACTCATGGACAAACATACAAAGAAAATATTTGGACAGTTTTTTACACCAAGACATTTGATAAAAACACTGATTAGACTATTTTACGATGATGAAATACCTAAAATTGTAGAGGATTATAAAGGAGGAAATCCCAAAACGATTTGTGATCCAGCATCTGGAACGGGGGGGTTTCTTACTGAATCATTTAAACACATAGCAACAAATGTTAGTGAAATTAATACTATTGATTTAGCCAAGAACTCTATTTTTGGATTTGATATATATCCTGCAAATGCTGTTCGTTCAAGAATAAATATGTATCTCGCAGGAGATGGTTTTTCAAAAATAACTTCATTTGATTCGTTAAAATATAACGAGAGAAAATTTGATTATATATTAACAAATCCCCCTTTTGGGAAAGGAGATTATGCAGTAAATGCAGATGTAATTTCGAATAAGAGATTGGAGATAAATTTCCTAATTAAAGTTGTAGAACTACTTAATACTGAAGGAAAGGCTTTGATTATTATACCTGATGGAGTTCTTGAAGCAACAACGTTATCACCTATTCGTAATTGGCTCGTTAAAAATTGTTTGATAGAAAAAGTTATTAGTTTACCTAAACATGAATTTGCACCGTATACTCACGAAAAAACTAATGTATTATTTTTAAAGAAGCGACCACATATTATAGAAAATTTAGATGATATTAAGACTGAGAGAATATGGATGTATATTATAGATTGTGACGGTTACACTAATTCGGATAAGAGATTTAGAACAGATAAAGTAGATAAAAATAATAAATGGCTTCATGATGAATTATCTTTATGGAGAGATACAAAAGGAGCATTTCATATCTCTTTATTAGAGGAGAGATGGAAAAAGAAAATCCAAGATAAGGCGGATGAAAAATTTACTAATGAGTGGGGGGAAATAATTGAAGGCAAAAAATATGGATATGTAGATATGACTAACATACTACAAGAAGAATACACTTCTTATGGTGAATTTAAAAGTAAAGATGTCCTTAAATTGATAAGAGAAACTAATCAAACGCCGACAAAAATAAGTGATCTATTCGAAATTGTAAAAAATGAAACTGAAGAAGATGATGAAAAAACACTTATAAGTGATTATGAAAATATATTAAATGAGAAAAATATAGTTTATGATAGCTATGACGAAGTATTCTACGATAAGAACAAACCAATAATAAAGAAGTTGATTAATCTAAGTCCTGAGAAATACCTAAGAAAGCCAAAGATAGAAACAGTAACTCTTGAGAACTTTAAAAAGCAGAATAAAGACATTTATTCTAAAATTAAAGAGGAATTAGTTGATGTAGATGATTAAATGATGATAAATGATTTATTTAATTTGGGGCTAAGAAATAGCCGTTTATATTCGGACTTATTTTATAAATATCAAGATTACGAATATAAACAAGGTACAGATGAAAAAGTAGCAATATATTCAAGTCAGGCTAAAATTTTAGGATATTTGCCAAGTTCAATACTGAAGCCACATTCTGTCTATTCAACAAAAAATGCCGTAATCATGTATAGAAAGGGCAAAGCAGGGACACTTTTTATTCCATTTCATGATAAATGGGCATGTTCAGAAAATGCAATACCTTTATTATTGAAAGAGGATTACGTTGGAAAAATAGACCTAAACACTTTGATTATTTTGATTCAAGATCAAGTTTATGAAAAAACTACTGGAAAATCAGATAATGCTAATGCAAATTGGGACATGATTAAAGATATGATACTTAACTTCAATTATGATCCGAAAGTCGCAGATGAATATCGTAAAGTGACAAAAATAATAATCAAATGTAAAGATTTAAAAAGTGTAATAGAAAGACAGCTTAGAAAATCAGTAATAATAGAGGGGAAACACCAAAAAGTTAGCGATATTTTTAATGTAACTTCTGGAATTAGAATTACTGAAAATGAAGTGTATTATCATAATGGTAATTTGCCTTGCATTACTTCACAAACTACTAATAATGGGATAACTTGGAATGCAGACGAAAAATGGCTTGAATCATTTAAGAAAAATAAAAAATCAGTCATAGTAGATAGTAGATGTATAACGTGGACAAAAGACGGAAATGCTGGAAAGCTATTTTATAGAGATTATAAATTCTACCCGAATGATCATTGTGGTGTATTATTACCTAAAAAAGACAATATCAATCTTAAATGGTTCATGTATACATACCAACAATTTATTTATCCTTATGTAACTTCTAAAAATGCTCAAGGAATGCTTTACGAAGAACAAATGTCAAATATACCTATAATATTTCCTGAAGACAAATCTAAACAAGACGAAATTGCAAATGAATATGAAGGTTTAGCGAATGTAAAGAGTAAGTTGGAGTCTTTCATGATAAAACTAAAAAAACAAGCACAAGATATAGTCATTTAGTTACTTCTTATCCTCTTTGAATATTCTAATCATCAATTTCTTGCCTATCCATTCAGATAGCTTTGGCGACCTAATGGTAATGCTACCATATCTGTATTCCTTCTTAGAGCCATCTGATAACTTCTTGGTATCAGTTCCAGAACTCACATTTACCCTAAATGTTGCAATTTGCTTCATAATTACCCTATGGTATTCTAATTAGATAAGTATATAAAGCCCTCTACATTCTAATTAGACAACAGTAAGATATATATATCTTAACCTCTATATTCTAATTAGAAGATGATTGTATGAACACACGAAAAGTAAAGGGTGAACAGCTTGCAAAGACAGTCCAGATAGAGAAGAAGGGACTGGACAGATGGATAGTTCCGAGCCAAACAGGAAGCGGAGCATACACAGTAAACAGAGAAGGAGAGGGCTTCAAGTGCAGTTGCCCTGACTTCCAAAACAGAGGAGAAGCGTGCAAGCATATCTACGCTGTAGAAATCAAGGTTCTAAGGTGGTTTGACAATAAAGGCAATAGTGGCACAGAAATCACGATTAGGAAGACTTACCAACAGGACTGGGTAAACTACGATAAGGCTCAAACGCATGAAAAGGGGCTATTTATGAAGCTCCTGAATGACCTTGTGCAGAATATACCAGAGAAGCAACTGCCCCTAAGGGCAGGGAGGCCAGAACTTTCCATGCAAGACATGGTCTTCGGCTCTGCCTTGAAGGTCTTTACAACTTTCTCGCTAAGAAGGTTTATGACCGATGCAAAGGAGGCAAAAGAGAAAGGATACTTATGGCATGTACCTCACTTTACCCTTGTTTCTGTCTATATGAGAAAGGAAGAGATGACCCCAATTCTGCAAGACCTCATAATGCTATCGGCACTTCCTATGAAGGCAGTAGAAACCAAATTCGCAATAGACAGCACGGGCTTTAGGACTACGAAGTTCGGAGAATACTGCAAGGAGAAGCACAACACAGGAAGGGATCATGACTGGATTAAGGCTCATATCTGTTCTGGCGTCTCTACACATATCATAACAGGCGTAGAGGTCTTGCCAGAGAATAGCGGAGACAGTCCGCAGTTCATACCACTTGCAGAGAAGACGCATAATGCTGGCTTTATGATAGATGAGATGAGTGCAGATAAGGCGTATTCAAGCAGAGACAACAACGCATACATAGACCAGATAGGCGGAACGCCATATATCGCTTTCAGGAGCAACGCAATAGGGAAGCCAAGGGGGAGCAACCACATTTGGAGAAAGATGTATAACTACTTTGTTTATAACAGAGAGGACTTCTTACAGCACTACCATCTAAGGAGCAATGTAGAAAGCACCAACAACATGATAAAGAGCAAGTTTACGGACTTAGTAAGAAGCAAGGACAAGACAGCACAGATTAACGAGGTGCTTCTAAAGGTCTTGTGTCATAATATCTGCGTGTTGATAAGTGCTATGTTTGAATTAGGAATTGAGCCTAATCTCATAAACGATGCCATCTATTAGGCTCAATTTCATCAAAGGTTAAGGTATAATCAGGCTTTTCCACCTTTGCATAATACCTGTTCTTTTTCAAAAAAGCAACGAAATGTTT
>JAKBMK010000005.1 GCA_021831595.1 bacterium
ATAATCACATTTTATCTTAATCCCCATAAATTGACAGACTAGATTTTAAACAAGCAAAAAGCTTGCAGTAGAGAGGGGAACTCGAGCGCGCGAACCTCGCTCAAACTGGCTGGGAGACTAGGAATCGAACCTAGATTAAAGGCTTCAAAGGCCTCTGTCCTACCGTTAGACGATCTCCCAATAGAAAACAATATAAGAATACAACAAAAATGGTTATTTTTCAACTGTTTGATATTAGAAGTCTCACAGAACATTTCTTAGAAGAATTATTCTATTACAGTAATAAGACCTGCTCTTAAAATATTCTTTCTTAATTCTGTCCTCTTTTCTTTTTCATTTGCATGGCTCGCGTCTCCTACGGTTTGTCCTTTAATTAAATTATCAGAAACATAAACAAGAGCGGTGCTTGGAACATTAAAATTTTTAGAAACGGCAAAAACTGTAGAGATTTCCATTTCAACACCATAATATCCATCATCTGACCAAGAGGTGACATCCTCCCATGATTCTCCCATCATTGCTTGGTTGGTTATGATAGGCCCTCTTTTGATTGCAAAATCAAGTCCAAGATTTTTTTGAAGTGTCTCTGATAAATTATCATCTGGATAATGCTTGAAGTCTTTTGATTCTTTATCATATATTCTTGTGATGCTTTCATTCCCATAACTATATGTGGGGATTATTAAATCTAAAGAATTAATATCTTTTCCCAAACCACCGCAACTACCTAAATGAATATTTTTCTTTGATCCAAACAAACAAGCCAAGTGAGTATATTCAGAAAGCATAGTTCCTCCATACATTACAACAAACCAATAATTTTTATCATTTATTTTTATTTCTAAAACATGAGAAAGAAATCCTTCCAAGGTTCTTAGAGAATAGATTATATTGTTCTCTTTTAGAATAGATTCAAGTTCTTCTCTTTGTTTTTCTTCCATCCATCCGCCATATGAAATGAATCCTTCAACATTATAGTCGGATGGTAAATTAAAATGCTCCCGATATTCTTCTGCTGTAAATGATTTATACATATACTGCAATTATACAATAAATAAAATTAAAAACTAATGAAGCTAGCATTAGATATTTCGTCTTGATATAATAAAATAATGAAAGAAATTAAACTTCACAAACAATGGGTTATTAAGGCACCACTTGATAGTGTTTTTAAGATAATGACAGATTTTGAGAAATTACCAGAATATTTCCCGGATGTGGCAGAAGCAGTAGAGATTAATAAAAGAGAAGGGGACCATTTAGAAATAGAAGCCACGGTTAAATCTTTTGGTCGGAAGTTTAAGGTGAAGATGAAAACAGAGATTCTCCCAGGAAAGGGTTTTATCTCTGATAATGACAGTTATCAATTTGGAACTTCTGGGCATGAAGAATTCTTGCTTTCTCTACATCCCGAAGGAACTCTTATAGATTACACATACCAAGTTACTATCCACAAAAAGTGGCTACGTATAGTCGCTACACCTCTTATCAAATGGTATGCCATGAAGGCCTGGGAGAAAGCTGTCATTAATAAACTTAAAAATATGCTTGAGAAGAAATAATAAAAAATAAGATTATTTTTTTTTGAAGTAGTCTATATAATATAATTATGATGGAAAATTTATTTAATAATATTGAAGAAAATAAAAGAATCAGTATTGCTTCAAGTTTAGAAAAATCAAATGGAGAAAACGAAAGTTTTTCTATTAAATTAGAGAAGGATGGTAAGCCAAAGTTGGTGGTGTTTGAAGATATCGACAAAACTCTTTTGCATTTAGAGCCTACATACAATGAGATTAGGAAAAATATGTGGCCAGAAGCCGTTGCCAAAGACGGGATTGAAGAAGTTAGTAAGGTTCACTTGGACGGATTTAGGCTAGGGACAATGTGGCGAGAGCTTTATAGAATGTATGGTATATATACTCTAGGGAAAGAAGAGTGGAAAGATTCGAATGTTTATACTGAAGAATTTCTATCTGAAGGAAAAGAAGGTGAGAATATTGATAAACCTGGAGATAAATATCATGAATTTAGTGATGAGCTTTTAAGAAAGTTTGATGATATAGCGGCTGAAACAGTAGAAAAACAAGCAAAAGAAAATCCAGATTTTTTCAATGAAGCAAAAATAGAATCTACATATAAATTAAACTCTTTGTACAAGAGGCTTGGTGTGGTGGTCGTGGGGATGTCAGCTAATCCAAGGAAGTTTATAAATGCGATTTGTAAGTACACAGGGCTGTCGGAAAATTTCATTGATTGTGCTACTGATACGGATGTATCGGGCACTAAGGAATATAAAATGCAGTGGCTTATAGACAGACTTGAGAAGAAGGGTCTATCTGTCCCTTATGATAGATTGCTTGTTATAGGTGATTCACCCTTGGGTGACGTCGGAAGTGCTAGTCGATTCCAGAAACTAGTCAAAAGTGAACATCCGGAAGTTTCGGCTTCTGGTATCGTTATAATTGAATCTGAGAATGATATGGATGTTGCAGTAGAAAAATTAAAAGATATCAATGACATAAATATACACACATTTGATTATACAAAAGTCCCAAAAAACAAAGATGGTAATCCAGAGTTATTCTCTAAAAATAGAAAAGATTTTTATAAGAACATTTAATACATAAGTTTAAAGGTTTTTGTATGTAGCATTTGCTATTTAGTCATTAAAATGTTATTTTTATAAAATAATAGTAATAACTTGTCTAGTATAGGATAGGTCAATAAATATAATTTATGGGAAATTTTAATGGTGGGGGTAATAGAGGTGGAGGATTTAGAGGAGGTAATGGTGGAGGACGCCCAGACTTCAAGAAGGGTGGATTCGGAGGAAATAGAGAGAAGACTATGTATAAAGCAGTCTGTGATGAATGTCACAAGAGTTGTGAAGTTCCTTTCCGCCCATCTCAAGATAAGCCAATATATTGTAATGATTGTTTTAGTGGCAAGAGGGGGAATGAAGCTCCTCGCCGTGATTTCGGTGGTGATCGTGGTGGTAATAGAGATTTCGGTAGTAAGCCATCTTTCAGCAAGCCAGCGGGAGCAGGTAACGATATGAGTAAGCAACTAAGTGAAATGAATAGCAAGCTTGATCGTTTGATTAGTTCTATAGAGAAGTTAGCAGCACCTAAAGCTGCAGTAGCTCCAGTAGTAAAAGCAGCAGCCCCAGCTCCAGTCAAAGTTGCTGCTGTCAAAGTAGCAGTCAAAGTTCCAGCTAAAAAGGTAGCAGTAAAAGCTCCTGCCAAAAAAGCAGTGAAAGCAGTAAAGAAAGGAAAGAAGTAATTTAAACATTAAAACAAAAGCTCCCAATGGGAGCTTTTGTTTTATTTTAATTGAGGATGCTATAATGTTCCCATGGATAAATACTATATACAGCATGAAGGAAAAGTTATAGACGATGCCCGATTTAAGCATGTGATGGCTATCACTCTTGATCCTAGGTCAAATTTTAAGAAAGGAATAGTGAGGTGTGTAATTAAAAGAGAGGGAGATATTCACATTAAAGGTTACTTAGATAGAAGTGAGTTATATAAAATAGAAGGAGATTCTCTAGAACATTTTGAAATTAAAGAAAGATTAAAAATAAAAAATGAGAAGGAAATTATAAAGAGTTTTTTACCTCCAGGTTTTGATTTTATTGGCCTGGAAGATCCCGACATCTGGATAGATAGAGAGACAGATCTAATGCATGTGTATTTCACGATCCCGTTTATTAGCAAAGATAAAAGTATCAAGAATAAAATCAGTCTTGGTCATGCGGTGGGTAACGATTTAGATTCTCTCGAGATGACGGAACCAACTCTTATGAGTATAGATGGCGTAAATGCAAAGGAGATTTCTATTGCACCAACAAACAAAAATGGTTTTCGTTACAATCTTATAGAATCAAAAAGTCGCAAGGATGGGTCTTCTTGTTCTGTTGTAGAAGTTGCTATTGCAAGAGATATGGGTAAGCCATGGGAGCGCGGAGAGATAGTTTTCCACCCAAAAGATCAAGATATTCCCTGGATTGGTGGGCATGCTTCTCCGGGACCATTATTGCCGAAAAGTTTTATAGATATGGGGGAGGGTAAAATGCTCGGCATAATAAACGGACGTGAGGCAAACAATAAAATGGAAAACGGGACAACTTTATATGGAATGTTTAGTATAGGTCTTTTTATATATGATTATGAAAATGGAAAGATTGACTGGGTGTCATCTGAACCTTTTATACAAGATACTGAAGCTAGCACAATAACTTTTGCAAGTCAGTTTGTAGAAACTAAAGAAGGTGAAGGTACACTCTACGCTCACGTTGATGATTCATTTGTGAGAGCATATACTTTAACGAGAGAAAAAATTCAAGAATTTTTAATTGAAAATAAATATCATGGAACTTAAAGCAACTTTTGGAATACTCTCAGCCTTTTTTACTTTTGCGGGACTCGTGCCTTATTTTTTAGAAATTAGTAAAAGAGAAATATATCCACACAATCTTTCTTGGCTCGGCTGGGCATTCATAACTTTTGTTGGAGGCATGGCCATGCTTGCCGATGGGGGCAAGTGGTCTGTTGTTATTTTGTTTGCGAATAGCTTATCCTGCATTCTGGTTGTTTGTTATTCGATTTATAAAAAAGTAGGAGTTTGGTCCACGACCATATATGATTATTTATTTTTTGGTTTGGGTGTTTTAGGAGTTATTTTATGGCAGACTTTTGATATGCCCCTTATCGCTGTGGTTTGTTCTGTTGTTGCAGATTTTTCATTTGGTTTGCCTACAATTATCAAAGCATACAAGAATCCTAAATCTGAATTACCTCTTGCTTGGCTTTCATGTTCTATTGCTGGATTACTTAGTTTGTTTGCTTTACAAAGTTTTGTTGTAGGAGAATTTCTGTACCCTTTATATCTATTCATTTTTGATACAGTTGTATTTTTGATAGCCCTTATTGGTGGTTATATGAAAATGATCAAAACTAAATAATTATGCGGAGAATTTTCAAGATTATTAATGGGAGGCTTTATTATATTTCTAGAGTTAAAAGAAAAATTAAGAAGACAAGAAGAAAAAATTTAAATTATTTAAAACACAAAAAAGCTGCGAGCGTTTTGGTAAAAGAAAGATTAGAATATTTCAATCAGTTTTATAATTATAAATACGGTAGAGTAGCTATCCGGAATCAGAAGACCAGATGGGGGAGTTGTTCTAAAAAGGGGAATTTAAATTTTAATTACAAGATCGTTTTCCTTACTCCAAAACAAGCCGACTATATAATAGTTCACGAGCTTTGCCATTTGAAAGAATTTAATCACTCTGTGAGATTTTGGGATTTGGTGGCTAAAGCTGTACCCGAATATAAAGAAATTAGAAGTAGCCTGCGCCAGATAGGGGTTCAACCCCTATCTGGGAGCAGAAAGTCTTTCTATTTGGGGGAAAATAAGGTAAAGTAAGAATCTATATGGCTCACGGAGAAGTAGTAATACGATTTGAAAAGGTTTCTTTTGAATACGGGCACAATAAACCGATACTGGATACGGTAGATTTTTCTGTACGTCGCGGTATGAAAGTGACAATAATGGGGCAGAATGGTGCAGGGAAAAGTACTTTATTCTCACTCATTACTGGTGAGAGACAACCAGAGGACGGATCTATAAGTTTGGCTCAGAGGACAACCATTGCTCTTTCTAGACAAGTCATTCCTCGTGATGAACTCGATCTCACGGTTCGTGAATTCTTTCAAAAAGTTTTCAAAGAAAAAGTTTACGATATTGATCCTCGTATCGATGATGTGCTAGAGGTAGTTAATTTGAAAGGACACGAAAAGGTTCACGAGAGAATCATGCGCTCTTTCTCTGGAGGTCAGCAAGCCCGTCTCCTTCTTGCTTCAGCTTTGATACAAGAGCCAGATATATTGCTTCTCGATGAACCGACAAATAATCTAGATAAAGCAGGCATTGCTCATCTGACAGATTTCTTAGTAAAATACAAGAAGACAGTTATCGTCATCTCTCACGATGCACACTTCCTCAATTCATTTACAGATGCTGTTCTTTATCTCGATGTCTACACAAAAAAGATTGAGCAGTATGTCGGTAACTATACAGATGTTCGCGACCAGATAACCGCTAGAATGGAAAGAGAAAATAGAAAAAATGCTTTGCTTTCAAAAGAGATTCAAGCTAAAAAGGATCAAGCCAACGCTTTCGCTATGAAAGGAGGAAATCTTCGTGCTGTGGCCAAGCGTATGCGAGACTTAGCAGAAGAACTTGAAGAAGAGAAAGTAGATGTCAGACGCGAAGATAAAACAATAAGGAATTTCGTTATTCCTACCCAGGATGATTATGTAGGAGATATTGTAACTTTTACATCTGTGCCTATCTATAAGAACCATAAAATAAAAAATATAAAAGTGAACGTGAAGCTTCGCAAGAACAAACACTTGCTCCTATCAGGCCCTAATGGAATAGGGAAAAGTACTTTACTTGAATCTATTGTGAAAGGTGAAGTAGAAGGCATAAAAGTTCCTCCAGAAGTTAGAGTGGGTTATTACAGGCAAGATTTCTCGACTCTCGATTTTAATGATACAGTCTATGAATCTCTTGCTGAAACTATGAGGAAGGTGAGTGGTAAGGTTCACGAAGAAACTATTCGCGCGACAGCTGCCAGCTTCCTTATTACTGGTGATATGGTTTATACACAGATAGGTAGCCTTTCAGAAGGACAGAAAGGACTTGTCGCTTTTGCCACATTGGTTCTTACAAAGCCCGGACTTCTTATATTAGACGAGCCGACAAACCATATAAACTTCCGTCATTTACCAGTGATAGCGAAAGCCTTAAGTGAATTCAAAGGAGCAATGATATTGGTATCTCATGTGCCGGATTTTGTAGAGAAAATAAGGATAGATGAAATACTTGATTTAGATAAATAAAAACCTCCAATTGGAGGTTTTTATTTTACACAAATTACTTTTTGTTAAAATCTTTCTCTCTCATGATTCGAAATCTTCTCATCATATCCAAAGCAATACTTGATTTAGTATATTCATACAAGTCTATACTTTCGTGCATCTTCTCGTCAGTATGAATTTCATTTTTAATATTTCTCAATAAAGCTTGTATTTTTTCATATTGTAATTTTGCAAAGTCAAATCTAATGTTACTTCTATTTACTTCATGATAGTCTAGTATTGTCTGGAGTTGTTCTTCTATTTGTAATAAAATCAAATATTTTAATGGATGATTTTCAAGTACCTCATTATTGTCTGTGATATAAGCATTTGCTAGTTCTTCAATGTCTTTTTTTGATGCACCAATAATGAATTTTGGAACAAGTAGTCTCCCTTTTTCTTTAGTGTCTGGGTCTTCAAAATATTTTATTGTAGGAATGTTTCCTCCTTCGACATTGTTGGACCAGTTTTTTTGAAGTTTTTCATAAATCTTTTTATCTTGATTCGTTACAGTGAAATCAAAAGCAATTCCCAAGTAGCCACCTCTCTCGTGTTTCATTATCGCATCAATGCCTACTCTTAAATCATCATAATCTGATGTCATGATAGATTTGCAGCCCTTGAACCACTTTTTATTTAGTCTATCTACTATCATTGCCTGGAGGATTTCTGATAACTGAAATCCTCCTTCAAGATGTTCGAGATTGTCTCTACCATATGAACTATTTGCTTCCTCTATTTTAGATCTAGTGTATGACACATACTGTTTATCTTTGTTGATAGATTCACTAGTGTAGTCATTTTCAAATTTTGTGCCAGGCATAGCACCTTTAAAAGAATCCAGATCTTCTGTTCTGTTTGAATAGACTGTTTCTAGTTTTTTGAATAATAATAATTGATTTTGCTGACTTTCTAAGATACTTGGCTCGTTTTTAATACTAGGTTTAAATTGTTCATTCATAATTACTTATTATATGTCTTTTGGCCCAAAAAACAAATAAAAACATAATAAATTAAAGATATTGAGAAGGGGACTTACTATTGACAAAAGTTAATAAATAGTATATAATATGGGTGTTATGAAAAGAATATACGTAATATTTTCAATACTTTTTATACTAATTTCTGGAATACTAGTAGCTCCTGCTAAAACAGAGGCTTCTTTCTGGGGAGAATTTTGGACTAGACTTTATTATACTGATGGATATACCTGTGGTGGATGTAATAATTATTCTCCTTATTATTATGGTGATGGATACAATTCTACTTACTATGGTGGAGATTATTATTATCCTACATACTACGGAGGAGATTATTATAATAATTTAAATTATAATGGAATCGGGTACAACAATGTTTATTATGGAGGAGATCGCTATAACAATGTAAACTACAATACTGTTTATTATGATAATAATTTAAGATATGATGCGAACTCTACTTATTATGGAGGAAATTATTATAACAATGTAAACTACAACAATGTAAGTTATGATGGTGATATAAATTACAATGCTTTGCATTATAATAATGTAAACTACGATGGGGATATGAATTACAACGCTCTAAACTACAATAATGTAAATTATAATCCTGTTGATTACAATACTCCTACATATAAAAACCTAAATTATGATGGGTCTGTGTATAGAGGAGAGTTCTATAATGGACCAGTCTATGATTAATTAAATACAAAAATAAATCCCCGCTAGCTTACGTTAGCGGGGATTTATTTAGTCTTCTATTTGTGGTTTCTCAATTGTTTGGATTTCTATATTGATAGCTTCGCCTGTGATGCGCATGACATCCTTATCTATCTTTCGAAATTCATGGTTCGATTTATTGAAGTGATTTACTGTCGTTTCGAGAGCATTACCGAGCTTCTGATGCATCTCCTCATAAGTTTGTAGATGTTTACCAAGTTCACCGACTCTTTTGACTATGTCTTTGGCACTTTCTTCTATTTGCATAGCCTTAAGGCCTTGAAGAACCGTTTGGAGATAAGCGAGAAATGAAGTAGGAGAGACTATGATAACTTTGTATTTGCTTGCAGCTCGTTGAATCAAATTTTCAGTTTCTTCAGTTATCGCACCTATCTTATTTATAAGTAAGTCGTAGTATATAGCTTCGTGAGGTATAAACATGAAAGCGAAGTCCATCGTACCTTTGTCTGGCTGAATGTATTTTGAAGTTTCAGTAATTCTATTTTTAAGATCGTTCACAAAAACTTTTTCAAGTCTTTCTTTTTCTGTTTTATCAGATGTTTCAGAAATTCTATTATAATTTTCAAGAGAGAATTTAGAGTCGATAGGTATAACTTTGTCTTTCACAAAAACTGCTGCATCGACAATTGTGCCATCGGGGAAAGGGTATTGCATCTGGTAAGATCCTGGGGGCATGACATTCTTTAGAAGAGTTTCAAGATAGTATTCACCGAGTATTCCACGTTGTTTAGGGTTCTTTAAAATATCTTGCAAGTTTTTGAGCTGATCAGTGAATCCAACCACTTGTTTGTTTGTCTCATCTAGTCTTGTAATCTTTTCTGTGATATCAGCAATAATTCTAGACGTTTCGGTTGATTGATATCTCATTGATTGGTTAATTTCTTTTTGAGACTCACCAAGCTTTTGATCGATAGTTCTTGAAAGTTCGTTGATTTGTTGGAGGAGTAATTGATTTGCTGTGTTATCTTTACTTTCTACTGGTTTTTTTATAAAGAAAAAGAGCCCTATGACTAAAGCAATAAGTAGCCCCAAAAATATAATAATTAAAGTTTCCATAACTTTTCATATTATATCATATTTTAATTTATATATGATATAATATATTACATATTATTAATCTTGGTTTAGTGAAAATATGAATACAAAAAATACATTGTTAATGAAGATGGCCAGAGAATCTTTGCAGGGGAAGTGGGGTATTGCTATGATCCCCGGTCTTATTTTTTTTGTTATATCGTTGGTGTTAGGGTTTATCCCATTTATTGGTCAGATAGCTTCTTTCTTAGTGGCAGGACCTCTTGCTCTGGGAATTGCAATGTTTTTTCTCTCTATAGCTAGAGGTCAAGAAACAAAGACTGAACAAATGTTCCATGGTTTCAATGATTTTGGCCGAGCATTTCTTACTTATATCTTAATGGTGATATTTATAATACTCTGGTCACTTCTACTTATAATTCCTGGTGTCATTGCCGCTCTTTCTTATGCGATGACATTTTATATCTTGGCAGACAATCCTTCTATTGGAGCAAATGAAGCAATAGATAAAAGTAAGGTAATGATGAAGGGGTATAAATTAAAATTGTTAGGATTGTCACTTCTATTTTTCCTCCTAGGAATTTTATGTATTTTGACTCTTGGTATAGGGTTCTTGTGGCTATATCCATATGCACAAGTAACAATGGCTAAGTTCTATGAAGATATCAAAAATAATTCAAAAGAAATAAAAGAAGTAAAAGTTGAGCCTGTACAAGAGATAAAGGAAGATGTGAAAGTTGAATCAGTGACAGAAGATCCAAAACAAGTAGCTTAAATATAAATTTTTAAATAGCCCCCTTGGGGGGCTATTTTTATTGCAGCTTTCCTAAGTGATGCTTTAAAGTGTAGATCCAATCTTCTTCATTCTCAGGATTTTGTTCTTTTTGGGTGAGCATCCAGTCGAGATAACTCGAGTCAGTTCTGGCTACTTCAGCGACGGTCTTGCCATTGTGTTTGCCAAAGTTAAAAATGTTCATGAGAGAAGGACGAGAGGAGATGTCTATCATTTTTTCTATAGCTTCATCTTCACTTACACCATCTTCTTTCATTATTTTAGAAAGTAGTCTCTCGAAAAGCTTTTCAAGTACTAATACATCTCCCATAGCATCGTGAGCAGTAGCTTCTATCTCGATATCTAGGAAGTAACGCAAGTATTGGAGTTTGTATTGAGGGATGACATTTTCTTTGTCGAGTGCTCTGGCCACGCGTAGCGTACAAATAAACTTTGTAGGCTTAATATCTTCTTTCTCAATTATTGCTAGATCAAACTTTGCATTGTGGGCAACGACGACAGCATCATCCTCTTCAAACAATTCTTTTATCTTTTTATAACCCGCACTTTCTTTGAAAGGCTCTTTGTCTGCTACCATTTTGTTTGATATGTGGGTGATAGCACTAGCTTCTGGGGGTATCATAATTGGCGGCTTGTATAATTCACAGAAGGTCTCACTACCAGTCTTATAAGCTATTTGGCAAAGAAAGTCTTTCTTTGGCTCATTACCTGTAGTCTCAGTGTCAAAAAATATAATTTTTTTCATATACTGGTATTCTATCATAAATTTGCTACAATATAGGCATGACATTACATGAACAAATAAAGAACAATATTAAGGAAAGTATGAAGGCAGGAGATAGGATCCGCCTCGAAGTTATGCGTGGGCTTGTGACTGCTTTTACTAATGAACTTGTCGCCACAGGCAAAACACCACAAGATATGCTTACAGATGAGGAAGCGATAAAGGTTATTACTCGTGCTTCAAAGCAAAGGAAAGATTCTATCGAGCAATTTGAGAAAGGTGGACGAACTGATCTTGTAGATATAGAGACAGATCAGCTTCATATTCTAGAAGAATTTTTACCAAAACTTATGGACGAAAATGAGATAGAAGAAGTTGTGAAAGACAAGATAGCAGAACTGGGAGCAGTAGATAAAACTAAAAAAGGCATGTTCATGGCGTCTATTATGAAGGATTTGAAAGGTAAGGCCGATGGAGCACTTGTCAAAGAAGTTGTAGATAGACTATTCGTATAGATCATATGGAGCATATTTCTATTTCTGCAATACATCGTTTTGTCGAAGTTCATGCTCTATGGGCTTATATTATTTTGTACCTTGGAGTAATTATTGAAGGAGAGATTGTAGTGATTTTTGCTGGAATATTTTCATTTCTTGGATCGATAAATCTTTTTATTGCATTTGCGGCCATTGTTTTGGGTGGAATTACAAAATCTTTTCTAGGATATACGATAGGTTATTATCTGAACAAACATCATTCGCACAAGCCAGTAATAAGTAAAATAGAAAGAAGAATTTCCTACTTTTTACCTCGCTTTAAAGAGAAACCATTCTGGTCAATTTTTATTTCTAGATTCTTTCTACTAGGTATTGGTTGGTTCACTCTTGTTTTTGCTGGATATAAAAATATTGCAATTAAGCTTTATGCAAAGGCAGAAGCATTGAGTCTAGCTTTATGGTCTATCGGATTCCTTGCTCTTGGTCACTTCTTCGGCTATACTGCGCTATCGATCAGTCGAGATGTCCGCAAGGTTTTAGTTCTTATACTTATTTTCTTCATACTGTTCTTTATATTAGAGAAGATAATAGCTTTCGTAGTAGAATTATTTACAATTAAGGATTTTGATGAATACGAAGAATAATATATGTCATTTTTAACAAAGAAAAAAATATGTGTCACACACAATGGAGCCTTCCATACTGATGATCTTTTTGCTACTGCGGCACTCTCAATATTAAACAATGGAAACATTAAAATTATCCGTACACGTGATGCCGAGATATTTAAAAAGGCAGACTATATATATGATGTAGGGGGGGACTATAACCCCGATAATAACATTTTTGATCACCATCAGAAGGGAGGAGCCGGCAACAGAGAAAGCGGAATCCCATATTCTTCTTTTGGACTTATTTGGAAAACATATGGTGAAAAAATTTGTGGGTCAAAAGAGGTAGCAGATATGATAGACAAGAAAATAGTAGAACCGATAGATGCGATAGACAATGGTATGGATATCACTGTCTCTAAATTTAAAGATGTCGAACAATACACGGTAAACAATATATTTAAAGCTTTTTATCCAACTTGGGATGAAGATGTTCTCGATGTTGATAAAATATTTGAAGGAGAGGTCAAAAAAATAATTCCTTTATTGAAAAGAGAAATAGAAGTTGCAAAATCGAATATAAAAGGTGAAAAAATAATAATGGAAGATTATAATAATTCTCAAGACAAAAGAATTGTAATACTAAGCAAACCCTTCCATCGATTTTTAGTTAGAGATGTCTTGCCTCGATTGCCTGAACCTTTGTATTATGTTTGTCCAAGTGGTCACAGTAGTGAATGGAAGGTTGAAACGGTAAGTGTCACTCCGGACACCATGGAAAGCCGAAAACTATTTCCTGAAAGCTGGCGTGGTTTTACAAATGGTGATCCAAAACTAAGAGAAGTAACTGGTATAGATGATATTATCTTTTGTCATAAGTCAGGATATTTGATTCATGTTAAATCTAAAGAAAGTGCTATAAAACTTGCTGAAAAAGCATTAATAGCGTAAGTTGTATAAACAATATGTTTATTGATGAAATAAAATTTTTTGCAAAAGCGGGCCGCGGTGGAGACGGGGTTGTTCGCTGGCGCCGTGAGAAGTTCATCGACAAAGGTGGGCCAAACGGTGGCGATGGTGGTAGAGGTGGCGATATATATGCAGTGGCTGTACAAGACATTCACATTCTTTCTCGTTATAAACACAAGAAAGAGTGGAGAGGAAATGATGGAGAAGAAGGTGCTGGAGGGAGTCGTCATGGTAAAGATGGGGAAGATTTGATAATCGAATTACCTATAGGCTCTATCATCACAAATATTGAAAGTGGAGCATCTGTCTCACTTGAAGAAGTTGGACAAAAAGAGCTTTTATTAAAAGGAGGAGTAGGAGGTTATGGTAATGAGCAATTCAAAACTTCTATTAATACAACACCCACAACTGCAACGAAAGGTAAAACCGGAGAGGAAGGGAACTTTAAAGTAGAATTAGAACTTTTTGCAGAGATAGGTTTGATTGGTCTTCCAAATGCAGGGAAATCATCTCTTCTAAATGCGATTACAAACGCCGATGCAAAAATTGGTAGTTATCAGTTCACAACTCTTGATCCAAACTTGGGAGATTTTCATGGCCATATCATTGCTGATATTCCAGGTCTTATTGAAGGAGCTTCAAAAGGCAAGGGCCTCGGTATTAAATTTCTGAAGCACGTGAAGCGTACTCGCATGCTTGCCCATCTAGTCTCTCTTGAGAATGAGAATCCGATGAAAGCTTATAAAGAAATTAGAAAGGAACTCGGAGCTTACGATAAGACTCTCCTAGAAAAGAAAGAGGTTGTAGTACTTACCAAAACTGATGTTATAGACGATCCAAAGAAGATAGAAAAAATTAAAAAAGAATTTGAGAAAAATGGCTCTACCATTTTGACCTTGTCTTTGTATGATGATAAGTCCCTAAAACAACTCATAGATGGGCTTATAAAAATGTTGAGATAAATAAGGTTGTTAAAATATTTTGTAATAGTATAATTAGTCTATATGAAAAAGATAAACATTCTAAGCCTAGTTTTTGTTAGTCTCTTTTTATTACCATTGTTAGTTTCAGCTGATGTTATTCCTAGTAATTCACACCCTGTTAATAGATGCGTTAAGATAATTAATCTAAGTTCTTTCCCCGAAATTACTTTAACTGGCTTTATCTCGGGTCCTATGGTAGATAAAGATGATAAGGATGATACAACTTTTACTGTTAAGGCAAATGAGTGTCTTTCTGCTGGATATAAATTTAACACCTTAGATATTTATTGGAATACGGCTGATAAAATTGGAGTCATAGACACAGATAAAATTCTATACAATAATTTACTAACATATGGTGGCTATATAGATAATAAGTCTCCTATAAATAAACAAACTGTAGAGTATTCCATAACTAAATCCCAGGACGGAAAATATTCTTTGTATAAATCTAAAACTACCACCGGCTTTAATAACGGTGACCCAGAAAGAATTGATAGTTTTAATAATCTTGGACAGTTTGTCAAAGAAGTATATAAGGATGACAAAATTACAAAAAGTTTAAAAATGGGGTTAAAGAATGATTTACAAGTCAAACATCTTCAGCTTGTTTTGAATAAGGCTTTAGGTTTATCTTTGGCCACGGATGGTTCTTTTGGTCTTAGTACGAAGAAAGCCGTAATGTCTTTCCAGAAGAATAAGGGCTTGTTTGCTGATGGTGCTGTAGGAACAAAAACAATTTCTGAACTTAACAAGATTTCAATTAAGTAAAATGTCATACGAAAATTATTTTCTGATCTCTCTATTCTTGACCCTGGTGGTCGAGATTCCTGTTCTGTATTTAATTTCTAGATATTTTTATAAAGTTAATAATAATTGGAATATAGTTTTATCAGGTATTTTAGCTTCGGTTTTAACCTTGCCATATTTTTGGTTTGTTCTACCTGCTTTTATTATAAACAGGTCTATATATGTATTTGCTGGAGAATCTATGATTATTCTAGTGGAGGCTTTTATCTATTTTAAGTTGTTAAAATTAAAATTTAAGCAAGCTTTAGCTATTTCCCTAATTGCGAATCTGGCTTCGATTTTGGTGGGGCTATTGATTGGGTAAACAAAAAGAGCAATCTAAATTGCTCTTTTTTATGTGTGCCCCGTGAGGGAATCGAACCCCCGACCATCTCCTTAAGAGGGAGCTGCTCTACCAGCTGAGCTAACAGGGCATGTCAGCTAATCTAAAACTTCCGTAATTATTACAGAAAAAAGAGATTTTGTAAACTATATTAGAAGTTGTATAATAAACATTATGAAGAATTTAGAAAATTTTTATGGAAGTGATGATGAATTATCAAGTATGACTGGGGCTGGTACTTCAGAGGATAAATTAGAAAAAGAGAAGACTATACCATCTATACACGATTCTAAATCGGATAATACTGAACACGAACGTTCGTATATTAGTTCAAAATCAGAAGAATTTTCTTCTAGAGACTATTATAAAGAAGTTTTAAAAAATAATAAATAATTTTTTATGAAAGAATTTGGTCCAAATATAGAGGGAGATGGGCAATATAAAATTGATTTTGAAAAAGGAGTCGAAACTCCTTCAGTTTCTGAAAACAACGAAGAGAAAGATTTTAACGATAATATAGATGAGGGTTATGTAAATGAAAATGCAGAGGATCTATATGGCAGATACAACAGAATAGCAATAGAGAAAAAAGCTGAAAAAGCCGAAGAAAGAAAGCATCCCAGACCACCATTATTCCCAGACTTTGATCATTTAAAGTAAGATCTATTATTTAGAGCTAAAAACCCTTTATTTTTAAAGGGTTTTTAGATTGATGTATGAGACCCTGAAAAGCTTGACTTCTTTATTTATATGTATATAATAGTCCTTACAGTCTGATGTCTATCTGACTGTTTTAATTTCTTTGAAAATTATATAGTTATGTATCATAAATCGCCGAGATTATTTTATAATCGAGGCAACGCAAAATAAGTAAGTCTCGCGAAACGCGCGAGACGATAATCCAGTTTAAGGACACAAAAGTATTTTTTCTTTTGTTCCGTTCTATTTTTTAGTAGAGTTTGATCCTAGCTCAGGATGAACGCTGGCGGCGTGGATAAGGCATGCAAGTCGAACGGACTTCATTTTTCCAGCGATGCGATTATATCAAGTCAAAGGTCGTTTGAAGTTAGTGGCGAACGAGGTAGTAATACATAGGAACTTCCCCCTAAGTCGTGAACAACTTACCGAAAGGTAAGCTAATACACGATAGTCTCTCCGGAGTAAAGTTTTTCGCTTAGGGAAAGGCCTGTGAAGTATCAGCTAGTTGGCGGTGTAATGGACCACCAAGGCTATGACGCTTAGGGGAGCTGAGAGGCTGACCCCCACCGATGGGACTGAGACACGGCCCATACACCTACGGGTGGCTGCAGTCGAGAATCTTCCGCAATGGACGAAAGTCTGACGGAGCGACGCCGCGTGATTGATGAAGCTCTTCGGAGTGTAAAGATCTTTTATGAGGGAAGAAGTTTATTGACGGTACCTCAGGAATAAGGGGCTCCTAATCTCGTGCCAGCAGGAGCGGTAATACGAGAGCCCCGAGCGTTATCCGGAATTATTGGGCGTAAAGGGTGCGTAGGTGGTCATGTTAGTCGTTTGTCAAATCCTTGGGCTTAACCTAAGAACCGCGAACGAAACGGCATGACTTGAGAATGTGAGGGGTATAGGGAACTAATAGTGTAGGGGTGAAATCCGTTGATATTATTGGGAACACCAAAAGCGAAGGCACTATACTGGCACATATCTGACACTCAAGCACGAAAGCGTGGGTAGCGAATGGGATTAGATACCCCAGTAGTCCACGCCCTAAACGATGATCTCTAGTCTTTCGGAGTATCGACCCTCTGAGAGACGTAGCTAACGCGTTAAGAGATCCGCCTGGGAAATACGGCCGCAAGGCTAAAACTCAAAGGAATAGACGGGGACTTGCACAAGTAGTGGATTATGTGGTTTAATTCGACGATAAACGAAGAACCTTACCAAGGTTAGAAATCAACGTGAAAGCTCTAAGAAACTAGAGCCCTCGCAAGACTAGTTGACAGGTGATGCATGGCCGTCGTCAGTTCGTGGTTTGAATTGTTCCCTTAAGTGGGGTAACGAACGCAACCCTCGTCGTGTGTTATAAGTGTCACACGAGACTGCCCCGACCTAAGTTTTTGTGCTTCCAACTTATTAAAGTTGTCAGTACGAAATTTTAGGTCGGGGAGGAAGGAGAGGATGACGCCAGGTCAGCATGTCCCTTGATACCTTGGGCTACACACATAATACAATCGCAATCACAGCGGGCAGCGACGGGGTAACCCTGAGCGAATCCTTCAAAAATTGCGCCAGTTCGGATTGGGGGCTGCAACTCGACCCCATGAAGTTGGAATTACTAGTAATCGCGGGTCAGATATACCGCGGTGAATACGTTCTCAAGTCTTGTACTCACCGCCCGTCAATTCAAGGGAGCCGGGAATACTCGAAATCTCTCCAGAAGGAGGGCCTACAGTAAGCTCGGTGACAGGGAATAAGTCGTAACAAGGCACGGGTAGCGGAAGCTGTTCGTGGAATAATTCAATTTGAAATCGATCTCTCGTTCTTTATAACGAGTCGATCTTATTGAGTCGATATTGTGTTGCTCAATTGACAACACAATGGTCTAGATGTGCTACGACCTAAAAGCACATTGACTGATGGAAAGACATCTAGAACGGAACAAAAGAAAGGATACTTATGATTGATACACTTCTATATAATAAAGAAAAATAAAAAACTCGCTTCGGCGAGTTTTTTATTTATTTTAGTGTTATAATATTTAAGTCTATTTTATTATTATTAAAAAATATTTATGACAACACCAGAACTTATTCAATATGTGAAAAATGAGGTAGCCAAAGGAACAACAAGAGAAGTTATTTCAGGCAAATTAAAGATGCAGGGTTGGACAGACCTAGATGTTCTAGAAGTATTCAATATTATAAATCAGCCATCACCCGAGTCGGTCCATCCTGTACAATCTCCTGTAACTCCTAATGTTTCGCCTATGCAACCATCCTCTCCAGCAGTTTCTTCTGCTTTGAGCCAGCTTACTTCTCTAAGCGAACAGTCTCTCCATCTCCAAAATACAAATCCAACCGTAAATCCAACTGCAAATACCATGAATCCTATTTCGGGGATTAATACGATGCAAATGCAATCCTCTTTGACACAACCCAAGTCTGGCAAGAAGTTTTTGAAGTACTTCGTTGTTATTATTGTGTTTTTGATTTTATTTATAGGAGGGGCGTTAGTTTATGCTTCAGGTTTTTTCTTGTCTACGACCAATATGTTATCTCAAATAACTGACTCTTCTAAAAATAATAAAACATTTAAATTTGATTTTAATTTGAATATTGATGCTTCCAATATGAAGATTCCAGTAGAAAAAGATGGGATAATGGGGGACGTTAAAACAGCGGATATAAATATGGCAGGAGCATTTGATATGAATGATACAAATAATACAAAGTTTGATAGTTCTTATGCTGTTAAAATGGGGAAGATTGATGCGGGTATAAATGTTCGTGCTTTGGATGGGACTCTTTATTTAAATCTCACAAAAGCACCAGACTTAGGATTCTTTTCTTTGAAACCCTTTGAGAATAGATGGGTGTCTATACCCATGAAAAATAAAGATGGGCAATTAGATACAGCCAATCCTTTATTATCTGCTTCACCTGTAAAATCTGATTTTATAAACAATCTGACAGATGAGCAGAAACAACACATAACAGATATCGTTAAAAAGGCAAATTTTATAAAAATCACAAAGAAGCATTTGCCGGAAATAGTAGATGGGTCTCTATCCTATCATATTGGTTATAGTATAGATAAGGTAGGGCTTGTGTCTTTTATGAGAGGATGGACAGACTATATGAAGAGTCTAGATAAAAGTAATGATTCTCTCTCCGCAGTGCAATCAGCTGATATTAGTAAATCACTAGAAGCCATAAATGATCTAAATGGGGAATTGTGGATTGGGGTTTTTGATAAACTTCCACACAAGATGACTATCAATATGACAGTAATAAATCCAGAAAAGAAAGAAGATGGAAGTGCCAAGGTGGCAGCCACACTAGTTTACAAAGATTGGAATAAGCCGGTAACAGTAGAAGTTCCAAGTAAGGTTGTAACAGTAGAAGAATTGATGAAAGAAATATTCGGAGGAGTGGCAAATAATACTCAGGTGAATGTAACTCCTAGTGAAGGGTTAGTTAGTCCAACATCTTCTGGGAATATTGTCGGTAGTAATACAGAATCTTCGAACGTTGTTGTTTCTAATCCTGTTTCTCCAGATATTCATACCAGTCCTACACCAGGAGTTAAGTTAACACAAGATGATCTGAAAAAGGAGGGTATAATGGATAGTATTAAAGCTCAAGCAAAAATATACTTTGATTTGAATAAAAGCTATAAAGGATTTTGTAGTTCAAAAGTTCAGAATGGGGCTTATCAATTCGCTATAACCTTACCTAAAGATAGTATTTATAAATGTAATGATTTTGGTAATAGTTGGGTCTCATGGGTTAAATTAAGTAATAGTAGATATCTTTGTGTGGATGATATTATTACATCAATTGATACTATTCCGTTAGATGCACAGACAAAAAGTTGTCCTATAAGATAAACTAAAAATCCCTCGAATAAGTTCGAGGGATTTTTAGTTATGTGCTAAAGTCAGCGGGTGCTAACCTCCAACACAATTGCATATGTGAGTGCAGCCGCTGACTTTAGGACACAACGACTGCTACAAATATATGATAACATTTTAAATGAAAATACAAAACCCCGGCCGAAGCCGGGGTTTTGCTATGCAATTGTTAAAATAAAATAATTTTTTATTTAACGTTGGAACTTAATCTCACTACAGGTAGTATAGCAAATTAATATGGTATTGTCAAGTCTCTGTATATCTGGTACTATGCATATAGGTTTGTATCGGATAGATGCGCCCCGAGCGTAAGCGAGGGGTGAGGAAAGTCCGGGCACATATCCGTCGATGAGGCGGGGAGTGTAGTGGGTAATACCCATCGGTAGCAATACCCGAGGTGCGAGCAGAGACGTCTTGGTCCGAAAGGGTCGGACATCCTTATGTAAATAAGGATGAATCCTATTGGTAACAATAGGGGTGAAACGGCTAAATCCTTACATGTGTGCAAGATCGTATTCTCTGGTTTCGGCCAGAGTCTGAATCGCTCGAGTCCGATGGTAACTTCGGACCTAGATAAATATCTATCACTCTGACGAAAGGAGGAGAACAGAACCCGGCTTATAGATACAAACCAAATAAATGAAAAACACCTTGTCCAAAGCATGGTGTTTTTCATTTGCGAATGTATTAAACGAAAACACAAAATAAAAATGTTCTCGAGCGAACCCTTACGGAGGCCGACGGGCCGAGTACGAGCAAAATTTTCAGCAGAAAATTATTGTGTGGTGAGTCCGAGAATATTTTTATGAAGTGTTTAAAAAAAATTTTTCAAAATTTATAAAAAAAAGTTATCCACAGTTTTTTATTGAAAAAGTATTGCATTAATTATTTATATGTTAGATAATATAAACGTGAGTGTGATAAATATTTTTTACAAATTATTTTTTATAAAATTTTTGTAAGGTCGTTAAATCACACACATCTTTTAAAAATAATTTATTTTTTAAATATATGGCAGCAAAAAAGAAGGCTAAGAAAGTTGTAAAGAAAGTAGCTAAAAAAGCAAAGAAGGGAAAGAAGTAATTCTTCCTTACTTAACTCAAAAGAAAATCCCCTCTCTATCGGGGATTTTCTTTTTGTGCTAAAATAGCTAATTATGGGTATATTTGAAAGTATTTTAGGTAGTGAAAATGATAGGCAGATCAAGAAATGGCAGCCTATAGTTAATAAGATAAACGAACTAGAACCTAGCATAAAAAGCTTGGATTCTTCTGTATTTATAAACAAAACAGCCGAGTTTAAAGAAAGGTTAGAGAAGGGAGAAAGCCTGGACGATATCTTGCCAGAGGCTTTTGCTCTTGTCCGAGAAGGTTTCTCTCGTGTATACAATCAGAGGCATTATGATGTTCAACTTATCGGAGGACTTGCTTTGCATCATGGAAGTATAGCTGAGATGAGAACGGGTGAAGGTAAAACTCAAATGGCAACCTTACCAGCATACTTGAATGCTTTAACTGAAAAAGGAGTTCACATTGTGACGGTCAACGATTATCTTTCACGTCGTGACGCTGTATGGATGGGACCAGTCTTTGCTATGCTTGGTCTAAGTGTAGCTGTTGTGAATTCTGAAAATAAATCTTATATCTATGATCCAGCTCATAAGGATCAAGAATCTGAAACTGAAAAAGAAGAAAGCTCATTCAAAGTGCAGTATGAATTCCTGCGTCCTTGTTCTCGTCGTGAGGCTTATGCTGCCGACATCACTTATGGTACAAACAATGAATTTGGCTTCGACTTTCTTCGTGACAATCTAGCAAACAATATCGGTGATGTTGTTCAGAGAGGGCACCATTATGCTATCGTCGACGAGGTGGACTCTATCTTAATAGACGAGTCTAGAACTCCACTCATTATTTCTTCCGCTGCTGAGGACTCAGAAGATCTCTATTACACGTTTGCTGATATATCAAAGAGTTTAATAAAAGAAGAGGATTATACCGTTGACGAGAAGCTTCGTGCTATTTCTCTAACTGACGCTGGTATTACAAAAGCCGAAGACCTACTCGGGATTAAAGACATATATACAGAGAAAGGTATCAAGTATGTTCACCACTTAGAGACAGCAGTTAAGGCTAGAGCCTTGTATGAAAATAATAAAGATTATGTTGTAAAAGATGGGGAGGTTATCATTGTTGATGCTTTTACAGGACGCATGCAGCCGGGCAGGCGTTGGAGTGAAGGTTTGCATCAAGCTATTGAAGCGAAGGAGGGGGTCAAGATAGAGAAGGAGACAAGAGCCGTCGCTTCTATAACTTTCCAAAACTATTTCCGTTTCTATAAAAAGCTTTCAGGAATGACAGGTACAGCTGAAACTTCTAAAGAAGAGTTCTTCAAAGTTTATGGACTCAATGTCATTGTCGTACCTACTCACAGACCTATAAACAGAAAAGACCAGAACGATTTGATATATCAGACAGAGAAGAGCAAGCTTCTAGCTGTAGCTGAAAAGGTCAAAGAACTTCATTCTAAGGGTCAGCCAGTATTGATAGGTACGGTTTCGATTGAGAAGAACGAACTTCTCTCCGCATATCTTACTCAAGCAGGAGTTCCTCATACGATACTTAATGCCAAGAATCACGAAAGGGAAGGTGAGATTATCGCCAACGCAGGTAAACTAGGAGCAGTGACTGTTGCAACGAACATGGCCGGCCGTGGAGTTGATATCAAGCTCGGAGGTATACCGTTTAGTGAAGAATCTTATAATAAAGTCAAAGCCTTGGGAGGATTGTTTGTTATTGGTACAGAAAGACATGAAGCTCGTCGTATTGATAATCAGCTTCGTGGACGTGCAGGTCGTCAGGGTGATCCTGGAGCGACTGCTTTCTATGTATCCCTAGAAGATGATCTTATGAGAATCTTCGGTTCTGACAGGCTCAAGAGTATGATGGGCAAGCTTGGAGTTCCAGAAGATCAAGCTATAGAGAATAGATTCATTTCAAATGCCATAGAAGGAGCTCAAGCAAAGATTGAAGGCTTTCATTTTGATTCTAGAAAACACACCTTGGAGTATGACAATGTGATGAATCATCAGAGAAATACAATCTATGCTAGAAGGAGAGCTATGTTAACAGGAGACTATACAAAAATTCAGGAATTTTTAGATGAACTTGTATTAATATATCCAAATCTCGGTGAAATAATAAAAGAAAAGAAAGAGGGTGTGGGTGAAGCTGTCTTCTTCGAGACGGCTAGACGCATCATCTTATACATTACAGATACATTATGGGTAGAGCACTTGGAGACGATGGAATATACTCGCTCGTCGGTGAATCTTCGTGCTTATGGCCAACGTGAGCCTCTTATAGAATACAAGAAGGAAGGACTTCGCTTATTCAAAGAAATGGAAGCTGTCTTCAAGGAGCGTGTATCATCTCTTCTCACAACTATGAATGTAAATGTTGAGAATTCTAATGAGCAAGAAATAGAAGAAAAGCCTACACTTATCCTAAGTACTAGTGATGAGGGGAATAAGCCTGATAGGAGAGATTCTCCTAAGGTTGGACGTAATGACCCATGCCCTTGTGGCTCTGGCAAGAAGTATAAGGTTTGTCACGGAAAAGATAATTAAAAATATATCAAAAAAATACCCGCAAGGGTATTTTTTTGATATAATATAAACATTATGGTAAATCAACAATTGTTAGATTTTATTAAACTTCAATTATCACGGGGTGTTAGTAGAGAGGCTATTACAAATGAACTATTAGGAGCAGGCGGTTGGACTGAACAAGATATACAAGAAGGATTCAATACTCTTAGCAATGCTGTAATTAATCAAGTGGCTCCCGGTAATTTAAGTAATTCAACTGTAACTCAAACTACCACTAATAGTCATTCTGACAACAAGGCTGTATTTATCATTGTTTCCTTGTTTGTAATTGCAGGAGTAGTATTTGGTTATTATTTTAGGAATGATATACCTGTAATTAAAGATTTGGTAAAAAATAAGGATGTTTTACCTATAAATGAGATAAAACAAGAAGATAATTCTTTGTCTCAATTGCAAAATGATGAAGTTGAAACTTCTCCGCGGGAACAGGACAAAAATTTAATTATTTCTGAAGCAACTGTCCAGTCTATGCCATCTACCAAAACCGAAGATAAAAAAGTAGTGGCCACGCCTCCTCAGGTAAAAGCTCCAACAGCACCATCAAAAGCATCACCGATTAACTGCGGGACTGAAATGAAATGTTTTATTTCTGCAGTCAAAACCTGCACACCTGCTTTTGTTGAAGAAACTACGACTCTAGATCTTTTTGGTGTATACAGTCAAACCAATAAAACCAAGATGACTTTGACTGGTTATGATTCTTCTAAAAAATGCGGATATTTAAGTAAGGTTCTTAGTGCTAATGTTGATTATAGTTCTGAAATTAAATCAAGTCCAGAATATATGGCTGCAACAGAGGCAGAAAAGAAAGAAGATTTAGCTAAACCTAATGAGTCAGTAAAAATTACTATTGGTATGACAACAAAATGTTCATTTACAACAACATATTTGAGTGCCATCTTAGCAAAATGGTCAAAAGGCGAATATAGTTCTGAAGATTATAAACCAGGAAACTGCACTACCACCGATTCCACAGGTAAGGTGTATCCTATGATGTAAATAAAATAAGATAAATTTTATCCTAATAGTCTAACATATTAAACTTTGCCACGGCAAAGTTTGAGTTTTCGTCGCTCGCTCATTATAAAAGATTACTTTTACAAGAGCTCGCTAGAAAAAATAAGCAATGCCACGGAAAAGATAAATAGCAAATATCCTTATAAATCAAGCTTTTTATGATACAAAAGGGAATATCTGTCAAAAATGGCCAGATAAGCCCATAAATAAGGCTAATTTCACAATGTAAATAGGTGGTCTGTCAATGAAGACTATACAAAATACCCTTATAAAATAAGGGTATTTTGTATTTGACAGTGAGTAAAAGCATTGTATAACTATTGACTTTTGTGGACCTATGTGCTACTATTAAAGGAGTTCCAAGTATGTTGTCATAAAGATGATATATAAGGAACTTTTTACTTTACATCTGATTCTCTTTGGAAATTTAGTTTAAAGTAGAACCCGAAAGGGCGGACCGATGGCACGAACGCTATCAACTATGAATAAACAAAAAATAATACGTTACTTGCAGTCGATTGTTGCTATCCCTATGATGGCAGTGGCATTACCACTATCAGGAATCCAAGCTATTCCAGACACGACTACACCTAACGATAATAAGATTGAGATTTCTGCTTCAGCGATAACCACGCAAGAAAAGGAAGATCTCAAAGAGAAGGCAGGCATTATCGATTCATTCCTTGAATCACGCGGATCAGTACTAGCCGGATATGGGGCTAAATTCGTAGAGGAAGCAAGAAAGAACGATATTGACTGGAGACTAGTTGTTGCTATTGCTGGACGTGAGACTACTTTTGGAAAGAATATGTGTAAGAATCCAAAAGCTCCCAACAATCCATTCGGATGGGGATCATGTAAGATTGGTTTCAAATCTATCGACGAATCAATCGAAAAAATCTCAGCAAGCCTAGGAGGAAATAGTGAAGCTACCGCTCACCACTATGACGGCAAGACAACTACTCAAATCTTACGCAAATACAACTCTGTTATTCCGAATTATCCAAATGAGGTAAAAAGAATAATGAAGATGATAGATGCGACAGATCCAATTTAACAAATCAATCAAAAGAGCCGCCCCTTCGGGGCGGCTCTTTTGATTCCTTTATATTCTCTTGAAATTATCTATTGCAATACTTTTCTCGCCGTTTCTTTCTGTTACTTTGCCTTGGAGGGCGATGATTGTATCTTTGACCAATATGTCTTTATTGGTTTCAAAAAGTTTAGAGAAGACGACGGCATCGATGGTCCCAGAGAAGTCTGAAATCTTTATGAATGCCATTCTAGTGTTACTCTTTGTAGTGACTATTCTTATATCATCTATAATTGCGGCTATAGTTACTGGTGTATTCACCTTAAGCTCCTCTATAACTTTTTTTATTAAAGTGCCAAACTTCTCAATTTTCTCTTTATAATTATCGAGTGGGTGTCCAGAGACATATAGGCCTAAGAGGTCTTTCTCCCAGGTGAGCTTGTCCATAAGTGTTTCCTTTTCTTGATCTTCTAGAGAAAGTTTGACTTCTATACCACCAATGCTGCCGAAGAGTGAATCTTGTGATCCTCCACCACGGGATTCCTTGTTGAAAGCTAGAAGTTTTTCTAGGTTGCCCATGATCATATTTCTATGTGTGACCATGTCATCCATCGCTCCACACTTGGCAAGGGCTTCCACAGACTTTTTGTTTAAATTCTTATGAGTAATTCTTTCGAAGAAGTCGGCTAAAGATTTGAATTTGCCATTCTTTTTTCTTTCCTCGATGATAGCATCTGCAATATCGACTCCCAAGTTTTTAATATTATAAAATCCAAAGCGAATTGTCCTGTCCTCCTTGTGGTCACTGCCTTTGATGACAGTAAAGCCACCATAACTTTCGTTTATATTTGGAGGAAGAACTTTAATATTCATCTTTTCACATTCGTGAATGATTTCTGCTACCTTCTCGATATCACCAGATTCGGAAGTCATTATCGCTGTCATATACTCTACAGGATAGTTGGCTTTCATGTAGGCGGTCTGATATGCCACGAGTCCATAACTCGCAGCGTGAGCCTTGTTGAACCCGTAGGCGGCGAATGGCTCGATCAGTGTCCAGAATTCTTGGGCTTTTTTCTCTGTCATACCATTCTTCACAAATCCTTCTAGAAGTTTGCCTTTCTCCGCTTCCATGACTTCTGGGATTTTCTTACCCATAGCTTTACGAAGTTTGTCAGCTTCGAGCCAAGAGTAGCCAGCAAGTTTGATAGCTATCATCATGACGTCATCTTGATAAGTGATAACTCCAAATGATTGATCAAGAATGTCTTTGAGTCTAGGGTCTAGATAAGTAATTGTTCTCGGATTATGTTTACGTTTTATATATTCTGGTATAGATTCCATCGGACCAGGACGGTAGAGAGCAACCATAGCATTAATGTCGTGAATAGTTGAAGGACGAAGCTCCTTCAAGTATCTAGTCATTCCCGAACCATTGAGCTGGAAGAGTCCCATTGTTTCTCCTTTAGACAGAAGTTCAAAAGTTAGTTTATCATCTAGAGGAATGGTATCTATATCTATCTGTATTTTGTGTATTGCTTTTACAAGTCTGACTGCTTCTGCCAATATTGAAAGGTTTCTGATGCCTAGGAAGTCGAATTTTGGAAGACCGGCATCTTCGATACTATACATGTCGTATTGAGTAATGATATTACCACCCTTAGGATCAAACTGCACAGGCGAGAATTCATAGAGAGGTTTCGGCGCCATCACAACTCCGGCGGCATGGACAGAAATATGACGGACACAACCTTCCATCTTTTTTGCGAGGTCTATAATCTTTTTAGTATCTGGTTCACTCTTATAGGCTGCTTTGAGTTCTGGGACAAGCTTCATCGCATGGTCTATAGTCATCGGCATTCCTTGAGAACCTAGAGGAATCATACTCGAGATGCGATCTCCGATAGCATAAGGGAAGCCGAGTGCACGAGCCACATCGCGGACAGAACCTTTGGCCATCATCGTACCGAAAGTTCCTATCTGAGCAACTTTGTCTTCGCCATATTTTCTTTTTGCATAAGCGATGATTTCATCACGACGATTATCGGCGTAGTCCATATCGATATCGGGCAGGGAGGGACGCTCTGGGTTTAAGAATCTTTCGAATGGTAGCTTGTAGGCGATAGGATCCACTTTTGTAATCCAAGTGAGATAGGTTGTGAGTGAGCCAGCAACTGATCCTCTGATGTTTGTATAGATCCCATTTTCTTTAGCGTATTTGAGAAGATCGGAAACTACAAGGAAATAGGCTGGATAACCCTTTTGTTTAATGATTTTGAGCTCGTATTCTAGTCTGTCGATATAAGCTTGTGTTTTCTCGAGTTTTCTAGTTTCAAAACCTTTATATGCAAGCTCGCGGAGTACTTCGTCGGCTGTCTGACCTTCTGGAATAGGGAAGTCTGGGAAGTAAGCAGTACCAAGTTCGAGGTCATAGTCTTCACATAAATCAGCAACCATTTTAGTATTGGCTACTGCTTCTTTTATATCACTAAAATATTTTAGAGCTGTCTTCTCATCGATAAGAGAGAAATCATCTACTCCGAATTCAAGTCCTGTTCCTTCTTTACCACTTATGACTCCAGTATTTACTGCGAGGAGTGTGTCGTGTGCATCATGATCGTCTACGCATAGATAGTGAGAGTCTTGTCCGGCAACAACAGGGATATTAAATTTTTTACCAAGCTTGATGATTCCTTTACGAAGCTTCTCATCATTCTCGACATGAGGGTGCGAGTGGACTTCAAGGAAATAATTTTCTTTACCGAAAATTTCTTGATGCTCTTTTATGATGGCTTCAGCTTTTTCGATGTTATCAGCTAGGACGGCCTGTGAAAGCTGACTTCCCATACAACCAGACATACAAATAATACCTTCGCTATATTTTCGGAGGATTTCTTTATCCATTCTGGGTTTGTAATAATATCCTTCTAGGTTGGCGATGGTGACAAGGCGCATCAAATTCTTGTAGCCTTGTTTCGTACGAGCCAGAAGGGTGAGGTGGTATCGTCTATTGTCTACTCCTGGTTCTTTGTCGGCTCGGCCTCTCTCGGCAATGTAGGCTTCCACTCCGATGATAGGCTTGATACCAGCTTTGTGAGCTTCTTTATAGAGTTCGATAGCTCCATACATATTGCCATGGTCAGTGATGGCGAGAGCATTCATACCATTCTTTTTGCACTGCTTCACCATGTCAGGGATTTTAGAAAGTCCGTCTAGAAGGGAGTAGTGAGAGTGGGTGTGAAGATGTATGAAGTTGGCATTTAGCTCAGTTTTTTCCATATTTCCTTAGTATAGCAAATAAGGTATTATTGTTCTATATGGCCGAAAAGAGCACCATAAAATACATAATCGGTATAGATGAAGTAGGACGTGGTCCACTAGCGGGGCCGGTGGCTGTCTGTGCATTTCTCATGATAGATGATTCATTTTTAGAAGAACAAAAAGAGAAGAAGTTGCCAAAACTGAAAGATTCTAAGAAACTTAGTAAAAAGCAAAGAGAAGAATGGTTTGAATATTTGAAAGTCGCAAAGACCCTAGGTCTTTGCGACTTTGCTGTCTCTTTTGTTTCTCCTGAAAACATTGATAAATTTGGAATTGCAAAATGCATACAAAAAGCTCTTAATCAATCTTTGGAGAAAGTTACTACGCAATTTAGTAAAGCCGCTTCACAGAATCTTCCAAATTTTTCCGGCTTTACCCTAAAGGGCTCCGACGCCGATAAAAATTTGGAAGATTCTGTTTCGCTCGCTTCGTTTCAGATTTTTCTAGATGGTGGATTACATGCGCCAGCAGAATATGTTAATCAAGAGACGATCATAAGAGGGGACGAGCTTCATCCTGTTATTTCTCTGGCATCCATCGTTGCGAAAGTTTCGCGTGATGCGGTAATGACTAAATATGCCCAAGAGTACCCAGAATATGGTTTTGATAAGCATTCAGGCTATGGGACGAAAGCTCACTACGAAGCTATCAAAAAACATGGGGAAACCCCTATTCATCGCAAAACTTTTATTCATTAAGATTCTTGCTTTATCATTTTTATGTATATATAATCGAGGTATTATGAAAATCAATTTTGGAAAAATTAAAAATGAAAAGGATGTTCTATTTATAAATGTTAGCTCGAAGAATACCGACGAAGTCGTCAGAGAAAATGGCAAAAAGACTTTGTATTTGAAATGCGATGAGAAGATGACCTTACGCAAACTCTTCCTCCTTGTCCGCAAAATGGTTGTCATGGCCAAAGGTATCAAAGCCGAGAAGATAGCTTTCAATTTTGCTGATTTCAGATTTAGTACTATTACTATCACTGATTTTGAACTTGCTGAAGTTGTCGGCACACAGCTCGACTTTGCCAACTACGAATTCACTTTGTATAAGACAAAACCAAAAGAAGGATTCTCCGAAGTTAAGGAAGTTTTTATAAGTGGAACTACAAAAGAGATAGAGAAGGGAATTTTAAAAGGTCACAGCATTGCAGATGAGGTGAACAAGACTCGCACCCTCTCGAATACTCCTGGAGGTGATATGACGCCGAAAATTCTAGCTGATAAAGCCAAAGAAGCCGTGAAGGGTTTGCCTGTGAAAGTTACTATCTTGGGTGAAAAAGAAATGCATAGAGAGAAGATGCATGCCATACTTTCTGTCGGCCGTGGTTCAGAAGAAGAGTCAAAGTTCATAATAATGGAGTACTATGGCGGGAGCAAAACAGAGAAGCCTATAGTTCTTGTCGGTAAAGGTGTCACTTTTGATTCTGGGGGCTTAAATTTAAAGCCTTCTTCCTCACTCCTTGGGATGAATATGGATATGTCTGGTGGAGCTTCTGTTGTTCACGCTGTCGCTCTTGTAGCAAGAATGAAATTAAAGAAGAACGTTATCGGGCTCATTCCTTCTGTTGAGAATATGGCTTCGGGGAATAGTTATCGTCCAGGGGACGTCATTCGTTCAATGTCTGGCAAGACTATCGAGATATTAAACACTGATGCCGAAGGCCGTGTGATACTTGCCGATGCTCTAACTTATGCAGAAAAATATAAACCAGAAGTTGTTATTGATATTGCGACTTTGACAGGTTCTGCAGTAGTAGCTTTGGGTGAACGTGCATCTGCTATCTTTACAGAAGATGACGAGCTCGCGAAAACTTTTGAGAGAATTGGCGAAAGGACAGGGGAATTTATGTGGCGTTTGCCTCTATGGGAAGAATATGAAGATGAGATAAAAGGAAGTCTGGGCGATCTTACGAATATTCAGAATAAAAATTCTCGTTATGGTGATGCGATCCATGCGGCAAGTTTCCTTCATCAATTCATCAAAGGAACAAAGTGGATTCATATCGATATGGCGCCTCGTATGGTCTCGATAGCAGGGGAGAATCTGAGTTCGGGGGCTATAGGAACACCAGTCCGATCTTTATACAAATTTATTGAAGAAATTAAGTAGCACAAGTAAAAACCCTTATAAAATAAGGGTTTTTACTTGTGCATATAGGGCTTGACAAGATGCATAGTTATATGCTATAATACCCAATATGAAAAATAAAGCATTAAAAAATTTAATAGCACTCGGCGTATTCGCATTAGCTATTTTTAGTGTGAATTCCGCTCAAGCCTCATTGTATTATGATGCTCCTGTTTATGATAGTAGTGCTAATTATTATAATTATAGAAACAACAATTATTATTCACCAAGACAGCAAATCGTCGAACAGCAACTTTCTTTCCAGCAACGTCAATTACAATTGGAAAGTCAATTGTCTCAACAGCAATATTATAACGATCAACAGAAGTTAATTCAGGAACACAATCTCGCTTTGCAAAAGCAAGCTCTTGCAACGAATACTGTTTATACTGGAGCAACTTATAATCCACAACCTGTATTAGTAAACAACACAGCTAGTCAGAATTATGTAAGCCAGCAAAAGCAAATAGAGTACGTACCTTCACAGCCTATTAGCTATATTCCTGCAAGTGCTCAAGGTGCATCAGCTTACAATTCTGTTTATACAAAGAAGGTTAATACTACAACAGGTCAGTACGTAAACTATGATCCAAACCTACAGGCCGCTAGTGCTTATGGATACGGAAATGTTCAGCAAGTAGGGCAAGTTGATCCAAACGGGGTCACAGCACTCTCAATGAATGGTTCCGGAAGCTTTATGCCAAGTTCAGTATTCCAATGGTTCATGTTTATACTATTGATGCTTGCAATTATTATTGTCGCTCGCTTGATAATCAGAAAGAGAGCAGCCAATAATGCTCACGGAGTGGTAGCCCACTAAGATTTAGGAAAAGAAAAAGGCGCCTTACAGGGCGCCTTTTTTAATGCAGAATGCGGTATTCATGTCCTTCCCAGAGACTAGCTCTGACGTTGGCAAAGAATTGATTCGTTGTGATTACACACCTAAAGATGTATAACTTTAGAAAATGCAATTTCTTCATAGCGGTAGATTTTAAAATTTGTTTTTATTATATCCTAATTTTGCATTTTTGCCACATTTTTGGTACTATATCCTAGTCTATAAATTATAGGCACATTTAGTGGTAGTTGAATTAGCGGTTTCCGCTGAGCTACCACAAATGATTACATTCCGTGGTAGCTCAGCGGTAGAGCGGTCGCCTGTGGAGATTTCCTCCCTAATTGATATAATAAAAGTATGTCAAAGGAAAAAAGGAAATATGTCGATAGGCGCGAAGCACTTATCAAAGCTGTTGCGAAGAGACGCAAGAAGGTAAAAGAACTTGCGGTCGAATACAAAGGGGGCAAATGTCAACTTTGCAATTATTCTAAATGTATAGATGCTCTTGAATTTCATCATATTGATTCTTCCAAAAAAGAATTTGGTATAGGAGATAAAGGGTACACTAGATCTTGGGATAAGGTGCGCAACGAATTAGATAAATGCATAATACTATGTGCAAATTGCCATAGAGAAATCGCATCAGGCATTACGCAGCTTTCTACTGAAAAGTAGATTGAAAAACGAGGTGAATTCGGGGAAGCCCTATATGGGTAATCCCGAGCCAAGCTCTGATGGAAATCAGAGAAGGTGTAGAGACTATCCCTTCGGGGAGTACTCTCCGACAGTAGTCGGAGCGGAAGCGCCTTGGTCCTAAGTTTCTTTGTAAAAAGAAATATGGATGTGATATAGTCCATCCCTTTTAGTAATTTAAGGATAAATGTAAGCGATTGGTCGTAGGTTCGATCCCTACCCACGGAGCCATTCAGTATACACCCCCATATTGTCAAAATACGGCGCGCGCTTCGCGCGTATTAGCGTCGTGGCGGGTGTGGCGGGAACCCAAGAATTCCAAAGGATTCCCCAAGAATTTTTTGGGAAGAAAAGAAGTGTGCGGGAAGCGAGGAGAGGGTTCCCTAATGATTACATTAGTCAAAATATTAATTTTGTGAGCCAATCGTGAAGCAATAATTTTAAAACCCAAAAGCAATATGAAATATTTTTTATATATACGCAAATCTACCGACGAGGACGACCGACAAGTATTATCTCTCGAAGCACAAGAATTTGAATTGAATGAATTTGCCCGACGAGAGCATTTGATTATCGCCGAGACATTTCGGGAATCACAAACGGCGAAATGTCCCGGGCGACCCGTATTCAATCAAATGCTCGACAGAATGGAGCGTGGCGAAGCAGAAGGAATTTTAGCTTGGCATCCCGACCGACTAGCGAGGAACTCCGTTGACGGCGGACGAATAATTTACTTTGTCGATTCTTTAAAAATAACGGCGCTAAAATTCCCAACATTTTGGTTTGAAGCCACGCCCCAAGGCAAATTCATGCTATCTATTGCTTTTGGGCAATCGAAGTATTTTGTAGACAATCTTTCAGAAAATACTAAGCGCGGTTTGCGTCAAAAGTTACGACGAGGCGAATGGCCCGGCTGGGCACCGCTCGGTTATCTAAACGATCAACTCAAGCACAATATTATAAAAGACGATGAACGATTTCGCCTCGTCAGAAAACTTTTTGAATTATACGCAACCGGCAACTACTCGATGAAAGATTTACAAAATACTGCAAATAAATTTGGCTTGTTTGGAAAAAGTGGAAAAGTCTTATCGGTTTCGCTCATCGCACATACGCTTTCCAATCCTTTTTATTACGGCGTTTTCCGATATAACGGCGAGCTTCACGAAGGTAAACACGAGCCAATGATTTCAAAGACACTTTTTGATAAATGCTCGCAAGTAATGGCGAACAAGTCACAACCAAAGAAACGCCACATCGCACAGACGACACTCCGTGGATTACTAAATTGTAAAGATTGCGGTTGTGCCATTACTTCCGAAATACAAAAAGGGCATCATTATTATCGTTGCACGAAGAAACGAGGTAATTGTGGCAACGGCTATATTCGTGAAGAATTACTCGTCGACCAAATAAATGATGTCCTTCAAAAAGTGTCCTTGCCTCCATCTTGGGCAGATAGTATGCTCGCAGAACTCGAAAAAGAACGCGAGCAAGAAAAACAAGATGGAGTCCTCTTTGCTCAAAATCTAAAATTACAGATTGAGGATTTTAATAATCGAATAGAAAAATTACTCGACGCACATCTCGACGGACTTATTCCGAAGGAAGAGTATACGACGAAAAAACAAAAAATCCTCAATCAGAAAATTGATCTTGAGGAAAAATTACAAGATTTTGAGCAAAGGGGCAATCATTGGCTCGAACCGATGCGACTTTTCATTTTAGATAGTAAACAAGCCACAATTATCGCTTCCGAAGAAAATTTGGAAGACAAGAAAAATTTTCTTAAAAAGATTGGCTCGAACCCTCTCCTCGCTTCCCGCACACTTCTTTTCTTCCCAAAAAATTCTTGGGGAATCCTTTGGAATTCTTGGGTTCCC
>JAKBMK010000008.1 GCA_021831595.1 bacterium
GTGTTACTCCGTTGATTGTTTTAATATTTGTTCCTGACACAAGAGTAGACTGAACAGCAATATCTCCACTACCAAGTAGAGAGGTGGAATTTATTGTTTTGATGTTTGTTCCAGAAACTAAAGTTGCTTGTTTACCATTGAAAGTATTCCAATCACTACTTGTTAGATATCCATCTGTGGATGTAGAAGCTGCTCCTAATTTTGTTTTGATTGATGATGTTGTTTCGTCGCCGGTGTTGGTGCCGGAAGTATTTCCTATTACTGTAAGTTGTGCATTTGTAACATAGTTTTGATTTGCTGTTAATGCTGGAGCAAAATCTGTTGTAGCACTATTGGCAGCTGTACCAAATGTTCTATATGCTACAAAATCTCCTGTATTATTTAACGCAGCAGTTCCAAGTCCCAAAGATGCTCTACCTGTAGCAGCCACTAATCCTGTACTTCCTCCATCCCATTGTCTTGTTTGAGAATAGGCGATGTTCCAGTTTGAAGAATTATTTGCGATAGATGTACCCCAGCCTGTACCAGTAGATATTGCAATACCAGCAGATGGATAGACCATGCTACCTGAACCACCCTGTTGATCAATTTGATAACGAGGACCACCGTTGGATAATGTCAAATACAAATGTGATCCATCAAATTCAACTGCTCCGGCCTCTGTTGTATCAAGAAGTGTACCACTTGTGAATTTGACCGGAGCAGAACCCGCAGTGTTTGAACCTACTCTTAAGTTGATAGTTTTTGTAAATGAATTTATTGTATCTAAGCGAGCAATATTTATAGTGTCGGACAAATCTGTTGAGGCACTTTGAACAATACAACCTGCTGTTCCGGGAGCACAATTTGGATCAAGAGTAGCCCCAGGTGAAAAGATAGCAAAAATATTTACATACGCAGAAAAAAGAATAACAAAAAAGATTGCAGAAAGAATTTTAGGCCAGTGTTGTTTCAAAAATTTTAAGGTTAAATATTTCATTAAAAAGTTTTTGTAATTTGTCGAAAAAACGTACAAATTACTAGTATATTTTATCATAAAAAAAGCTAAAATAAAAATTATTTTAGCTTTTTTTATGCATAACTTTTTAATTATTTAACAATCTATTATCACACTCTCCCCATTCGTTGGGACATGAGTATTAATACCCAGATTATCACTCAATTTTTGAGCTAAAAACATCGAAGATTTAGGCTCCCCCATCAACAAAAACACTCTTTTAACCGTCTTAGCTGTATTTTCGACGAATTCTACCAAATGATCTGAATCTTTGTGACCAGAATAACCACTTATCATCTCCACATGGGCTTTGATATGAACATCTTCACCCATTATGTGTAATTTCTTTATACCATTTTCAATAGAACGGCCAAGTGTCCCAACAGACTGATACCCTATCAACAAAATTGTGTTGTTCTCATATGGTAAATAATTCTTTTCATGATGAAGAATCCTACCCCCATTACTCATACCACTACCTGCCATGATTATTTTTGGAGGAGGAACATTTAATATCGCTTTTGATTCTTCTGTATCCTCGGTCATCCTGAGTCCTATGAAATTGAAAATATCGTCTCCCCCATTTATTATTTTCAAGGCTGTAGGATTGAAATATTTCTCATACTTTTTGTAAATAGCAGTGAGTTTTATCGCAAGTGGTGAATCTAAAAAGATTGGCATGCGAGGAATATCATTCGCCTCAACTAGGGTGTCTATCTCATAAAGAAGTTCCTGAGTTCTTTCTAGGGAAAATGTAGGAATTATGAGAGTACCATTTCTATCAAAATTCTGTCGAATAACCTCTCTCAATTTATTTTTTCTATCATCTCTATCTTCATGATTTCTGTCTCCATAGACTGATTCCATAAATAAATAATCTGCGTCAGTTATCTTTTCTGTATCACGAAGAAGTGGTGAAGGAGAATTCCCCAGGTCGCCTGTGAAAATAATTTTTTTGTGGTTATAAATTATTTCAAGTATCCCAGAGCCTAATATGTGCCCTGAATCTTTGTATGAAAATTGAAAACCATGATCAACGTTGAGCTTCTGTCCATACTCAATAGTCTCCCATAAATCTATAGCTTTTTTAATATTCGATTCAGAATAAATATCAGCAAGATGATGTTCTTCGTCTCTAGAAAGTATGTGTGCAGTATCTGCCAACATTACTTCTGTAATCTCTTTAGTAGGAATTGTGGAAATTATTCTGCCCTTAAAACCATCATTAATTAGCTTTGGAATTCTACCTATATGGTCTATATGTCCATGTGTAACAAACAAAATGTCTATCTCGGATGCGTCATAAGGAAATGGCTCCCAGTTTAAATCTTCGGCAATCTTTTCTCCTTGTATCAAACCACAATCTACAAGGAATTTCTTGTCGTTCCCTTCAATCAAAAAGTTGGCACCTGTAACAGTACCAGCTCCGGAGCAAAATGTAATTTTTAGCTTTGTATCATTTGCCATATATAGTTATATTATACACGATATACGCAAAAAAAGAAGTAGAATATTTAAAAAATTACTCGCTTATCCCTCTCCGCTCGTTCCTCTCTCCGGCGCGCCCACACCTACTCGTAATTTTTTAAATATTCTACTTCTTTCTTGTAAACAAAACAAAAAATCCTTTCACAAAATGAAAGAATTTCTTATTAGGACTATCCGAAAAGTATTACCGTAGCTTAAAGCTAAGTGGGACTAAGGATGAAGCAGATTTGTTAACATAATTTGTATACAGCACTGTTCCAAAACTATTTAATCCCCTAAAAAATTGTTCTAGGTAACAAAATTCAAATAACCCTACTTAAAGTATACTCAACGAAAGTCTCATTGCAAGCATTTTTTCAATTAAACACACTTTTGACACTGTTTCAACAAAGATTCTTAATTTAAATTATATTTGTTAATTAAAAATTCTCTCAGATGAGAGAATTTTTAATATAATTATTACTTCTTTGCTTGAGTAAACTTTTCGTGAACTGTCTGATAGTCAAATAATTCAGTTTCAGAGAACCAGTGGGCTATCTCAAGTTCTGCTTCTGCAGGATCACCTGATGCATGAATAATATTTGGAACTCCAATCTCATTTTTATCAGCATGACCAAAACTCATATGAGCATAATCCCCTCTGATTGTTCCTGGTACTGCTGACTTTGGTTCTGTAGCACCTACCATTTTTCGGATAAGAGAAACTGCTTCAATTCCTTCAAGTACAAAAGCTATAACTGGGCCTTCATTCATCATCGCAAGAGTCACGTCAAAAGTCTTTTGCCCACGACGAGAAACCATCTTGCCTATATTTTCATAATGATGAAAATAGTGGTCATAACTAGGGCGCAACATTTTCACACCAACAATTTTCAATCCTACTTTTTCAAAACGAGCAAGTATTTCTCCGACTACTCCTCTCTGTACGGCATCTGGTTTAAACACGATAAGCGAACGTTCTATTGTATTCATATAAATAAAAATTAATAAATAATTATGACCATAATAACAGATTAAACCTTATAAAACAAGTATAAAATTACTAATTACTTTGATACTTCTGCATTATTTCTTCTTCTATTTCTTCTCGGTCACGTCCATATTTGAGATATGATAATTCTTTAATTTTTTCGACGATATCAGGATTACCCTTCTCTGTGAGGCTCCAATGTGAAACCATATTGAAAGGCTTCACTGGCATACCTCCTACCAACATTCTGACATAAGAGTTAAAGTTATCGAGCTTCATAATGTCCGCCGCGGTAAATGTCGGCTTGAATTTTGGTTCTACAAAGTTAGCATCTTCTGAACTTATACGATACACAGCCATTGATCCCACGTTGCCGAAAACCGCATCTTTAATCTTCTCCTCTAACTGTGAAATATATTGATGGGCAATTGTAAGAGAGAGTCTATATTTGCGAGCCTCTGAAAGAATAGAAGCGATGGAGTCAGTCGTCACATTTTGGAATTCATCGATATAAAGATAAAAGTCATTCATCTGTTTGCCATACATATCGACACGAGAGAGAGCTGCCATCTGAATCTTCCCTACTAAGAGAAGACCAATCAAGTTAGCATTTATATCACCGAGTCTTCCTTTTGAAAGATTCACCAATAATATTTTTTTATTATCCATTATTTCACGGAAATTAAATACTGATTTTTCTTGGAGAACAACAGGACGCATAATATCGTTTGAAATAAAGTTATCGAACTTTGACGAAATATATGGAACGAAGTTTGCAAGAGATTGATCGCCTGTTGTCTTCTCGGCATTAATCCAAAATTCTTTTATAATTGGATTCTTACAACGAGAAAGTTTCAAGTCACGGAAAGCTTTGTCTCCAAGAACACGTGTAATCTCAAGCAGAGTACATCCAGATTCTGGATCCTCCATAACCAAGAATGCACTATTACGGAAATACTGTTCAAACATCGCTCCTCCACCAGTTTTCATATCAAATAACTTGTTGAAAATACTCATGAGTTCGTTCACAACAAAAGTTTTCTGCTCTGGATATTTTGGATCATATTCAAGCATGTTTAGACCCATAGGACGAGCCGTATATGCTGGATCAAAATATATAACATCATCAATTCTTTCCTTTGGAACATAACTTAAAATATCTTGAATATCTGTACCGTGCGGATCAATAAAACAACAACCATCCCCGTTTCTAATATCTTGAGCAATCATATTCTTTAAAATGGTTGTTTTACCAGTACCAGTCTGACCGATGACGTACATATGACGCATTCGATCTTCACGACTCATGTGAATTTCTGTGTCTTTTCCTCTATAACTATTTATACCGAGAAGAATTCCTTCATTCCCCATCTCAAGAGGAGCTGGAGCCATCCCTGCTTTTGCTAACTTTAATTGTGAAGAAACAACACCATAAGGGAAATGGAAAATAGTAGCCAACTCTTTCAAATTAAGAGGCATACTATACTCATCTGAAAATGTCCTATATGTAAAATCGTGTATTAGATTCGACAACTCTGTGCCTTTGGGATGATTAAAATTAAAACCATTGCGATCTGCTTCTGTGAATTGATTAAAGGATGATTCAATTTCTGAAAGAATTTGCTTCGATCTTGTTTCTGTTTCTGCTGAAGTAATAATACGAATATTTGTCGCCATGATAGTACTCTTCAACTTTTCACCGATATATTCTACGGCTTTATCGTTCACCTTTTTCTCTTCTTTCTTTTTTGAAGGTCCAAAGAATAATTCACTGGCAAAATTTTTGACCTCTTTCCCTATCTGGCGAGTCATACTAGAAGCTGTACGTACAGACATACCATCTTTCACATCAGCGTGAATGATATGAAACTTACGAATTATTTCGTCATCTTCTGGACAAACAGAGAATTGAATTGCTGCTCCTTCACTATCCTTCTTTAATTTTGTAAAAACATTAAGAATAATATTTAAAGGATCATGGTCAATATTGTCATATAACTTTATAGGATAAACTTCATGACTATTGAGAGTCGCATAAGAAGCTGAAATAGAAGAATTTTCTGAAAAAATATTATAATCATCCGGAGCTTCAACAATCTTGGCGTCTAAATGCACTCCAAGTAATTGCTTTTCAAACAACTCAGCTTTGTCTGAAGGAATAGCTGAATAAAAAACAAAATTATTGGTTCCTTCTGCTAACGCAATCTCTAAAGTAAAGTGATTCCGATTATAATTCTCTCTTCCTTCACCGACAGAATGCATACCAGCATAAAACTGCTCCATTGCTCCGAGTAATTCTTTTAAACTTTTCTTGTTTTTTTCTTCATCTTCGGCGTCTGGTAATGTCACTTCAAAAAGTGTCATATCAAGGGATTTGAAAAGAGGGGTACCTTCCTTCAGTCCAGGAACTTTGTGAGTAGTATATAGGTATTGAACTAAAAAGCGATGAAAATCGTCATCGAGATGGGGATTATTCATCTTTGCCACAACAGATAAAGCGTTAGAAATACCCTTATCTAACAAGATAGCGAGAAGTTCTTCCATTTTTGAATCATGCGGCTCAGGCTTTAATCGTAGGACTAAATGCTCTGATTCTTTTTTACCAATAACAGCAGATTTATGCATAACATCTGCTGGCTCATATTTCCTGTATGAATTAATGACTTCATGTGCAAGATTTTCTTTGTTCACCTCTTTGCCTTGTCCGTTCAAGGCTTTTTCTTTTTCTGCAATATGCGCACGCAAGAACTCTAGCTCCTCCTGTGGAGTTTTAAATTTAGGAGCGTTATTTAAATTAAATCCTTCCATACGAAATATTATATCATATAGAATAAAAATGTAAGAGAAAATAGTCTCTGAAAAAAGCCTCACGCAGGCCGACGGGCCGAGTGCGAGCAAAAAACTCAGCAGAGTTTTATTGTGTGGTTTTTGAAGAGAGCTATTTTCTCTGAAATTTTTATTTCGTCAAAATTTCAGCATCACCTTCTGTGATGAGAATCGTATGTTCAAAGTGTGCTGATTTTGCCCCATCAGCTGTTTTAATAGTCCAATTATCATTCGCAACTGTAATATTATCTTTGCCAATATTTAGCATCGGCTCTATGGCAATAATCATTCCTGGAATAAGTTTTTGTCCCTTGCCAGCCTTTCCATAATTTGGAACGTATGGATCTTCATGAATTTTGACTCCAACTCCATGCCCGGCAAGTTCACGAACTATGCCGTACTTTCTATTCACAAATGATTCTATCGCATGACCTATATCTCCAACAGTCGCCCCACCTTTTGCTGCCCATATACCTATCTCAAGAGCTTTTTTAGTCTTATCAAGTAACTCTTGATCTTTCTTTGAGATCTTCCCTACAGCCACAGTCACAGCATGATCAGTAAAAAGTCCTTTGTATTTGAGGCCCAAATCCAAAGAAATAATATCCCCTTCTTTTAAAATTCTACTTTTAGATGGAATACCGTGAACAATTTCATTATTGACTGATGTACAAAGCGAAGCTGGAAAAGCACTCGTTGCCCCCTCTGGTCTGTAATTCAAAAATGCTGGAATTCCACCTTTCTCTTTAATCAAATCATGAGCATATTTATCAAGCTCATACGTCGAAATACCAGGAGCAACTTTTTTTGCAACTTTATTTAAAACTTCTGCTAGGATTTTCCCCCCTTCTCTGATTTTTTCTATCTGTTCTTTTGTTTTTATTATAACTGTCATATATAAATTATTTTATCGTTGTACCTACAAACTCCTTGCCGTCTAAGAAGTTCTTTAGATTTTCTATATTTTTACCGTTTAAGACCACCACTTCAAAACCTAGCCTCTCCGCTTCTCTAGCCGCAACTGGATCAAAAGGTGAGTTTATACCTGGGCCCCATTCTTTTGGAATTATCTTTCTAAATTCTTCCCAAGAAATATCTTTGATGGCTTTTGCTGCTATATTTTTTTTAGGATCAATATCATAGACATAATCAATATTTGAAAGATTTACAATCTTTTTTGCTTTTAAACTTTTTGCAGAATGTATAGCCGCTAGATCACTACTATTCCCGGGCTTCCAGCCTCCACCAACAATAATAGGACTATTTGTTTCTGGCATAAAATCTGGGTCTAAAACTACTTTGTCATAAGCTAAACTTCCAAAACAAAGTCTTACAAGTTCTGCGTTTAATCTCGTAGCAGAAATACCAAGCCAATCTAAATCTTCATCTGATGGAGTTGTAATTTCTTTCAAGAAGTCATTATATCTTCTACATATTTTTCCACCACCTGTTATTATCCAAAAACTAAACCCTTTGGCTACATAATCCTTAATTGTGGAAGTAAATGATTTTAAAAAATCAATATCCACCTCATTGGGGACAATCAATGATCCTCCTAGAGAAATAACGATTGTTTGTTTTTCATTCATTTAATTTAAATATGGTTTAATTTTACTAATTATTTCTTCATAAATCTTTTCAATGCCTCCTTCCCCATCTATTTCTATATATCTATATCCTGGTTGTGATTTCAAGTAATCTATCGCAGGGACAACATCGTTATCGTACCAGTTGAGTCTAGTTTCAGTATTCTCTTCAGTATCATCTTCTCTGCCTCTACCTAGCATTCTACTCTTTGATGTCTCGCGAGACACAATAAGATCTAAGATTATAACATTGTCTCTCTTGAAAAATTTCATCGCTCCATCTATTGCCATCGCTTCTTCTAAACGACGAGGAGAACCATCAATAAAAAGATGATCATCTTGTTCTAGATTGTTCAAGAAAGAATTTGCCCAAAGTGAGATAGTGAGGAAAAGTGGTTGAAGCATTCCCTTTTCTGTGATTGCTTTAGCTAAACTACTGGCATAACTATTCTTTTTGAAAAAATCTCGGAAGGCATCACCAGTTGCAAAGTATACTTGCTTCCTGCTTTGATCTACTTTATCAAAATAATCTTTTATGAGTTTAATCTGAGTTCCCTTTCCGCAGCCAGATCTTCCAAATACTATAAATGTTTGTGGTTTCATATATTCTCTATTATATACTAAAAATAATAAACATTAAAAAAGACCTATATGATAGGTCTTTTTTAATACTCTCGCATCGACAGTTGGGCTTCTACTTTCTTTATTAAATCAAGAACAACTGAGACAACGATGAGAAGTGCAGTACCTCCGATAGCAAAAGCTGTGATGTTTGTAAGCGCCTTCATAATAAGCGGTATAACAGCAATGAGACCTAAGAAGATAGCTCCGATCATTGTGATGCGAGTTAGAACCTTCTCTACATAATCACGAGTAGCTGGTCCTGGACGAATACCTGGAACGAAAGCTCCATTCTTCTGTAAATTTTCTGCAAGCTGTTTTGGATCGAAAGTAACAGCTGTATAGAAATATGTAAATAGGAAAACAAAAACGAAATAGAAAAATGCATACAACCAAGTATTGGCAACAAACCATAGCAAGCCATTGGAAATACTTTTCAATATACCTGTCATTCCAGATAAAGCATTACCTATAAGCTGAGGAAACATCAAGATAGAAAGAGCAAATATGATAGGAATAACTCCGGCTTGATTTACACGAAGAGGTAGATAAGTCTGAGTACCACCAGCGACATGATCTCCACGGACTTGCTTTGCATAAGTCACAGGGATAGGTCTCTCTGCTTCAGTCATGACAACAACTCCAGCGATGATTAATGCTCCTACAGCCAAGAACAATAAGTACACAGGCAAATCAGCTATACTGAATTGTTGTGTAAATTGATAAATTTCTTTAGGAATTCTTGAAACAATACCAGCAAAAATTATAAGAGAAACTCCATTACCAATACCAAATTCAGAAATGAGTTCACCTATCCACATAATAAGCATTGAACCAGCAACAATAACTGATAGGTTTGTTATGATATTCAAAGTAGAAAAATCAGCCAAAATGCCTTGCTTTTTCAACAAAAAGATAAGCCCAAAACCTTGTATTATAGCTAATGGTACAGTGAGCATTCTAGAGAGTTGAGTAAATTTCTTTCGTCCTACTTCTCCGTCTTCTTGATACATGGCCTTCAAACGAGGCGACATAATGGTGAGAAGCTGCATGATGATAGAAGAAGTAATATAAGGACCAACTCCAAGCATCATAATAGAAAGAGTCGAAAGTCCTCCACCTGAGAACATATTGAGTACACCAATGAATTGGTTGTTGTTTATAAACATCTGAAGCTTTACAGAATCAATACCTGGTACTGGAATTGAAGACAAAAATCTAAACAGAACAAGTGCACCTAAAACAAACAAGATGCGATTGCGCAATGTTTTGTCTGTAAAAATCATTTTGATTTTGTTAAAAACTGTTTCCATTTTTTTATTTTATAGTTCCACCTGCTTTCTCTATCTTAGCTTGTGCTGTTTTAGAAAATACACAACCTGTAACCTCTAACTTTACTGTGACCTCTCCTGTCCCCAAAATCTTAACTGATGGCAATTTACCGCCAACATTACGGATTATGTTCTTTTCAAACAAAGCTTTTGGAGTGATTACAGATCCTGCTGTAAAGACATTGAGTGCTCCTACATTTACAGGAGTAAACTTTGTTGTACGTGAATGAAAACGGTAACCACGAAGCTTTGGGATCTTCTTTATGATATCGCGCATTTCTGGACGACGCTTGTTACCAGCACGAGCTGTCTGACCCTTGCCTCCACGGCCTGAAGTCTTACCACGTGTTCCTCCACGACCTACTAATCGTGCTTTCTTATTTGGATGTTCTCTTTTTAATGTGTGTAGTTCCATATAATTTATTATTTAACTTCTTCAATAATTACTTTTCCTCCCGCTTCTGCTTTAACTTCTTCTTCTGATTCCGCTATAAATGGTGCAACTTTTGGAAGTGAAGATAATGCTTTCAATTGATACAAAGTCTTGTAGGCTACGCGTGCATTGTTAAGCTTGTTCTTACTACCTGAATGAAGCTTAGCTGTAACATTCTTCAATCCTCCTAGTATAAGAATATCACGAACTGTACTTCCTGCCACTAGTCCTTTACCTTTGTTTGGCATCATTGTAAGTTTTGAACTTGAGAATTTAGCAGAAACAAGGTGAGGGATAGACATGTCTTTGGTTGTCTTGATCTTGAACATATTCTTCTTTGCTTGGCGAAGAGCTTTGGCAATAGCAAGTGAAGTATCTCCTCCCTTTCCTGTTCCAAGTCCGATAGAACCTTTCTTGTCTCCGATAGCAAGTGCAACTGCGAAAGTCATACGACGTCCTCCAGCTACAACACGAGTAACGCGTCTGATAGAAACCATTTTCTGATCAAATTCTGGTTTTGGTTTTTCAAAAAATGCTCTTGGCTTGCGTTCTCCCCCTTCGCGTTTATTGTTTGGGTTACCACGAAATCCTCCTTTTGCCTCAGGACGAACATTTGCTCCTCCACTTGGTGTATTTTGTTTTGGTGTTGTTGTATCCATATATTTTATTAGAATTTTAGACCTGCCTTACGTGCACTATCTGCAAGTGCTTTAATGCGACCTGTATATTTAAATCCATTGCGATCAAAGACGCAAGCCTTTATACCTTTTGCCATTCCTGCTTTTGCTACGGTCTCTCCTACTGTTATTGCGCGTTCTGTTTTTGTACCAGTTTTTACTTCCATGTCAGAAGAAGAAGCAACTGTTACTCCTTTTGTATCATCGATCATTTGAGCATAGATATAATTGTTTGAGCGGAAAACAGAAAGACGAGGTGTGACAGATGTACCAAAAATCTTTGCGCGAATCTTTTTCTTTAATCTTATTTTTTTCTCTAATTTCTTGTTCATATATTTTATGCGGCTTTCTTACCTTGCTTACGACGAATAACTTCATCATTATAATGGAAACCTTTACCTTTGTAAGGTTCTGGCTTTTTCATTGCACGGACAGAAGCAGTGAATGAACCGACAAGTTCTTTGTCGATACCAGTAACTGTAATGTTGTTCTTCTCTGCTGTAACTGTAAGCCCTTCTGGAATTTTAACTTTCACAGGATGTGAAAAACCAAGTGCTAAGTTTAAATCCTTTCCTGCAACTTCAGACTTGAATCCAACTCCTTCTAGAACTAATTTCTTTGAATAACCTTCATTTACTCCCAAAACCATGTTCTTCACATGAGAAGCGTATGTACCCCATAGAGCGTTAACTGTTCTATCTCCTTCTTTGTTTGGAGTAAAAGTAATTTCTTTGCCTTCGATGTGAATTGTAACTAAACCTGGGAAATTGCGAACCAAAGTTCCTTTTGGACCCTTAACGGTAAGAGTAGTACCAGAAAGTGTAGCTTCTGTACCTGCGGGAATTATAACTGTTTGTTTTCCTATACGTGACATATAATTATATTATTACCAAATTCTAAATAGTACTTCTCCTCCGACCATTGCTTTACGTGCTTCTTTGTCTGTCATAATTCCTTTTGGTGTTGAAAACACTGTCAAACCACCACCATTTCTTACTGATTTAATTTCTTTCACTCCTTTATATACTCGGCATGAAGATTTTGAAATTCTTTCTGCACCTCCTACTTTTGGTGAACCATCTACATACAAAATACCTATTTCTAAAACAGGAACTCCCTTCTTTGTCTTTTTTGACACAGAAGCGATATAACCTTCTTTCACCAAACAATCAGCTATTGATTGCTTTATTTTTGAATATGAAACAACGACAGATTCGTGCTCTGCACGGCCTGCGTTCTTTATCATATTTATCATGTTTGCTATTTGATCCATTTGATTTTTAGTTGCTAATTACCGATTACTAATTTGAAAATTACCAAGAAGACTTACGAACTCCAGGAAGCATACCTTCATTTGCTAGCTCACGGAAGCAAATACGACAAAGACCGAAGTCTCTCATATAAGCATGTCCACGTGAACAGCGAAAACAACGATTTGTTTCTCGTGTACTAAATTTTGACTTCTTTAAATGTCTTGCTGTTACTGATGTTTTTGCCATAAATTATTATATTCTATTAAAATTAGTCGAGTTTCATCATAAGAAGAAACCCTCCTTGGTGAGGTGATATCTCGTTTATTTTCTTAAATACTCTTATACCAAAGGTACTTAAGGAGACAAACGGATCCAAACTCACGTAGCCCCATACTATCAGATGAACTAAAATATGTCAACAAACTATAAAATTTAAGGGCCTGCATCTCAAGAAGAGACACAGGCCCATGTTCATAACTCCAAACTGTGTGATCGCGCTCCTTTTACAGCTCGTGTAAGTGTCTAGTCAGACTAAGATGCATGCATAAAATAGACTCTCGGGACAACGCATACACACCATTGACGTCATTCGTGTTGATATTACAGTTTATTAATATTTAAGTCAATAAATACAACCTTTTCCAGATAGCGGCAAGGCCACTATCTGGAATTAAAAAAGCCAGAGGTTTAGATCCCCTGGCTTTTTGCTAACACCGTTTAGGTTTTATGTTTCCAGGGCATTTTCAGCCTGGTTAAGTTGGTCTACCAACTTGTTACTTACCAAGAAACCAACAACCCCGATAAAGAACAGAACAGCCAGCATGACCATTGTGTCTTTAGAAAGATTACCACCCACTTCGGCTTTTTGAAGATTTTGAAAACCATCATAGGCAATTTTGCCCAAGAAACCACCCAATCCAATGAACTGGAGAGCAAAAAAGATGTGAAAGAAGAACTTTTTTGTTTTCATCTGTTTGTATTTTTTGTTAAACAAAAATAAAAATATATAAATGAGCCTTATGAGCAAGGTATACACCCGCTCAAAAATTTTGTCAATTCAGCCTAAAAACAAAAAAGAGCACACCACTAGCGATATACTCTTTTTATACTTCCTGATCATAATATCAAGGTTGGTTTTGTTCATTCGACAGATATGTCGGATATTCGCGAATCTCTGTCTCACTTAAAATAGTTTTTTGTTGTTCATCAGAAAGTACTTCTTCTGGCTGAGATGAATTATCCATAACTTTCTATATTAGTTCAACTTAGGTATACCATATGTGATATATCCATGCAAGCAAAAACACCCCTTACGGGGTATTTTTGCTTAAGAATTTTCTTCCATACAAGCAATCATCCTATGAATATGCTCTTTGGGGATATGTGATTCAAAATAATTTTTTGAAAGATCTTTTGGAAAATGATCGATAGGGTCAGAAATGATATGTAATTCATGTAAATTTTCGGCAAAGACTTTTAATACTAAACTAAAATCAATAATATTATCTGTAAAATTACCGATCAAGAAATATGGCAAATTGTGAAATGTAGGATACTTTTTATAATTCATCAACATTTCAATAACCGTGAAGAAAGTTCCTGGGTCTATGTGCTCGATAATTAAATCCATACTATCCTTTGAACAACCAGCTTCTTCTTGCAAAAATTTACTAAACCAACTGGCTTTCCAAATATTCCTCTCTAATTTAAGAGTATGCAATAATTGTAAAATCAATGAAATAATTATATATTTCTTTTGGGTCCAGAAAGATATATTGAGGCATTGCGAGTTTATAAATGGCTCTATCGCTAGAATCGCTTTACATCTCTTGTCTAACTTTGCATTGTTTACAACAAGAAAGCCAAACGATATACCGCCGATAACATACTCCCCTATATTCAATCCTTGTATTTTTTCATCTAAGTAATCAGAAAATTTTTTTATTGTAATATCACCCTCTAACGCAGGAACATCTTTGTGAAATCCTGGTAAATCTACAAAATGCACCGTAAAATAATCTTCCAAAAATTCTCCCAATCCATGAAGTAAAATACTGTTCGTAGGGAAAGAGTGTACTAATACTAGATTTGGTTTTTCCATAACTTCATTATACAAATAATTATTATATTTTTCAAAATCAAAATACCCCCTTTAGGGGGTATTTTAAATAGTTTATTTCTTAAATGGTATGCCTAAGAGTTCAAAGAATTCTGTGGCTTCGGCTTTGGTCTTGGCTGTTGTTACGATTGTAACTGCAAGTCCGAACACGTCTTTCAATTCTTCGTCACCCGTCTCAGGGAAGATTGTGTGTTCCTTGATACTCATTGTGAGATTACCGATGTTGTCTACAATCTTCTTGTCTAACCCACGAAAGTCTTTTGTACGAGGAATAGCAACATTTATAAGCTTGTCTAGGAATCCATACATGCGAGCACCTCTCAAAGTTACCATGACTCCTACTGGATCTCCAAGACGAATCTTGAATGATGCAATGGATTTCTTGGCACTCTTTGTAGCTGGCTTTTGACCTGTGATCTTTGAAAGTCTGTCGATAACTAGCTTGTTGTGATCTTTGTTGCGCTTTAATCCTGATCCAGTACCAGAAGAAACCACTACCTTCACGAGGTGAGGTGCAGCCATAACATTCTTGTAACCATGCTTGGTCTTAAGTGTACTAAATGCTTTTTTCTCTTTTTGTTTTACTGTTTCCATAATATTTATTAGTCTCTCTTAGCAACATTTGATACATGTATAGGTGTTGCAATTTCTAAAATCTGACTGATGTCACCTTGCTTTCTTGCTTTATGAGCTTTCTTTCTCATGTTTACTCCTTCAACAACAACTTTGTTTAAAGACGGCATCGCTTTTAGAACCTTACCTTTCTTTCCTTTGTTGGCACCGGCGATCACTATTACATTGTCTCCTTTTTTGATTTTCATATAATTAAACAACTTCTTGTGCTAATGAAATAATTTTCTGGTATCCTTTTTCTGCAAGTTCACGAGGAATAGGACCGAATACACGACCTCCTTTTGGATCAAGTTTATCTTTTTCCAAAATTACAACTGCATTATCATCGAAACGAATGTATGATCCATCCTTTCTTCTGTAAGCTTTGACTGTACGAACGACAACTGCTTGGTGGACATCCTTCTTCTTTACAGCTTTACGAGGATCAGCAATTTTTACTGAGATAATAACTTTCTCGCCGATACTTGCATAGCGCTTCTTTGAAGAACCAAGTACTTTGAAAACCTTTCCGACTTTACCGCCGGCGTTGTCTGTTATAACTACTACTGTTCCGTCTTGAATCATAAATTTATTAAATAATTACTTTAAAATGCTTATCTTTTGACATTGGCTTTGTCTCTTCGATTTCGACTTTATCTCCAACCTTCTTATTATTGTTCTCATCGTGGGCTTTATAGTTCTTTGTGATCTTGATTCTCTTGCCGTACTTTTTGTGTTCAACAAAGCGTGTGACTTCGACAACAACTGTTTTATCCATTTTGTCTGAGACTACAACTCCTTTTAGAATCTTATTTGTTTTTTTAGTTTGTTTTTCCATAATATATAAATTAACGTGCTACTACACGAGTAGATAGAGGTAACTTTGTTCCAGCTTTGCGAAGAGCTTCCTTGGCAACAGCTTCTGTTACTCCATCAACTTCAAATAATATTCGGCCTGGTCGAATGTCCAAACAATAACCTTGTGGATCACCCTTTCCCTTTCCCATTCCTACTTCTGCTGGCTTTGCTGTAAAAGGTCTATCAGGAAATACTCTTATCCACATACGTCCAGTCTTGCCTAGTGCTCTGTGGCCTGCCTTACGAGCAGACTCAAGTTGGTTCGAACGAACACGTCCACCTGATGTAGATTTAAGTCCGAATGATCCAAAGGAAACAGTTGTACCGCGTGTATCTGGAGTGACTTTCGTCATATCGGTTCTACTTGTTTGCCATTTTCTAAATTTTACTTTTTTTGGTGTTAACATAAAATTTTATTGTTTATTATTTCTTCGTGCAGATGCAGCTGGTGCAGCTGTAGAAAAAATTTCTCCTCTATAAATCCAGACCTTTATACCGATATCTCCATAACTCATGTGAGCTTTCTCGCGAGCAAAATCAACGTCTGCACGGAAAGTCTGTAGAGGAATAGAGCCACGCTTGATTTGTTCACTACGAGCAATTTCTGCACCTCCTAAACGGCCTCCAAGATAAATTCTTGCTCCTTTAACTCCACGAGCAGCCATAACCTTCTCGATTGTTTGCTTCATAACACGGCGGAAAGGAAGACGCTTCTCGAGTCCCTCAGCAATCATACATGCAACAATTGCAGCATCTGCATCTGGATTACCAACTTCTATAATATCTAGCTTGAAATCTTCAGGAATTATAACTCCACGCTTTTTCATAGCAACGGTTAAATCAGATTTAAGCTTTGTAGCACCTTCACCTGAACGGCCGATTATCATACCAGGACGTGAAGTAAAAATCATAACCTTTGTAGCTTTAGCACTTCTATCAATTTCAACTCTTGAAACATAGAAACCACGTAGTTTTTTTAGAAGAAATTCACGAACAACTACATCACTCTGAAGTATTTCTTTGTACTTCTTATCAGCAAACCAGCGAGATTTCCAGTCTCTTAGGGTTACTAGTCTATGTGCGTATGGATGGACAACTTTTGACATAAAATTATTCTTTAACTTCTGCTTTTTTTGCTACTTTCGACTTCTTTTCAACTACTTTCTTCTCTGCTTTAACTTTTGGTGTTTTTTCTTTCTTTTCTGCTTTTTTTGGTTTAACTTCTGCCCCTTTGTCTATAAGAGTAAGCATTATATGACTTGTTCTCTTGCTAATACGAGAAGCACTTCCACGTGCGCGAGGCATTGAACGCTTCATAACTAGACCTTCGTTGACAGTAACATTTTGAACATATAAATCCTCGGTATTTACACCTCCGTTCTTTGCATTAGCAACAGCTGAAGCTAAAAGCTTCTCCATTGGCAAAGATGCTCTCTTTGGAAGATTCTTTAATTGAGTAAAAGCCTCGGAAACCCTTTTTCCTTTAATTAAGTCTGCTACAAGGCGAACCTTGCGTGGAGACTGTCTATAATTTTTTAAAAATGCTTTCATAAGTTAAGTTAATTATTTCTTTTTAGTATCGGCTGTTGCGGCCTTGGCTGATTTTGCTGCTTCTATTTCGGCCTCTTTCTTCTTCGCTTCTAGTTCTTTCTGCATCTTACCTCCGTGTCGGATGAACTTTCTTGTCTGTGAGAATTCTCCAAGTCTGTGCCCCACCATATCTTCACTTACTAGTACTTCTATGTGAGTCTTGCCGTTGTGAACCCCGAACACGAATCCTACCATTTCTGGTGATATCACGCATGCGCGTGACCATGTCTTAATAACGCCTGTTTCTAAAGGCTTTTTTCCGGCAATCTTTTTCAAGAGCCTTTCATCTACATATGGTCCTTTTTTAAGTGATCTTGTCATATAAAATATAAATAGCTCTAATGAGCCTGTTTGCCTATACTAGCAAATGAAGTGTGGGATGTCAAATTTATTAAGCCACTAAACTTAATACCTTTGGTAAGAAGATTATAAGCCCTACAATCCCAGCCACAATGACAGCAATAGCGACAGCCCCGGCAGCCACATCCTTGGTATCTCGAGCATATGGATGATATGTGGGACTAGTAAGATCTATATCTATCTCAAAGGCTGTATTTAATGCTTCAGTAACAATTACAAGGCCAATAGAGAAAACAATCATAACCCATTCAATAGATGATATATGAAAAATAAAGCCCAAATATATAGCTAAAATTCCAAAGAAGATATGAAGCCAAGAATTGTGAGTGGTTCTTATAAATATTCCTAAGCCTCTCCATGCATGATTAGTGCTCTTGAGCCTCGTCACAATCGAAAACCTTTTCTTCTCATTAATTTTTTCCATAAATTAATTATACAACAAAAAATACCCTTGCGGGTATTTTTTGTGATAGAGAATTTGTTTTTATAGTTTTGAATTCTTTGCCTTTCCGACTTTTCTTCGAGAAACAATCCACATATTGGAGTATTTCTTTGGAGTACGAGTCTTTTGACCTTTTCCTGTAGGTTTACCCCACATACTCTTCGCGCGACGAAGACCTCTTCCTTGGCGTCCTTCACCTCCACCGTGTGGGTGATCTACTGGGTTCATGACTGATCCACGAACTGTAGGGCGAATACCTTTCCAGCGATTTCGTCCAGCTTTACCAATATTTTGCAATTGATATTCACTGTTTGAAACTTCACCAATAGATGCCCATGCATTTTCAGAAACCTTACGGACTTCTGTTGATGGCATTTTGATATTTGTATATCCAAGGTCGTTCGCAACTACTTGTCCGAACACTCCTGCACTTCGTGCAAGTTTTCCTCCGTTTCCTGCTTTGATTTCAACGCAGTAAACGAAAGTACCAACTGGAATGAATTTAAGTGGTAAACGATTTCCGACAGTTAATGGTGCCTTTTCAGATACGATGAACTTGTCGCCAACCTTTACTGACTTTGGAACGATGACATAGCGCTTCTCTCCATCTGCGTAAACCGCAAGACCGATAAATGCGTTTCTGTTTGGATCGTATTCAATAGAAGTTATCTTGGCAGGAATATCATGCTTGTTGTACATGAAGTCTACTTCACGATAAAGTCTCTTGTGTCCTCCACCTTTGTGGCGAACAGTAATGCGTCCTTGGTTGTTGCGTCCTACAGATCTCTTGAAACCATGAGTAAGAGATTTCTCTGGCTTACTCTTAGTAATAACATTTCTGTAAGTAACTGTTGTTTGGTGCCTTTTTGAAGGCGTTGTTGGTCTGTATGTTTTCATATTATGCAATAGTTATCTTATCACCTTTCTTCAAATATACGACCGCTTTCTTGCCTCCTTTCTTTGTACCAATTTTTCCACGACGAACCACTTTCTTTTCTTTAATCAAAGTTATAGCAACACGCTCTGGAGTAACTCCATATATGTGCTTGATAGCTTTTTTGATTTCGTTTTTGTTTGCATTGTCTTCTACATTGAAAGTATATGCTCCCTTCTCGGCTGCAATTGCTGCCTTCTCAGTCACACGTACTCCTTTTATCAAAGGATGAGTTTTCGCTTTCTTTGCATCATCAACAACTGCAACGTCTTTGTTCTTTTTTGTTTTTGTTGTAGCCATAAAATATTACTTTTCTATCTTGCCACCTAGGAAAGCAATACTTTCTGTTGGTTGCGCAATAATAATATAACGATAAGCAAGCAAATCCACAGGATTCATATTGCGAACTTCATCGACTTCGACTGTTTGTATATTTGCAAAACTCTTCTTCACTGTATCTCCTTTTGCAGGTAAAGTGATATAAGTATTTGGCTTTTTGCCTCCTACCATTTTCTCAAAACCTTTTACAGCACTCAAATCTTTCAGAACACTGAGAGCGTCTTTCGTTTTGATATTCTTAAGATTTAATTCTTCAAGGAAAATAACTTGCCCTTTTCTAAACTTTTCAGAAAGGACTGTAAAGAGAGCTTTTGCCTTCATCTTCTTGTTTATTTTCTGTTCGTAACTCTTTTCGTTTCTAGGACCATGAGCAACGCCACCGCCTACCCAGATTGGAGAACGAGTTGAACCATGTCGAGCTCTACCTGTTCCTTTTTGTCTCCAAGGCTTTTTACCACCACCGCGAACTTCTCCGCGAGTTTTAGTATGAGCAACTGGTGTACGAGCATTGGCTTGCATTGCTGTCACTACTTGGTGTACGAGGTCACCATTCCAAGGAAGTCCAAAAATGGATTCTGGAAGAGAGAGTTTACCAACTGCTTTACCTTTTTGATTATATATTTGTGTTTCCATAAAATTATCCGATTATTTCCACAAGCGTTCCGCGCTTTCCTGGAATCGCACCTTTAATAAGCAATTGGTTGTTCTCGACATCAACACCAACGATTTCCAAATTCTTGACTGTAATTCTATCACTTCCCATACGGCCTCCCATGCGCATTCCTTTTGGAACTTTGTTTCGGAGTCCTCCACCGATAGATCCGTGTTCACGTTCAGAGTGTTTCTGACCGTGTGAACGAGGTCCACCGTGGAAGCCATGACGCTTCACAACACCTTGGAAACCTTTTCCTTTTGAAATACCAGTAACAGTTACGATATCGCCCTTTTTAAAAGCAGATACTGTAATTCTGTCTCCGGCAGACATTTCTTCTATATCTTTGAATTCTCGGAGATGCTTATAAGCTCCTGCTTTTTCAGTCCCAGGTAACTTTTTCACATGTCCAAGATGCGCCTTTGTTGCGCGGCTTTCTTTCTGTTCTTCGTACGCAACCTGCACGGCTACGTAGCCATCGACATCAGGGCTTTTAATCTGAGTAACTACGAGTGGTCCTGCTTCTACAACTGTAGTAGGCACGACACTCCCATCATCGGCAAAGCACTGCATCATATGTTGTTTTTTTCCTAAAATAAATTTCATATAATTACATCATTTTCACGTCGATATCAACTCCTGAAGGAAGTGACAAGGAAGTGAGTGCTTCAATAGTTTTCGGATTTGGATTCAAAATATCGATAACACGTTTATGGATTCTAATTTCAAACTGTTCACGAGCATTCTTGAAAACGAATGAAGCTCTGTTCACAGTGTATTTTTTAACTTCGGTAGGAAGAGGGATTGGTCCAACTATCTTCGCATCATAACGAAGTGCTGTATCGATGATCTGCTTCACAGAAGCATCCAAGATCTTATTTTCATAAGCTCTCACACGGATACGTAGTTGTACAACAGCATCTTCCTTCCCCTTTTTCGCTTTCGGAGTACCTACTGGCGTATTAATCTTTGTAGTCATAAGGGTGGTATTAGCTTCTAACACATAGCTTTCGTCTTAAGAACAAAAGCTATGTAAATTAGTTACTAAGCTATTATTTATTGATTTTTGTTACAACCCCTGCGCCGACAGTCTTACCTCCTTCACGGATAGCAAAGTGCATAGATTCTTCAAGAGCAACTGGAGTAACGAGTTTAACTGAAAGCTTTACTGTATCTCCTGGCATAACCATTTCTACTCCGGCTGGTAATGTAGATTCACCTGTCACATCTGTTGTACGGATGTAGAACTGAGGCTTGTATCCTGAGAAGAATGGTGTGTGACGACCTCCTTCTTCTTTCTTTAGAACGTAAACTTCACATTCAAATTCTGAGTGAGGAGTAACTGTTCCTGGCTTAGCAAGAACTTGTCCACGAGTAACATCTTCTTTCTTGATACCACGGATAAGAATTCCGGCGTTGTCTCCGGCCATACCTTCTTTGAGGTTCTTGTTGAACATTTCAATACCTGTAACTGTTGTCTTTGCTGTATCTTTAATACCAACAATTTCAACGTCTTCACCGACTTTAACGATTCCACGTTCAATCTTACCTGTGACAACTGTTCCACGTCCTTCGATTGAGAATATATCTTCGATAGGCATTAGGAATGACTTTGTAGTATCGCGTTCTGGAACTGGGATGTAAGTATCGAGAGCGTTTGCAAGATCAAGAATCTTCTTTGCCCATTCGTCATCGTTACTTCCTGCTTCAAGCGCCTTAAGAGCTGAACCACGGATAACTGGTGCGTTTGCGCCATCAAAGCCTTGTTTTGTAAGGAGTTCACGAACTTCTTCCTCAACGAGGTCAAGCATTTCAGGGTCATCAACCATGTCACACTTGTTTAGGAATACGATAATTTTTGGAACGTTAACTTGTTTAGCAAGAAGGATGTGCTCACGTGTTTGTGGCATAACTCCGTCTGTAGCAGCAACTACGATAACAGCGCCGTCCATTTGAGCAGCACCTGTAATCATGTTCTTGATATAGTCAGCGTGTCCTGGCGCATCGATGTGTGCGTAGTGACGTGTTGGTGTCCAATACTCGTTGTGAGAAAGGGCGATCGTGATACCACGAGCTTTTTCTTCAGGAGCTGAGTCGATTTGGTCAACACCTTTAATCTTAGCACCATATTCACCTCCTTGACGTGCTAGAACTGATAAAATAGCCGCGGTCAATGTAGTTTTCCCGTGGTCAACGTGACCAATAGTACCTACGTTTACGTGAGGCTTATCTCTTTTAAACTCTTCTGCCATATATATTATTGGTTAATAAACACCATAAAATAAAGAAAAATCTTTATAAAATAATACTTACTAACATAATTATTTAATAATGTAAGCATCATCATATCAGATATATAAATAAAGTCAAATTATTGACAAAAATCACAATAGTAGTAGCTTAAAGATAAGAAACGCAACTAAATATAGTATAAATCTGAGCCAAAACTATATATTATTAGTTTGGTTCTTTAATAAATTAAGTATGAAAATAGAAGAAATCAGAAAATTCCCTGCCCTAATGGGGGATAAATTGGTAACACAGGAAATAAGAACATTTGAGTTCATGTCGGAAAATTTAAAAACTGTTGAAACAAACTTGAACTCTTTTGTTCGAGCAGTTCAAAAAGATTGCCAACATGAATGGGAAGAAGAAAGAAGAGAAGACAGAAATATTGCTTCTTGCTTCAAAAGCGGTGGACATATTGGTTATGGAATGAGCGTCCTTGATTCAAAAACCTGCAAGTTATGTGGGCTACACGAAAAAAGGCCTGCTGGAGCTCCGACCCAAGTCTGCCACAGCTGTTGGTCTCCGATGGAATACCATTCAACGATTCCAGGTCAAGGAGAAGGTACAATGGTTTACGAATGTAAAAATCCAAAGTGTAGCCATGGTAGCTGGCATACCTGATTTTAATACAAACTAATTATAAAAAGCGAGGCTTAGATGCCCCGCTTTTTATTTTTCTCTAATTAAAATTCCTCGTATGTAGGCTTAATTGCCCCTACATTTATCAATATATCTATTGGAGCAGAGTCTGAATAGTCACCAGAACCTTTACAAACAAGAGTATATTTAGTTGTCTTGTTTGGTTTAACTGTAGTACTACCACTTGAGGCAAAATTCTTTGTAGCCATAGTTGGATCAGAACTTGAAGTAATATTGCAGTAATCAGTATTTACTGAAGTCCAAGTTAATTTGATAGCTTCTCCAAATTCTATCTTTTTATTACCGCCAAAAACACTAAAAGTGGAAGGAGATAGGAGAAGTTCTTTTGTGATAAACGAGCCTTGAGTAGAATATCCAATACCAGAAATACTATTTATAGCATAGCCACGATAGTAATAAGTTGTTGTTGGACTCAAAATTTTTCCTAAACTTATAGTAAATGTACCTGTTGTTATGTTGCTACCGTCTTTTGTACAAATAGCTCCGTTACTCGATGATGGATTTTGCATTGTTCCATAACAGACACCTCTTTCTGTGATAGAAGCTGGTGTTCCCAAAGAAACAACTGTTGCTCCTAGTATTGCACTTTTATCTTTTACATTACTATCTGTAGGAGAAGAAACGATAGGAAGCTCTGGGTACACGCAGTTATCTCCAACGTATGTAGAATTTGAGGTTGTTACTGGTGTACCAAAAATACACGATGGATAGCTCTCTTTTGTCTGACTTCTCGTTACAAGCCCTGAAATAGCAGAATAACCAGAAGCATTTGGGTCACAAGCTACTGTTACATTTTGAGTTAGAGGGTCTGCACACACGCGAGCACTAAAAGATGCAACAACAGTACAGCTAGAAGTAATAGGATTTGTAGTATAAGTATTTCCCGACAGTGTTCCTCCACAAGTACCCCCTACAGAAGCATCATAATTTACACTTGGAATAACAGTGAATGAAAGAGTAGCACCTTTAGCAACATTAGATTGTGCTACGTTTGGAGAAATTGTTCCGTTTGATCCAGCTGATGGGGTGACGGTATAAGTAGGATAAACGCAAGTATCCCCAACATAAGTGGAATTAGATGTTGTTACAGGTAGTGCAGGGAAAGAACAACCTGGATAAGCTCCTTTATCTTGGCTTCGAGTTACCGTACCAGAAGATGCAGGATATCCATATGGATTTGGGTCACAAGCAACTGTTACATTTTGAGTTAGAGGCGCAGAACAAAGGCAGGCCTCTGTATTACAACTTTGAGAATTTGAACCCACACAGTCCGACCCACCACCTGATGGGGATGGATTCGTACAAGTACGAGTTTGAGTTCCTCCTCCACAAGTTGCACTACAAGCACTCCAAGCACTCCAGCCACCATTTACTACAGCTGGATATACACAATTGTCGCCAACATAAGTAGAGTTAGATGTTGTTACTGGTAATGGTGGAAATGAACACGACGGGTATGCAGATTTTGTTTGGCTTCTCGTTACCAGTCCTGAAGTTGCTGCATAACCATATGCATTTAAGTCACAAGCTACTGTTACATTTTGAGTTAGAGGAGCAGAACATAGACATGCTTGAGTGTTACAACTTGTACTTCCCCATTGAGTTGCGCCATTTGTATAAGGACAAGCTGTTCCTCCTCCCGAAGCGTTTCTTGTAATAGTATATGTTTGTTGTTCTACTCCACCTCCACAGCTTTTGCTACAAGTTCCATTGTCAGACCACGAACCAATACAAGATACTCCACAAGATTGAGTTGCGCCATTTGTGTAAGGACAAGCTGTTCCTCCTCCCGAAGCAGCAGTTGTTATTGAATATGTTTGAGATCCATTACTACAAGTTCCCCAAGAACCTACACAGTTTGTTCCACAAGATTGAGTTGCGCCATTTGTGTAAGGACAAGCTGTTCCTCCTCCCGAAGCAGCAGTTGTTATTGAATATGTTTGAGATCCATTACTACAAGTTCCCCAAGACCCTACACAATTAACTGCAGGCTCTGTAACAGTTACTGTAACGCTAGAAGAAGCTGAACTTGCCGATGCAAAACTAGCTCCAACAAGAAAAATAGATACAATAAAAACTAATATAAAAACTTTCAGAAAACTTTTAAAAAATAAATTTTTCATTTTGTGTAGTTTTTAATGATATACGCTTTTATTATATCACAAAGAACAAAAAGCTATCAATAAAATTTAGCAAATTGTTGTTTCTATTTATCTAATATCAGTGTATAATTAAGTATTATAACTAATACAACATTTTCTATGATAAAAAACAAAATTATTTTAATATTAGGTGTTGGGTTAATGCTTTCCCCTGTCACATCTTGGGCAGCAGCAAAAAGTGTAACTCCAACAAAAATGGACCCAAAGAATCTTGAGGTTCTAATGAAAAAAGATCCAGAAGCTTTGAAATTAAAAATACAGAAAGACATAAACGACAGACTTAAAAAAAGAATAGAGGAAAGATCCCTTCAAATAGCAGAAAAGGTAAGCAAAGATATTTCTTCGGTAAAAATAAAACCAGGTGCAGTAGCTCAAAAAAATCTAAAGACTACTATAGAAAAAATTTATGATGAAGTTGAAAATAAGTTTTCTAAATTATCTATAATTGATTCTAGATTATCTTTAAAAATAAATGCTTTTGAACAAGAAGGAAAGAATGTTGCTGAAATAAGAGATCAATACGATACAGCCAAAACAGCTCTTGGAAATGCCAGAATAGAAATTGACTCCACAAAAAATGTTGCTTTCACTCAAATCGGTATTCAAACATCAAAAGAAGAATTAAGAAGCCTTGTTAAGATGGCGGAAGAAAAAATAAAACTAGCTGGGGAAGAATACAGAAAATTACTTCCAATGTTTGCAAAACTAGAAGGAGATAACAGTATTAAAAATTAATATTTAATTCAATATTTTATGGAACCAACAACACAACCAAATGTAGCAGAAACAACTCCTGTAACACCTGTAACTCCACCAGTAGAAAAGAAGAATAAAAAAGTTTATATAATTATTCTTGCAGTTATAATAGTAATAGTTGTCACTATGATATTATTAAAGTCTAAAGTTCTAGCTCCTGTCGCAACAGAAATCCCTGTTGTTTTGTCTGCAGAGGATCAGAAAATAGACAACGAAATAGTTGAGACAATGAATCCTGTTAATGAAAATGATTTAAAGCAAATAGATAAAGAATTCTAAATCTATAAATAAAAATCCACCAATGACTATTGGTGGATTTTTATTATGTTGGACTAATTAACAGGAGCCCCAGAACATGGTTGGTTCTCCACGCAATAAGTCTGATTATTAACACAGCTTGCTGAATAACCAGAAGGACAATATCCAGGACAAGGAGTACAAACTGGAGAAGCAGAAACCCAGTGACACCCATGGGTAAGCCAACCTTGGTCACAACTTGCTTGATCACTAAAATAACTACAAGACAAATTTTCATAAGGACCGGGTGTTTCTCCTCCAGGGCCAACACTTCCTGCAACTATACTATCAGGACTAACACCACAATGACCAGAACCAGCGAGACAAACTTGCCCACTTCCACAAGTGTACCCATCACCACACGCAGTCTTGTTGTGGACTAGATATCCATCTGCGTAATAAGTATGATCACCATCTAGTTTAAAGTTGTATAACTGTGTATCCTTCTTGCCTTCTTTGCTTTTTATACTCTTTAGTAATACATATCCATCTTCAGTAATTAGAGTATCTCCAACCTTGAGTGTTGTAATTTTAATTCCAAGGTTTTCTTTTTCTGTTTTCTTTGGATTTATAGCTTTCCAACCATTTGTCGTTTTAAATGGATGCTCTTCTGTGACAAAGTAACGTCCTCCGTTAAATGAGTAAAGTTTACCGTCTAATTCTGGCTGATGAAAACCAAGAACCTTATTATCTGTCTTTTCTCCTTTTAATACATCTCCTATTTTGACATCCTGTATTTTCTTACTAGTCCCATCAGACATCAGAATCATTGTGTCTGCTGTAAAACAAGAGATTAAGGCAGAGTAGTATGCATTACAAACAACAGGAGGATCAGCTTTGGTACAAGTAACAGTGAAAGTATGAGAACCTACCGACAGAGAACCTGTTCCGTATGAATCATTTGGTGCAAATCCACCAACTGTACCAATCAAACCATTGGGACCATAAAGGGTGCATGAGTCGGCATTAGAATTCCAAGAGATACTAGTTCCTGAATTTGGATAAGAAAGAGTAGGGTTGCCAGCTGAAATAGAAACATCAACTGAGATAACAGCTTCAACCTTACCTTTTGGTTCACCTAACAACATTAAAACTACTCCCAAAATAGATATAAATAAAAATCCTACTAAAAATTCCTTACTAAATATTTTTTTCATTTGATGATTCTTTAGAATTAAATTTATATTAATGTTTTTATTATATCACAACTATCAAAAAAGCCACCCCCTTTTGCAAGAAGAGTGGACTTTTTCAAATATTTAAATTACTTATAAGACCTCGTTGGTTCAAAAAGGTATTGAGCCTCATAATCATTCTCGGGAATGCGTTTTCCATTAAAATCAATGTACTCAATCAATTCCCTTAGAATTAGGCTCTGAGGATCAAGATGAATTATCTTCATTCTATGCCCCATAGAACCATCTGGTTTCGTTCCAAAGATGAGAGAATCACCCTTTAGGGTACACAGGTGTTCATAAACAATACCTCCTTTATCTGGCCAGCTGGTCTTGATTTTAAAATCATTCCCCGATTGATAAAATTCATATTTATTAATTAGAATTCCATCCGAAGGATAAATGTCAGTCCAACCAGTAGTATTCACATATCGATCCTGCTCTTTGACCGTATACCAAGGGTGCTGACTCAAAATCCATTTGGGGTCTGGTTTGAAAGTGACATAAACATCGGGTAAATTTTTAGACACCATTATAGTGTAAGAAATTGCTCCATCTAAAAGGAAGCTTTTTCCGTCCACTCGTATTGAGTCTGTCATATAGCCGACATTTGGGGTTGCTTTGACGTCAATAGACATCCCACTAGCAACTTCTTTAGGCGCAGTAGCAGTACCATTTGGCCCTGCAGTAACTGTTATGCTGTACATAATAGGAGCAGTGATAAAAGAAACGTCATTCCCATAAAATGTGCCTAAACTGGTTACAGCATAAGCCCTTGCATGGTAAGAAGTTCCAGGAATCAGTCCGGATAATGTGCTGGAAAAGATTCCAGTACCAGACCCGTTAGCTAATTTATTATCACTTATTGAAGGATTATTGGTTAACCCCCAGCATATACCCCTATCGGTAACCTTAGCACCTCCATCGCTGGAGATATTTCCTCCGGTTACAACAGTTGTCATGGTGACAGCTGTAGCTTCCGTCGTAGAAATTACAGGGGAAGTCACCACCGGTTCCGGCAGTATATCCTTCCCACAAGATGTAAGCACTATCATGATCACAACCAAAATAATGCCCATCATTCCAACACCAGCAAACTTTGCTGAAGACGAATAAGAATTTTTCATGGCTCTATAATTTTTTAGGATCAATTTTTTATTTAGTTTACCCATATTATCTAACTTTTTATCTATTTTGTCAATACCCTGGCAAAATCAATGAATCCCCCGCCAACTTGGTTGGCGGGGGATTCTATTTTGATTATTGCTCAATGACATTAGTATTTATTGGATCAACTAACACATTTTTGACTCCTGAAATAGATATGCCATATCCTCCATTACATACTATAGTATATTTAGTATCTTTCTTTAGAGATGGGGTCTGATATATATAGCTTGTTCCGTTCCCACAGCTTCCAGGATTAGCACCTGTCTTTATATCATAATAAGAACAGGAACAATCAGATGCCTTTGTGGCGGTCCAACCTACTTTAACTCTTCCGTTATAAGGAATTCTTACTGTGACAGGAAGCCCGTCTCTTGTGACTGAAACATCAACGATTGGACAATCAGCCGGATCTACAGTTCTTGTTTGTATAGGATTTGAAAGTCCAGCAGGATCATCTACACCACCATTTGTAGCTTTTGTATAAGTTTTCGTCTGTGTAACAGGAGCCCCGGGACAAACAGATAATGAGGGACTCCAGTCTGACCAGAAACCTGCTGTTGGAGAAAATGTGTCACATGTTGGTGGATTTGTTGCTCCGTTTACACATACGGTTCCACCACCAGTTGTTGTACAAACAGGAGGGTTGGTGGCACCATTTAAACATATAGTTCCACCACCTGTTGTTGTACATACAGGATAGTTGTCTGCTCCATTAGAACAAGAAGGTGGAGGAGTTGAGGTAACACACTTTGCCCCATCCCAAGTTGTTCCTGAAACACAAGATGCGGTAGCAGAATCAGAACCAAGAAGAACTCCGTTGTTGTACAAGAAGAAACTTCTTGAGCCGTAACTTACAGTATATGAAGCAGAACTATTATTACCAGAACCAACAGTTATGTTAGTAGGTGTCGTAACCGCTGATGTTGATACAGGATTTGTGGTAGACCAAGAAATAGATGAGCTACAAGAACTTCCACCTGAAGCGATAGTACAGTTGTTTGCTGTTATGGTTCCAGACATAACATCACAGGCAGCGGTACTACAACTTGTAGTACCCCATCTAGTTGCTCCATTTGCATAAGGACAAGCTGTTCCTCCTCCTGAAGCGGCAGTTTTAATAGTATATATTTGCTGTTTTACTCCGGTTGAGCCACAAGCTGTGACACTACAAGTATTGGTGTCGCTCCAAGAGCTGACACAATCTACTACAGGAATGGCCTTAGCTTCTGTACAAGCAGTTGCAGAAGTACTGGTTCCACCGTTTGAACCATTACAACCCCAAGTCCAACCAGAAGCATTTTCAACATTACTTACTGAAGTACCAGATGTACATATATAGTGAGAGGTAGAACAAGCTCCGTTTATTGGTTTAGCTTCAGTACAAGAAGTTGCAGAAGTACTGGTTCCACCGTTTGAACCGTTACATCCCCATGTCCAAGCTGTTGCACCGTCTACATTGCTTACAGAAGTACCAGATGTACATATATAGTGAGAGGTAGAACAAGCTCCGTTTACAGGAGGTGCTGTGACTGTAACCGTCACGCTGTCAGAAGCACTGCCAGCATATGCTTGATTCGAGATAAACCCAAAAGATAAAATTAGTAGAGTAGTAAACAAAAATATTTTTGTAAATTTAATCATATTGATAAAATTAATTAGTAAAAAAACAAATAAGAAACTTTTTATTTTAAGTAATATAAATTATACCACTAAATTTTTAAAAATGAAATGAAATCTATGAAATTAGCACTGAAATAAAACATCTGGCTCAATTATTGACTAATCAAAAGTATTGGGGTAACATTATGTTTAGTAAGTCCGTCCTCGAACCGGGCTTTTATTTTACTAAAAATACGTAATAATTACATGTTTTTAGTAAAAATCTGCTTTATCAGCAGATAAATTACAATTAAATAACAATTAAATATATGTTAGACCTCAAAGGTATGAAGTCTGCATTAGAGCAGCTTGAACAAGAGCGCAAGATCCCTAAAGACAAGATCATTGATGCTATCGAGCAAGCCCTAGCCGCAGCTTACAAAAAAGATTATGGCAAAAAAGGCCAAATCATACGTGCAAAGATAGATATAGAAACTGGGAAAATGGAATTTCAACAAATCAAAATTGTTGTCGACGACACACTCGTCCGCATGACAAAAGAAGATGAGGAGGAAGAGGAAGAAATTGCCGAAGATGATGAGAGAGTTCGCTTTAACGAAGAGCATCACATTCTACTAGAAGATGCCAAGAAAATAAAAAGAAACGTAGAACTTAAAGAAGAACTTGTTTTCCCACTTGAAAATCAAAACGATTACGGACGCATAGCAGCTCAAACTGCCAAGCAAGTAATCATCCAAAAAATTCGTGAAGCAGAAAGAAGTGTCATAGTTGATGAATACGGAAGCAAAGAAGGTGAAATTATCAATGGAGTAGTCCAGAAAGTTGAACGCGGTGTCGTCTATATAGACTTCAATCGTGCCACAGGAATAATCCTTCCAGATGAACAAATTCCAGGAGAATACTACAGACAAGGTGAGAGAATTAAAGCTTACCTTTACTCAGTAGAAGAGACTCCAAGAGGAGTAAACCTAAAACTTTCCCGCACTCATCCACAACTAATAGAAGGGCTCTTTAAAATGGAAGCACCAGAAATCGCCGGAGGAATAGTCGAAATAAAGTCTATTGCTCGCGAAGCAGGTGCCAGATCAAAGATTGCAGTTTACTCAAATGATGAACACGTTGATCCTGTCGGATCTTGTGTTGGACAGAAAGGAGTTCGTGTCACAACAGTTATGAGTGAACTAAATGGTGAGAAGATAGATATTATTCCTTGGTCACCTGACCCTGCAACATACATATCAAGTGCAATTTCCCCTGCTACAGTGTTGAACATTCAAGTAAATGAACAAGAACATAAAGCTATGATAGAAGTTGCTGTTGATCAACTTTCTCTCGCTATTGGAAAAGGTGGGCAAAATGTCCGCCTTGCTGCCAAACTTACAGGATGGAGAATCGATATCAAAGGTATGGAAGCTCTAAATGTAAAAAGTGAAGGTTTAAGTGACGATGTGCTCGATGATGGTATCGTCGATGATGGTACTGAAGAATAAGATTATTAATTAATAATAAAATAAATTTATGAATCCATTTATTATTTTTGCTCTTATAAGTTCTATAATTGCAATATTATACGGTTTATTTTTAATCCGTGTTGTTTTGAAGAAGGGTACAGGTGATGCAAAAATGCAAGCAATCGCCAAAGCTATCCAAGAAGGTGCAAGTGCATACTTAAACCGCCAATACAAAACTATCGGCATTATCGCTGTTGTCCTCTTCCTTGTGATTGGTCTCGTACCAATGCTTGGATGGATGATGGCTATTAGTTTCATTTTCGGAGCAATCCTTTCTGCTGTTGCAGGATACATCGGTATGAACGTTTCCGTTCGTGCTAATGTCCGCACAACAGAAGAAGCAAAGAAGGGCCTCAAAGAAGCACTTTCTCTTGCTTTCAAAGGAGGAACAGTTACAGGACTTCTCGTCGTAGGACTTGCCCTTCTTGGAGTAACAGTTTTTTACATGATTACAGGTGATGTGAAGTCTCTCGTCGGACTTTCATTTGGTGCAAGTTTGATCTCAGTCTTCGCTCGTCTTGGTGGAGGTATCTTTACTAAAGCCGCAGACGTCGGTGCTGACCTCGTCGGTAAAGTTGAAGCAGGAATTCCAGAAGATGATCCTCGCAACCCTGCTGTTATCGCAGACAACGTTGGAGATAACGTCGGAGACTGTGCAGGTATGGCCGCAGACTTGTTCGAAACATATGCAGTGACTTCTGTCGCAACAATGCTTCTTGGATCACTTATGTTTGTAGGATTTACAAATGCAGTCATCTATCCTCTCGCTATCGGTGGAGTAGCAATACTTTCATCTATCATTGGTACATGGTTTGTAAAACTAGGAAAGAAAAATAATATCATGGGAGCTTTGTATAAAGGTTTGATTGCTGCAGGAGCTATCTCAGCGGTCGCTTTCTACCCTATCACCAAGTGGCTCATGGCAGGTCAGTCAGTCTACTCTGTCGGTGCACTATATATAAGTGCACTCGTCGGTATCGCAGTTACTGCTCTTATCATCGTTATCACAGAGTACTACACTTCTACAGCTTACTCTCCTGTGAGGTCTATCGCGCAGGCTTCAGTCTCAGGACACGGCACAAACGTTATCCAAGGTCTTGCAGTTTCTATGAAGTCTACTGCTTTCCCTCTACTTACAATCGTAGCTGGAATTTTGATTTCTTATAACGCAGCTGGACTTTACGGAGTAGCTATCGCAGCTATGTCTATGCTTTCACTTACAGGAATAATAGTTGCGATCGATTCATTCGGTCCTATTACTGATAATGCTGGAGGTATCGCCGAAATGTCAGAACTTCCAGACTCTGTTCGTGCAGTTACAGATCCACTCGATGCAGTTGGAAATACAACAAAAGCTGTGACAAAAGGTTATGCTATCGGTTCAGCAGGACTCGCAGCCCTCGTCCTCTTTGCTTCTTACACACAAGAATTCACAAATGCTGGACACTCACTTACTTTCGATCTAAGTAATCCAAAAGTTATTGCTGGTCTCCTTATCGGTGGACTTCTACCTTACTACTTCTCTGCTCTATGTATGGAAGCAGTTGGAAAAGCAGCAGGAAAAGTTGTCGAAGAAGTTCGTAGACAATTTAGAGAAATAAAAGGCATCATGACAGGAGAAGGAAAACCTGATTATGCAAAATGCGTAGACATCGTGACAACTGGAGCATTGAAACAAATGGTTCTCCCAGCAGTTATCGCAGTTGTTTCTCCAATATTAGTTGGATTCATTCTTGGAGCAGAAGCACTTGGTGGACTCCTTGTTGGATCTATCGTTACAGGAATCTTCCTTGCTATCTCAATGACTTCCGGTGGAGGCGCATGGGACAACGCAAAGAAATACATTGAGCTTGGAAACTTCGGTGGTAAAGGTAGTGATGCTCACAAAGCAGCAGTTACTGGCGACACAGTCGGTGATCCTTACAAAGATACAGCAGGACCTGCAATCAACCCAATGATTAAAATCTTAAACATCATTGCCCTCATCTTGGTTCCTATCTTGGTAGCTTTCTGGTTTTAATAAA
>JAKBMK010000032.1 GCA_021831595.1 bacterium
TCTTGATAGATTAAAGATTTCTATGCCGGTAATGAAGACCATTTATATAAAACTTTACCTTTCTAGAATCGCTGACAACATGGATACGATGCTGTCTTCAGGTATCACGATTGTTCGAGCGATAGAGCTTACTTCTGTGGTTGTAGGTAACAGAATTTTCGAAGACTTATTAAAAGATGCTTCTGAGAAAATAAAGAGTGGTAGTTCCTTGTCGGAATCTTTTGCTGTACATCCAGAGATTCCACCTATTATGGCTGGAATGATTCATGTGGGGGAGGAGACTGGTTCACTCGGTAGTATACTTAAAACATTAGGAAAGTTTTATTCTCGTGAAGTAAATGAAGCTGTAGATACTATGGTCTCTCTCATTGAACCTCTTATGATAGTGGCGCTTGGATTAGGGGTAGGACTTCTATTAACTTCTGTTTTGATGCCTATATACAATGTAGCAGGAGGAATGTAAAGATTATTACTTATCCACACCTCATATATATTGTACTTTTAGTAAGCTTGTATGATATAATATAGTTATTAAAAAGTAAGGTCGCGTCTTTCTAACAGAAGACAAATTATTATAAGTTTAATTAATATTTTCCGCTAAAGCGGATCCGCATAAATGCGGAAAATAAATTATGAATAAAAATAAAGGTTTTACACTCATTGAACTTTTGGTTGTTATTGCAATCATCGGTATTTTGGCATCAGTTGTTTTGGCATCTCTAAATAGTGCTCGTTCAAAAGGTCAAGACGCAGCTATCAAGTCAGACCTAGCTGGAATCAGAGCTTCAACAGAAGTTTTATATGATTCATTTGGTTATAAATACAAGACTGATACTACTACTGCAATAACTGCATGTCCAACTACACCTACGACTCCTGCAACAAACGTTTTCCAAGACTCAAGTATAGTTACAGCTCTAAATCATGCTGTGACTGCAAATGGTGGTACAGCTGCTGTTTGTGGTATTACTGCTGATGCTAGTGCTTATGCTGCAGCTGCAAAGTTAAGAAGTGGAACAGCTGATTGGTGGTGTATTGATAGCTTGGGTAATGCAAAAGCATTAACCGCAGCTCCAGCCGCTGGTATAACAGTTTGTCCATAATCAAATAATTGATTTTACAAACAAAAAACCACATTATTGTGGTTTTTTGTTTGTTTATATAGTATAATATAGTAGTCGAGTTATATTTATTATTTGTTGTTTTTAATTATGAATAAAAATAAAGGTTTTACACTCATTGAACTTCTGGTTGTTATATCTATAATTGGAATATTGGCTGTTATTGTTTTATCAAGTCTATCTTCTGCCGGAGAAAAAGGAGCCAATGCTGGGATCAAGTCCAATGGTACTTCTATAAAGACTCAAGCCGGTGTTTATTGGGTTGGGCAAAATCAGAGTTATAAAGGTTTTTGTACTTCAGGGACTGATTCAATCAATGATAAATCTCTTCTTCAAGCTCAGGACACAGCTAAAACAACAGGAGGTATTTTGAGAGATGGAACCATGGCTCAATCAGGAACCGCTGCCTCGGGGAATGCTACTTTGTATTGTAATGCAGACACTCGTTTTTATGTCGTCTCTCTTCCACTGAGAGCTGTTGAGAAAATAAATGGTGTTGATTCAAATTTCTGGTGCATAGATTCTAAAGGATTTGTGGGAGGTATAAAGAATCCTATTATGGCTGGAGGTACAAGCTGTGCGGATCAGATCGTTACCCCTTAGTTTTCTAAGTATTATTTGAACAAAAAAATCATCCAAAAAGATGATTTTTTTGTTTATAATTGTTATACTGTATGTATGAATTTACTTATATTTGTCTTTATTTTTTTACTCGGAACTATTATTGGAAGCTTTCTTAATGTAGTTATTTATAGATTTAATACTGGCAAGACTATGGTCAACAGTCGATCTATTTGTATGACTTGCAATCGTACATTACGTTGGTTCGAACTCATCCCCGTTCTGTCTTTTGTTATGCAAAGTGGTAAATGTCGTAGATGCAAAGAGGTTATCTCGTATCAATATCCTATCGTTGAATTTTTGGGAGGTCTCGTGTTTGTCTTGGTCGCATATCACTTTGCTCCTATGCTTATATATTCGACATCTCTATATATATTCCTTGTAACTTTTTTTGTTTTTATTTTTTCTATTTTAATTGTTATTTCAGTTTATGATTTACGCCATAAAATAATCCCCGATAAGCTTGTATACCTTTTCTCTATTGTTTCTTTTATTTCAATTTTCATAAATCATACACAGTTTGGTCCATTATTCATTCTTCCTACTTTTTATAGTGTTATCGCAGGGCCCTTACTTGCTTTACCGTTTGCACTATTATGGCTTGTGTCGCGTGGTAAATGGATGGGGTTAGGGGATGCCAAGCTCATGCTAGGTATTGGCTGGTTGCTTGGTTTATATTTTGGACTTTCCGCTATTGTTTTAGCTTTTTGGATTGGATCTATCATTGGTTTAGGTGTTATGTTCTTCTCTAGACATAAAATAAATATGAAAACAGAAATTCCTTTTGCTCCATTTTTAATAATAGGAATGTTTATCGCTTTCTTGTTCAACTTAGATATTATAGGTTTATCAAATTTTTTTAATTTATTTATTTAATGTTTAAATTAAGGGATAAAATCAAATACAGCAAAGGGCTTACCCTCATAGAACTTATGGTTGTTATTTCTATCTTTTTAGTTATCACAACTATTGTTATTTTTAATTATGAAGGTTTTTCTTCTACTGTTTCATTACAGAATTTGACTGACGATATCGCTCTTTCTATTCGTAAAGCCCAGAGTTTTGCTATTGGAGCTCGTGGCGTGACAGGGAATTTCAGTAATAGTTATGGTGTGCATTTTTCAAATACAGGAACTGCACCCAAGGACAATTTAGAATCTTCTTCCAAATCATTTCTTATGTTTTCAACTAAATCTTCTAGTGAAGGATATGTAGCGGCCAGTAGTGGATCTTGCAGTGATGGCACAAATAGTTGCATAGAAGCTTTTGGTATTGTGACTCAAGATATTATAAAAGATATAAAACTAAACGATGGGGATCTTTCTTTTTCTCCAGGTGCTTATTTGGATATTATTTTTACTCGACCAAATCCCAGAGCTACTTTCTGCTATAGAGTAAGTTCAGTTTCCAGCACTTGTGATGCTGTTTCCAGTTCAATTTCTCGAGCAACTATTGTTGTCTCAAATGGTAACCCAGACAATGAAAAGATTAAAAATATTTCAATTCAAAATACCGGCCAAATAAGTATTCAATAAAAAGATGAAATTCAATAAGTTACAAAAAAATAAAGGTTTTACTTTAATTGAGCTCATGATTGCGACAACCCTCTTCACTATTATTATGCTTATGGGGGTCGGCTCTCTGGTTGTGTCGTCAAATTCCGCTAAGAGTTCTCAGAAGCTCCGTATTGCAGTAGATAACGTTAATTTTGCTATGGAGAGTATGACTCGCGAACTTCGCATGGGAACAATTTATACATGCCCAGCTATTGATTTTGATGGATTCTCAACTGTTCAATTATCAAACTTACTGGCGGCTAGGGATTGTGCTGATGGTGGTAATTTAATAGCTTTTATGCCCCAACAAGTAGGAGTAAATCCTCCAATAAGGGTTGCTTATAAATTAAACGGAAGAACTGACGGTACGAAAACTTTACAAAGATGCGAAGCAGACGTCACTCCATGTTCTGATATTGTTTCAAAGGACGTAGATGTAAAAACACTAAAGTTTTATGTGGTAGGGGCTGACTCTAGTACTACTAATGTTCAACCAAGTGTTAGAATTTTAATGACTGGATCTGTAAATATAAAGGGTAATACAACTGATTTTTCTCTTGAGACAATAGCTTCACAACGTTCAGCCGAATATTAATATGAATAAGTATAATAAAAAAATGAATAGAGGGTTTACTATAATAGAAGCACTTGTTGCCATATTTATTTTGACTATTTCTGTTATTTCCATGCTTAGTGTTACAGCTTCTTCAGCCACTTCTGCTAGATATGCCAATAATGAAATTACAGCTAAGTATTTAACAGAAGAAGCTGTTGACTACATAAGGAATAGCCGAGATACTATTGCCTTCCAACACAAAGATGATAATGGTTATGGATGGAATGGTTTTATAAATAAATATGAACAGAGTGGAACGGATTGTTTCTCGGATAATGGTTGTGATATAAACATGGAGAAATTTGCTCCAAGTTCACCTTTCTCAAATGCTGATCTTATTTCTTGCAGTAGCAGTGGATGTGACAAGCTCTATTTTGATAAAAAGGCTCTATCTGTATTTTTTTATAGTCACAATAGTATCTATGGAGTAAAAAGTATTTTTTCAAGAACAATCAAAATGAAAAAAATTAATAACGATCAGATAAAAGTCACAGTTAGAGTTGATTGGGCCAATGGCTCGCTTGCTAGAACACAATCCATAGTCGTTTACCTACTAAATTGGCAAAAATAGAATTATGAATATTTATACAAAAATTAGAAAAGATAAAGGATACGCGATACTTTTTACAGTGGTTGTTGTTAGTATTATTTCTATGATTACCATTGGTCTTTCTAATGCGGCCTATAAACAGCTAATATTGTCTTCTGTAGCTCGTGATTCTACGACAGCCTTTTATCAAGCCGATATCGCTTCAGAATGTGCTTTATTCTTTGATAATGAACAAGATGCTTCAACGAGACCAGATACAGTATCCTTTAACTGTGCAGAAACAAATCTAGTCTTTAATAAAATAGCTGATGGTTCATACACAATAACCCCTCCAAATCAAAATTCAAAAGATAAATGTTTCCGTATTAATATAAACAAGACAATTACGGAATCTTTAACCTCTACAGAAGTTGAAGCCATGGGATATAATATTTGTGATAAAAGTAGTGTCAGAACTGTCGAGCGTTCCCTAAAGGTTACTTATTAAAATAATAAATTATGGCAGATATAAGTATAAAAAACCGAATAGAAAAACTTCGGGAGGAGATTGAGAGACTTCGCAATGAATATCATATAAAGAATAATCCGAAAGTCACAGATGATGTCTATGAATCTCTTACTCGTGAGTTGCATGATTTAGAGAAGAAATATCCCCAATATAGAGATCCTAATAGTTCTATAAATAGGGTAGCAGGTGCGCCACTACCAGAATTTAAAAAGATGAAACATGACATCAGAATGTTATCTCTCAATGATGTTTTTGGAGAAGACGAAATTGTTGATTGGGAAACTCGCTGTTTAAAGATGTTAGGAAATCGGACATCCTTAAATTATTTTTGCGAGGTGAAACTCGACGGACTTTCTGCTTCGCTGCATTATAAAGATGGGAAGTTTATTAAAGGAGCCACCAGAGGTGACGGGTTTGTTGGGGAGGATATTACAGAAAATTTGAGAATGATTGAATCTATCCCTCTTTTTTTGAAGGGGAATATAAAAGGAGAAATAGAAGTTCGAGGAGAAGTAGTTATGACTAAGAAGTCTTGGGAATCTTTAAATAAAAAACAAGAAAAATTCGGTAGGCCAACTTTTGCCAATACTCGTAACGCTGCGGCTGGAAGCTTACGTCAGCTTGACCCAAAAATTGTTAAGGAGAGAGGCTTAGACTTTTTTGCTTGGGACATAGCTTCTTATCCTACAAATATAAAAAATCATTCAGATAAGCATAAAATTCTGAAAGAAATTGGTTTTCAAGTAGCTCCTTATGAAAGGGAAGCTAATAATTTAAAAGAAGTTTTTTCTTTTATTAAAGAGGTTGGGGTTATTAGGCCCAAATTACCTTATGGTACAGATGGTATGGTGATCTCTGTAGATAATATTGAAATACAAGACTCTCTTGGTATTGTTGGTAAAGCTCCAAGATATATGGTTGCTTATAAATATGAGGCCGAAAGAGCAACAACCGTAGTAACAAGTATTACAGTAAATGTTGGACGTACTGGAGTTATGACTCCGCTTGCACACTTTAATCCGACTTTAGTAGCCGGTTCCACTATTTCAAAAGCTACACTTCATAATATGGATCAGATAGAGAGGCTTGATATAAAAGTGGGGGACACTGTAGTTATTCAAAAAGCTGGAGATGTTATTCCAGAAGTTGTCGAGGTTCTTACCAATATGCGCACGGGTAAAGAGAAGAAATTTAAGATGCCAGAACACTGTCCTGTATGTAATTTTAAAATTGAACGCAAGATGGGTGAACAAGAAAGTTCTGTTGCTTATTATTGTACGAATAAAAATTGTCCTGCAAGAAGCAGACGCGGAATGCAACATTTTGTAAACGTGTATGAAATTTATGAAATTGGTCCAAAGATTTTAGATAGATTAAAAGATGAAGGTCTTATTAGTGACGCAGCTGATTTGTTCACTCTTGAAGCAGCTGACCTATCAGGTCTCGAACGCTTTGGAGAAAAGTCTGCTATGAATATCATTAATTCTATTCATAGTCACAGAAAAGTCCTTCTTTGGAGATTTATATATGCTCTTGGAATAATACACATTGGAGAACAAACTGCCCAGGATATAGCAAATCATTTTGGTAGTTATATAAAAATATCAAAAGCTAGTATAGATGATATAAATAGTATTCCTAATATTGGACCAGTTGTTAGCAAGAGTATTTACGAATATTTTAACCAGAAAGAAAATATAGCTTTTATAAATAAATTAATTAAAAATGGGGTTGTTATAGATGAGAGTAGGGTTGCTAAAAGCAATAAACTAAAAGACAAGACTTTTGTCTTAACCGGCACGCTAGAAACTCTCTCTAGAGATGAGGCGAAGAAGATGATAATAGGGGAAGGGGGGAGAGTTTCTTCTTCTGTTTCAAATAAGACAGATTATGTGCTTGCTGGAAGTGAGGCGGGTAGTAAATTGGGGGACGCACAAAAGCTAGGTGTCAAAATCATTACAGAAAAGGAATTTCTAAAAATGATATAAATATGCTATTCTCTAAATATGGAAATAGATGATATTAAAAAGCTAGCTCTTATGGCTCGCGTAGATATGGATGAAAAAGAAATGAAAGAGATCGGGGATTCCTTTGGTCCTATTCTTGATTATGTAGGACAAATAAAGGAGGTTGCCGACGTTTCAGATAGTTCTTATGAAGAAGTAGCTGACGAACCTATAAATATTCTAAGAGATGATGTCGTTACAAACAAAGGAGGGGAGTATACAGATAAAATTTTAAATCAGGCTCCAGCAAAAGAGAATGGATATTTAAAAGTAAAACAGATTTTATAGAAAATTCAAAAATGAACACAAAAATAGATTTAAAAAATTTAAACATAGAGAAAGCAAATAAACATTTGAAAGATGGTGACTTTACTGTTAGAGAATTAGTCGATGCTTATTTAGAAGTTATAAAAGAGAAAAATACGGACCTTAATGCTTATCTTGAAATTTTTGATAAGGATATAAACTCTCAGGTAGAGATTGCAGAAAAGATGTTTGAAGATGGAACAGCAACGAAAATGACTGGGATACCAATTGCTGTTAAGGATAATATTTTGATTGAAGGGCACATCGCAAGTGCTTCTTCTAAGATGCTTGGTAATCACACGGCGGTTTATGATGCTTTTGTCATAGAAAAGTTAAAGAAAGAAGGATCAATTTTCTTGGGCAGAACAAATATGGACGAATTCGCTATGGGTTCTTCTACTGAAACAAGTGCTTATGGAGTAACTCGTAATCCTTATGATAGAACTCGTGTACCGGGAGGATCTTCAGGTGGTTCGGCGGTGGCAGTTGCGGCCGATATGGCGCTAGTATCACTTGGGACAGAGACTTGTGGTTCTGTTCGTCAGCCATCATCATTTTGTGGGCTTGTAGGTATGAAGCCTACATATGGAGCAATTTCTCGAAGTGGAATTATCGCTATGGGAAGCTCTCTTGACCAGGTTGGTCCGATGGGGAAGAGTGTATCTGATGTTGAAATTCTTTATAATACTATTTCTGGCAAAGATCCTCTTGATAGTACATCGTTAACAGATGAATTTAAATCTAAATTTGACAAGGCACCTTTGAAGAAAAAAATAGGTGTTCCTCGTGACTTTTTAAGTGGGGGAGGAATAAATGAAGAGGTTCTTAAAAATTTCGAAGAGAGCTGTGAAAAATTAAAAAAAGCTGGATATGAAATAGTAGATGTGACTTCTAAAACAATGCAATATTCTCTAGCTGTTTACTATATAATTATGCCTGCAGAAGTTTCAAGTAATCTTGCTCGCTATGATGGCATACGCTATGGTTTCAATATTGACGCACCTAATCTTTATGATGTTTATGCACAAAGTAAGGGTAAGGGTTTTGGTAAGGAAGTTCGTAGGCGTTTGCTTCTTGGTACGTATATTCTTTCCCATGGTTATTATGACGCTTATTACAATAAAGCCTTGAAAGTTCGAGACATGATTGCCAAGGAGTTATTAGATATCTTTTCAGACGTAGATGCTATTATAAGTCCTACTGTTCCATTTACTGCATTTCCACTTGGAGACAAGATGGATGACCCGATGGCTATGTATATGTGTGATATATTCTCTGCTCCAGCGAATTTGGCAGGAATACCTGCAATGTCAGTACCAGCTGGAATGAGTAAAGAAGGTTTGCCTATGGGGCTACAGATAACTGCCCCATATCTTCGTGAAGACATACTCTTTACTATTGGGAAAGATTTTGAAAAATTGGTATAATATAACTACTTGTCCCGTAGTAAAATTTTGATTACGAGACATAAAAATAAACATTATTATTAAATTTTACTATCGGGATGCAACCAGGCGTAATACAAACTGTTACTGAAAAACCACTATTTGATCCAACATATTTAAATATAGAATATGTTTTTAATAAAATTTATAATTCTATAGGACCAATATGGGATACGATAACTGATCCTCACACCTGGACAATTATCGGTATTATTTCTGTCTGCATTTCTATTTTGAGTCTTTTTATTATAATCTTTTCTCTTGTTCGCTTAATAGAGATACAAATTTTTGATGCACAAGAAATTGAACACGAGATTAATCATGCCTTGGCTAGGGATAAGGAGACAGATAGGTCTACTAATCCACGCTGGAAATATATACAAACTCTCATTGAAAGTCCAAATGAATCAGATTGGAGGATTGCTGTATTGGAGGCTGATACTCTTCTAGAAGAGAGTTTGAAAGAGAAAGATATCGTAGGTAATAATATGTCAGAATTATTAGAAGAAGCTAAAGCAAATGGGTATCCAAATATACAGGGAGCTTGGGATGCACATCTAATTCGCAACAAAATTGCTCACGAAGGTGCAGATTTCCCGTTTACTCAAATAGAGGGGAGAAGAGTTATAAAACTATATCAGAATATCTTCGAAGACTTAAAGGTAATTTAAAATATAACACTAAAAAAGAGCAGCAAGCTGCTCTTTTTTGTTTTATGGTTAATTATTGAATCAAAGTAATCTTGCAGCAAGTTCTGCCAGATCTGATCTCTCTCCTTTAACGAGGGAGACATGACCGTAGGTTTTCTCTCCATTGAACCTGGAAATAAAATGTGTCAGTCCGTTTGAGGATTGGCTCAGATATGGAGAATCAATTTGCGTTGGATCTCCAAGTAGAACCATTTTTGTCCCGACTCCAGCTCTGGTCAAGATAGCCTTTACTTCTGCCGCAGTGTCATTTTGAGTCTCATCCAGAATGAAGAAGGCTTTCGGAATGCTCCTTCCACGTATGAAAGCTAGTGGTTCCAAGGTAACTTTTTTCTCAGTTTCGTAGATTTTTTTGATAAGAGCCTCGTTTCCGTTAAGGCTTTTGAGGACTAGCATGTTATCAAAGAATCCTTGCATGTATGGTGATATTTTTTCGTTGGCATCACCAGGCAAGAAACCAAGATCGTTATCTGTCAGACCAATAACTTTTCTTGTGTAGTAGATTCTGTCATATAATCCTGTCTTAACAAGATAATAAGCAGCAGCCAGTGTTAAAAGTGTTTTACCTGTTCCTGCAGGTCCAGCAAGTGTCATAGAAGAGATGTTTGGATCGAGGAGTAGATTCAAAGCAAAAGCTTGCTCTGAGTTTCTAGCTTCTATTCCCAATGGCCTCATTTCTTTTTTGTTTATTAAATGAAGATTACCTTCTTTGTAGAATGCAAGAGCTGTTGAGCCAGAAGAGTTCGAGTCAACTGTTACTGATTCATTTTCCTTCAAGTTAAAATCATTTTTATCAAAAGAAGTAAACTTGTCTTTGTATAAAGATGAAATTATTTCTGAAGTAACCTCAATTGTTTTTGAGGGAGCGTAGAAAGTTTCTGCTTCAGGAACAGCATCAGTAGTATAATCTTCTGCTGTTATTCCTAATGCGCCGGCTTTGATACGTAAGTTTACATCTTTTGAAACAAAGATAACATCATTCTTCACCCCTTTGCTTTTGCCGTCATTTAGTAAGCAATAGGCTGCATTAAGGATGCGATGATCCATGGTCTGCTCAGAAAAAATTTTTTTAACCTTATTGTGATAAGGCAAAGAAATCACTCTTAGCTTTCCAAGACCTTCTCCGAGGAGGGCTCCGCCATCATGAACTTTGATTTGAGGCATACCCTCAATTGTTCTCAAGGCTTCTCTGGCGTGGTAGCTTATAGAATCTTCTCCTTTTTTATGGGGGTCCAATTCCATAATTACTTCGATGGGGATTGCTACATCATTTTCCTTGAAAGAAAACAGACATTTGCTATCATGCAAGATAACATTTGTGTCTAATACAAAAGTCTTAACAGTACCCATTTTGATTCTTTTATTAGTTTATACTAGATCTATATTTAACTTAAAACTACTCCTAAATAAAACAGAAGTCAAATAAGCCTTATTAAGACTTTTTGGGAACGATTTTAACTGTTTCCATCCCACTCAAATATCCATGAAGAGTTGTACCTGTGATAAGAGACATTGGAAGTTGTATGAAAAGTAAATTAATTATTAGTAGATCTAATGGAAACCATATGTAAATAAGTGCTGTAGAAAAACTTATTGTATAAAAAATATTGAACATAAGATGTTGTCTGAAAGTATAATGCTTTTTCCAATATGTATCCATTACTTTCATACCAAAACACCGATCTTTTTGAAAGATAAATATGAATGATTCATATAATCCAAACAACACTATTACAGATATCCTCCAATATATTGTAGGCCCTAGTATTATCAGGAAGGGGACAGATAATCCAAATGCTATGATAGCATTCAATACAGAAGCTCCAAGCTTTTCAAGCGGGTTACTAGTTTTTTCTTCATACAGAACACCACTGAGTTGTGGTAACTGTTCAATATGGAGATTTCTTGTTTTTTTCATTTGCGCAGTCGAAGGGACTTGAACCCTCAACCTCCCACGTGACAGGCGGGTGCTCTAACCAGTTGAGCTACGACTGCATTCGTACAACATTTCAAACATAACATAAAATAGAAAATAATTCTACTCTATGGTGTCGATGGCAGGAGTTGCACCTGCGACCTGGCGCTTATGAAACGCCCGCTCTTACTAACTGAGCTACATCGACATTTTCAGCCGTGGACATAATTTTAGCCTGTCACCAGCTTACTTGTTGCGGGACTTGGAATCGAACCAAGGTCTTAAGGTTATGAGCCTTACGAGATACCATTTCTCTATCCCGCTATTTATATTAGATTAAACCAATATTTGCTTATAATAACCCGAAATCATAAATTTTGCAATGATTGAAAAACGCCCCAATTTAAGGTATTCTTAGGAGAGTTTATTTAGCCTTCATAGCTTAGTGGCAAAGCACTCCCTTGGTAAGGGAGAGAGCGTGAGTCCGATTCTCACTGAAGGCTCAAAAATACCTGAGTATCTTTGAGTGTGAGAATCGGAAAGCTTTTCGATGTATATGAGAAATTACTATTTCGAATATACCGAAAAGGTGTACTGCTCCTGTAAGGAGAGATTCTCACTGAAGGCTCAAAATCACATAGAGATTTCTATAAAAGTTTTAGAGGTTATTTTTGATATGAGATGTAACATGTCTTCTTTTTTGATAGCAAGACATCCTTTTGTATATTCCATATTTTCCTTCATTATATGAATAAAAATTGCGCTACCCTCATTTTTTATTACAGGTGAATCATTATATCCAATAATTAAAACTATATCGTACATATTATCTTCTCTCCATAAATTTTCATAACTCCCATTGAATGGTAGTTTAATAAATGTGTTGTATTCATTTCTTGATGGGTCGTCACACCATGCATTGTCTTTTGACAATGGGGTACATTTTATCTGGGTCTCAGGTTTCTTTATTTTATCCTCTCTATAATATATTTCTCTTATAGGGAAAGTCCCCATTGGTGTTTTCCAATCTCCCTCTTTTTTGTTGTCTGTTATCCCGTCTCTTCCAAAAACACAAAAAAAAGAGCACTTATCATCCAATGATAGTAATCTCTTTTTATAACTGGCTTTCATTATATCAAACATATTTTTATTCTACTTTATCAAGAGAAGAATGCCAATACATATCTAAAACTGGAGCCTTTTTCTTAATTCCATCCTTATCGAGTCCGGAATAATGTAGTGGATGTTCACCTGGCATTCCAAGTGAACTACGGTTAGAAACAGCTTGTTGTTCTCCGATATAAACTCCTAGGTGTTTGTGATCTGCTCCGTTTTGGTGTACAGAACCCCAAACAATAATACATCCTACCTTTAAAGTTTTTATCTTAAACCAACCATTGTTTTCCATTGCGTATAATGTCCCGGGGACAGTAAAGTGTACTCTATCTATCAATCCATGCAAAAGCAAAATAGAAGAAATATAATAGGCACAACTCAAGTCACCATTTTTTAGAACATCATTACCTTCTTGATCAAAGTAACTTCTAAAGAGCTGAGATCCCGTTGAGTTTTTTACACTCAATAATAAATTTTTTAGTTTCATCTTCTAAAATTTAATTTCTCAAAATTTACCATTTTGTAGAGTTTGTGTCAAAATGGGGGAAGGGTGTATATTGTATAGGTTAGTTTTACGACATTTTGTCCTGTGAGAGCCGAAGTAGCTCAGTTGGTAGAGCAATGGTATCGTAAACCGTAGGTCGCCAGTTCGATCCTGGCCTTCGGCTCTGACGGGGGAAGATAATTATTATAAAAATATTTTATGTATAGTAACAAAAATAACGGTAAAAAAGTTTTTGAAGGTGATAGTGCAATAAAAGATTTCCTAACCCCTGGATCACTCGGTGTGACCCCTCTTGTAGAACTTCCAGCTTCAGTTAATAAATTTAAAAAAGATAAAGTTCGAATTTTCGTAAAACTTATGCAATTCGTGCCACTAGGGAATATCAAGTCTATGCCTTCTTGGCAAATGCTTTCTGGTATGACTAAAGATGAACTAAAGCAAACGAAACATCTAGTAGAATATTCTTCCGGTAATACTGTTCTCTCTCTCGCAATTCTATCTCGCCATTTTGGCATACCAAATCTTCATGCCATTATTACACCCGATGTTCCCGAGCATAAGAAGCGTTTACTTAAACTTGTTGGGGCTGATTTGATGATTTCTTATGGTCCTCGTAGTCCTGATGTTCATAGTAATAAAGGTGGAGTATATGAAGCCAAGCAGCTTGGTAAGAAAAAGGGTTGGCACAACCTCAATCAATATGTAAATCCTGGAAATACTAATGCGTCTGAAGAGTATGTCGCCAAGGAGCTTTGGAATCAGCTAGGTGACCAAATGACAATTTTTGCTTCGACTATTGGTACTGCAGGTACTATCTATGGCACAGGTAATTATTTAAAAGAAAAAAATAAAGATATATATATCGCTGGAACCTCTATAAAGAAAGGTTCTTCAATTCCGGGACCTCGAGTAGATGAAGCAATACTCAAGCTTGGCATTCCTTGGTATGACGTTGTAGACAAAGTTATCCCTATTGATGCAGTATCTGCGTATGAAAGAAGTTTAGCTCTCATACGGTTGGGTCTTTTTGTGGGTCCTTCGACTGGTATGCAGCTAGCCATGATAGAGAAGTTGATAGGAGAGATGAAGAAGAGCAAAACTTTGAATAAATATAGAAATAAAAATAAGGAAGTGGTAATCGCTTTTGTGGCTTGTGATATGATGCATCCATATATCGACGATTATTTTTCAATCTTACCTAAAAAATATTTTAAACAAGAGCAAAAGTTAAAATAGAAATACTTGTCCCGTACTAAATTTTTGATTACGGGATATAGAGATAAACATTATTATTAAAATTTAGTACCGGGATGGATAAAGATAAAGAAGAAATTAGAAAAGAGATAGAACAACTTGAAAATGAAATGCTTCAAGGTAATTTCTGGGAAGACAAAGTGAGAGCTCAGGGTATCATAAAGAGAATAGGGGAACTCAAGGACGAACTACTAGGAGCAGAGAAATATGACAAAGGTGGTGCTATTCTCTCAATTCTTTCAGGGGCAGGAGGAGACGACGCAGAAGATTTTTCTTCAATGTTACTTCGTATGTATATGAAATTTATAGAAAGAAAAGGTTGGCAGGCAACTTTGATTCACGAAAATAAGAATGATGTAGGGGGATATAGGAATATATCTATAGAAATTTCTGGTAAAAGTGCCTATGGAACACTCAAGAATGAATCGGGTGTTCATCGTCTTGTTCGTATCTCGCCATTTAATGCGAATGCCAAGCGTCATACCTCTTTTTCTTTGGTAGAAGTAATTCCAAAGTTAGAAAAAAATGACAAGGTGATAGAAATTCCACCGGAAGATTTGCGAATTGAATTTTCAAAAGCAGGTGGCCCTGGTGGACAGAATGTGAACAAAAGAGAGACGGCTGTTAGGCTTATACACATACCTACGAATATCTCTGTCCATGTCACTTCAGAGCGTTCTCAAGAACAAAACCGTGAGAAGGCCCTAGAAATGCTTAAGGGCAAGCTTTATAAGAAGAGAGAAGAAGATAAACTCAAAGAAAAGGCTGGATTATCTCCTACAAAGACTACAGAGATAGAATGGGGTAGTCAGATTCGTTCATATGTCCTTCATCCTTACAAAATGATCAAGGATCATAGGACAGGGGTAGAAGTAAATAATGTTGACGCCGTGCTTGAAAGTGGCATGATAGACGAATTTATTGAAGCAGAACGGGAATTGTGATAAAATTATAAAATCGATGATTTACTTTGATAATGTTACAAAAAAATATAAAGAGAATTTTTCACTGGAAGGAGTTACTATTTCGATAGCCCCTGGAGAATTCGTCTCTATAGTAGGGCATTCAGGTGCAGGCAAGACTACATTAACCAAATTAATACTCGCTGAGGAGTCCCCAACATCTGGTACTATCTCTTTCGAGTCTACAGACATTCATAAATTAAACAAGAAGGACCTCATGAACTTCCGTCGTAAGATTGGAGTTGTTTTCCAAGATTTTCGTTTACTTCCAAACCGAACAGCTTATGAGAATATCGCCTTTGCTATGGAGGCTACAGGTAAAACAGATCAGGAGATAATGGAAGATGTCCCTCATGTTCTAGAGCTTGTCGACCTTACCAATAGAGCCTTTCATTTTCCTCATCAGCTCTCTGGTGGAGAAAAGCAACGTTTGGCTATCGCCAGGGCTATCATAACTCAGCCAGATATAATAATTGCGGATGAGCCAACTGGTAATCTTGATCCAATTAATGCAGGAGAAGTTATCAAAATACTTAAGAAAATTAACGACCTAGGAACGACTGTTATTCTAACTACTCACAACAAAGGTATTGTCGACGGCATAAAGAAGCGAGTGATAACCCTTGAGAACGGTCGTGTAGTTCGAGATGATAAAGAGGGCAAATATATGCTAAAATAAACTTATATGTTGATACACGCTAAAAGAATAATAAGAACAGGTTGGAATAGTTTTGTACGCAGTGGTTTTACTTCCATTGCAAGTATTATGATTATGACCATCACTCTTTTTGTTATTACTTCTCTTATTTTCGTCCAGGCATCTCTCAACGCATCTCTAAATGATATAAAGAATAAAGTCGATGTTACTGTTTACTTTGTTCCAGGAGCTGAAGAAGCTTCTATCAAGAAAGTAGAAGAATCTCTCTCAAAGTTGCCAGAAGTGAAGAGTATCGTGTATGTTTCTGCTCTTGAAGCACTATCAAACTTTAAAGATAAGCACTCCAATGATTATCTTACTCTTCAAGCCTTAGAAGAGTTGAATGACAATCCATTGGGGGCTTCACTTAATATTAAGGCAAATGATCCTTCTCAATACGAAAGTATTTCAAAATATTTTGAGAGTGATAATGCTTTATCAAAAGGAGCTCTCACTATTATAGACAAGGTTGATTACAATCAGAACAAGTTAATTATCGATAGACTGACTTCCATTATCAATGGAGCTCGTAGTCTAGGATTCGCTGTTTCTCTTATACTCATTATTATTTCTATTATTATAACTTTCAATACTATTCGTCTTATTATCTATATGTCTCGCGATGAGATAAATGTGATGAAGCTTGTAGGAGCAGGGAGCAAATATGTCCGAGGACCGTTCATAGTATCAGGGGTTCTCGTTGGTATTTGTGCTTCTCTCCTTACAATCCTCATTTTTATACCTATTTCTATTTGGTTAGGGAATCATATGACTGACTTTATTGGTATTAATCTTTACCAGTATTATAAGTCAAATTTCTTGCAGTTATTTGTTATTATGTTTGGTTCTGGTATTTTGCTTGGAAGTATTGCAAGCTTCTTTGCCATTAATAGATATCTAGGAAAATAAAATATGAAAGATTCTCTCGAGAAAAAGCTAGAAAATAAATTATCTAACTGTAAGTATATCTTTGTAGTCGGTGGAGTCATCTCAGGAGTTGGAAAGGGTATTACAGCCTCATCTATTGCTCGTATACTCTCAGACAGAGGGCAGACTGTCACAGCTATAAAAATAGATCCATATATAAATATAGATGCTGGGACTATGAATCCTACAGAACACGGCGAAGTCTTTGTGCTCGATGATGGAGACGAGACAGACCAAGATATGGGTAATTATGAACGCTTCTTGGGGGTCAACTTGTCTCGCACGAATTATATGACAACAGGACGCGTCTATCAGAGCGTTATCGAGAGTGAAAGAAATTTAGAATATCAAGGGAAGTGTGTAGAGGTTGTGCCTCATATCCCTCTCGAAGTTATTCGCCGTATTGAGCTTGCCAGAGACAATGCAAATGCGGATGTCGTCATAATTGAAATAGGAGGAACTGTTGGTGAATACCAGAATATGCTTTTCCTTGAAGCTGCTCGTATGATGAAGATTAAGCATCACAAGGAAGTATTTTTCGTAATGGTTTCTTATCTACCAATACCATCAAAAGTGGGGGAGATGAAGACCAAGCCTACTCAGTATGCTGTCAGAACACTCAATGCTTCAGGAATTCAACCGGATATAATTGTAGCTAGAAGTAAAATGCCTCTCGATGAGAAGAGAAAAGAGAAGATTTCTATGTTCTGTAATGTTCCCGTTGATCATATTATCTCGGCACCAGATGTAGATAGTATCTACGATATACCAGTTAATTTCGAGAAGGAGGGACTAGGAGATATGATTTGTGATACCGTTGGCATGACTTGTGGTCCAGCTGTAAATGAAGGTTCTACAAAATGGAAAAAGTTTGCCAATTCTACACACACAAAAAACAATGAGTTGAAAATTGCTATTGTTGGTAAGTATTTCAATACAGGAGACTTTACACTTTCTGATTCGTATCTTTCTGTTATTGAAGCTATAAAGTATTCATCTTATACGTCTGGTAGCAAGCCAGTTCTTACTTGGATTTCATCAATGGATTTTGAAAAGGACCCAAAAAGAATAAAAGAACTTTCAAAATATGATGGCATAATTGTTCCAGGAGGATTTGGTTCACGTGGGATAGAAGGAATTTTGAAGACTATCGAGTATGCTCGTACTCATGATATTCCTTATTTTGGTCTCTGTTATGGAATGCAGCTTTTGGTAATAGAGTATGCTAGGAATGTTTTGAAGCTTAAAGATGCAAATACAAGAGAAGTGAATCCGAACGCCAAAGATATTGTCATTGATGTTATGGAAGATCAGAAGGCTAAAATAGAAAATAAAAAGATGGGAGGAAGTATGCGTCTAGGTGCATATCCTGCTATGTTAAAGAAGGGGACAGTCGCAGAAAAGGCTTACAAGACAGATTCGATAGTCGAACGTCATAGACACCGCTACGAAGTGAATAATGCTTATAGAGAGGCTCTAGAGAAGGCTGGGCTCATATTCTCGGGCGTATCTCCAGATGGTAAGCTTTGTGAGATTGCCGAATTGCCAGCTGGCAAGCATCCGTTCTTCCTGGGGACACAATTCCATCCAGAATTCAAAGCAAGACCTTTATCTCCTCATCCTTTGTTTACAGCTTTTGTAAAAGCTTGCCAGAAGAAATTAGGTTCTAGAAAATAGTTTGTAGTGACTAGTAAAAATTAATATATAAAAATGCGTTGGCGAAGCCAACGCATTTTTACTAGAACCTAATCACTAACTACTAGTCACTAATTCAATTCATCATCTCCAGTTCTCATTTTACTTATTCTTACGACTTCTACTATTTCATCCATGTCGTCTGTGACTATGAATCTGTCCAAGTCAGACTTAGAAATTGTTTTATACTTCTCTACGAATTGTTCTTCGAGTAACTTTTTAATAGGAGTCCAAAATTCTGTTCCGTATAATATTACTGGTATTGAACCTATTTTACCCGTTTGTAAATGAGTTAGTATTTCAAAGAATTCATACATTGTGCCTGTACCTCCAGCACAGAAAATACAAGCTTCATTTGTATAATGCATTGATACTTGTCTAGCAAAGAAGAAATGAAAAGGAACTTCTTTTGTTACATATGGATTGGTTGCTTGTTCATGGGGAAGCTTTATTGTAAAACCGACAGATTCAACTCCAGCATCATGGGCACCCTTGTTGGCGGCTTCCATTATTCCAGCTCCTCCACCTGAGATTATTATGTACCCCAATTCTTTCGCAATTTTATTTGCAAGATTATAGGCTCTTATATAATCTGGATGATCCTTTGGTAGTCTTGCAGAACCATAGAAAGTCACAGAAGGAGGTAAATTCTTAACAAAATCAATTCCTTCACGGAATTCTTCTTGGATCATGCAGAGCTTTGTCTCTTCTCCGTCTCCGCCTGTCAAAGTCATACAACCATTCTTAATGTCATCTGCCGTTATGTGTCTCGGCTCATATTTTATTTCTGTAGTCATGCTCTTTATTCTACATCAAAACCATAAAGCCTCCAACTGTATTTTTTGGCATTTTGTGGTAATATAACTGTGTCTACACATATTACGGGATCGTCTAATGGTAGTCGCCTCATCGGCGACCCGCCGGGGAGGCGGGGACATCTTCCTCTGGAGGAGAATGTAGTTAATTATATATTTATGTTTTATACATACATATTGAAAAGTCAAAAAAACGGTAGATTATATGTAGGAAGTACAGATAATTTGAAACGAAGATTTGAGGAACATAATAAGGGGATTGGAGGGATTTATACAAGCAATAATAGACCATTTGATTTAATTTATTATGAGGGATATATTTCATATAAGGATGCAAAAGTATCAGAAAGATTTTATAAAACAGGTTATGGAAGAGAGGTTTTAAGGGGTAAGTTAGAAGATTTTTTAAAAAAGTAAACATTGCCAGTTCGTCTAATGGTAGGACACTTCCCTCTGGAGGAAGGTATTGGGGTTCGAGTCCCTGACTGGCAGCCCTTCGTTCCTCAGGGTCTGCGACAGCAACCCAAATAAAGACGAAGGCTCTGAGCTTTAATAAGCGAAGAGCAGAATCTTTATGAATCAATATTACACTTATATTTTAGAATGCGCCGATAAGTCATTTTATGTTGGTTGTACTAATAACTTAGAGAGAAGGTTAGAACAACATAATAATTCAAAATGTGGCGCACACTATACTAAAATTAGGCGGCCTGTAATTTTGAAGTATTCAGAGACGTTTGAAACTTTAAAAGAAGCAAGACAGCGAGAAACTGAACTAAAAGGATGGAGAAGAGAAAAGAAAATGAGTTTATTTAATTAGACTTGTAAGTTTCGAGAAACGTACCCACGGTCTTGACCGGCAGCCAAGTTGTGATAGGTTATTCCACTCGAGAGATATTAAATTTAGTTTTTATTAAAAAAATAAATTATAAATTATGAGATATATTCCAGAAAACAACTTAGCTTATCCTATTTTAATAAAAATGGATACTGGCGGATGCGGGAGTGGTTTCTTTTTAAGTAGTAAAGAAAGCCTATATTTAGTCACAGCTAAACATGTTTTTTTAAATCAAAAAGACAATTCTTTTTTGTGTAACAAAGAATTTACCATAACTGCTTATTCTTCTGATTTATCAATTAAAGAACCAATGCAAGTGTTAATTCAGTTGGATTCCATAAAAGAAACTATAAAAAAACATAATACACACGATGTCGTAATCATAAAGATTGGAAATATAAAATATGACAAAGCAACAAATTCCAGTAAAGCTTTTTTCTTAGATGGAATTAAAGTTACTAAATGTCCAGATGGAGCTTCTATTGTCTGGATAGTTGATAATATGTTTAAAAAATATGAAGATGTTTTTATTTCAAATGAAATATTTATTTTAGGGTATCCAGTATCTATTGGACAAAAGGGTTATGAACAAATAGATATTAATAAACCACTTTTACGTAAGGGTATAGTTTCTGGTAAAAATGAAAATAAAAGAACAATAATTTTAGATTCACCAGTTTATTTTGGAAACAGTGGGGGATTAGTTCTTGAGGTTAGCATTGTAAATGGTAGCCCTCAGTTTTTGCCTATAGGTATAGTAAGTGAATACGTTCCTTTTGTTGAAGAGCTGTATAGTTTACAACATAAAGAAATTATAAGTATCAATAGAACAAATTCTGGATATTCAATAGCTGTTCCAATTGATACAATACTCGATTTAATTTGATAGCATTAAGTGCTTAAATAGCAAGAACCGTTCTTGTTATAAAAGTTCTTGCTATAAACTTGCTATAAAAAAGGGTATAATATAAGTATTATATGGATAATTTAAAATTTTTTAGAAGATTAATCGTTGGGTCTATATTACTTATCTTAATTCTTACTGTCTTGGAGTTTCCAGCGCCTATTGGTTTTGAAGTAAGACCGCAAGATAATGTTTCCATGCTTTGGTTGGTTCTATTTCTCGCTGTTCTAATTTCAGAAATTATTACTCTTCCACTTATTTTTAAAAAGCCAAAAGCTGGGGCTTATATGGCCATCCTCGCTGCTTTTCTAAATATAATACAAATTATTGCTGATCAAACACACATGATGCAACCAGAAATTGCTCCACTCGGCTACTTACTGCTTGAAGACAGTGTTGGCATTTTATCTTTGCTGTTAGCATATAGTTCATGGCGCATTCTTAGAGAATTAAAATTGCTTACAGAGTAAGGTAAAACCTTGCCTTATAAATATTCAGGCTCAGCCTTTATTTTTAAGTTAGGGTTTTTAAGTCATAGTTTGATATAATAAAACCATGAAAGAAAAGATTTTATATGACGAACAAGGGTTGAAACCAGGAACCCCATATGAGAAAGAGCAGTGGAAAGCAATTGCCTCTCATAATGAAAAAGAAATAAAAGGATTCTTTGGTGAATATAGGTTTTTAAGTAATTTTAGTCCTTCTAAGGTAGAATTTGAGGGAGATTTGTATAATGCCGTAGAAAATGCTTATCAAGCAGCCAAGTATATGAAAGAATCGAGAGAGTATTTACAAAAATGTTCTCCAAAAGAAGCAATAATTTTTGTAAGAGAAAATCCAATGAATGCTTATACAGAAGAAGAGTGGGATGGTGTAAAATTACAAATAATGAGAAATTTGTTAATTCAAAAGTTTGATAAAAATCTAAACAGAGATAATTATAATAAATTATTAGAAACTGGAAATAGATATTTAGAAGAAACGAATTATTGGGATGATCAATATTGGGGAGTTAGCAAAAGTGATGTTAATGAGAATGGTGTTGGAGAGAATAATTTAGGAAAATTATTAATGGAAATAAGGAATAGTTTAAGAATATAAGGATGATTCTTATACAAAAAAGACCAGCATCATAGGGTGCTGATCTTTCAATAGGATTCACAATGGATTAATTCATCATTGGCTCGAAGAATAATTCATCGATTTCATTAACGATGCATTTGCATGTTCCCATTCCACAGTCTTCACCTTCGTACATACCATGCCATACATTTTCTTTTTTGTTTGTAAAAACATAGTCTATTGGCGGACGTCTTTCATACCACTTTGTGAAGGATAATTCCTCATCAGTGATTTGAAAGTTGGTAATTTTGGATTGCCCCCAACAATCATTCATTTGGCCGCATAATTCTTTTGGGTTTTCTTCAGAGGGTCCAATAATGGCATGGAACATTCCATGATTGATTGTCTGCATAATCTTTACAGCAGTTCCAATCCCTGGTTTTTGTCCTAAACCAAAAGCATAGCCTCTTTGGAAGATTATACCTTGCAAAGAATAGAGTTTTTCTCTTTCCATAAGCATGTTTTTAAATTAAACAAAATGATTTTCATTAAGAACTTAACACAAAAGACATAATTTGTCTATGTTATAGACTAAGATTAAGTGCATACCTAAGTTTTTTTGTTTGGGCTAGGGTTTTTGATTATTGTTTTGGTATAATAAGGTGTATGCATAGAAAATATAATAACAAAAGAGAGAATCGAAATGGGGGAGAGGTTGAAAGAACAATGTCATTAATTGTTGGTTTAGCCTTAATGTATTTTTTGTTTACTTTTTTTACTAATAAAGCAAAGTTTTGGTTCCAAATATATAATTACATAATACCAGGAATTATAATATTAATTTTAATTATTGTGTTATTTATATTTTATTTATATAAAAAGAAAGAAAATAATAAAGACAATTTTAAAAAGATAATTCAAAATATTAAAGATATAGGTTTTGATAAACAAATTGAAAATTTTATTGAAAGATTTGGGAAGGAAGGAAAATCAGAAATATTTAAGTATAGGGATTATAACTTTGACGATAAAAGACTTGATGATTTTTATGAAACTTTTATAAAAAATGGAATAAAAATTAAAAAAGATGAAAATGAGACTCTTTTTGAGATTATAAAATATTATATTGATAATCTTGAAAAAGTTTTTTTAGATAATCGAATTGGGGCTAGGGTATCTCATAATATTAATGAATTAAACAAAAATGGTGATGATTTTGAAAACCTTATTGTTCGCCTTTACAATTCTATGGGTTATATAAGTAAAAGGATTGGAGGTCATGGAGATCAGGGGGGAGATGTGATTGCAAGTAAGGATGGTGAGAATATCCTTATACAAGCCAAATGTTATCAAGGCTCAGTTGGAAATGCAGCTGTACAACAAGCGACTGCAGCGATACCTCATTATGGGTGTACTAAGGCCGTTGTTGTCACAACTTCTTATTTTACCCTGGAAGCAGTGTCTTTGGCTAAATCAAATAATGTTGAATTGATTGATGGAGAAATGTTAAAACGCAAACTATTGGAATATCTGAAAGAAAGTTGGCAATAATTTATGGAAAACTTAAAAGAAATTATATATAAATTAGAAACAGACTTACTTAATCCAGAAATTAGGGGTTCTGTGGCAAAACTTGGGGAGCTTTTAGCTGATGATTTTATTGAATATGGAAGTTCTGGATTAGTTTATAATAAAGATATAATTTTAGAGAGGTTGCCACAAGAAGATTCTCCTGTTTATACTTTATATGACTTTGATGTTATCCTTTTGTCTGAAAAGGTTGTTCAATCAAGATTTAAAACAGACAAGATTAATTTAGATGGATCCAAGACTACCTCATTGAGAACTTCTATATGGAAGAACTCTGGTAATAATTGGCAAATATTATTCCATCAAGGCACACCAGTGAAGTAATTAGTGAAGAATAATCTTATGAACATAAACTTTTTTGAAGAATATCCAACATTGGAGAATTTAGAGAAGGCGAGGTTGATTGATTTTAATTCAACCATCTTTCTTGCAGCAAATTCTTTTGCTGAATACAAAGAAAAGCAAAAGTTGCTCGCCTCTATTAATCCCAATCTTTCCACAGCGTATTGGCCAATACTTCCGAATTCTTATTGGATTTCTCCTTTTTCAAATAAAAAAGATTTAAGAGATTTTATAAAAGAAATTTTTTCAATCGATGAACCTTTAACAATTCTAATAGATCTAGAGCTCCCATTAGTCAAACATAAAGAATTGTATTTCAAAAACTTCTTTTCAGTATGTAGAAATAAGAAAATTTTGAAAGACTTTTTCAAGGAAGCTTCATCGCACAATATTAAGATTGTGACAGCCGAATACCCACCATTTTTTATTGGATTTGGTTTTATTTATCGTTTGCTCGGCATCTCTTTTGGTGTGAAGAAATATAAACATACACAGTGCATTATGTATTACACAAGTATGTTTTCAAATAAAATTATATCTAAACTTACAAAAATTGGAGTTCTTAGAGCAAAGAAACACAATAGCGATTTACAGCTTGGCCTGGGTGCTATTGCCACAGGTGTATTAGGGGATGAACCGATTCTGTCTCCTCTTTCTTTAGAAAAAGACCTTGAATTTGCTAAAAAACAAAATATTTCAAAAGTCACCATTTTTAGACTTGGTGGTTTAAATGAAGAATATATAGAAAAAATTAAAAATTTAGTATAATAAATTTATGAAAAAAATTTGGTTTAGGAGAAAATTATATGGTTGGGGATGGTACCCATCATCTTGGGAAGGGTGGGTAGTTTTGTTAATCTGGGTAGCTTTGTTTGCCTTTTCTATGTCTAGAGTAGATCATGAAGGAATAAAAAATATCTGGTTGGTATTTTTATTTACTGGAATTTTAATTCTTGTTTGTTATAAAAAGGGTGAAAAACCTAGGTGGCAGTGGGGTAAAAGATTAGAAGATTAATAATTAACAATCATTATATGACCAAACAAAATAAATGCGTTTTCTGTCAGGTGGCCAGAAAAGAAATTGAACATAATCAATTTTGGGAAGATGAAAATCATGTGGCATTCTTGGATAATAGTCCACTAACTTTTGGTCATACATTAGTTATCCCTAAGAAGCACGTAGGGTACGTTTTTTCTCTGCATGAAAATGAATATTTAAATTTACTGAAAGCTTCTGAGAAAATTGCAAAAGCATTGAAGAAAGCAACTAAATGCGAAAGAGTTTGCCTGGGTATATATGGATTTGAAATAGATCATACCCATGTTCATTTAACGCCATTAAATAATGTAGATGAGATGAAGCATCCTATTAGAAAACCAAGTCAAAAAAGACAAAAAGATTTCGCTGAAAAAATGCGAAAACTAACAAAATAATTTTTAAAAACTTTGGCAATTTTAGTGAATGATTTATAATAGATTCATGAAGAATAATATATGTAATGGTGCTTCTAGTACTATTTATGGGCTTGGTTTTGTTGGATCTTTAATATATTTTGTTCAACACGCGGCTGGGTTTTGGGCTGTGATTTTAGCCATAATAAAAGCCTTTGTTTGGCCAGCAATGTTGATCTATCATTTACTTCAATTTTTACAAATTTAATAAAATTGCCCTGCAAACTTCCGTCTGCGGGGCAATTTTATTTCGGCTCAGGTTTTGATTTCGTGGTTGATAATACTAGTTAGTACTAAATGCAGATTCACTAGATAATGCTGCATTATTTGATGCATCAACAGACTTTAAGACAAAGTGATAGAGGGTGTTTGATGTCAAATTAGGTAGTTGAACAATGTGCTTCTTGACCAATGTATCATTTGAGACAGAAAGAGTCGTACTTGCATCTACGTTTACCGGTGTAGTGGCAGCATAGAATACTTTTGAACTTGATGGTTCATCTGTTTCCCAAGAAATGATAACATTATTTTTGTTTACTCTCGTTTCGATATCATTTATAACAGGAGCTTTTGTGTCAGGAACTGGTGTAGGAGTAGGGGTAGGAGTTACTGTTCCTGTGTTATTTGTAGTAAATGACATTTCTACAGATTTCACTAATCCTATGTTGTTGGCTGAGCCAACGACTACATAGTAAGTTGTGTTTGGAGCAAGTCTATTCAATTCGATCTTGTGCTTCTTTGTTCTGTCTCCACGCTTTATGCTTGGATCCTTGGTAGTATCTATTCCAGCTGTAGTGCTGTACCAGACCATACTGTTAGAACGAAGATCTGTATTCCATTTTATAGTGGCCTTATTTATTTTGTTTGAATTTATTACAAGGTCACTAATGACAGGAGCACTCTTATCATTTTTTGAACTGTTGCTTCCAAACCAACTAGAGAACCAATTTGATTTACCATCTTCTTTTTTTACTTGGACTGTCTTTACTTCGTCTTTATTTTCTTTTTCATTATCTGCGAAGCTTAAAGCTGGCGTAGATAGGATAAAGGCGAGCAAGAGAGAGCCTGTAATTAATTTTTTATAGTTTTTCATATTTATATTTAATAATAATTTATTTTGATAATATTTGTGTTTGAGTGGACGAATACCCAAGCACCCGACCTCACAATAGGGTAGACGTGAGAGACCACATATTCTTACCTAGACATTACCTCTATTTTGTTGTATTTTGTTTAAATGAGGTCGTGTAAGAAAAAAGCTCATCATACGTCTTAATATATGGAACAGCATATGATTAACAAATTTGAGAATATATATAAAGAAGAATCAGATGCTATTTTTAGATTCTGCCTACTTCGTGTGTCTGACCGTGAAAAAGCTTTGGACTTAACACAAGAAACCTTTCTCCGTTTATGGAAAAGTATGTTAAAAGGCGAAGAAATACTAAATAATAAAGCTTTTTTATTTAAAATAGCCCATAGATTGATCATCGACTGGTATCGCAAAAAGAAAAGCTTTTCCTTAGAATCTATTTTGGAGAGGAGAGAGGATGAAGAATATGATATTTTAGATGAGAATACTGATACGGAGAGCTTGTCAACACAAGCGGAAGCGAGGCATCTAATCGAGAAAATTAACGACCTGCCTTCTTATCACAGAACACCAGTTTATCTCAGATATGTAGAAGATTTGTCGCCAGTTGAGATAGGGAAAATATTGGGGATCTCAGCCAACGCTGCATCGGTCAGAATAAATAGAGGATTAAAAGAATTAAAAGAACAGTATGAAAAATAAAAATTTAGACAAGGGAATAAAAGAAATTCAAAATATAAAAATGACATCTCTAGAAAAAAGTCAGATTCTTGAGAACGTTTTGAGTTTTTCTGTGACTGAAAACCAGCCAATCAAAAGTCCATATCAAGGATTCTCTTTTTCTTTTCTTTTAAAAAATACTAGACTAGCTTATGTTGTTGCTGTTTGTTTAATTTTTGTACTTTCAAGTGGCGGTTTGGTCTTTGCTTCTGAGGCAAGCTTACCAGATAGTATCTTGTATCCAATTAAAGTGAAGATTATAGAACCTATTGGCGGGGTCCTAAAGTTTTCTGCTAAAGAAAAGGCCCAGTATGAAAGTAAACTTTCCATAAAGAGAATATCTGAAGCAGAAGCTTTAGCACAAAAAAATAAACTAGATGATGTGAATAAAAAGAAACTGGGGGATTTACTGTTGAACCATATGGATGCTTTGAATAAAGAGATAGACAAGACCGACGATAACAGGGAAGCGAATAAGATTATAGATAATTTTACTAAAGAGATGAACGTTCGTGCAAAAATCCTAGACAATAAAAAATCTGAAGGGAGAAAAGTAGATGGTAATAAGCAAAATGAAATTTCTAAGGAAAAATCTAAAGATCAAGAAGATAAACACAAGAAAATAATTAAAGAAATCAGATCTGAAGATTTAGAAATATCGAATGTCGTCGAGATGAATACTGAAGTGATGAAAGAAAATCAAAAGAAGAAAGAATTAGAAGTTATAAACAAAGAAATTAAAAAAGAAGAAATTCACAACGACACTATTGATACAAAAGTAGAAAAATCTATCAATAAGTCTTCCGATAATTCTAATAATGAGAGGAAAGATAAAAATGATAAACACAAAGAAAATGAAGATTAAAATATTTAATTTGTTGAATTCTGGTATAATCATATTATGAACAATGGAGTTCGGGCTATAATAATTGAAAATAATAAAGTTCTATTGATGCACCGAGTTAGAGCCGGCCAAGAGTACTGGGTTTTTCCCGGGGGTGGAGTGGAAGCTGATGATGCGTCTTTAGAGGATGCACTTAAGAGGGAATGTTTAGAAGAACTTGGTGTCGAGGTAGAGGTTGGTGATTTATTTTTCGAAAAGCCATCACTAGCACCTAAGACAATGGGCAGAATGGAGTTATTCTATAATTGTAAGATAATAAAAGGTGTTGTTGGTACAGGAACAGGCCCTGAATTTTCTGGTAGAGATATAAACAAATATGGTACTTACAAAGTAGAGTGGAGATCTCTGGATGAAATAAAGAATATGACAGTTTATCCTTTAGAATTGAGAGATAAAATAGCTTAATTGTTTATATTTTATTCTTTATCAATTTACTAGTATAATATAAACATGAAAAAAATATTCGTGATTATTTTAGTTTTGTTAATAGCCGCATTGGGTTTTGTTGTTTATAAATTTAATTTTAAGAATGATGATGTTTTTATAAAAAATAATGAAGGGAGGATACAACAAATAAATATTCATGACGGGACATACAAAATAGCAGGGCAAAATGTGGTACTAAAGAATGGAATATCGGAAGTTCCAGCTGCGCCCGGTTCAGCATCTAAGGTAACAACAAAATATTTTGGTAATGATTTAAAAATTGATTTGAACAAAGATGGTGTAGATGATTTAGTTTTTATAATTTCTCAAGAAACTGGAGGTAGTGGAGTGTTTTATTATGTAGTGGGTCTTCTTGATACCAGAGAAGGTAAGATTGGTACAGATGCTGTCCTCCTAGGAGATAGGATTGCTCCTCAGACAATAGGTTTCGATGAAGGGAAAACTACCCTAGGAACAAATAGGCAAGGTGTTATCGTTGTAAATTATGCTGACAGAAATAAAGGTGAGGATTTTAGTGTCTCTCCAACACTCGGCAAGAGTTTGTGGTTAAAACTTGATTTAAAGACTATGCAATGGGGTGAAGTTGCCCAAAATTTTGAAGGTGAGGCCGATTCTGCAAAAATGACTCTTAGTATGAAGACTTGGAATTGGATAAATACTTTATATAATGATGGTAAAATTGTAAAACCTCTCAGGGACAAATTTAGTATTACTTTCAATAAAGATAAAACTTTTAAAGCAACTACAGATTGTAATGGTATAGGTGGTGAGTATTCTGTTTCGGGCAACAAAATTACTTTTAGTAAAATGATTTCTACTATGATGTATTGCGACGGATCACAAGAAGGAGAATTCAATAAAATGCTCAATGAAACAGGAAGTTATATGTTCACCCCTAAAGGAGAGTTAATATTACTCTTGAAGTTTGACAGTGGTTCAGTTACTTTCAAATAAATTTTTAAGATTCTACTGAATCTTTTTCTTCGTCAAACATTTGTTTGTCTTTTTTGAAGAAGAATATTGATAGGTGGTAGATAGAGTAGGTGATGAAGAAAGCCGAGAGAACATCTATCGAGTAGTGATAGTGTCCCAGTAATACTATTATTCCCATAAATATTGAATAAAACAAGAAAAAATAACGTAGAGTTTTATTGTCCCAGAAGATTAATGCTAACAAGAATGGAATCCCAGTATGACCTGAAAAAAATAAATCTCCTCCGAAAGTAAATTTATTGACGAGTATATTGTTATCTGTAATTGCTTGGGTGGGGAATGGCCCAATATGTGTAAGATTTATAAAGAAAGATCTAATTATTATAAAAAGAGCTAAACTTTCCGCCACAAAAGGTATTTTTTTTGGATTTGAAAAACATAGAAATGTTATAAAAATAGAAAATAATATAGGCGCATATACAAAGAAGATATCTACATCAAAGACTCTCGTGTTGCTTAAAATTATGTCAGTAACAGGTGCACTGGCCTTTTCTGCGGCGTAATTTCCAGCATAATAATTTATTATTACTGATATAAATAGAAAGACCAAAGAAGAAACAAAAGAAATTATAAAATCTTTTCTTAAAAAATTTTCCTTGTATTTTGTTTTAATTTTCTCCATTTTAAATTAATAAATTTATTAATTAATTTCGATATCTACGTATACTATCTGAGGGAATTTTTCTTTTATCTTTTTCTCTATTTCGTCTATGTGACTGCCGACAAGGCGAGGAATTCTGTCTGTCGTTTTGAACATGAGCTTTGTAAATTTTTTGAAATCATTTTTTATTTCATCAAATTCTTCTTTCAAATCTCCAGCATCGTATATCTCCTCATAAAGAGGGGAGCCATTCCACTCAACAGTTGTATATATTCTATATTTGTTTATATCTATTGCTACTGATTTGAATTCTGAAATATTTTCAACACAAGGATCTTCCAAGAGAAATTCTATTATCTCTTCTGTTGTTACTTCGTCTAGAGATTTTCCTATTATATAATTGTGATTTTTTATGATGAGTAATACTGCCAAGAATCCTAATATGAGCCCTACCACAATACCTCCAATAGAGTCATATACATTATTGTCAGTTATATACATTAGCCCTTGTGCCCCAAGTGCCACCAAGACACCGAGAACAGCAGCACTATCCTCATAGACCACAGCCAGAGTAACAGGGTCAGCATTGATGAAAATTTCTTTTGATAATTTTTCTTTACCTTTTAGTTCTTTGATAGCTATTAGTAAAGTTACTCCTTCTACTACAAATGCAATACATAATATAAGTACAGTAAAATAACTGAAATGATTTACGGTATTTGATTCTTGTTTTAATAGTGAATCAATCGAGTGGTATACAGTGACTCCAGCTCCAATAAAGAGAATTCCGCATGCCGAAATGAGTGACCAAAAGAATCTTTCAATACCGTAGCCGTAGCCATGGATATCATCTGCTGGTCTTTTAGATCTTTTGAGTCCTATGAGTAGGAGAGATTGATTCAAGGTATCAGCAAAAGAGTGGACACTTTCTGCAAACATACTGGCTGAGCCTGAGATTATAGCTATAATACTCTTGATAATTGTAACGAAGGTATTTCCTAATAGTGCCGCCACAACTGATTTATTCCCTTGTGTTTTATGATGCATAAGGGGGAGTATAGCATAAATTGCAATAAAATTCACTTCTTTTGCGTATTAAAGGTATAATACTATATATGATTGATCACAGTTCATGTAGAGAAAAGACAGATGTTGAACTCGTCGGAATGTCCCTAGAGAATTCTGATCATTTTTTGTGTCTTTCAAACAGATACGAAGACAAACTTCTTCGGTATATAATGCGCATTTCTAAATTTAGTCGTGAAGATGCTAGTGATGTTCTACAGGATGTTTTTATTAAAACATACTTTAATCTGAATGGTTTTGATAAAGAATTACAATTTTCTTCTTGGGTATATCGCATTGCTCACAACGAGACTATAAGTGCTATTAGGAAAAAAGTCGCAAGGCCTTCTGTCAATCTAGATGTAGGCGATATAGAAAAGTTTGGAGAATCGTTTGATATGACAAAAGAAATAGATAATACGTTTGATCGTAAAATGATAGATGAAGCACTTTCTAGACTAGACGAGAAGTATCGAGAAGTTTTAGTTCTTCGTTTTTTAGATGAGAAAGATTATGTAGAGATATCAGATATTTTGAAAAAGCCGGTTAGTACAGTTGGCAATCTAATATTAAGAGGCAAGAAGCTCTTCAGGGAAGAGTATGAAAAATTAACAATTAACGCAAAGTCGTAGTTAGGTTTATTTATTAAAAGTATGGAAAACAAAAACATAAGCCAAATAGTATTAGAAAAAATACAAGGGGAAGGTTTAAAGCCTATCTCTAAGAAGTTTTTTAGTATTAAAAAAGTACTTTTCTGGTCGGCTGTGGTTATCTCTCTTATTATTGGCGCATTTACTTTTTCTCTGGTTCTATCTGGGCTTTTCAACAATGACTGGGATTTGTTTAATAAATTTGGTTTTAATTTCATATTAAGAACTCTTCCTTACTTTTGGTTGATATCGTTGATAATCTTTATTATTCTAGGCGAATATTATTATCGAAAAACATTACTTGGTTATCGTCATACGATCATAGTGGTAGTAGGAGCTTATATGGCTTCAAGTATAATTTTTGGGACTATATTTTATGTTTGTCGAGTAGGAGATATAGTCGAGACATCTTTATCAGACATTGCTCCTATGTATCGAAATATAATTTTAAATAGACATGAAGTTTGGACCCATCCAGAAGATGGTTTACTTTCTGGTAAGATTACACGAGTGAGCGATGGAGAAATAGAAGTCATTGATGAATTTGGAGGTGTTTGGATTATAGATACGACAGCTTCTACTAGCCGTGGAAAGGTAGAGATGGAAGTTGGTGAAAGGATAAAAATTATGGGTGATATTATAGATAATAATAATTTTAATGCCGATGAAATACGTCCATGGAGAGGTCTGAGATAAAATCATAAATGACGGCGTATTATAAGTGTAAGAGATGACGATCTCTTACACTTATTAAGTATCTAAACAAAATTATTTTGGAATCAATAACAAAGTAATTACTAAAAATTTATGAAAAATAGGAACACATTAATTATGAGTGGATTATTAGCATTGACCTTAGGGCTTGGGTTGTCTGGGACAGCGTTTGCTGCTCAAGATTTCTCCAAGAAGAGTCCAGGATACAGTAGCTCCTTTGATACACAAATGACAAAGGTGATGAATAGTGGAGACTTTGAAGCTTGGAAGGCTCTTGTTATGAGCAAGACCGGAAAAGTTGATCCTCTAATTACTAAAGATAATTTTCCAAAATTTGCTGAAGCTTGGAGGTTAGCCAAAGAAGGTAAAATAAAAGAAGCTAATGCAATAAGAAAAGAGCTTGGGCTAAAGACTCGTCCTGAAAATGCTTCTCAATCAGACCTAGATAAGGATAATGACAATGATGTTTCAAAAGTTACAGGTTCTGACCCCGACAATGATGGCCAAAGAATTGGAGCTAAAGATAACATCAAAAAAGCTCAAAATAAAAGAATGAAGGCTAACAAAGTCAGGAAGAACAAGATACAAACATCCGTATCTCCTACAACAAATCAATAGTTTATAAAACAAAATAGGCCGTTTTTACGGCCATATTTTGTTGTTAGCGGGATGTTCAAGTATTGGTGTATAATACAGATATTACAATTTAAACGAATGACAAGTTATGAAAA
>JAKBMK010000027.1:0-4050 GCA_021831595.1 bacterium
CCATCAACTTCAACAGATATGCCACATTGCCACTTAATCATACGCCCCGAGAGGGCCGCAGTATCAGAGGTAATAGGTGGTCGTTTCGTTACCATATCATTACCGACGTAAAGCATGTTTTTATAAAAATAAAAACCTTTCGCCAAATCATTTGTATATGTGTATGAAAGACATAAACAAATGACAATGTCTAATCATCTTCCCTCCTTGAGTTCAGCCCTTGTCTTAGTCTCCAACTGTGCATGTAATGAACCTCTAAATTGCTTTCCATTTACGATAACTTTATCAAAAAAGTTAGTGTAATCAGATGGCTCGAGAAAATAGAATTCATAGACTGTTTTCCCACTTAGTTTCTTGTTTAATACTTCAAAATACGCCTTTGTACCTTCTAGTTTGTCTTTGTTCTTTACACTACTATCATCTTCAGATTTTATCTCTGCGACTATCATTCTATTATCCTTTTTGATGAAGAAATCTGGGTTAAATTCCTTTTGTAATGAGTGTGTGCCTGGACGGTATATATATGGGATCGAGTAAAATCCATTGTCTTTTGATTTAAACCACGCATCAATATATTTAACATAATTCCTAACAAGCATTTCTACAAAATCACGTTCGGGTTCATGACTCAACAAAGTTACATCTAATGGGGAGCGATATCCGTCATCATCTAGATCATCCAATATTTTGGCAAATACATAATTTTCATTTGCTAGATTTGTTTGACGTAGACCTTTACTCTCTTTTTTTAATTTTTCTATCACCTCTATATCTTCCTTTTTCATCTTTTTAAGATTATTTTTTGATGTAACTAACCCCCCATATCTTTTAAATGAACTTACACTCAGAAATGAATCTTGAGCTTTTGAAGTATTTAATATCTCTATATTTCCATATAAGTCTTCAATTCTCGAAACCCCAGTATACTGCCTTAAAAGGACATTAAATGATGCTTTAGCATTTTGAAGATTTTCTTCAGAAACAGTATCTTCACCTATTTTCTTTAACTCTTTTTTTAATAATTGGCGAATATAATCTTTTGAGACTTTTTTTGTTAGTTCTGTTCCTGCACTTCTATCAAAGAGATAAATATTTGTAAAAATTGCATTAGTTGCCTCATCAATAGTATATTTTTTAATTTGGTCACCGATATTCGTTGTGATATGTGTTTCTCTGCGTTCTCTGACATTTATGAATGTCTGTTCTTTCATGATTTTTGTTGTGATAAATCCAAAGTTTTCTGGTAACTTAGGAGTAGTTTTTACTTCAACTTTCTTTTTTGTTGATATCTTTTTTTCTATCCTCATTTTATGAAGATCAAAATTATATTTAGAATTGCTAATAACACTACTTCTGATTGTTTCGCTGATATCAGCAACTTCCATAACAAGGTTGTCTATTTTTGGGCTCCATGCAGCATGATTATAGATCCAAACTTGTGGCTGTTCTCCAATATACTCAGGAGGTATACGTAACCCTCTGCCCAAAACCTGTGAGATTAAGAGTTTGGAATTGAATGCCCTACTATCATGTGGAACAATTTGAAAGACATTAGCTACATCCCAGCCCTCGGTCAACATACTCACTGACACAATCCATTCGACTGGATTGCGCTCATTGTCAACGGTCTTAAGTATCTCTCGGTTATGTTCATGGTTTGGGCTAGAGGTAACTGGCAAGACCATATCTCCAATTCGTTCTTTTGGGTAGTGCGTATTCTTAGATAAGAATGTTTTTATTTCGTCAGCCAGAGCATCTGTATTCCGTATACTGTTTGTAACTACCATTGTGATATGCTTCTTTGCTTTAGGATAAGCTTTCTTCAGTTTCTCATGATTAGTTAGAATTGTTTTCCATTTCTGATTCCAATCTTTTGTTTCGTCTTTCTTCAGATAATTTATGTCTTTCACGAACTTCTTTTTTATGGCATTGCGTATAGAAAAACGATATATCACATCATTAAAATAACTATCCCCTTTATATGGTGTTCCTGTACAGTTTAGTATATAGTTGAATTTATACCGCGGATCTATTAGAAAACTCTTCCATTCTATCATCGAAGTTTTATCTTCCGATTCCTTAGGATTTAAGATATGATGTGCTTCATCGTTTATTATAAGTGTTCTTGCACCTTTTCCTATGAGGCTATCACTAATCGAAGAACTCACATGATCGTAAGTTTTATGAACATTGTCTATACAGATATCTCCCTTTTCTATCGTTTCGTTAGCTTGTTTTATGGCAGGTAAGCGAATTTTTGATCTTTTGGGTAATGAATCGGTTAGAGTAGCATTTTGATTAAAACGGTTAAACTTTTTAAGAAGCTCTTCTTTGACTGTTCTACCAGGGCATAGAATTAAGACCTGGTCAACAAATCCCTCAGCTAGAAGAATTCTAGCAACACCATACATTACCCAAGTTTTCCCAGTACCTGTAGCTAGATCAACAGTACACGAAAGTTTATCTGGAAATGGCAGATTCTGAAGAAAAATATTCTCATCGCCAAATTCTTTCATTGCTTCGTTGTGTGAATATACCTCTTTCAACAACTGCTTGGAATTTGTGTAAACTTTCGAGAGATAATATTTTATCACAATTCTAATTGCTTCTTTCTGAAATTCCCACCTGTCTCCGCAAAGCTCAAAGATAAAATCTTCATACTCTGAGATATCTAATTCATTTGCCTTATCATTAAGTTTTAGAACGAGATCCTCTGGGGCTAAATTTCTTTTCTCTATAGGCAAATTATCTCCTCGCAAAGTCCTTTTTTGATACAACTTCTCGTTTTTCGTTACCGAAAATGTCGATATAGATGATCATGATCTTATCGCCGATCTCCTCATCCCATGTCAATCTAAAACCGTCTTTAGTTATTTGATCACCAAATGCGTGCTTGCTTAGATTAAAAATATCGCCATTATAATTAAAGTCTATCATGACCGTAGCAAGACTTTCTGCACGTGAATCTTTAAATTCTACCACATTCATCCCAAGTTGAATTGGTTCAAATTCTTCAATTTCTATGACATATTCACGATCGATAAGCTTCCCTTTAGGTTTTTCAGTATAATACTTAGTTTTTACTTTTGGAGGATAAACAAAATCAAATCCAACTGCATCGATTGTATGATTGATATCAGATACGCTTCGTGGCTGTTTTAATTTCGTGAATTTTTTATCTTTTATCATTTCAATAATTGAGTTAGGTATGCGTAGAACAACATATTTGATTTTGCCACGTATCACATAATCCTCATTAAAACCAACTACGCCAACTGGAGCAATTAAATAAAGTTGGTCTTTTATAGAAGACCCAACTATTTTGTGAAGATCATCAATAAAATCATAGGTCAAAAAGTTCTCTTTGTCAAAGACCATAACAGAATAGTTGTTCAACGTACCTTGCATAGACATACCATTAATTTTATGATCACCTTTTTGGCAACTAAAAAGTTCAAGAACAAAGTCTTTATATTCATCACTTTTCATTTGTTGGAGAAGCTTTCCATCATTATAAAGTCCAGCATGATATAATATGAATGGCTTGTGTTTTAATGGCTTACCAGCGACATTACCAATATCCTCTTTAAGATCCATCATGCGTTTTTGAATCGTATATATTGCTAACTTACCGGAATCTACCATAATCCATTTTCTGCCAAGTTTCTCAGCCACAACTCCTGTTGTTCCAGAACCAGCAAAACAATCAAGAACAATATCTCCGTCTTTAGTACTATTTTTTAATATTCTCGATAACAAACCTTCTGGTTTTTGAGTTGGATAACCAACATATTCTAAGGATCCACTAATAAAAGGTTTTGTATAGTCACAGTCCCACACATCCCTTACTAAAACGTCACTATAGTATTTATTGAATAGAATATCCTTATATTTATCTGGAAATATTTTTTCATTTTTTATTAGTTCGATTAAATTACTTTTTTCTTTTTCTGAAAGGCTTATTTGTGGCGTATCAACTTTAGTATCTATAAATGGTTTTTCGTAAGGGTTTCTTTCTCTTTCTTTTTCAAAGATAAATTTAGAGGTTTT
>JAKBMK010000027.1:4060-5486 GCA_021831595.1 bacterium
AACTTCTACTAATACCTTGTATTCTATATGCCCAGATAATCTCGTTTACAAGATTATTTTTATCAAATACTTCATCGATTAAGATTTTGACATAGTGGACAGTTCGATAATCAAGATGCACAAAAATTGAACCGTCATCTGTTAGCAGATCTTTAAGTATTATTAATCTTTTCCTTAGAAATTCCAAAAACTCTGCATCAGCTATTTTATCACTATAAGCTTTTTGTTCTTTTGATCCTTCAAAATCTTGTTGGGTAGCAAAAGGGGGGTCAATATAAATAAGTTTTATCCCATCTGATCCGTCTGGATTTCTAAGTTTGCCTTCTTCTTTCAATTTAAGTAAATGTTTTAATGCCTGAAGATTATCTCCAAAAATTAGCATGTTTGCCCATTCGCCATTATCAATTTTACCAAAGTGTTTGACGGCTTGGAAGGGAACTGACATTGTATCATTAAGTATAGTTTCTTCTCGCTCTTTACCAGCATATTTTAGTTCAACTTCTTTTTTTGTTGTAGGGAAAAGCTCTCCCTCATATTCAAGCGGTAGAGACTCGCCTCTTTCTATTAATTCTATAATATTTTTTTTGGTATTTTTATCCATATAATCACTTTGTTGTCCAGCAAATCTTATTATAATCACACTTTTTGCAAAATGCTGATGGTTTTGCTTTGAAATCATATTGTTTTATCTTATCTATTGATTTAGTTGCATGCTCCTCGGCTTTGTCTAGAAGACCTTCTGACACAAATGTCTTTTTATCAGTTTCTGTTACTGGTTTTATCTCATTTTTGTCCAAAAATGCAAGTGATCCAGAAGTCACCTTTCTACCTATCTTTCCTAGCCCAAGTGCGTAAAGTCTTACTTGAAATGCAGATTCGTCAGACGTAGTCGCTTCTTCAGAGCTTTTGTAATCTCTCACTTCAACTTCGTCGTCACTATTTTTACGTATTATTACGTCTACTCTTCCAGCAATATTTGCATTTTGAAGCGGAAACTCTAATCGTGCTTCAACTTCTTCTATGTTGAGTAGATCTGCCTTGCGGTCACTTGCAAATTTGTTTAGTGTTTTTGTCGCGCTCCTCTGCATTCTTTCTCTAAGTTTATCATCTGCATATGGAAGATGAAACTTTTCTCTTATTGCAAGATCAACAGCAGTATTTGTTGGTTTACCGCCTTTTAGTAGATCACTTATCTCATGTAGACAATAATGAAGACTTTTCCCATAACCTAATGCGGGATCAAGCGAAGCAGAATATCCCCAATTTTCTCTAAGTCGGTAAAAATACGGGCATTTATCATATGCAATTATTTGAGATGGAGAGAAGGTTTGAATGTCATCTTCATTACCTTCTATTTTCAATTTAGTATATTTCAGTGAATCGGTCTCTTTAATCAGCTCCAGTTGATCGTCTACTAATTCCAAAA
>JAKBMK010000001.1 GCA_021831595.1 bacterium
TTAGCTGCATTTCTCACGGTATAACCTGTGTTGTTTGCTACACTATACCAACTTGAAGCATTAATTGAGCCAACAACATCAAGTTTATACCCCGGTGCCGTCGTCCCGATGCCGACGTTGCCTCCGTTTAAATAACTGTCCCCATCAGGACTTATATTAGTTGTTAATGCTCCTGCCGAATTGTAACCATAAAGATTGATTCTTGTAGTAGGATTACCGGCATTTCTAAAAGTCCATTTATAACTTCCCGCCGTATTGGCAATATTTAGAATATTTTCGCTGACTGTGGTAGCTCCTGCTATATCAAGTGTAGCCGCAGGACCCGTCGTCCCGATGCCGACGTTGCCGTTCTGTTGTGCATTTAAGACAATCGGTGTTCCTTCAATATCGAGATACTTATATTGCCCCGCTGTTCTATTAGTAGAATAGACAAATCCTTTATCTGTCGCTGTATCATAACCCAACTCAACCCCTGCACCAGAAGATGCAAAAGATGTACCGTATGCTCTTACCACTCCATTAACATCAAGTTTATTTCCCGGCCCCGTCGTCCCGATGCCGACGTTGCCACTGTTTGTAAGTCTCATTATTTCTGCACTGGCATCATTTTTAAATGCCAAATCTGGAGCAGTTCCAGAATTTGCACCAAATTTCAAAGCCACTGTACCATTAGCAGCGGCAGGAAGAATATTAAAGTATGTACTAGCTGAACTATATCTAAAAATTCCGCCAGTAGTTCCCGATACATCCAAAGCCGCACTTGGTCCCGTTGTCCCGATGCCGACGTTGCCGCTGCTATTTATTACGAACCTATCTAAACTTGCAGTTCCGTCATAAATCTTAAACATGTCATCTGTCTGATTAGCTCCATCAACTTTAATAGCATAAGTTCTTGCATCATTTTGTAATTCCAAAATTGCCTGACTATTTGTACCAGTATCTCTAATTAATTGTCTTGTTGTCGCGTCTGCTCCTACTCCAGATACATTCAATTTATATATCCCAGGATTCGTCGTCCCGATGCCGACGTTGCCGTTGAATACTGCTGACACTCCTCCCGCAGAAGCACCAACGTCAAGAACCTGTGTGCCACCAAGTGTGGCTGTAGTTGCATTATTTATCACTACAGAATTTTGAGAATCAGAGCGTCTAAAAAATCCAATAGTTGTTCCATCTCCTGTGCCCGAAGATAAAACATCTAATCTTGCCCCCGGCCCCGTCGTCCCGATGCCGACGTTGCCGCCACCTGTTATTCTCATTTTTTCTGTTGCTTCTCCTCCATTTACAGCAGTTCCAAATATCATATCATTAGTCGCCCCGCTAATATCACCTGCAACAACCAATTTTAACCAACCAGCATTTCCCGGTCCTGTACCAGAAGCATCTGCACTATAAAAATTTAAAGCTCCTTTTACTTGTCCAATTGCCCAAGTACTATTTAATGTACTACTAATATCAAGTGATGTATTTGAAGAATCAGAAACTTCTAATTTTACCCCAGGGCTCGTTGTTCCAATTCCCACTCTATGATTCACACTATCCACAAACAAAGAATTGGTATCGACTGTAAGATTGTGAATACCAAGATTTACGTTGGAAGTTCCACCAGTGTAAGGGATGTAGCCTGCTGCTGTCGCATAGTATGATCCGTGCTGGCCATCGAGTAAGTCAGCATTTAAGTTTGCGTTTACCGTTGTCGAAGTTACAGCGAGTGGCGCTGTGCCGATGGCAACAGTAGAGATGAGTTGATTGTCTGTTCGGATTGACCCTCCAGCAACATCAAGCTTGGTGCCAGGATTCCATGTTCCAACCCCCATGTTACCAGCAGCTGTTATCACAGCATTCACATCCCCACCAGCAACTTCAAAATTTACACCGCTGGCACTTATAATCCTCATGGGTGATCCATTGATGATTGATTGCAAGATTACTTGATTTGCAGAATTTATTCCCAATATATTTATTGGATTGTTACTTGTATTTCTAGCTTGATACCAATTTGAATTGCCGATTAACACACTACTAGAAGTAATTGCTCCAGCTGAGAAGTTACCAGATGCATCTCTTGAAATGATTGTGGAGGGAGTATTGGCATCAGTCGCATCAGTCGCGATAGTTACTCCTGTGCTGCCATTATAAGAAACACCTGTCATGTGAGTACCAAAGGTAAGGCTGGGGAGAGTTCCACCCAGAGGTATTCCGCTGATAGTAGAATTTAAGAGATTAGCATTAGTGATGCCGGCTGTGCCTGAAAGATTGGCATTAGTAATACCTGAAATCGTATTATTCCCTGCAACAATCGTCTTGTTTGTTAAGGTCTGAGCTCCATCAATAGTTACGATACTTGTCGTGGTATTGGTAGGAATAGAAAGATAACCATTTGTAATATTTAAAGTTGTGAATGCTCCTGTTCCTTGAGTAGTCGCTCCGATAGTTGTGAAGTTACCGGCGACAGGAGTAGTAATACCGATGGTGCTATTATTAATAGTTCCTCCTGTAATTGTCGCCCCACTTGAGCTGAAGATATTAGCAGTCGTTGCCCCATTAATGGTAATGGTATCCGTTCCTGCATCTCCGAGTGTCGTGTTGTCTAAGACATGAAGGCTTGCCATCGTGTTTGCTCCACTTGAGATAGACCCTGTAAGTACTACATTGTTTGCATATATAGTACCCTCACTATCTACCAAAAACTTTACTACATCATTTACCGCAGCACCAATCAAATTACCATTCACAACTGAAGAATCTGGATTGATGTATAAAGTCGCATCAGAAACATTTGATGTGCCTAGAGGCCATGTTGGCGAGAAGACATGAGCGAGAGTTGGCGCCTTGGTGAATATAGCGTTGCCAGAAGAAGTGAAGTTGGCAAACGTGGCATTGTTTAGAGTTGGATTATTGAGAATTCCATTCTCGGTAATAGAGTCAAAAGTTTCATTGATATTCTTACCGACTGATTCATATACTCTGTCTGTTTGATTTGAATTGAAGTTGATGTTTCTTAAGATAGCTAGTTCTACACCTCTGATTCTCTCTAGTAAATTAGGGTCAGTTTGATTGATAATGGTCGTTTGAGGATGCTCGGTGATTCTTTGAATTATGGTAGCAGGAGTTAATATCTTAGTTATTGGTTGGTCTGTATTCGTCTTAGATACTGTAGGGGTAGAAACTGAGTCAGTAGTAGTCTGTGTAAGACCTTGTCTTATGCTGGTTTGAGTTTGTGTTTTAATTGGAGTATTTAGTTTTATCTCTACCTTATTTACTATTTCTTTGGTATTTGATTTAAACAAACTTTTAATATAATTCCAAGCATAATTTATATCATCTCCAATGACAGAAGCGGAATTCCCTGTCTTCTCTAGTGTTTTTGAAACAACAATGTTAACCTTACTAGCTCCTTGCTTGTATGTAGTTAGATATGAACCTAGTTTATCTACCGAATAATCAAATCCGACAAGTACCCCATTACCGAATCTGTCGGTGTATTCACTTAATCCACTCGCAAAAATAGTGTTTGGAGCACAAAAAAATACTAGAATTACTAGAATCCATGAAAGTTTATGTCTATTTGATTTTTTGAACTGTGAAATTATTTTTTGTGTATATTCCACAACTATATTATCTCAAATTTTTTGGTAAAATACAACTAAAAATCCACAGTTTTTGAAAGAAACTGTGGATAACTAAACTTCAGCTAGGCCTTGCCTAGCTGAGAATATCATTATACCCTAACCACTCAAAAATTTCGTTCTTAAAAGTCTTTTCTCTAGAAAAATATTTTGGGAAAGATCCTCTATTTAATATAATATTTTGGATTCTTTTTTCTCCCATAAAATCCAAGTAACTTGAATATTGATAATTATTCAAATAATCAATAACGCCCTTTATATTCTTAATTCCTACAACCTTCCAATCCTTTTCTATCAATTTTACAGGATTCAAATGCACATACGAGAACAAATATTTAAAATAGCGATCTTTATTTATATGTTCTGATTTGAACTTCCCTTCAAATAAACTTCCTGTTCTTTTATATTTCTTATTGTAATACATAGAATATGCAGTACTTAATTTTTGCATAAAATTACTTATATCTTCTTTATCAGTCTGTGTAATTAATATATGAAAATGATTTGGCATCAAGCAATAAGCCCCGATACTTACTATTGGTTTTCCTCTTTCAATATCATACAAAGTCTGACCTTTAGTTAAATTGCCAACCTTCAAATATCCTTTTTGATTGCAAGCATATAAAAGTGCAATAAATCGTAAATAATCTTCTTCGTCATGAAAAATCTTTTGTTTACTGTTACCACGATTATACACATGATAATATTCCCCGGAAACAAATTTTACTTTTCTGATTGACATACTTAATATAATATCAAATCTACTCAGCTAGGCAAGGCCTAGCTGAAATTTTTTAAACCTTGAAGAGATTTTTTATATTTAGAACAATCTGAGCAGCAACTTTTTCTTTTTCCAAACCCTTGATTTCAGCGATTTTGGCAACAATTTCCTTCACATAGACAGGTTCATTTCTCTTCCCTCTGTGTGGTACTGGGGCCACATATGGACTATCTGTATCTGCCATTATCCGATCAAGCGGAAGCTCTCTGATTATTTCTTCGTAATTTATTTTTCTAGGATCATTTTTCTTTGGTGGATATGTAATAACTCCAGCAAAAGAAATATAAAAACCGAAATCTATAAATGCCCTCGCATTCTCGAGCGTTCCCGCAAAAAAGTGCACCACCCCCCTTGTTTTATTTTTCAAGTTTTTATCATGTGACACATTTTCTGCACCTGCAGAAAATGTGTCATTATGTTTTTTCAAAATTTCTAGTGTATCTCTATAAGCATTTGTAGTTAAGTCTTCTTCGTTGTTTCTTATGTGAAGCATTAGAGGTAATCCCAGTTCGCTAGCAAGCTCTATCTGACCAATGAAGGCTACTTTCTGATTGGCCACTGTGTCAGCATTCATGTGGTAATAATCTAGTCCACACTCTCCTACTCCTACCACCTTTCCTAATTTTGTTAATGTTTTATATTTATCTTTATCAAAAATCTCTCCACGAGAGACGAACTCCTTCCCCTCTTCACCTAGTTCTTCTACATCATGATATGAAGCATCGGTATGTATAGGATGAAGGCCGATAGTAGCATACACGCCTTCGCTGTATTCATTCGTCATCTCTACAGCCTTCTTGGAAGTATCATACTGTGTACCAATATTTATAACGAAAGTGTCGTTGTCTAGCGCACGCTTAATAACCGCATCTCGATCTTCTTCGAATGCTTTGAAATTCGTATGAGCATGTATGTCTATATACTTAGGCATTAGTGATTAGAATACAGATTACAAGTAATCAGACATAAGGATACCTTTAACTTCACCATTATCAGCTTTAACATCAAAACGACTCAATCTGAGCATCGCTTCAGATAAATTTAATACTTCACTTTTTTTAGCTAATGTTTCCTTCTGTGATTCCTCAATTACTCCATGCTTAAAATAACCCTTTGGATAATTAGATTTTAAAACTTTTTCATTAGAATTAATCAATTTTATTGCATCACTAGCAATTTTATTATAGATCTTATCAAATTCAACTTTTATTACATCTAATGATACTACCGCTGCTTCAAAATATTGTGATTTATTTACATTTTCCAACACATAATAAACATCAACCCCTTTTGCATGAGCCTCTTCATAAAGCTGTTTTACGTCTTCATATGTAGCTTTAATCGCTTCGTCTGTGCTAATCAACATTAGTTTACTTCCCTTTTCCTCTCCGATTTTAGAATCCTCAAAAGCTTGATGCCCAGCATAAGCAGACCTTTCAAATGACCCACCTGTAGTTTGTAAATTATTCATTGCTTCTCCCGCTTCTTTAAAACTATGGAGCTGTTTCATTACACCAATTTTATCTGAAAAAGAATACATTTTTATGTCTCGATTTGAATCTTTTTCTGTGTCACCTCCAAACTTAACCATTATTTTAGCTATCTCTTCCTTACTTTCTTTCATAGTTTCACTATCGTCAGCAGCATGCACAACATGGTCATATTTTGCCATCAAGTCAACTAACTTTTCGTGTATTTGATAAGTTCTATCTATACTCCAAGGGCTCTTGTGAGCTTCCATTGGTGATATTTTCTCTGCCACTTTTTCAGTAACGACTTTATTGTCCACCATGAAATTAGCTTTGACCTCTCTGCATTTATCAGAAAGTTTCATGTACTCTTCATAATTGGTCTTTTTCAATTCTTCTGCTTCTTTATCTGTATACTTTTCACCAGTATTAGGATTTATATCTGATAGCTCTGATATTGATTTATATCCTTTCTCTGGGATATCTACTTTCACTTCTGCGTGTTTGACTTGTTCTATTTCTTCCGCTGATAAACCAGACTTAGAAAAATCATAACTATCAACTGCTGATTTATAAATCTTTATAAACTCATTTGCTCTGTCTAATGATAACTGCTTATTGTTTTCTAAAGTAGGAGCAGCATTCTTGTCTGCTGCTTTATACTTCGTCGCTTCAGGACTACTTGAAGCAGAGACAATCTTCTCTTTTTCTAAAAAGCTTTTAACGTTATCATGATTGATTTTGCTAAGCATATTATCAATCTCTGAAATAATCTTGGCCAAATCATTGCCTGTGATACTTGCATTGTCTATCTTGAAACTGTTTGTGACATCTAGTACAGAGACAGCCTTCAATTCACTTGAGGTAATTTTCTCAAAATCATTATGCAAGGAATTTTTAATGTCTTCAATTTTTTTACTATCACTATCAACAGTTTTAGTAATAGGATTCTCCGTAATATCTCCGTATTTATCAAACTTAAGAGTCTTCACAAAATTCTCATAATCATGATTTATCTTCTGTGCCTCCTCATCTGAAAAATTTTGAATTGGAGCTTCTTTGAATTTAAGGCCAGCCATACTAATATTATCGTGCCCACCTTTCTTTATTTTCGCAAAATGTGAAGACGTATCATAGTTCCCATCATTACCATCGTTGCTTGATTTTATACTTGTCTCCATATGATTCTGATTGGCATCTTGAACTGTATGAGTAGAACCATGAGCAGGACTAAATTTACCTGTAAAAACAGCAATAGCAAAAAGAGTTCTTAGAGTTCTAGATTCCCATGCTTTTCTCATTATACTCATCACACTACCTTTAGCCTCTGCCTCTTCTGACACATTTGCATTAAATGCTTCAGCAGACTCCCTGTCGAATTCACTTACTTCCCCACTCTTGATCCATTCTTTCTTAAAATCAGAAACACTGAAACCCATTTGTTTTAATTCTGTAGCGCTAAATTCTCCGTTTTGTACTTTACTAAGAAAAACATCAAAAGATGCATCATCGAGACTTCCTATCGAAGAAATTCCTTCTGCTTTTTTTACTTCACTCTTCTCGTCTGTTTTCTTGGCTGGAGGATAATTAAATATTTTTCCGAAATTCATATAATTTATTTTTTAAGATTTTTAATAATATTCAAAAACTTACCCTTGGATTGATTCAAAAGATCAGAATGATCACTTAAAATCTTTATAGTCTCTTCTTCGTTCATTTTCTCTATCATCGGAGCAACTTTATTCAATAATTCTTCCCCCTCATTATCAGGAAGTAGCATCATACGGTCATTTAGATATTGATTAAAATTAAAAAATATAGACATCTTGAACTCTTTATATTTCTCTTCATCGTCTTTAATATCTAAACCTGAACAGACAAGAGCTTCATTAACTAGTTCGTCTAGAAATTCATAATGCAACAAGATTGGCGTAACAATAAAATCTGACATAAAATAAGTAATTTAATAAGTATTAATAAGCTAATTGTAACAATAATGAGTAATTTATACAAATAGCTAAAATATGCTTAAAATTTGACTTATTTCTATATTTGTTATATAGTTGTGTTTAAATAAAAAGCAACCTAGTTCCAACTAAATAATAAATAGAAAATGAAAAAAACTATAGTACTTCTTTTGATTTTGCTGTATTTCCAATGCCGAGCTCAAAATGCAACAGAGCTTGAAGCAAAACAAATACTCGGTGAGAAATTTATCTCTAGCAAAGAAATTGGCCTAGAAAAAGTGATACCCGTACCATTTACTAAGGAAGAAATTATTCTAAATCATGACTCGTGGCTAATACCAATAGAGAATGATGCTGGAATTATAAATTACGAGTTTATACAGATAAATTACGGAAGTGAGTATCTAGGAACAATTCTGTCGTTAAAAGAGACAATGAAAGTCATAAATGTCACAAGCAAAGCTCAACGAGATTTCCCCAACAAAGAACTATTCAAATTTTTCAAAACAGGCACAATTGATAAAACCAGTGCCATGTTTGATATCGATTTGAAGAAAACAATTGTCTGTGCTGGAAACGAAAAGTTAAACTTCATTAGTCTTCCTTCAGAGACAGAAGCTGTTGCCATGGGCGAAAAATCTGTCTACTACATCTTAAATGATGGTAATATAATAGATATATGCTCGCAAAAAGAAAAAGAATTGTGGGTGCATAAATATAAAGTTATCTCATTAACGAAATAAAGAAAACCGGACATATGTGCCGGTTTCTTTTCGTCTACTTTATTCTTTTCTTAAAAATAATGGAGTTTCTGGCTTTTTATTTTGCCTAATCAACTCTTGAATTTTTAAAGAAGTTTCTGGAAGCATTGGCTCTATAGCAAGAGCTGCGCCATACAAGTGTAAGAGTAAATAATAAACATCTTTTTCCGCTTCATCTTTATTTATTTTAATTTTTTTGAATGGTTCATTTTTTTGGATATATTCATCAAGAGATTTCAAATTGGACCAAACAAAATTAATAAATCTATTTATATCAAAATTTTCTAAATCTGAAACCAACTCCGTATAGTACTTAATTTTCAAATCATCATCTGAAAGTTTTACACCATAACTAACAGCCATGGTCATAATACGAGAAGTCAAATTACCTAACCCGTTTGCTAATCCTGAATTATAAGCATCCTTGAATCTCTCAAGTGTAAAGGGACTGTCTTCAAAACTTCCAACTTCTCGAAGAAGAAAGTATCGAAGTGCGTCTGTACCATATTCTTTTACTATGTCTCTAGGATCTATTACATTACCTAATGTTTTCGACATCCGAACTCCCCCCTCCCCTGTAATAAACCCATTCACAATTATTTGATGTGAGTTTGGAACATCTGCAGCCATAAGCATTGCTTGCCACATTGCAGCCTGGAAACGAGTATTATCCTTACCACAGTATTGCGTTGGATTACCATTCATCCAATACTTTTCAAAATTATCTTTATTATTAGGCCAACCAAGCGTAGAGATGTAGTTCACAAGCGCATCAAACCAAACATACATCACCTGGGTATCATCCCCGGGTACTGGTATCCCCCACGGCATCTTTTCCTTTAATCTTGAAATAGAAAAATCCTGTAGACCACCATTTACAAAATTCTTGATTTCATTTAGACGAAAATCAGGCACAACAAAATTAGGATGCTCTTCATAGAATTTCAAAAGCTTCTCACCAAATAAAGAATACTTGAAGAAATAATTTTCTTCATTGATAAGTTTCAACTCCTGACCTGGATGTAATGGGCACTCCCCGTTTATAAGCTCTGAGTCTGTCTTCTCACTTTCACAACCTATGCAATACTTGGCTTCATAAGTTTTCTTGTAAATATATCCATTCTCATTTACCTTTTTCCAAAATTCTTGAGCTGACTCTATATGATTCTTGTCTGTTGTGCGAATAAAATGAATGTCTTCTAATACTCCAAACATTTTGAGTTGTTCTTTAAAAACTACAAAACCTTGATCAACGAAACTCTGAACTTCCAGATTTTGTTCCTTGGCTTTCTCGTAGATTTTCATTCCATGTTCGTCGGTACCAGTATTGAAATAAACATCATACCCATTAAGCTTTTTGTAACGAGCAATCGTGTCGGCACGTACGAACTCAAGTGCATGCCCCATGTGAAGTGGTGCATTTACATACGGAAGCGTAGTGGTGAGATAAAATGTTTTAGACATAATTAGTTATCCTTAGCTAAAACCTTTTTCTTTTCTAAATCATCGAGGAATTCAAATAAACATACAGCAAAAGGAATAGCGAGAATTACACCCCAAAAGGCAGCTAATTGCCAACCGATAAGTATTGATAAAATGATGACGAGTGGTGAAATGCCTATAACTTTCTTTATGACCAATGGATAGATAAGATAAGCTTCGAACTGATGTAGGATGAAATATAAAGCTAATGTGAGTAGTGTCAAAGTAACTCCGCCATCTAAGTAAGAAAACATTATCGCAGGAATAACAGCCAAATATATACCAAACGGTATTAATTCTGAGATACCAGTAATAATAGCAAGGACAAGAGAATATTTTACTCCTAATATAGTTAGACCTAAATAAGTCAAAATACCAATGATAAGACCGATCAACATTTGACCCTGCATCCAAAGTCCAATCTTGTGTTCTGTACGTTGCCACAAGTCTATAATGTATTCTTCGCTTTCATCTGGAATAATAACTCTAAGGAAATTCTCGATACCCTTTTCTTTGATAGATAAATAGAATGAAATAATGACAATGAGAACTAGATTGAACAAACTACCGAAGACTGAACTGAAGACATTGAACAGCCCTCCAGAAAGATTATTTGCTAATGTCTGAGTACTATTGATTAAGTCACCAATAGAACCATTGGAAGAAATCGTATTTACAACTCCCTTTGCTCCTTCGATTGATCCAGGCTGGAATGTATTAAGCAAACTACCATTTGGAATATACTGACTTAACGAGGAAACAAGTGTAGACATTTCTTCTACGAATACGGGAATGAAAACCGAGGCTAAACCAACGAGGACGGCAATCGTAGCTATGTATATAAGAAAAACGGCGAAAACTCTATTCTTTATGTATTTCTTTAGCTTCGTAACAGCTCTTTCTATAAAAGAAGCTATGACAATGGAAGTAAGAACTATCAAAATAATATTAAATAATTTAATAGAAACAAACACAAGACCAGCAACTATCAAAATCCTTATGAGAGTCCCCGTCGAAATGCTAATATTTATATTATTTTTGCGTTCTTCACTCATAGCTATATATTACCAAAAATTAAAGTTATTTACTAGAAATGGAGAATTTTAGTAAACTGCTCCTTTTCTTTATAAGGACCAATCACAGCTAAGTTCAAATTATTTGTTTTGAAGATAAGTTTAGCCATTTTTTGGATATCTGCTGCTGTAACTTTTTTGATTTCTTTTATTTTTTCTTCTAGTTCTTTATTTCTTTCTTCAAGAGTTCCTGTCCTCCGTAAAAGTTAGCAACATCATCGGTTGATTCAAGAGACATTTTAGTATGCCCAATAACTAAAGATTTAACCTTCTCTAATTCTTTATCACTAACCTTTTCTTTTATCAATAAATTACATTCCTTGATAATTTCCTCTATAACTTCTAATACCCTCTCATTGTTCACCCCTGCAGAAATCTGGAAAGAGCCGTGATCAAGAGACGGACTGTTGAGAGCCCTCACATAATAAGCAACGCCCATCTCTTCACGAAGCTTCGTGAAAAGTCTCGAGCTCATACCGGCACCTAGGACATAAGAAAGCATTGATACAGCTACATTATTTTTATTAAAAATATCAAAAGATCGAACCCCCAAAACAAAATGTGTTTGATCCGTCTCCTTGAATTTTACTAATATTTCTGGTTTAGTTTGTGTATCTTTGGTTTTTGGTTTTTTGCCACTTTTACCAACTTTGATATCTTTAAAACTTTTTCCTATCTCTTTATACACTTCTTCATTTGTGATATTCCCTGCTACTATTACAACTGTATTCTCTGCGACATAATGAGCTTTCTTGTACTCAATAAAATTATCACGAATCATTTTCCCTATATTTTCTTTTGTACCTAATGTGCTTCTCCCTGAAGGTTGATCGCCATAGAGAACTTCACTCCATAAATCTTGAACTAAAGATGCTGGCATATCTTCATACATATTTATTTCCTCTATTATCACTCCTTTTTCTTTTTCCATATCAGATTCAGGGAAAGTGGAATTGAGATAAATATCTGTCACAATATCAAACATCTGCCGAAAATTCTTCGCATCACCTTTTGCATAGTATCCTGTATACTCAGAACCAGTGAAGGCGTTGTATTGGCAACCCAAAGAATCTAGCTCGTGAGCTATATCTATAGCCTTAGGACGCTTCACTGTACCCTTGAAGCACATATGTTCCAAAAAGTGGGAAATACCGTTTATATCCTTGGGTTCATAATCACTCCCTGTACCTACAAGCACAAGTACTGTCACTGTAGGATTATCCTTCATTGGCACTGTTACTACACGCAAACCATTCTTATATATCTTCTTTTTAGCTTTTTGCATAAGGTCATTCTAGCACATTTTGAAGGGATTAAAAATAACAAAATCCCAGGAGTTACCTGGGGTTTTGATTAATTCATTCTCTCTTTTATATACTCTATAATGTCTTCTTTTTTGATTCTCTCTTGTTTGCCAGTATCACGATCACGAATAGTAACAGAGCCGTCAGTAAGAGTGTCAAAGTCGATAACTATACACCAAGGGGTACCTATCTCATCTTGTCTTCTATACCTCTTACCAATATTGCCATTGTCGTCCCACATAACTCTACCAAATTCATTTTTTAAATTACCATAAACTACACGAGCATAATCGCGAAGCTCTGGCTTATTCTTGAGTAGTGGAGAAATTGCACAAATAACAGGAGCTATCGATGGTTTGAAAGATAGGTAAGGTCTTGATTCTTCGCCACTCTCATCTTCCTTATAACTACTTACAAGCAAAGCGAGAACACTACGGTCAACACCAAAAGTAGGTTCAATAACATGAGGAACTAATTTAGAATTCGTTTCTTCGTCTTGGTAAATCAAATTGTGCTTACTCAAATCAAAATCAGTTCTATATGCAAGTCCATAAAGTTCCTTCCTACCAAATGGGAAATCAAATTCAAAATCTATGGTGCGTTTTGAATAATGAGCCAAATCTTCCTTCTCAACTTCAAGTTCATGAACTCTATTCATATCAACACCGATACTTTCCATCCACTCTATCATTTCATCGTGCCAATATTCAAAATATTTTTCCCACCATTCTTCCTTTATAAAATATTCAATCTCCATTTGTTCAAATTCACGTACACGAAAGATGAAATCTCGAGGAGTTATCTCATTTCTAAATGCTTTACCAATCTGTCCCATTCCAAAAGGAAGCTTAGGATGAAAAGAGTCAACAATGTTTTTGAAATTCACAAACATTCCTTGAGCTGTCTCTGGACGAAGATACACTGTGGATGAAGAATCTTCAACAGCGCCAATCTGTGTACGAAACATCATATTGAATTGCTTGGCTTCACCTACGGGACTTCCGCAATCATCGCACTTTCCTTTTTCTTTGAGTTGATCTTCACGGAAACGTCTCTTGCATTTCGTACATTCCACTAATGGATCAGAGAAAGTATCTACATGACCAGAAGCTTTCCAAACTGATGGATTCATTATGATAGCTGCATCTACTCCGTACATATCCTCTCTTCCGTCCACAAATTTCTTCCACCAGGAATTCTTGATATTATTCTTAAGGGATACACCCAAAGGCCCATAATCCCAAGTACCAGCAAGACCACCATAGATCTCACTCCCAGGATAAATAAACCCCCTTCTTTTGCAGAGTGATATAACTTTTTCCATTAATTTTTCATCTTTTTCTTGCATTTCTTTATTTGAATTAATTATTAATCAATAACTACTTATACTACTGTATAACACGTTCGTAGCCATTTTTAAAGTTTGGGTCTCCAAAGAGTAAGGTATTAATGGACATATACTTACCACTTACCGTACCACCAGTAAAAGCATCTGTCCCTGAAATATAAACCTCTTTCATTAGCTGTGGAGTACTTCCTACTTGTGATAGTGATGGAGTTAGAGATATGGTGAACATAGCTTCACGAGTATTTATTCCTCCAGTATTTGCTTTGACAGAACCAATGTTCCATATAACCTCTCTAGTAGAATCATTGTATGAAATATTTTCTCTTGAAGACAAACTACCAACCCATTTCACATAAATCGGCAAAATTGCTCTAGCTGTCGCACCTGATATGGCATTGGTGCCATTCATCAGACTCCAAGTTACATTATACTTTGTTTCTTTTTCTGCTTTTGGAGGGAAGGCTCCTTCTTTATACACAGCCGAAGAAGATATCTGTAAGTCCGATAAGAATTTAACTATCTTCTTTGAGAAATTATTTACCTCTGAGTAAGTAGAACCAAGTGATGGCTCCTTGCCTCTGATACTGACATCAATCGCAATCTGAGGATCAGAGAGAGTCCCCTTTATATCTTTCGCTGGAAGAGATTTAACATTAAAGCTCACCTCGCCTTTTGCTCCTGGCTCAATATTTGCTAAATCTGAATTAGAATTTTTATCCCAAACAATACGATTATTTAGAGAGTCAAAAAATCCTTCAGAAGCATCTACTGACATTCTGTCAAAAACATTACCGCTAACATTTGCAATTATCTCTCCATCAGTAATTCTATTTGGTAAATTATTTGCCCAAGATATTCTAACATTTATGGTATCTCCTAATTCAGATGTCTCATCAACTAAGATGTTTGCTTCGATAAATGGTTTGGTAATAACTACAGAGTGTAGAACAGAATTATAAACTACATCAACTGTTGATTTGTCTGACTGCTTGGCTGTACCGGCATATACATGGAATACTTGTTGCTCCTTGTCTTCCCCTACAATCCTGCCCTTCACAATTACTGAAATAGGGTTCGTCAAACTGAGGTCACTTAGACTCCACATAGAATTACCAAAAGATGGAGCTGGAATAGCGCTCTCATATATAAAATTATTTGGATAAGATAATTGCATCACCGCATCGCCACTTGGCAAGGCTGTATTGAGTGTGGCTTTAACAGTAAAAGATATTGGCTGGTCTGATGTCACAGTATCTGGTGCATCAACAGTAAGAGTTAGGGGAGCTGAACTAATATTCACACTATAATCTTTCTCTTTCGTAAAAATAGCATTTGATCCTTCTGGATGATAATCGAAAGATACCTTCACATTACGATCTGACCTCTCGTCACCATAAAGAACGACTTTAATATTTTTCGTAACTGTCTCGCCAGGCTTGATTGTACCTATATTTATGCGAGGGAGACGAACGACATCTGCCGGATTATCACTAGCACCGCTTGGATATGATATCAACAAATTTGAAAGTTCAAGACTTGCTTTATTGTTATTCGTCACTTCTACTTGGAGAGGTAAATCTTCCCCGCCCTTTGTGAAAGCATTACCTATAACTGTGATATCTATTTTGTCGCTCGAAACAGAAGAATCACCATTGTAGAACATGTATAGAGCATACCCCAACGCCCCAATAAAAAATATAATGGAGGCAATAAAAAACTTTTTAAAAAATGATGGTTTTGGTTTCTTCATTGTATTAAGTGCATTGTTAATCTCCTCATTCCTCCACTCCTGTTCTACATTATGATTAACTTGATGCAACTTCCCTTCGTGAGTACGATGAGAAACAGTATCTACCGGATCATACAAATGACGTTTTAAACCTTCAATTTTACTTTCATATTCATTTTCTGACATATTATTTATTATACCACAATTTTATTAAAGTTGACTCTCGTTTAAAGCTTTATTTATGTGTGATATTATAGAACGCTTTTCGCGAAGCAGTGTGGCCGTCTTATCTAGGTCAATACATCCATCTAGATATTCTTTCAACATTTCTGATTCTCCTATATACCCGAGCTGATCCATAATTCGAAGAACTAGATGAAGCTCGAGAGCTTCACGTGAAGAATTTAGAATATTTACATCATCAAGAAGATAGAGACTTTGAATCAAGTCGTCGAAGATCTTTTCATTGGATTCTTCTCCATCACAAAGCCGCTCTAAAAGCTTGCTGACACGAGCAATTATCAGTAATGAATCTTTTGAAGACCTGGCATACGGGAATGTATTCACACTCCTAGCAGAAGTCACACGCCAGATATCCTTGCCTCGCACCAAATCTATATTCGAATGAGAGAGATCTTGTAATGCAAAACGAAGCTTTGATTTATGAAGTCTTATCCCCTGAACCATCGCACGCACAAGCCCCATCTCACGAGTATAAATAGTGAGCATTTTATTCGCCTCGCCCTTATTCACCGAACTTAGTATAAATCCGTTTGTATGATAAATATGATGCATTACTCTTCTATTTTACCATACTACTCTAAAATAAATAAAACCTTGCAATTGCAAGGTTTTATTTGGGTTAATTATTTGAGAAATTGTCTCCATTATTTATTATTTCTCTAAGTTCTGCCCTGTGGAGTCTTTCCTTTTTAGAATCTGACATAGTTTTAAGATTATCATGTTCTGCTCCTGTATTCCTACCCCTCTCCTTTCTTGAGCTCCATCCATATTTGACTAGATCCTTAAAAACCTCTTTTATTGATTTGCGATAAGGAAAATTCTCAGGCTCTTCTGGGATAGAATATTCTGCCAACACTGACTCAACAGCTTTTCTTTTCTTTTCATCATCTACATAATCTGGCCCCACATGAGCAACATCTGCATTATCTTGATAATATCCAATCTTTTGATTCTGTATATACTTATCAAGTATTTCTTTCTTTAACTTTTCTTCTTTATCTAATTTTTCTGATACAGATTCTTTACTCTTTTTATTATCTATCTTTTCTGCAATAGCTTCTTCTTCATTAATTTCAGAAGATGGAACTTCTTCAATAGGAACAAAAGTAGAATGCTCAGGATCTTTCCCTTTTAATCTAATTTCTTCTTCTTTAACTTCATCAGTACTATGTAGAAATTCAGGTTGTCTCATATTTTTATATTATTAGTTAATAAAATATAACTACTATTATTTTAGCAAATTTATACTAAACACCAAACTATCTATCTTTATTTCTAGACCATTGTTTTCTTTTATGTTTACCTCTTTGGCACTGGTAGCCTTGAGAAGCTCAGACTTGAATTTATTGATTACTTCTTGCCCATTTACACTCGTAGAAATTTCAAGAGATATTACATCATTTGGATTTAATCCTGCTTTCTTTCTCATATCTTGAATAGCACGGACAAGTTCGCGATAGTTCCCCTCCTGTTTGAGTTCATCTGTTATATTAGTATCGAGTTCGACTTTCTTTTCTTCTCCCTTAATTATTTTAATATCTTTCACATTCAATTCATCTTTGACTATTTCGAAAAATTCTTCTTTCAATTCATAGCCTGTGAGATTTAGACTTTGTAGCGGCTGACGGACAGGTAGGCCTGCCTTTTGTCTCGCTTGGAGTCCTAGCGTTACTATCTCACGAACTTCTTTCATCTCATTTATCGTTGTTTCATTTGCTTTTGGAAGAGTAGGCCAGCTGACAAGATGGATACTTTCTTCATCGTCTTCTATTTTCAATTTCTGCCATATATCCTCTGCGGCAAATGGAGCAAACGGAGCCATAACTTTTATCAAAGTCCTGAGTACATAATACAAAGTTTGCTTTGCATCTTCATCTCCATCTTTTAATCGTTCACGTGAACGACGAACATACCAAGTAGAAAGATCATCGATGAATTCACGAATAGAACGAACTGGTTCTAAGAATTTATAGCTATCCATATTAACATTTGTAATTTCTACAAGTTCATTCATTCGCTCTACGATCCATTTGTCCAAAACATTCTTACTACTTACCTTCTCTGCATTACTTTCTAATTCCTTGTCTCTATATAATTCATAAAAAGCCAAAACATTGTAAAGCAAATTAAAAACTTTGTTATGCAAATCACTGACAACCTTTTCGTCAAAACTCTTTATATCTCCAGGTTGATTCACACTATACATCCACAAGCGAATAGTGTCTGCTCCATATTTATTCGTCATCTCGATCGGATCAACAATGTTTCCAAGAGATTTACTCATCTTCTTGCCATTGGCATCCACAAGCAATCCAAGGCAAACAACATTCTTGTAAGCCTTGCCTCTACCCATAAGAACTCCAACGGCATGAAGAGTATAGAACCAACCACGAGTCTGGTCCATCGCTTCACAGATAAAGTCCGCTGGATATCCTCCACCTTTTTCAATCAAATCCTTGTTCTCGAATGGATAGTGGCTTTGTGAAAACGGCATTGTCCCAGAATCAAGCCAGACATCCATCACTTCCTTTTCTCTCTTTAGATTTCCACCACATTCACAAACCAGCTCTACTTCATCTATGTACGGCTTATGTAAATCGAGCTCATAATTCTCATTGTGAGGAAGAGGAGTATAATCAAGTTCCCTAAATTCTGCATTCTTTAGATAATTAAAATTATGAATCATATCCAAAGCAGTTTGAGCATTGAGTCCTTCTGTCCCCGCAATCGCAAGCCAGCAAGGTCCTCCATGAGTAGACAGAAGAATATTCTTACCTTCATATTTATTTTCAAGTTCATGAAGAAGTTCCATTGTTCTTTTCTTTATATCATTCCAAGATTCATTCCCTTCACGGGTTTTATAGAAATGATCTACGGTGTTAGGAAACTCTGTATGATATTCTTGCCAAGTTTTTCCTTCATAATCTGGCAACGTCATCTCTCTTAGAGAATTACTAAAAGTCAAAGAATCACTACCAAGCCCTAAGGTCTTCATAACTATATCCGTAGTTTCTTTTGCACGAAGAATTGGTGAACTTATGACTAAATCAATATTTTTATCTTTCAATAATTTAGCTGATTCTTCTACTTGTTTTTTACCATTTTCTGTTAGATGGGCCTTACTTTCAAGCGAAGTACTTATAATATCTCCAATATTATTTTCTGCTTCTCCGTGACGCATCACAAAATATTTATTTTTTGATTTTTTTGTTTTAGATTTTAGATCTTCAATACTTCCTATCACCTCCCTTTTGTTACATTTATCACAAGTCCAAACTGGAAGAGGTGTACCCCAATAACGCTCACGAGAAATAGCCCAGTCTTTTATATCCTTGAGCCATTCTCCGAATCTTCCATCCTTAATATATGACGGTTCCCAATTTATACTTTTATTTTCTTCTATCAATTGTTCTTTAACTTTTGGATCTGACATTCTGATATACCAAGAATCACGAGCGTAGTATATAAGCGCTGTCTTGCAACGCCAGCAATGTGGATATGAGTGCTCGTACTTTTCTTTTTTGAACAGAAGTCCTCTGTGTGCTAAATCTTTGATAATATCCACAGCTACATCTTCATCGCGAACAAATCTACCTTCCAGGAAATCAGTGTCCTTCAAGAATTTACCATCGAGTCCCACCATGTGATGCTTCGGCAAGCCAATACTATTCCCTAAATTAAAATCGTCCACACCGTACATGACAGCAGTATGCACAACTCCCGTACCATCCTCGGTTGTGACGAAATCCGCCGCATACACCTTGAATGCTTTCTCAAGTTTGGCCTTCTCTGTTTCAGAAATAGTACTTGATAAATAAGGATATAATGGTTCATATTCTAGGCCTACTAAATCTTTGCCTTTCATTTCTTCTACTACTTCATATTCTCCTTCCACTATAAACAAACGAGCTTTGGCAAGAATATAAAATTCATTTTCCCCGCCTTGTGTCGAGACAGGTTTCTTAATTTTTACGTAATCAATTTTTCCACCAATTGCTAAGGCCACATTCCCGGGCAAAGTCCAAGGAGTTGTTGTCCAAGCTAGGATATAAGTATTCTCTTTTCCTTTCACTTTAAACTTTGCATATATAGATAAATCCTTCACATCAAGATATCCTTGTGCAAGTTCATGAGAAGAAAGAGTAGTACCACAACGAGGACACCAAGGAACCACTTTGTAATCTTTGTAAAGTAATTTTTTATTTTCAACTGTCTTTATAATATTCCAAACCGATTCAATGTAAGTATTATGATAAGTGACATATGCATTCTTCTGGTCTACCCAATATCCGATACGATCTGTAAATTTCTCCCACATATCTGTATATTCCCAGACACTTTTTTTGCATTCTTTGTTGAATTTTGCTATCCCGTATTCTTCTATCGCCTTCTTAGAATCAAGACCGAGCATCTTCTCCACTTGGAGCTCTACTGGAAGTCCATGAGTATCCCAACCGCCTTTTCGGGCAACGTGGTAGCCCTTCATCGTTTTATAGCGAGGTATAGCATCTTTGAAAGCGCGAGCTTCTAGGTGGTGAATACCTGGCTTACCGTTAGCAGTAGGAGGGCCTTCGTAGAAAACATATTCCCCTTTTGGAGACTCTTTCTCTAAACTCTTCTCAAAAATCTTATTCTCCTTCCAGAATTTTAAAACTTCTTCCTCTCTTAGAGCACTTGCTGATTTTTTTACTTCTTCATTCATATGTTTTCTATTAAATTAATAAACTAATAAAAATTAAAAAACTCGTCCCCATATAGCAATCTGTCGATTGTCATATAAGGACGAGTTTCTAGACCCGTGGTACCACCTCATTTACTTCTCATTTATAGGGTTCTACTTGCCAATTAAGGCTTTCTTCCCAATGCTCTGAGGTGATAACCTCTTCACTGCATACATTAAATAATAACACTAAAACCAAAATTTGCAACTCTACATTCTCTCTGGAATTTCGATACCTAGGAGCCAGAGGCCGTTTTGCATAGTTTGATAAAAGGCCTTGATGAGATCTAGGTGATACTTGGCAAACTTATTATCATCTTTGAGTATCTGAGTATTGCCATAGAAAGCATTGAATTCGCTTGCAAGCTTTGTAAGGTATGTAGCGACATGATGTGGTTCGAGCTTTTCATATGAGTGTTCTACCACTTCGCCCAATTGGTACAAATATTTTTCTAAGTCTGTGATTTCTCCAGGAATTTCTTTTTTGTCATCTGTATTAAAATCTTTTGCTTTATTCAAAATAGAATTTGCCCGAACAGCCGTATACTGGAGGTATGGACCAGAATCCCCTTCAAAAGACACAGACTTCTCTCTGTCGTAAATGATATCACTACCAAGTGATGATTTTAAAATGGAATATTTAAGAGCCGAGACTCCAACGACTTCAGAAATTTTCTCTTTCTCTCCATCTTCCATTTCTCTTTCCTTCATCTTCTCTAACACCATATCCATAGAATCGCGAAGAAGTGATTCGCCTGTTATCACATTTCCTTTTCTTGAAGACATCTTGCCATCAGCAAAACGCATCATACCGTGAGTGATATGCTTCATTCTACTTTCATAATCAGGGTGAATAAGCGAGATAGCCTTACTTACCACCTTCATATACTCCGCTTGCTCTGTAGCAGTCACTACTATAGACAGATCGGGATTCTCCTTCTCAAACTTCGTGACAGTTAAGCCTATCTCTTTCGTCTCGTATGTAGGAAGACCTTGAGAATTAATAAATACACGAGTATGAAGCTTCTTGTCGTATTCTTCTCCGTGGAAAACTATTGCTCCGTCTGATTCAGAGAAAACTTTTCCTGTACTTCGGTTACCCTCAGCACCTGCGGTATTCTCTCTAACAATTTTTTCTCCAATCGGAGCCATGGCACTTTCGAAGAAGTAGCACCCATCACTAAACTTTGTCCCTAGTAGTTTATATATTTCTTCAAAGGCCTCGAGTGTAACTTCCCTACCCCAATCATAAATTTTATTTATTTCTTCGTCTGTCTTGTCGTAAACTTTTTTATTTATAACTTCTATTTCTTTCTTTATGTTTTCATCTGTATCATACAAATTGCTCCCTTCTGTATAACAGACTCCTATATAATGAGCCTTCTCAGACACTTTCATATTTTCCTCTGGCATCCCCTTCTTCATTATTCCATAAATAGCTTTGGCTACATGAGGACCAACATCGCCTTGATAATTCGCGCGGACAGTCTCAGCATTAGAAAATTCAACAACGCGCGAAAGTGATTCTCCTATTGCATTTGTCATGAGGTGCCCTATATGAAAAGGTTTGAATGGATTCGGGTCTGTATACTCCACCATTATTTTCTTACCTTTGAGTATTTCATTCTTTCCCCAATCACTCTTTTTATTCAAAATCTCAGCAACATTATCTGTAAAAAATTCTCGAGATAAATAGAAGTTTATAAATCCAGGACCTGCAGTTTCTACTTTAGAAATTTCTTTTGGTAAATTTTTCTCTAACTCTACTTTTATTTTCTCTGCTAATTCTCTTGGATTAGTTTTTAGACTTTTAGCACAGACCATAGCTACGTTCGTAGAATAATCTCCGTTCTTAAAATCTTCAGGATGCTCAATAGAAAAATTACTTTCTTCTATGTCTAAAGTTTTGAGCGCTCCTCCTATTAATTTTTCTATTTGATCTTTCATATTATTTATGTCCTGTTGTACCAAAACCTCCACGGTTCACCTCACTCATAGTATCAACTTCTTCCCACTCGGCAATATCTACTTTCACAAAGACTCCTTGCCCAAGACGTTCCCCCTTCTCTATTGTAACATCGTTATCAGTCATATTGTAAACCTGCAAAAGTATCTCATCACTCTCACCATGAAAATCATTGTCTATATACCCTACACTAACAAATAGGCCCTTTTTCTTCAAGGTACTGGACCGATCTTTAATTTCTAACATGTATCCTTTTGGTATTTCTATAATTACATTGGTAGGCAAACGATCAAGAGTCTTCGGCGGAATGACGGCATCTACACGTGAGTATAGATCAAAGGCTACAGCCCCAGTCGTATGATACTCAGGCAAAGGAAAACTTTTATTAATGCGTTTAATTTTTATTTTCATTTTAAAATTTTTAAAACATTTTTATAAACTTCTTCATGTATATCTTCTCTACTACGTAGCTTATTCTTATCTACACAATTTATTTTGCACCAGTTTGATTGATTATCTGCTAGCCACATAGCACTCTTGTATGAATTTATCATAAAGTTTTTATCTTTTTCGTGAACATCCTTTTTCTTTCCAAGATATGCTCTATTACTATTTTTATTTCTTTCTTTTAAAAGTTTGGTTACAAAAGGTATCGGCAGACTAAGATAAAAAACAATGTGAGGTCTAGGTATACCAAAGACTCGATGTTCCATGTCATCCAACCATCTGATAAAATCTTGTCTTTTCTTTATATTACTTATCTTACCCCCTTGATGTATCTGGTTTGCACTCGCGTATCGATTTGCAATAACAACATATCCCTTTTTAAGCCACTCTTCTATTTTGCCCTTGGATTCAAATCGATCCGCCGCATATAGAACTGATGCAATCTTTGGATGAATATTTATAAAATTATAATACTGTTCAGAAAGACAATGTCCCACAAAGGCTCCAAAGAAATTTTTATAATACTCTGGGAAGTCTACCATTCGGACTTCATATCCATCATTTCTCAATCTATTTATAAGGAAATCAACTTGCGTCGCCTTCCCACTTCCATCTGTACCATCTATGACGATGAGTTTCCCTTTGCCTTTTAGTTTTTTCTTTTTATTCTTTATCATAAAAATTTTTGCCTGTTATAAATGAATCTAAGGTAATTTGCGTTGGATAAAATAATGGCTTAGGCAACTCATCTATAAGACACCACTGCCAGTCTCCTATCTTTTCATTTGGAAAATTTATTTCCTCTCCACTTTCCCAATCAGACACAAAATTGACGAGTATATCTTGTCTATTTTCGTGTCTTCTGTAATTGGCCACAGACATAAACATTAAATTTTTAATAATTATTCCTGTCTCTTCTAAAACTTCCCTTTTTGCACATTCTTCAAACGATTCATCAAATTCTAAATGCCCACCAGGAAAAGCCCACTCCCCCTCGCCATGAGAACCTCTTCTTTTACCGATAAGTACCTTGCCATCTTTCCAGACCATCACTCCCACGCAAGGTTTTAATTTATCTCTTTGTCCTTCTACCATAAATTATTTTCCTCTCAATATCTTATCCATTCTTGCTGCTAATTTGACCATGTCTGTCTCTTTCTTTCCACGAGTAGTTTCTGCACAAGTACCGAGACGAATGCCGGATGGATCCATGGGAGAACGAGGATCGCCAGGGATTGTATTCATATTCACAATTATTCCTGCTTTCTCAAGCTTTATACTTGCGTCCTTACCTGGTATTCCCTTGCCATCCATCCATGTATCTACAAGGATAAGATGTGAGTCTGTACCACCTGAAATAATATGCCAACCTAGCTTCTGCAACTCTTTAGCCAAAACTTTTGCATTCTTTACAACTTGCTTTGCATACTTTTTAAACTCTGGTTTGGATGCTTCAAGGAATGCGACAGCGGCGGCGGCAATAGTATTTTCATGTGGACCACCGAAGAGTCCTGGAATAATCATTTTGTCTAATTTTTTATCAAATTCTCTTGCGTCCTTCTTCACAAATAAGATTGCATGGCGAGGGCCACGGAGAGACTTGTGAGTTGTCGTCATCACAGAATCAGCATAAGGAAATGGTGAAGGATAAGCTCCCCCAGCCACAAGTCCTGCGAAGTGCGACATATCTACATGGAGGATAGCCCCCTTCCTCCCGTCAGGATAAACCACAGCATCTGCTATTTCTCTAAATTTTTTGAAATCAACAACACGAGGATAAGCTGTGAATCCTGCCACGATGATATTTGGCTTTTCTTCTATCGCAAGTTTCTTTATAGCATCATAATCGATAACTTCTGTATTCTTATCAAGTTCAAATTGAACTGGCTTCCAAAGTTTACCTGTCATCGATCCTGGATATCCGTGAGTAAGATGTCCTCCAGAGGAAAGTTTCATGCCCATTATTTTTCCTCCGACTGGAACAAGTGCAGAGTAAAGTGCAAAGTTTGCAGGACTTCCAGAGAGAGGCTGTACATTCACATGCCACTCCGTATCTTTAAGTTTGAAAAGTTTGAGGGCGCGAGCGATAGCCAATGTCTCTACTTTATCTACAACTTCATTACCACCATAGTATCTTCTTCCTGGATATCCTTCTGCATATTTGTTTGTGAGTTTAGAACCAAGAGCTTTGAGAACATCATCTGAGACAATATTTTCTGAAGCTATTAAATTCACTACACTCTTCTGTCTCTTCTCTTCTTCTTTTATGAGCTTTTCTATTTGTTTATCTTTCATATTTTTTATAGTTATCATTAATAATTGAGAACAAGAAGAAGATTTAGTTAGATCATAAAATTTAAAATAAGCCATTAATAGGCTAATTTTAGCACATTTGGCAAAAAAGTAGAAAACGCTATAATGAAGATATGCAAAACAACCATGTAGACCTAGTTTACCTAGATTTAATTGAACGAATTAAAAGAGAAGGTGTCCAAAAAGGTGATCGTACAGGAACAGGAACACTATCTATTTTCGGACATCAAATGCGTTTTGATTTATCAAAAGGTTTTCCTTTACTCACAACAAAAAAAGTTCCTATCAAAGCTATAATACATGAACTTATCTGGTTCATGAAAGGAGATACAAATTTAAAATATCTTGCAGACAATAATGTACACATCT
>JAKBMK010000013.1 GCA_021831595.1 bacterium
CAGCAAATCTTCCTCTTTTATAGATATAACACCTACTCGCAAAGAGCTCCATCCATTAAAAATATTGAGTGTCATATATAAAACTCCGTCTATTATAACTGTACGTGGATCTTCACAACCTCCCCAACCTCCGCCTGAAGGATATAAATCTCTATTATAAACAAGTCTTGCTGGACTTGTAAAAGGCCAATTTTTCTGTCCGTCTTCTATGTTCTCTGCTATATATACTGGATAAGTTAATCTGTTCTCAAAATTCACTCCATCTTTACTATTAGCATAACCAATGCGAGAGATTCCATCATCTCCAAGTGCTCTATAAAAAAGATGAACTAAACCTCCAGAATAAATAGCCGCTGGATTAAAAACGGCTTGTGATTCCCAAGAATAAAATCCTGGTTTTAATATAGGGTTTAATGTTGATTTCGTAAGTTTTAACTCATATTCAAAATGGGGCTTTTTATGAGTTTTCTTTAGTATTTTTTTAGGAGTCTTTTTACTTTTCTTAACAAGCTTTTTCTGAGTTTTCTTAACTATTTTTTTAAGAATTTTCTGAGGCTTAACCTTTTCAAGATTTTTTTTAACAACCTTAACAGCTTTTATTTTTGGACGAGCAGCCTTAGTAATAACTTTTTTTACAGTTTTTTTAAGTGGAATCTTTTTTATAGTTTTTTTAATTTTCTTTTTTACCATAAAAACATAAAATAATCGCTAGGCTACTAGCCACTAATCACTTATATTCTACCATACTTATCCTCAAAATGTACTATATCCAATTCATCAAAGTTACCAGTTGCTATTTCAAGTACTTCTACGCCCTCAGGTCCAGCAGAAAGTCGGTGTTTTTCTTCAATTTTTATTTCATATTCATCTCCTACCTTGGCTGCAATTTTTGTATCCCCTATTTCTACCCACCCACTACCTGAAATTACGTGCCAAAATTCTTCTCTATGATGATGGCTTTGTAGACTCAATATTTCATTGGGTTTAACCTTAAGAATCTTCACGGTCGAAAGTTCATTGTGAGTAAATTGCCTAAAATTACCCCAAGGGCGTTCTGTTTGGAAAACATTTTCTTTTATCATATGTCAAGATTATACCCCAGAATTAAATTCTGGCAAAATTTAAACCTCTAATTTTGTAGATTTATAAATTATATAAATAAATATAAAGAAAAGCGTTACATATCCACACAAATTCAAGAGGCCGCCTGGCAAATTTACCACTTTCCAGACACTATTAATCACTGTAGTATGGCTAACAAATAAATCCCAGCTATTCAGGCGAAGATACCTACCTAGATAGATACCAAAGCTTGTAAAGAATATGGTTATCAAAATGATAATATTTGTTAATTTTTTAGAAAACTTTAGAAGTAATATTTTCTCAATATGAGCGAGAGAGTATAATCCTAAAAGTATTGCTGTCCAAGCAAAAGTAAAAATTAAAAAAGTATCAAAAATTACAGGGGCGGAACGAATTCGTCCTAAATGTATAAAGTCAGTTATCATATATGAAGCATTAGGTAGAAATATAAACCACAGGAAGAATCCTATAATAAAAACTGGTTTTAATATTCTATCTTTGTTTATATAGAACAACAAGAACGAACTTATCAAGAAAGGAATAGCTGCAAGGAAAATATTCCAATACATAAAAAGATAGTATTTGTTATCAAACAAAATTACACGTAATAGATTTAGAAACAAAGCCAGTATTAATGGATACAAGATTTGTTTTGGAATTTTAAACTTTTTTAGCATATTTCTTTAAATGCTTGGAATAGTTTTTAACTAACTCGGATGAACTTCGAACCTTTCCACCATGTCCAACATTAAAAACCATCTTTATCCCGAGCTCATTACATAGTTTAAATTCAGGAATATCATCAGCAAACCTATCTCCTCCATTTGCAAATATGTGTGGCTTAATCTTTTTTATTTCTTCACAAACACTTTTATCTTTTGTATTTTTAACATGTCCAGAAATAACAACTTTATCAACTCCAGTAATAGCCTCGAGAATTTCTCTCCTTTCTAATTCTCCCATAAATTCTTTCCCCTTTTTCATGCGAAGCCAATTGTCATTATTAAGAACGATAACAAGATAATCTCCGAGTTTTTTAGCTTCTCTTATATATCTAACGTGTCCTATGTGAATAGGGTCAAATCCTCCACTTATCATTACCACTATTCTTTCTTTCTTTCTTGTACTCTTTTTAGTAGTAATCTTTTTTGTATTTTTCATATACCATGTATTATATCAAACAAATACTAAGTTAGACTAATTTTAATATATGCTTCTAGTGTATTTCCTGGCTCAATAATTTTCGGATCATCAACTAATCCATTCAAGCACCTCATCATTGGCTCAACACATATGAAGTCTTTGCCGGGTTCTGACCAAATCCATATTTTTTGATACTCGGAGGATACATCCATTATAATTGTACCTAGAAGTGGAACATCAATAGAAATAACATTGTCAGGATCATACTTTTTTGGATTATCAATATAAACAGTTCCCCCGTTTGCCCAAACACCAAATTGTTCCGAAGCATCATCTCCTCCCTCAAAATTAAATTTGATGTTTTTCTTTTCTTCGTTTGGAATTTTAAAATATGGATGGAGTCCTGTTGCTACGGGTAAACCTACCTCCCCTGTATTTTTAATCGATTGCTTTAATACAAAAAAATTATTATCAAAATCACCAGAGATGTTTAATTGAAAATCAAAATTGTAAGATTCTTTAGATTGATCATTAGAAACTAGAGATTCATTAAAACTATTTTCTGTCTTATTAAATGACCATCCTAGATCACGAGCAAATCCATGCCTTTTTAGTTTAGAATATAGAGTGTTTTCTTTTAGCTCACCTGCATTTGGGAAAAGAATTGGAATTCCACCTCGTACACTACCGTTTCTTGTATTAAAAGTTTCTTCATCAAAATAAAGAATTTCATTATTGTTTAATTTAAGAGAAGTTATAATACCACCTCTTTGTGGGCAAAAGGTCACTTCACTATCTTTTGAACCTTTAATACTATAAGTTTCCATAAAAAATTATATTTGTTAATTATATACTAGTCCCTGGATTTTTTACCAATTTTCTGTTATAAATGGGTAGTTATCGATATGGTGCCTATAGTGTAATGGTTAGCACTAGAGTTTGTGGAACTCTCAGTCTGGGTTCAAATCCCAGTAGGCACCCTTTTATTTATTGAGCTTTTTTAGAAACACAGCTTGTTTCTGATATAGGATCAAGAACAGTAACTTTATTTCCAGCACTATCTGCACAATAGTAAGAGATGGGTGTTGTAGAAAGTGGCACGATTAAAGCCCAGGCATTTGGGGTAGAATAACAGTATCCTTCATTTTTTGTAATAGAAAGGAGTGAGTTCATTGTACCTGAAATAGAACTTACAGCTGTATCAGCTCCTTTATTGTGACCTTCTGGAGAGAACATAGAACCAGACTCTGGAGTCATACAACTGCCAGTTGGGTTAGATTTCTTACCATAAGAGCCTACCGCGTTTTTAAAAAGAACGGACTGCGACTTTAAAGAAGAGACAAGGTTTTTTATTTTAATGTTTTGGATATTTTTCACAAAACTATCCATGTCTAATTCCCCTATTGGCATGTTTATCTTATTATCTACATCAAAATCATAGAATGTTGTTGTCCAATCTAGTTTAACCTCATTACCAGCAATCCCGCTATCGTTTAGCTTCAACACTTTTGATAAAGGAGTATTGAGGACAATCTTGACCTGATACAAATTACCATCATTTTTACCAATCCATAATTCAAAAGAACTTATACTAGATGCACCTATCGCATCGTTCAAAACTGTTTTCTCGTCAGGGCTGAGTTGCGTCATAAAAAGATCTGATAGTGAACTTAACATTTTTTTAGTAGCAGCTCTTGTGGCTGTTACTTCATAATGGTTTGTATTAACACCGTGTATTTCTTCCTCGCCTTTATTCACGAATGAAAGTGATTCTATAAAATCTTTAAAAATAAAATGCATCTCGTTTTCTACATATAGTGGAACTTCACTAGAGATAATATTATAAACATCTGCTTTTTTAATAAAATCGCGGATCTCGACAGGTAATTCGTTTATAATCATTGCCAATTGACTTCTCTTGAATGAAATAGTCGTTGGATCAGGAGTGTCATCACCAAATATTTGACTTAAATCTGGGATAGTCATATACATATTGGTGCCATCCTTTTTTATGTTGGTTGATATCGAGTTTTTTAGAAGAGAACTATCTATATCAAAAATATAATCAGAAATATTCTCGTTATTTATCTGACCTTTTATGTTCATAGACATTGAATCTGTGTCTTTAGAATTAACCACGTCTCCACTAGACAAACCAATTGCAATATTCGAAAGAGACGGTGAAGAAATATTTACACTTGTTTCTGTTTTATATGATTTAAATTTTGAAAGAGCAGAAGATTCTCCTAAAAGAACTTCTTTAGGGTCATTCTTAACAACAAAGAAGCTAGCTTTGGCCCCTGGAATTTTTATGTAACCTTGGACAAAGGCAAATATCATGCCTACTATTAGTGTAATGATAACCACAATGATACCTAGTTTAAGGGGTGTATTTTTACGATTTAATCTTGCGGATATATTTTCTTCTTTGACTGTCGAAGCTAAAATATCTTGTCTATAAGAAGAAATCATTGCACTTCTATTAGTAACATCAGACATCTTTACTACAGGACTAATCGTATTAATTATTGGCTTAACAGAGGCAGGAGCTACTGCTTCTTTTAATGCATCTTTCTTTAGAGGAGGCATTATATCGAACTGATTTTGACTATTAACAGAAGAAGCGGTTTTGTTCACGAGAGGAGCAGGTGTAGCTGTTTCTACTTTTTTGGGTTGTTCTTTTATCTCATTATTTACTTGTATATTAACACTAGAAATATTAACCACTGGACTATCCTTTTTAGGTAATTCTTCTTTTGGTGTAGCTATAGATTCTTTTTGTTTAGATAATTCTAAATTGTAAATTTCCAATGCAGTAGGCTCTACAGGCTTCACTGCCGTTGGAGTCAAAACAGAAGGAGCTTCAACTTTCTTTTCTGTAATTACAGGAGCTGATTCGACTACTATATTTTCTATTTTAGGTTGGTTAATAACAGGGATTGGCTCAACTATTATGTTTTCTATTTTGGGTGCTTCTTCGACTGGATTATACTCAATAGGAGTCTCAGTTGAGGCAATACTTGCAACATCATTATAAACGCGTCTACCAATAATCGGCGCGATTTTTACTTCGGGAGCATTCTGTACTTCTTCATTTATTTTTATTTTTAGTCTGTCTCTAGTTTCTTCTTCGGTAGCTGTTTCTAGCTTAACTTTTAGAGCAAGAGGATCTCCCTCATCTGGTAATTCACGGTATGGATCTATCTTCTCTTCTTTTTGTTCATCTCCTTTTTCCACACTTAAAAAACCTTCATCAATATCTTCTTTATACCAACCAGCTTCTATCAAGGAAGATATTATTAAGTCTTTTGAAACGTCATTACTAAGCTCACTTTTTATGTAATCTATTAGTTCATTAGTAACCATACCAATCTATTATACTCTGCCATAAGGTTTAAGTAAATTATTCTTAATCCTTTTACAATAGAATTTTAAAATTGATAGATATATAATTTTTTAGCTAATTGATATTTACCTCTTTTTAAATCAATTTCTCCTATTGCTCTGTTGCTAGTGAAATGAAAAGATGCTGAAACTAGTCGTGTCCCCTTCTTTAACTCTCTATCAAACTTTGGGAGAAGATCATCCATTATGTTTGGATAAAGATATGTGAAGATGTGTGTTGCATCTCCAATATTTATCTTAAAAAAATCTTCTTTTATTATTTTAACATCAATATTATTTACTCTTTTGTGCCACCAACTTAAAAATTTAGCAATTACAAAAGGAAAAGGACTATTCTCAATACCAACATATTTTAATTTTGGATTATTCTTAGCTAAATAGAAGAGAACCCTTCCATCGCCACATCCCAAATCATAAACAGTACTACCGTCTTGTAGTTCTAAAGCTTCTTCAATATTTTTTAAAACATGGACAGGTACTCCAACGAATGGTACCTTGGCCCACATATTGCTCCACATCCAAAGAAGCATCAGACCAAGAATAAAGAGCAATATTAAAACTCCCAACCAAGAAAGCAAATGTGATAAAAATATAATCATGTGCGCGAGAGAAGACTTGAACTTCCATGGGGTTGCCCCCGCTACCACCTCAAGGTAGTGCGTCTACCAGTTTCGCCACCCGCGCATACACAAACTCTATCAAAAAAATCCATTTTTGTTAAATGGATTTTTTTGATTTTTATTCTTCTGTTTTTACCCCTTCTTCACTGTCGTCTTTTGAAATAGTTATACTCTTTAGCCTCTTCTTTACTTCTTTAACTGCTTTTGTACGAATATAATAAAGCTTATTTCTGCGTGTTTTAGACTTTCTTAATATTTCAATCTTGTCTATGTTTGGAGAAAATAATGGGAAAATACGCTCAATACCTACTCCTAGTGATACTTTACGAACAGTAAAAGTAGCACCAGATTCTGTACCATGCTTGCGGGACAAAACCAATCCTTCAAATGCCTGAAGACGAACCTTACCCTTTTCTAAAATTTTGTTCCATACACGAACAGTATCGCCGGCTTTAAAATCAAGGTCTTTTCGAGACTTTTGTTCTACTGGTGTAAATTGTGTTTTCGTTATTTCCATGGGCTCTACTTTATCATATATGGCTATTTTAAGCAAGATATGTCTTTATGACCTTTTTAAAGTCAGCTGGTAGTGAAGATTCCACTGTTTTAATCTCTCCGCCGGGCAAACGGAAGGTTACAGTATGAGCATGCAAAGCTAGCCTCTTCATACCAAGAGCAAGTTCATTTGATCCACGGTAAAGAGGGTCCGAAACTACAGGATGATTTATATACCTCATATGAACTCTTATCTGATGAGTCCTGCCCGTCTTCGGATAAGCTTCAATATAAGAAAATTTATTATCTTGATTAATTCCTTTCTCATTATTATCTGTAAACCTATTAAGAACTATATATTCTGTAACAGCTTCTCTGATCGGTGGACGTGCTCCACGGCCAGCCGTCCACATGCGTATATCAAGCGGCGAACGACCAATAGGTGCATTTATCACTCCCCTCTTGCCTGTTAAAAGTGAAGCCTTTGGGTCTGACACATGACCATAAACAAAAGCTTTATAAACTTTTTTTATTGTATGACTCTGAAATTGTTCTTTTAAAAATAAAAATGTTTTCTGGTTCTTGGCAATAAGAAGAACTCCTGATGTTTCTTTGTCTAGTCGATGCACAATGCCAGGACGATTTATCTTTATCTCTTTGCCTTTATACTCTATGGTCATAGGCTCCCCTACTTTTAAAAGCTTCTTGTCATACTCTAGGACAAGATCGGCGATTGTTACATCTTTGGCTGTTGTTCTAGCGTCAGCGTGCACAGAAATACCAGCCGGTTTATCTATAACCATCAGATTTTTGTCTTCAAATAGAATTTTTAATTTCATACACACATACTAGCACATAGTTGAAATATATTAAAAGTATGCTATTATTCAGTTTATGCGCGATTAGCTCAGTTGGTAGAGCAACCCGTTTACACCGGGAAGGTCGGGGGTTCGAGTCCCTCATCGCGCACTGAAGGCCCCTGCCCCTGTAGTTAAATGGATATAACTGCGGACTTCTAAGCCGTTATTGCAGGTTCGATTCCTGCCGGGGGCACAATTATAAACTTGGATCACTATAAAGAGATGGGTTATCTTTTATCTCTAACCTTTTGGCTTCTTTATTACTAAAATCTCCCAATACTGTTTTAAGTATGTTTTCTTTCAGTAATGTCTTGTTTTCCTGTTGATTTAATGTCACTTGGAATATTTGCTCATTTTTTATTTCATACAAAAGATATACACTAAATATAATTAATGCTAAAACTAATATAAAAAATATTTTAATAAGAAAATTCCAATGTTTATGTGGATTAATCTTAAAAAAGTCATTAAAACTTTTTATTGATTTGTTTGTTGATTCTAAAAAATTATTCATAAGATTATAGATTTAGGACACTAAAACTTATATTTGCTCCCCAAAGAGATTTTTTGACAACAGGAGTTTCTATTGTTTTTGGATTCACTTTCGTGTTTGCTGTAACTTTTGTATCTATAGGTGTTGAGGTTGTCACAGATTGTTGTACCGTTTCTTTATTTAAATATAGAGAGTTTATGGTAATACCATAAGGAGAATTTTCAATAATAGCAATAGACTTTACAACTTCAGAAAAACTACCATTTATACTCAAAGACACTAATATTTTAGTTTTATCATTCTTAATAGGATCCACACTATTAACTGAAACTTCAGATCCATTAACAGACCCAACATTTTCTAGATACTCTACAAATTTATCAATATTGGAAGTGTCAACAAAATAATTACTTATTTGTTTTTGGATACTAACTAACTCTGTCATCTTCTTTTCTAGAGCAGTTATGTTTTGCTTTTCAGCCATTTTTCTGCCCAAAGTAATAGATACTGCTGAAATATGATTATTCTTGTTTTTTATGATATTTAGTAAATATACAAAAGTAAAAGAAAATAGCACCAGTAAAATAACGGATATTATAAGTATTAGGTTTGTGCTTTTGTTTTTCATATTATTTCAAAATAATTGTCATGGTAAAAGTTAAGTCTGTTTTACCTAAGAAATTTGAAATCGGGAGCTCGGTAGAAGATACTTTTGGGTTGGCGTCTATCATAGATTTAAAATTTCTTAATGAAATTCTGTCTTTGGCATTTCCGCTGACTTCAAGTGACGAGCCTTTATCTTTTTGTTGGTTAAAAATTATTTGTGTTATTGTTACACCTTCTGTCTTTTTTAATAACAAAATACTTAATACATCATTATATATAGAATATCCTGGCTTTGTAATAGATAATAGGTTTACCTTTTTATTAATATCGTTAATAGTTCCGTTTAAATCTTGGTCTGTTAATTGCTTGTTCTTGGCGTTGAAATCATCGAGTTGTGCTTCTGCCATTTTCTCTTTCGAAAGAGTAAAGAAATATGATGGAGATAACAAAAGAGTAAAAATAGCCATAATTGATGCAAGTAATGTTATCAATAAAATACTAAATCTCTTCCAGTATTCTTTGGATAAAATTTTCTTGTTTTCATCTGGTAGGACATTTATTACAGGTTTTGAAACATAAGAAAATTCGCCGAGAGCAAGACCTAAAACAGTCGCATAACTAAGAGATTCTTCAAAAGACATGTTCGGTACCGATGTTTTCATTTCAGTTATATTCATCCAGGCATTTGCATGACTCACTTTTATTTTCATACTAGCTTCTAGATAATTAGAAAGTCCAGTCAGGTTGGCATCCCCTCCACAAAGAATAATTCTGTTTATTTCATAATCTCTTACTCCATAAGTATCATGAGTTTTCCAATATTCATATTGTTTATTTAATTCATCACGCAAAACAGAAATTCCGTTTAAAATAATCGGGAAAATATCTTCAATATTTGAAACTCCATCTAATCCATAAGATCTTTTCATTTCTTCCGCTTTTTCAACAGATAACGAGAAATTTTTGGCAATCATGTTTGTAAGGTTTACACCACCCATGTCTAAGGTTGTGGTAAAAAATACTTTGCCATCATGAATTATGGACACCCCAGTACGAGTATCCCCAAAATCTACTATCATTATATGATCCTTATCGTTTGGAGACATTACTGCTCTAGCAATAGCTTGAGCTTCTAACTCAAAAGAGATCACTGTGAGGCCGGCTCTACTAAAAACAGAAAGATAATCTTCAACAGTACTTTTAGCAATAGCAGAAACCAAAACAATAGTATTTGTATTATTAGAAGAAATGACTTCATATTCGAACACTGTATCCACGGCCTTCAGTGGTATATGCTCTTCTATTTGGAGCAAAATAATGTCTCTTATTTCTTTTTCTTTTACTTTCGGTAAAAGCAAGGTAAACAAATACATTTGTTCTTCTGGCAATGAAACACGAACAAAATTTAATTTTTCTTTTTTCTTTATATCCATCAAGGTATCGGATAGTTTTTTCTGGTCTTGGATAACGCCAGAAACAACCACTCCTGGTGGTATCTTTTCTTTCCCAAAACGCCCCAAACGAAGACCTAGAGGAGTGGGCAATAGTTCACCATATTTAATAGATTGATCAGAGATATCAATCGCAAACGACTTCATCATTAAATACGAAGGTGTTGGGAAGTAGCGATTATATGATTGCTTCATCGTAATATTATTATACTCTACTCTTGGTTGATATAAAAGGGGTTATTTGTTTTTTGTTAGCTTTTCTTTAACAAATTTTAAAATTATTGGAATAAAAGAAATAAAAATTATAAGAAGGGCTATAGGTATTATGTATCTATCCGGATTTGTAATCATGCCACCCAAAAAATATCCAAGAAAGGACATGATTGATACCCACAAAATACCACCCAATATATTAAAGGAAATAAAATTTATATATTTCATTCTGCCAATCCCGGCCACAATAGGCGCAAAGGTACGAATTATAGGAACAAAGCGAGCAATTATAATAGTGTACTTGCCATGGCGTTCAAAAAAATCTTCGGCTTCCTTTATTCTTTTTTTCTTAAAAAAGAATCCGGCGTCACGTTCAAAAAGTGCTCTACCATACTTCTTTCCAGACCAATACCCAACACTATCCCCCAATATGGCAGCTATAATACAGAAAATAACAAGAAAATAAATATTAAAAATTCCTTGTGAAGCTAAAATTCCCGCTGTAAAAAGGAGTGAATCTCCAGGAAAGAAAAAACCAAAAAACAATCCTGTCTCAGCAAAAACAATAAAAATAATTCCTATAAGTCCTACTGTTTTAATTAAAAAAATTGGGTCAAGCATATATTATCGAACTTTACTACCAACAGGAGCAGAAACTTCTGGAACCAGAAAAACGGGACGACCATCTAGCCCATCGACAGCCATAAGCATTCCGTTGCTTTCATACCCTTTGATAGTTCTTGGCTCAAGATTTAATATATATAAAACTTGTTTTCCTATTAGAGTTTCATAATTTGGATAAAACTCGTGAAGACCAGAAACAATCTGGCGGAGTTTTGGCTTCCCTTCTTCGTCCACCTCGTTAAAATCTATCTGACAGCAAAGAAGTTTATCTGTCTCAGGTACTGGCACAACTTCTCGTATAGTACCGAGTCTTATGTCCATTTTTTTAAAATCTTCATATGATACGTATTCCATAAATTTTCTATTATAAATTATTAATATTTTTTCTATCTAAATACCTTTGAAGTATCAGTGCAGCAGCAGAAGAGTCTGCTTGTGCTTGTTCACCTTTTTTAACTTTTTTTGCATTGTTAACTTCTTTACCCATCCTTCCTCTGGCTTCAATAGTTGTCATAAACTCTTTCTCGAAATAAACTGGTATTTCTAACTCTGCCTCTATGTTTCTTTTAAATTCCTCTATACTACCCATTACTTTGTTTGGCTTTCCAGACAAGTCATGTGATTCACCGAGGACAATAGCAGAAATTTCTTCTGTTCCACATATATTATGTATAGAATCTACTAGTTCCATATTATTGGGAATTATTTTGTAAGGGAAAGCCATGTTTCCATCCTCGTCTGATATAGCTATACCTACCCTCTTTGTCCCATAATCTATGCCTAAATATCTCATATATTTATAATACCATATTGTCATAAAAAATGATTATTGATAGAATATAAGCATATGGAAATAATTAATCAGCATCCATTATTATTATTAGCAATATTAGTATTTTGGGTTCTTCCTTGGAAAGGTTATGCTCTTTGGATAGCTGCCGAAAATAGAAGTAAATGGTGGTTCATAATACTTCTAGTCGTGAATACTTTTGCAATATTAGATATAATTTTTATTTTCTATATTGCAAAGAAGACAACCAAAGAAGTAACAGCTGCTCTAAAATCAGAAATTAAGAATCACTAATTAAAAGAGACCCTAACAAAGGTCTCTTTTAATATTTGGCGGAAGGGGGGAGATTCGAACTCCCGAGAAGCTTTCACCTCTGACAGTTTTCAAGACTGTTCCTTTAAACCACTCAGGCACCCTTCCGAGTACAACATTACCCTATTTCAGGCTTTTTTTCAAGTTTTTTCGATAGATGCTATAATCTACACATGGCAAAATATGAACCAACAACTAAAGATAATAAGTGTGTGTTTTGTGAACTTGTGAACGGCAACCTACCCTCTTATGTGTTTTGGGAGGATAAAAACTTTATGGCGTTTCTTAATATAGACCCAAACACAGAAGGAATGTCGTGCGTAATACCTAAAAAACATTTTGAGGCAAACCCATTAGTGTTACCCGACAAAGAATTACAAAATTTAATTTTAGCATCTAAAAAAGCGGCAATCGTCTTAGAAAATTATTTTAAAGATGTCGGCCGTGTCGGCTTCATAATAGAAGGTATGGGGATAAATCATATACATGTAAAGTTGCTCCCTATGCATGGCACAGGGAATCTAAAGGGTGGTAAATGGAAACAATTCCTTTCAAAACATACAGATCTTCCTTGGTATACAAAATATGATGGATTCATATCATCAAAAGGTGGTCCAATGGCAGACTTTAAAAAACTGAAAAAATTAGCAGAAAAAATTAAAAATTCAATAAAAAAATAATATGGGAATAATAAATAAAACATACGAAGACTCAATAAAATTACACAAAAGGCACGGTGGTAAGCTAGAGGTGAAAAGTAAAGTATCGCTTAAAAATAAAAAAGATTTATCTCTCGCTTATACACCGGGAGTAGCAGGAGTTTGCGAAGCTATCGCCAAGAATCCAAAATTGGCAAATGAACTAACTATCAAGAAGAATACTGTGGCCATCGTCTCAGATGGGTCTGCAATACTTGGTCTTGGAAATCTAGGGCCCTTGGCAGCAATACCTGTGATGGAAGGCAAGGCGGCAATTTTTAAAAATTTTGGAGGAGTAGATGCCTTCCCTATTTGTATCCATACACAGAAAACAGAAGAAATAATAGAACTAGTGAAACAAATCGCGCCAGTATTCGGTGGAATAAATCTAGAAGATATTTCAGCGCCAAGATGTTTTGAAGTAGAAGAAAGACTTCGTAAAGAATTAGACATTCCCGTCATGCACGATGATCAGTGGGGAGCGGCAACTGTCGGACTAGCTGCTCTTATAAACGCTCTTAAACTCGCCAAGCTCAAAAAAGAAAATGTAAAAGTAGTGGTGGCTGGAGTTGGAGCAGCAGGAGTTGCAACAGGGAGACTCTTGCACGCTTATGGCATTACCAATACTATCTTCTGTGACAGCAAAGGAATTATAAACAAGAAAAGAATTGATTTAACTAAAGAGAAGAAAGAGCTACTAAAAGGTAGCACCTTAAAGGAAAGAGCTGGAACTTTAGCCGATGCTTTGATAGATACAGATGTCTTCATTGGATTATCACAACCTAAAACTCTAACAGAAGAAATGATAAAAAGTATGAATAGCAAGCCTATCATCTTTACTCTAGCAAATCCGATACCAGAAATAATGCCAGAAGAAGCATTAAAAGCTGGAGCATTTATAGTGGCGACAGGTAGAAGCGATTATCCAAACCAAATAAATAATTCACTTATGTTTCCAAATGCTTTCAAGGCGATGCTTGATTATAAAATTCCACAATTTGAAAATAAAATATTTGTAACGATAGCTGTCGCTCTTGCAAATACGGTCAAAAACCTAAATAAAGAAAACATTATTCCTAGTATGTTCGACCAAAATGCCAGAAGAGCCGTCTATAAAGCCGTGGCTTCTTTGGCAAAAAAATAGAAAGTGATACAATATAAATAATATGGAGGAAATAATTTTAGATAGGATTGAGTGGTCTGCGCCTGAGTATAAACACAAAGACAAAAGTGTTGATTTCATCTGGACTATCGGTCTCGTAACTCTCGTGATGTGCGCCATAGCTATCTGGCAACAAAACTATGTTTTTGCTATTTTTATTTTCATCTCTGGTTGTGCTCTAGTCATGTTTAGTATACGACCCCCAGAAGAAATTACGTTCCTTATTGAAACAAGTGGTATGTCTTTGGGTAAAGACAAGTATGAATGGAAAAAGATAAAAGGATTTAACATTAAAAGAGGGACAGATGAAGCAAGCCTCTTAATCAAAATAGATAAGTATTTGTTGCCTATTTATACGATCCCTCTACCCTCTGATTTAATAGATCAAGTGAGAGAAAATCTTTTAAAGATTACCCCAAATATTGAACTAGAGGAATCTAAATCTATGAAGTTTATGGAAAAAATAGGATTCTAAATAATAAAAACCAGACTTTGTCTGGTTTTTATTATTATTGTGGTCCCGGCAGGAATCGAACCTGCATCATAACTTCCGCAAAGTTACGTCCTATCCATTGAACGACGAGACCAATCACTTACGACTCTAATTTACACTAATAAACGTTTATCTGCAAGTTAAATTTGATTAATTATTTTTATGCTATAATTAACGTATTATAAATAAAATATTTAATACATATGGAAAATAACGAAGAAAAAAAGGGTTGTTGTGAGAATAAAGATGGTGGCATGACATGCTGCCACAGTATTAGCCACTGTTGTCACAACTGGAAGAGATGCCATATCATGAAAAAAATTATAATGATAGTTCTCATTATTCTAGCCTTCTGTTTAGGTTCCGAGTGGGGTGAGATGAAAGGAGAATGGAGAGGAGGAGGTCGTTTCGAAAGAGGTGGTATGATGAATTGGGGTTATGGAAGATTCGAAAACCAAAACATTGATTTGAACAAGGGAACAGGCACTGTCACAGTAGAAGTAGCAAAACCAGCAGCTCCTACAACACCAACAACTCCAAAGCAATAATATAAACAAAATAAAATCAGCCACGAATTCGTGGCTGATTTTATTTTTTATTTTGTGATTCTTGATAGTCTAGCTTTCTTGCGAGATGCATTGTTGGCTTTAATAACTCCCCTCTTGCAAGCTTTATCGATAACACTATATGCTTTTGGTAAAAGTTTCTTGGCTTCTGCTTTTTTCTTTTCTTTCAACAGCTTTTCGATATCTTTGGTTGCTTCTTTGATAGCTTTCTTATTGCGATCATTCATCGCCTTCTTCACAAGAGAACCTCTTAGGGCCTTTTTTGCTGATTTTGTAATTGGCATAATATATAAATATTAATTAATAATTAGTTTATTTACTAAATTCAATTTTATCCAAATTAGATCGAGACACCGATCCCTCAAACGAGAATCTCCTTCCGGGGGAGATAATTGAATAAAAGCATATTAACAGAAAAAAGGCTAAAAGTAAAGGTTAGTTTTTAGTACCTAGACAAACAGGAACTAAAGTTGTAATATGTCGGCAAGATAACCTTTAAATCAGGAATATCATGAGAACTCTTCTTGTTTTTTTGTTTTTATGTTTGGGCCTTTCGCTAAATATAAATGCCCAAAAAATTAACTGCGGAAGTACTCCCAGCTTGCCCGACAAGTCGTGGAGTATTGCTATGAATCCCACTGTGGATGATATTGTAGATTTTTCAAAAGTTAATTATAAGTTGATCAAGCTTCCGGAAGGTAGCAAGATTACTGACTTTGAAAAAAATGCAAAGATGGGCTTAAACGCTTCAACTCTTGAGTTTTTCCTTAAAAACCCACAACTAATACCAGAAGACTGGAAAGGCAAAATTGTGGTTTTCACCGGAACTCTTTTCAAGGATGGAGGCGGATCGCCTTTGTACAAAACACTGTTTTACCAGGATGAAAAATGGCAATGGGGTAAAGCTTACCCTGAATACTTCCTGGAAAATACGTATCAATTACAGCTATTATAAGCTGGGTCCCTGGAGTGACAAACACTTCGGGGGCTTTTCTGTTACAAAAATCAAGTTATTTAGTATAATGATATTATGATCGCATATTTAGATGGTAAAATTATATATTCAACAGATAAATTTATAATACTGAATACTGGCAATATAGGATACAAAGTATCTGTAACTCCTGAGACAATATTGTCTTGCGAGGAGGGCAAGATTATTTCACTTTTCATATATACAGCAGTAAAAGAAAACTCTATTGATTTATTTGGATTTAAGACAACAGAAGAATTATCTTTCTTTGAATTATTACTCGATGTATCTGGTATTGGCCCACGATCTGCCCTTTCGATTATAGGATTAGCCCCTATCGATACAGTAAAAAGAGCCATTGCTACAGGAGATGTAGGATACCTCAACAAAGTTTCTGGTATTGGCAAAAAAACTGCAGAAAAAATAATACTAGAACTTCGCGACAAACTACAGAATTATAAAAATACAGAAGGCACACCAAGCACCCTCCGAGAAGAAGGAGATATACTAGAAGCCTTAAAGTCTCTTGGATATTCTCAAAATGAGGCTCGCGATGCTCTAAAACAAATCCCTGCTTCAATAGAAGGCACCAATGCTCGTGTCAAAGAAGCTCTCCGAATTTTGAGTGGTCATCATAAATAATAATTAATATATGCCAGAACTTCCAGAAGTTACAACAACCGTGAATGGCCTAAAGAAAGCTCTTAGGGGTGTTCGTTTTTTAGATGTTTGGACAGATCTTGATAAAAAGAACCCTATAAAACAATTTAAGAACACAATTAAAGACTCAGGTTTCTTTATAAAAATGAAGGAAGAAATAAAAGGCACAAAAGTCATTAGTGTAGAGAGAAGAGCTAAAAACATATTAATAACTCTTTCTAACGGCAAGACAATATTAATACACCTCAAAATGACTGGTCACATTATCGTGGGTAAATATAATTACAGTAAAAAAGAAAATAAATGGACTCCAGACATAAAAGAAAGAAGGGAGCTCCACGACCCTTATAATAGATTTGTCCACGCAGTGTTCCCTCTTTCAAATGGCAAAGCAATGGTTTTCTGTGATTCAAGAAAGTTTGGAAAAATAACCATGGTTAACACGAGTGATGCTCACCAAACAATACATCTTAAAAACTTAGGATTTGAACCACTTGATAAAAATTTTGATTTAAAGAAGTTTAAAGAACAAATATTATTAAAACCAAACAAAAACATAAAAACGGTGCTGATGGACCAATCAATCATCGCTGGTATAGGGAATATATATTCTGATGAAATGCTCTGGTTGTCGAGTATTAACCCAGAATCAAAGCCTAACAAAATTCCAGAAAAAAGTTTAAAACTTTTGTTTACTTCTATGAAAGAGGTGTTAAATAAAGGTATAGATTTCGGTGGTGACTCAATGTCAGACTATAGAGACACAGAAGGTAAAAGAGGAAATTTCCAACACCATCATAATGTATATCAGAAAAACAAAGAGAGATGTGGCAAAAAAGGATGTAAGGGTGTTATAATGAGAAAAGTCCTAGATGGGCGCAGTGCACACTTTTGTAATACTCATCAAAAATTATATGTTTAAAAAATTTAAAAATTTTAATAGGGGTGAAATGAGTTTTGGGGTGGAGATAGTTTTGTTTTTAGTTGCTCTGTTTATTTTATGGGCTTTGTTTAGCAAGCCATCAGAAAATGTAAATAAGCCATTCATAAAAGACCCTGCTCTCAACACCACACAACAATAATAATAAATTATAAATAAAACTGGGGATGACCCAGTTTTATTGTAATATTCTAAACAAGGCTACTCCAGCGGCAACAGAAACATTTAAAGATTCTTTCTTTCCATGCATTGGTATTTCTATTATCTTGTCGCAATATTTCAAAATCTTCTTATCTATTCCATTTACCTCTTCCCCCAGTACAAGAACCATTTTGTCTGACTTTTTATACTTGCGATAGTCTACGGATTTTTCATCTTGTTCAAGGGCTACTATTTCATAACCATCATTTTTTAATTTTTTTATAAGAGGTAATAATTTTTCTTTATATTCCCAAGGAATCCAAGTTTCAGCACCCAATGCACTCTTGGCAATATCTTTTTGAACCCTTCCAAATTGATCGTTAGGCCTTGGGGTAACGCCTACTAGATATATCTTGTCTATTCCTACAGCATCAGCCGTTCTAAATATCGCCCCGACATTTATCGCCGAGCGAATATCGGGAAGAATAAGAATATTTGAGGGTTTTGTTGGCTTGGTCATACATTATTTTATCCAATCAATTTTAGTAATAGAACCATTAGAATAAATTTCTTTATTATAAAATAATTCTTCAGATATACCATCTTTTATTGTGTCTAGCATTCTACCAACACCACCGTGGCTAACCAGTAATATATTTTCAGGTAATTTATTTAATTCTTTTACACAAGAATAAACACGTTCTTGAAAAACCTTTGGTTCTTCGGCGCCTTCAGCTTTAATTAAAATAGCAGAAGAAATCGTGTGCCAAGGAGTTCCAGAAAGACTACCCATGTCATATTCATTGATACGATTGTCAATTATAATATCAGAAATATTAAAGCCTATTTCTTTAGCAATAATTTTAGCTGTTTCAAGAGCTCTTTGAGAAGGAGAGGAAACTATCTTGTCTATTTTAATTCCTTCTTTTATAATTTTCTGCCCAGTTTCTTTTGCTTGTTGTCTACCCTCTTCAACAAGAGGAGAATCATCTCTTTGTCCAGCAAAAACCCTTTTAACATTAGCTTCACTTAACCCGTGTCTTACAAAATAAATCATGATTTTTATTATAACAAAATATAGATAAATTACTAAAACGCTCGACGGGACCACAAGTATGTTTATCGAACCTTACAGGAATAATAAAGGTAGGACCGTGGGTACACTTATCGGTCATTACATGACCAGTATACCTTTTCAAAAATATTCGCATAAATGCTCATATTTACTGAAAAGCTTTTCGCTTCCTACCCGCAAGCAAAGCAGTTTGCTTGCTCGAGCGGACAATATAAAAACCACCCAATAAATAGGTGTTTTTTATATTGTCCCCAGAACAGGAGATTATTATAAATATATTATCTGATCAAAGTTATATGAATGGACTCTATAATCAGTTAATATTTATAAAAGCATTGCAAATAAGTAAATCTTGACAGAAAATACCCTCCTGGATTAAAATATCTGGTGGTCGAATATTAGTAAGTAATTAATAATTAATTTATTTATGAAAAATACTAAAAATACACTCATTCCATTTGAAGGAGAACATAACTTCTTATCTCTTCGTGATGCTATGAATAATCTTTTTGATGAATCTATCTGGTCTCCATTTGACCATGGTATAACGTCTAATTTTTCAAAAAGTAATATAGGTTTCCCAAAAGTAAATATCTCCGAAACAGAAAAAGAAGTTGTTGTTACTGCTAATGTTCCTGGAATTTCTGTAGAAGATATTTCTGTGGAAATTAATGATAATGTTTTGACACTCTCAGGCCAAATGACAAAAGAAAATAAGGAAGAGGATAAGGATAAGAAATATTATCGTTATGAACGCGAAAGTGGAAGCTTCTCTCGAAGTTTTTCATTGCCAGTAAGGATTGATGAAGACAAAATAGAAGCAGAAGTAAAAAATGGAGTATTAACTATTAATTTACCTAAACTTGAAAATGAAAACAAAAAGAAAATTCAAATAAAGGTAAAATAATATAAAAATCACCCAATATTGGGTGATTTTTATATTAGAACCAAAAACTTTTCCACATTAAATCAAACATCTTTTGTTGTTCTTCAATCATTTTTTTGATAGCTTTTGCTCTTTCTTCCATTTGCCTGTTCATTTCTTCTATTTCTTTTTTGGTTATTGGAGTTGTTGTTGTCTTGAACTCTTTTCCGTCATAAGTGGTAATAACCTTACCCAAGTAATCTTCTGGAAAATTAATCACAATACTTGTTCCATTTGGTGTTTTAGTTGTTTTGATAACAGGCTCTACGATATCTTTATCTTGAGCATTAGCCTTTGAATAACTAAAGAAAAAAGAAACAGCAAATAAAAGTAAAATAGCCAATAAATAAATCTTATTTTTTGTTTTTAACATAGTTTATTAATTAAATTACTAATAATTTTGCGACCGATAAATATTTTAGAAAAATAATATTTTGGAGTCAAGACCCAAAAGCTAGGCTCCTGTCGAGGTTAATTACTTTTCATATAAAAGACCATTGTGCTACAAAAAAAGAAATATTGTCCTCTCGGTAAGATCGCGAATATGCTTATCGAACCTTACAGGTTCAGTACACCTTTTCCGTTCGTGAATACACTCACAAGGAAAAGGTCTTCGCTTCCTACACGTTTCGTCCTCAAGGACGAAACTCGAGCGGACAATTATAAAAACCTTAATTTCTTAAGGTTTTTATAATTGTCCGCTCGGTAGGAATCGAACCTACGACCATCTCCTTAAAAGGAACTTTAAGGTATGGATTTCCACAATCAAGCAGGTAATATAAGGAGAAAATTGGGTTTTGAAACTTTTCACTCTTCTTTTATAACGACCTGTTCTCAACGATTCTATTCCAATAAATAAGTTGCTTTTTTAATTAATAATATTCCTAACTAACAGGTATATTATATCATAAATAAGATCATTTTGTTTTAATGTTTTTTCTTGCTTGTTCTAATTCTTTCTTTTGTTTTATCTGCAAGGCCTTAAGCTCTTTTCTGTGTCGTATCTCGATAGCCTTAATGTTTTCGCCTGCTGGTAAGCTTTCAGGATATATATCGCTTTTAACCAAAGCTTCTCTTATACTTTGGTTGTTGGAAACATGTTCTCTACCAATAGGAACAAGTCCATATAGATTCTTTTTTCTAGCATTTTCTGTTGTCATTGCTGTTGCCAAATCTTTTGCCTTTAATGTTACTGTTGGTAAAACATCTGCCAGTGGTTTATCTTTAGATACACCTAATATTTTTTTCATTTCTTCGGTTTTTTTCTTACCAAATAATTCTTCATCACCCCTGCTTCTTATCAAAGCAATACCCTTACCATCAACCCCACGAGCAAAAGCTAATGCACCAAATTCTTTTTCTGTTATTTTTAGTTTCTCTCTAGCGTCCAATCTTTCTAATTCTTCCATTCTTTTCTCCATTAACTCAAATTTTCTAGTTTGAGTTACAAAGTATGCTTGAGCAAACGCTATCTCTTGCTTTCTTGGATCTCCATTGACAGCTATAAGATATGACGCATATCTAGTTAATTTAATATCTGGTATTTCTCTATTGCCACCTGACCCCAATGGAACCATTTTCTGTATGTCCAGAAAATGGTCATCTGTTGAAGACCCTGAGTTTTTACAAGCTTCTTTGGCTTTTTGTATGACTGGCAAAAAATTCTCCCATTTTGAGTAACCTAGACAAGGGAAAAGTTCTCTAGCATACCAGTATTCTTGGCCATTTTGATGTCTCACATCATCTAGGGTTTGAAATATAAGCTTTAGTTGTTTTGACTCCATATTCTTTAATTATATCAAATTTAGACAAAAAATCTATTATAAAGATATTTTATCTATTTCCATTCCCATGTCTTCAGCTTTCAAAGAACGTGTATATCTAGCGGTCATTCTTATGTCTATATGACCCATCAATTTCTGCAAAGAAGCAGTAGGAACTCCTTTTTCTGTTAATATACAGGCAAATGTATGCCTAAATTGATGTAAATGAAAATCTATTCCCGCTAACTTCTCTAGTCTCTCATACCAGTGTTTTAATCCATCCTTACTTAATCCACGATCTTTTGTTAGAGATACAATTAAAAACTCTGTCTTATATTCACCCTTTTTTCTTTCTTCCAGATAGTCCTTCAAATGCATAAGTAGAGTGGGGTGTATCGGTAATATTTTTGTTCTTTTTGATTTAGATGTTTCTCCTCTAATTGTTATTAAGTTTTTATATAAATCTAAATCTTTAAGTTGTAGAGAAATAAACTCTCCCTTTCTAGCCCCTGTATAAATTAGTAAGCTGATCATAAGAGTATCTCTTCGTAGCATCAGAGGGCTAGTTGAATGATTCACTATAGCAGAATAGATTTTATCAATTTCATTTTTTTCTAATCTCTTAAAATCATCATAATCAACCCTTGGTGGTTTTATTCCTTTCAGCGGGTTTTCTATGATATGATTATTTTCTTTTAACCATTTAAAGAAAACATTTAATTTAGCCCAATGAGTTCTAATAGTAGATTTCTTGACCCCAGATACTATCCTATTCCCCAATTTTCTTTCTCTGTTTTCTATTCTCTCAAAATATTCATTTATAGTTTCTTTACTTAATAGATCAATAGATGTAATTTCATGCATCACTTTTTTAAATAATTTAAAAACAGCAATGTAACCTCTTATTGTTTCAGGTCTAAGACAAGCGGAATATTTACATTCTTTTATGTATTCTTCAAATAAAACACCTAGGTTATTTTCTTTTTTGTTTTTTAGAGAAATCATATAATGACTTCTCGTTTTGGGGTAGAAATAAAAAAATGGGATATATTTCTATCTCGTAACGAGAAAAAATATAACCCATAGTCCGCATAAGATATTTTTAATATCTTATTGTGTAGCAAACGGTTAATGACCCACTACACCTCATGTACTCATAGTATACTATATTTTTTAAGTAAATACAATATATATCTTTATCTTTTTAGTAATTTTGTGATAAAATATAGCTACAACTTAATATTAACAAGTAGCCTAAACCTTTAGTAATAAAGGCATGGTGAAGGAAACACGGTCAAGAATAAAGAACTCCTAGTCAGGGTTCGCACTTGACCGTGTCATATCTGGAAACAGATATGGGTAGCTGAAAAGCTATCGCTGGCTAGGAGCTTTTTGCGTTCTAGTCAAAATATATCAAACATGAAATTCTTTAAGGAAAATTGGTTTAAATTAATTAAAGTTATATTTATATTAATATCTATTTGTGCGTTTTATTATTTTTTTGTTTCTTTTCAAAAAGATAAACAAGATAGTGTTTTGTTAAAAAATCAAGAAAATTGCTCTAAAATGAGAAATAATTTTTTAAAAAACTACATACCTTCTTCAAGTGATGATAAAAATAATTTTTCTATAACAAACCATTTTAATAATAAACTTAGTAGATGTTTTGTTGAAGTTCAAGATAATTCATCTTATTATAATTATTCATTATCAATATATGAACCAGTTGAAAATAAAATTCTGGTAAAATGTGTCATTACAAATATTGATCATGGTGGAACTGGAACTTTTAATTGTTTTAGAACAGATAAATTAAATTCATCAACAAATGATTATATGCCTATTTCAGAAGATCAATTCAGAAAAGATGAGAAACAATATATGACGAATTAATTTTTGAACTTTAAATGATACAAGATAAATGTAATCATGAGTGGAAAAAACATACAAATTCAAGACTTCAAGAAGGAGTGGGTTTTATTCCAGCATATTTTATTTGTGATAGATGTAGAACAGAAATGTCCGCTTCTGAAGTTTTTCAATTAGAAGAGTTAGAAAAGCAAAATAAAAATACAAGAATAGCATTATATGCATTGATTGTATCAATACTGGCAATTATTGTCTCAATTTTAAAAAGGTAATAAAGTATATCTATGAAAATCTTCATTAAACAAAATTGGTTTAAACTCTGTATTTTACTAATAGTTTTTTCTATTCTTTCTTTGCTATTTATAAAGATTCCTAATACTGAGAGAGAAGAGAAACAGGATTGTAATATTGCTAAAATAGATCTAAATGGAGAGCTCTTTGTTTCAGAAAGCGAATTGTCTACTGACAATACAAACGACACTGCTTCAGAGACCATTGTACAAGAAATCGAAAGAGCCAAAGAGGACAGACATATAAAAGGTATTATCTTAAATGTTAATTCAGTTGGTGGATCGATGGTAGGCGGAGAGCAAATAATGCAAGCCTTAAAAGCCTCTAAAAAGCCAACAGTTGCTTTAATTAATGAGGAAGGACTATCTGCTTCATATTTTGCTAGTACTGGGGCAAATAAGATAATTGCTTCAAAGTTTTCCGATGTCGTGGATATAGGTATAACCGCTTCTTATGTAGAAAATTCACAAAAAGACACACAAGAAGGTTTAACATTTGTCCCACTAGCTACAGGTAAGTACAAGGATATGTTTAATTTGGATAAACCTATGACTGATGAAGAAAAAGACATTGTTATGAAGCATATTAAAGTAGCCCATGATAACTTTGTAGCTGGAGTTGCTGAAAATCGTCATTTATCACTAGATACTGTAAAATCTTTTGCTATAGGTCTTACCATGACCGCAGAAGACGCTTTTAAGAATGGCTTTATTGACCAAATAGGTGGGATACAAGAGGTTAAGGATTATTTTAAAAAAGAAACAGGCAAAGATATAAAGATTTGTAAATAAATATTGTGCACTTTACTTTTTATATGATTTTGTTATTATATAAATGTGAAATTGAATACATCAAGATTTAGATAGCCACCCGACAATCACATTATGTGACTGTTTTTGGTGGCTTAAAACGAACAGAAATGTGCGTTTTTTTATTGCCTAATTTGCTGTTGTAGCTCAATGGAAGAGCATACCCTTGAAACGGGTGGGACAGAAGTCCGATTCTTCTCAACAGCACAATGCTCTCGTAGCTCAATGGATAGAGCTCACCGCTTCTATCGGTAAGGTTGGGGGTTCGAGTCCCTCCGAGAGCACAATTGATTTCTTTATCTTATTGTTATTCAAATTGACAATCCACCCATTATTGGAGGTGGTAGTTCATTACTAAAAATAGTTTTTCTTGATGGATTTGCATATCTTATAGGGTGAGGCATTGGACTTTCTATTGGATCTATTGTTACTTTTGGTTAGATCGGA
>JAKBMK010000003.1 GCA_021831595.1 bacterium
TGAATTATTCCAGTAAAGCCGTTGGTTCCAAACACTTACAAAGTTCCAGTTGGATTAGAAACTAAGAACTTTAAGCTTCATATGCTTACTGTGAATGATGTTGAAAAAGACGACTCATATAGGGCATAGCAAATGGTTAAATTTCATGGAAAAGAGGTTAAAACTTGCAAAAAACTTGTTAAAAAAGGACGGAGTTTTAATTTGTGCAATAGATGAAAATGAATTATGGCGTTTAGGATGTTTACTTGAAGAAATATTTTTTGATTATGAAGTCCATTTAATTAAGATAATCCATAACCCTAAAGGAGTTCAAGGAAAGAATTTTTCAAATACTAACGAATTCGCATTTTTTGTTTTGCCGAATGGACAAAAGTCATTGGAGATAGAAACCGGCCTAAAGCGAGATTTGAGAAAATTGGATGAGAAGCTAGCTAACGCAACTAAGAAAACTTATGTTGTAGTGCCTAGCGCGGAAGAAAAAGAACGATACGAAAAAATAGCGAATGCAATAGTTATAGTGATGCCGTTTGTAGTTGAGCCATTATACGGCAAGGTTGGGTAGCACAGGTAGGTATAAAAGATATTAATACTTAGTTTCATACTATATAAGGGGTATCATGGTAGAAGAGGAGGTAGTCTATAGAGATGAATGTGTTAGACTTAATATACCTATAAGTAGAATACATTTAGACCCAGAGAACCCAAGATTGGCGGAAGACGGAGAAGGGAAATCTGAAAAAGAATTGCTCGCACTTCTTTATAGAAAGTTTGGGTTGGACGAACTCGCATATTCTATGGCCAAGAATGGTTACTTTGATGAAGAACCAATAGTAGTTGTTCCAAAGGCATTGCCTAAGGAGTTTGAAAAAAAGGAGTATAAGGACTTGAAGAAGGATGAGAAATTTATTGAATTTGTACAAAAGAATACAACTGAGTTTACTGTAATTGAAGGCAATAGAAGAGTCGCAACTGCCAAGATTTTATTGGATGTAACTGTAGCAACAGAATTGAAGTTAGTAGACAAGTGGCCAAAGATAGAAGAAGGTAGGGAAGCAAGTTTGAAGATATTGCCTGCTATTGTTTACGCTAGAAGGTTAGATGTTATAAGATACTTAGGAGTAAGGCATATAATTGGTGTAAAGAAGTGGGAACCATACGCTAAGGCACAGTATATTGTAACGCTCAAGGAAAAGTACAAGAAGAGTATAAAGGAGATACAGGAAGAAATTGGAGATAGAAAGGGAGAAGTAATCAAAATTTATATATCTTATAAGTTGCTTGAAAAGATTGAGAATGAGACAACGTGGAATACTGTCGAAGATGCAAAGAAAGACAGTTTTTCTCTACTAAATCTTGCAGTTGGACAAGGAAGTATTAAGAGATATGTTGGATTGCCAGAGAAGTTATCCGAAGATGTAACTAGAAGTTTGGGCAAAGTGAAGACGGCAAATCTAAAGAACGTCTATTCATTCATATACGGAGAAGGGAAGGATAGGCCAAAGGTTATAGCCGAATCTAGAGATATAACGGATAAGTTATCAGCTATTCTAGATAGCAAGGATGCTACTGACACCTTGATAAGCACCAGACAGATTGATGAAGCATATGATAGGAGTGAAGGGGAACAGAATATGGTGCTAAAGTATCTGAGAAAGGTTAATAGCACTCTTAGCAAAATATTAGGGGTAATCCATAGGCATAAGAGTGATGAAGTTCAGGAGCAGGTTGAGAAGGCAGAGGAGACACTAGAACAAATAAAGAAAACTATAGGGAAGTAGATCATGGAGATTGTAACCATATCTGATACTAAACCCGATACTGTGGCTGATTGGGTAGAGTTGAGGTTACTCCTAAAAAACACGGAGATTTTGAGAGGTCAACTCTTTGAGGATATTGGAGACATAGATGATAACGAAAAGAGTGATATTTGGGAAAAGTTGAAGGATAGAGAGGCATTATATGGGCCAGAAGGGCCATTCAAGATAAATGAAGATAGTGTAAGTCCAAGAATACAAACATATGATAATCCTGCATATACTATGTGTTCGTTACTAAATTTCTTCGGTAATGCTAGAAATAGCGGTGCTACTGGAAAACTTTTCGAGAGGTTGTCTGCATTTGCAGCTAAAAAATATCTGAATGGAGAAGTCAGGATATATGGTTATCCGAGGGCTGGAAACTTGAGTAGCATATTGACGGAAATGAATGAGAAGCTTGGTAGCCAGAAAGTCCCAGCAAGAGGCGATCGAGGAGTTGATTTGATAGCGTGGAAGCCATTTACTGATAAACATCCTAGCCATATTGTAGTTTTGATGCAATGCGCTTCTGGTAAGAATTGGAAGACGAAGACTAGAGATATAGGAATTAATGCCTGGTACCATTATGTTAATTGGGCGCAGGAAGTGATGAAAGGATTTACAACTCCAACAGTAATTGAAAGGGGAGATAAATTCTATGAGGCAGGATATGATGCCGGAGTAATTATCGATAGACCAAGATTATACAATTATACTAAAGATATGGTGACAACTGACAGGCAATTATATGATGAAATTAAGGCATGGTGTGAGCCTAAGATAAATAGTCTACCAAAAGGGTAATGAGATGACTTTAAAATTTGTAGATTTATTCGCAGGACTTGGAGGATTCCATGTGGGCATGAAGGCATTAGGTTACGAGTGTGTATTTGCTTGTGAAAAAAACGAGACTCTAGCTAAGTTGTATGAGCACAACTTTGGAATTAAATGTGAAGGAGATATCAAGGATATAAAAGCATCTGATATACCAAGGCACGATATTCTTTGTGCTGGCTTCCCATGTCAACCGTTTTCTAAGGCTGGAAAACAAAAAGGTTTTGAAGACAAACAAAATGGAACTTATTTTATAAAGGATATTGCCAGAATACTTGATTATCACAAGCCCAAATACATAATACTAGAAAACGTACCACACATTAAAAAGCATGAGAATGAACATACTTGGGAAATTATCTCAAAGAAATTAGATAAATTAGGATATAATATACTCTTTGAAAAACTATCACCACATCAGTTTGGTATACCTCAAATACGAGAACGACTCTTTATAGTTGGGGTGAGGGGCAATTTGGATTATTATAAATGGCCTCAAGAAAAAGATAAATCAATTTTAGACATTAGAAGTATACTGGATACAAAACCCATTGATGCAAGAAAACTAAACGAAAGACAAATTGAATGCATAAATCTATGGCAAAGAATAGTAGATAATATACCAAAAGATACGCGATTACCTTCTTTTCCGATATGGTCTATGGAGTTTGAAGCAAACTACCCTTTTAAGGAGACTACACCGGCTTATTGCAAGCAGGAGAAATTAGGAAAGTATAAGGGAAGTTTTGGTAAAACACTTCGTGGCATGAATAAGAGAGATCAATATAAATTCTTACCTAGTTATGCGAAGCGGAAACAGACGAAGTTTCCCGAGTGGAAACAAGAATTTATAATGAAAAATAGGGAATTCTATAAAGAAAATAAGAAAATTCTAAGACCATTTATAAAGGAGCTAAGTCAATTACCACCAAGTTGGCAAAAATTAGAATGGAATTGTTTAGATGGAAAAAGAGAAATAAGAAACTATTTGATTCAATTCAGAGCATCCGGTATCAGAATAAAAAGAACAAATTATGCTCCGACATTGGTTCTAACACAAACACAGATTCCGATTGTAGGTTGGGAAGAGAGATACATAACAACAAAAGAGGCAGCCAGACTTCAATCACTAGAAACAATAGACTTGCCTGACAACCAACGTGTTGCTTTGAGGGCTCTAGGCAATGCAGTTAATGCTAAAGTAGTAAATTTAGTAGCAAGGCAACTTATACGAGAGAAACAATCTGTCAACCCCATAACTACAAAGGTTACAACGCATTTAGCTAGTAAATAATATCGTCATATATTAAAGATATTTTAGTATATAGTTTGATATGCTTAAGACGTCTTCAATCTATGTTTATCGTATCTCCTATTTTTGGAGCGAATGCCTCAAACCCTTCTACAGTTAGTCTATCAGCAAGCGAGATCGCGCTGTTTGAATCTCCATGAACACATATCACCTTATTTGGGGAGCTCTTTTTTACATAATTAAGTATATCATCCA
>JAKBMK010000028.1 GCA_021831595.1 bacterium
AAGGCCGCTCTAAATGCTATTAACTCTCCACTTCTAGATCTTTCTATCTCTGGAGCAAAAGGAGTTCTCTTTGCTATTTCAGGTGGAGACGATCTCACTATTCATGAAATTCAAGAAGCAGCTAAAATCATTACTGAGTCTATCGACAAAGAGGCCAAGGTTATATTTGGAACTATTAGCGACGACAAACTAAAGAAAGGCGAAATGAAAGTTACAGTTATAGCTACTGGCTTCCCTACTGATATGCCAAAGCGTTCATTGTTCCAAGTAAATCAAAAGTCTACTATAGACGCAGCATTAACTCAGACAAACAAAGACGAAGTTGCAAAAATGATTAATAAGGAACCTTCTAAAGATACTTCAGCCGACTATGTAAAGAAAACTGATAAAGTTGAAAAAGTAGAAGATGATCTATTTATAGATGATACAGATGACTGGAGCACAGTTCCAGCATTCTTAAGAAGAAATAAAAAGTAACATACAAAAAGCTCTCATTTTTGAGAGCTTTTTGACATGTATGCTATAATAAAAATATGAATACATACGAATTAATTATATTAGGAGGAGGACCGGCAGGCACAGCTGCTGCAGTATATTCTGCTCGCAAACAATTAAAAGCGGCTATCATTACGAATGAGTTCGGAGGTCAATCTATGGTCTCAGAAAAAATCTACAACTGGATTGGAACTCCTGAAATTGGCGGCATGGAACTGGCTAATAATCTTAAAAAGCATGTCGAATACTACAAAGGACCAAATTTAGACATAATCGAGGGAGAAAAGATAGTTTCAATAACCAAAAATGACAAAGTATTTATAGTTAAGGCAGAATCTGGTAAAGAATTTACAACAATGTCAGTAATAGTAGCTACTGGTAGTGGAAGACGTAAGCTTAATGCAATCAACGCAGATAAATATGAACACAAAGGCATCACTTATTGTGCCTCTTGCGATGGACCACTTTATGAAGGCGCCGATGTTCTTGTAATAGGTGGAGGGAACGCAGGGTTTGAGACTTCAGCTCAACTTCTTGCGTATTGTAAAAGCGTCACCCTTATACACAGAAGTGATAAATTCCGTGCAGATGAAATAACCGTCAATAAACTCCTAGAAAATCCAAAATTTAAAGTTATCAAAAATGCCGATATCACTCGCGTAGATGGAGAACAATTCGTATCATCTCTAACTTACACAGACAAAATAACAGGAGAAGAGCATACCATAAACACCACTGGTATATTTGTAGAGATAGGACAGACTCCAAATATAGATTTCGTAAAAGATATAGTAAAGATTGATGAAAACAATAAAATAATAGTTGATCCAATGAACCAAGCCTCAACAACAGAGGGTATCTGGGCAGCTGGAGATTGTTCGAATGGCCGCTATCATCAGAACAATATTGCTGTAGGAGATGCAGTCAAAGCAGTAGAAGATATTTATATCTGGGTACAGAAAAATAAATAATTAAATTCAAAAAAATCTCGCTTAAGCGAGATTTTTTTGAATTTCTTCTTTCTCTAATATTTCTTCCAAGAGTGATAATTCTGTTTTTGAATTTGGCTGGAATATTTCCATAATATTGGCGACTGGGACAGCCTTGATCTTATGGCCCTGGCCCTGAGCAATCTTTATCAAGTCAGTAAGATAGTATTCCCCTGCCGCATTTAGATTCTTTAATTTATCAATATTTTCCCAAAGCCACTTGGAATCAAAAGCATAGATAGCTGGATTTATTTCTTTTATTTCTCTTTCTTCTTCTGTCGCGTCTTTGTATTCTGTTATTTTTATAACTTCACCATTCTCATCACGAATAATGCGCCCTAGATGATAGGCTCCTCCTCTCCAATCAGAAAAATCAGGCAAAACTACTGTCCCCATAGTTATAACAGCATTTTCTTTTTCATAAGCATCGATTATATCTTTTATTGTTTCTTTTGAAAGAAGAGGCTGATCACAAGACACAACAAAAACCATTTTATGATTTTGATGGACCTTGTCCTTTGCAGATAGAACTGCATGCCCGGTACCTAATTGCTCAGACTGATGAGCATAATTTCTATCTTCTCCAAGAACTTTAAAAATACTTTCCTTCTTATGGCCCACAACAATAACAGGCTCAATAGGAAGCTCTAGTGATGATAATGTATCTAAAATATATTCAATGAATGGTTTGCCACGAAGTGGGGTTAATGCTTTAGGTTCATCGCTCTCCATTCTTTTTCCTTTCCCTGCTGCTAAAATTACTATCTGTGTATTTTTCTTCATAGTGCACGATACAGGATTCGAACCTGTGACCCTTCCCACGTCAAGGGAATGCTCTACCAACTGAGCTAACCGTGCAAACAACTGCGGAAGCGGTGAGATTTGAACTCACGAGGAGTTTTCACCCCTGCCGCTTTTCGAGAGCGGTGCCTTCAACCACTCAGCCACGCTTCCCAAACCCTAACCCCTTGATTATACCAAAAAGACCCTAATTATCAAGGTAAATAATTATTAAGAATCAATAAATTAATCTAGTCTAATAAACTCTCCCCTGTCATTTCTTCTGGCTTTTTAATATCAAGTATTGCAAGTATTGTAGGAGTTATATCAGCAAGAGTACCTTTGTGTAAAGTCCCAGTCATATTTGTAAGAATAAAGGGTACAGGGTCAGTCGTGTGAGAAGTATGCTTTGTACCAGTCTCTTGGTCTATGTTTATTTCTGCATTCCCATGATCAGCTGTTATACAAGCCACCCCGCCATTTTCATTTAATGCTTCAATAACTCTCCCAAGTTCTTTGTCTATCTCTTCTACTGCTTCTATAATCGCAGGAACATTGGCTGTGTGTCCTACCATGTCTGCATTTGCAAAATTTATAAAAAGAAAATCAGTTCCTTTCTTTATATATTCGATAGCTTTGTCAGCAATTTCTTTTGCTCGCATTTTAGGAGCTAGATCATGAGTGAGCACGTCTTTATGAGATGGGATAAGTATATCTTCTTCTCCTACATACGGCTTTTCGTTGCCACCATTTAGAAAATAAGTAGCATGAGCAAATTTTTCAGTTTCTGTTATATGAGCCTGGGAAAGGCCCTGGTCCGATATTTCCTTGCCCAAAGTTGTTCCTACCATAAGCGGTGGAAAGGCTACAATACTTTGGTATTCTTTACCATAGTCTGTCATCGTCACAAGCATGAGATTCATACTTTCTTTTCTTTCCAAAATTTTTGAAGTCATCATACGAGCTCTGTCTGCTCTAAAATTAAAGAAGAATATTCCATCATTTTTCTCTATTGTGTGCTTATTGCCATCTTTGTCTAAACAGACAATTGGTTCAATATGTTCATCGACGATTCCCTCTTTATACAAATTCTCTACATAAAAACTCGGGTCGATATCGCAAATTATTCCCTTACCATCAAATATTACTTCTTCGACTTTTGCCAATCTGTCCCAGTTATGATCTCTATCCATGGCATACAAACGACCCTCAATAGAAGAGATATCTCCAACTCCAATTTCTTTTATTTTTTCTTCTAGTTCTTTTATATACTCCGCTGCACTTTGTGGAGGGACATCTCGTCCATCTGTAAAGATATGTATAAATATTTTGTTTATACCATTATCTTTTGCTATTTTAAGAAAAGCAAAAAGATGCGACATGTGGCTATGTACTCCTCCTGGAGACATGAGACCCATCACATGAAGTGAACCATCATTCTTTTTCACAAAATCAAAAAGTCCAAGAATCTTTTCATTCTTTGAAAATTCACCAGTAGTTATAGCCTTATCAATCCTTACGAGATCAGTATCTAAAGCTCTTCCTGCTCCGATAGTCATATGACCCACCTCACTATTGCCCATTTGACCACTGGGAAGCCCTACAGCAAAAGCTGAAGCATCTAGAGTAGTATGAGGATACTTTGCCCACATACTATCAAAATTGGGCTTCTTAGCGGCAGCAATGGCATTA
>JAKBMK010000031.1 GCA_021831595.1 bacterium
AATACAAAGTTTCAAAATAGTCTCACGTATTTCAAAACTGAAAAAAGGCTGAACGTCTCTCTATTTAACACCCACGATAGAGTCACCGCGATGTTAAGTTTTTTGCTTTTATTAACTGTTTTTTTTGATACCCTATATTCACTTTGATACTATAACTTTCTAATTTTTTGTCAAATAAAAAAAGCTCCCCTGGAGGAACTTTTTTAAAATAGCATATTAAAGACTTTCTAAAATTCTCAAGATCTCAATAATTTCCTCATCAGGAACTGGCAAGAAAAGATTGGGAGAGAAAACTACCGATGATGCGTAAATATAAGTTTCCGTATTAAACACAATCTTGTATCCTTCTTCTTTCTTAATAAAATCAATGAGGGACTTAATTGCAGAACAAAGAGCATAAGCAACATCTTTCTGTTTAAAATTAAACACAGAGTATGCCTCAATAGGGGCTTCATAAGTATTCTTGTTATGCTTGAGAACATAATAAAAATCATCATGAGTTGTCATTTTTGAAACACTAATAAATAAATTACGGCTCATAATATTTCCTGTTTATTTCCAGTCAGGTCATCTGGGCTATGATTTGTTTTAACATTACTCCTTTCGTATTTTTTGTCAAAATTAAAAGCCCGCACCATTACAGTGCGGGATTTTCAAAGTTAAAACGTGTGGTCAGTCATTCTTTTCCGAGAGTTTTTAAAGATTTTCAGTCCTTTGTTGAAGAGGTAAGCGGGCTTCAGTCGTGCCGCAAAAAACTTGATCCGGCTTCAACCTTCTCTCAAAATACCCTTTACGAAGTAAACCCGTAATTGGTAACCTGAATGAACCTGGTTCATTCAGAGAAGGAAATATGCTGCACATTGCAAATAACTAATATGAGAATATCTTATACCGAAGTTTACATGAAGTCAAGACTAACAAAAAAATCCCCCATTCTTACGTTTGGTGGATTTTTTAATCTTCTGGTAAAAATTTTACTCTTTTAATTTTTACCTTTCCTTTTAACTTTTTTTGAAAAGGAGTGTAATGTGCTTCTACAAGGAGCTTCTCGTTTTTTAAAATTAGTGGGATGAATTCTCTGTCTGCTGGCATCATTCCTTTAAGTGGAAGATCATTAATATTGAAAGGAGTAGGATTTATCATTTCTTCTGTTTCTTTTGGAAAACCTTCCCATTTCTTCCACAAGTAAAAATGAACCCTGCATACAAAAATACTTCCATCAATCTTTTCATTATGAAAATCAGCAATCGCAACTTTTTCTAGATCTTCTTTACTTGCAATTAAACCAGATTCATCTTTTAATTCTCTTGTTGCACACTCTAAAGTGGTTTCTCCTTCTTCCACTCCCCCACCGTATCCATTCCAACAACCAGCTCCAATCTTTCTTGTTTTAATAGCAAGAAGAACTTGACCATCTCTTATTGGAATTACAACAGTTGCTTTAAATAATACTTTTTCTTCTTGTATCATATAAATAATTTTATTATTTTTTAAAGTTTACCTCTATATCAATAAAAAGCAAGTATTAAAAAATCCCAGAGCATAAACTCTGGGATTTTTTATAAGATTTTCATGAATGTTTAAAATAATTCAAACATGAATGGGATAGATACACCCAAATAGATTTTAGGTGTGAATTTTTCAGTGATACTTCCGAACTCCATAAATACAGTAGCTCCACTTTTGACAACCTTCCCCACACCGAATCCATAGTAAGATTCATGCTTGCCAATTGATAAAACAGAGTAAGCCAATACCTCATTCTTCTTATTCAAGGTCTGTTCGATAAATAAACTGGCTGCTTGACCAACAAACTCATAACATGGAGTAATTGATAAACTTTTCATCTTAAACGATACCCCTGCATAAAAAGGATAAACCATCCCGACAGACTCTTCTCCTCCACTCAAAGAGAATGACCCCTGGGGAGCAAAAATTACTCCAGTTTCCACTCGAAACTTTTTGGATTTATGAACCTCTTCGTTATTTGAAGCAACGACAGTCTGGACAAATAATCCAATAACAACAGAAAGAACCAAAACGATTTTTTTCATAATAAATTGTTTTAAAATTTATGCATTTTTACCATTTTTTATAAATAAAATCAAATTTAAAAATCCTCTATTTCTAGAGGATTTTTAAATTATTTTGTACTTACTTTACCTCCAACCGTTACATTTGAAACTACTTTTCTTTTTTTCATCTCGATTAGCAGTTCTCCGCCTTTTATAGATACAACAACACTATCCCCTTTCTTTACACTTTTACTTATTATAAAGTTGGCGACAGGGTTAAGAATTTTGTTCTGAATAAGCCTATTCAATGGTCTTGCACCATAGTGAGGATCATAACCTTCCTTCGATAAGTAAGTAAGGGCTTCACTAGAAATTTCAAAATCAATTTCTTTTGCGATTAATCTATCTTTGACAACTTTTATCTTCAAATCAACGATACTCCTTATAGCTTCAAGAGATAGTATATCGAAGACAATTGTATCATCCAATCTATTCAAGAATTCTGGACGGAAATAATCTTTGAGTGATTCGAGCACTTTCTCTTTCGTCTGAGAATATTCATCAACGGTCGTCTTGTTTGAAAATCCAAGAGTCTCCATTTTTTCAATAAAGTTTGATCCAATGTTTGAAGTAAGAATTATGACTGTATTCTTGAAATTCACCACTCTACCCTTCGCATCAGTAAGTCTTCCTTCATCCAAAACCTGTAGAAGTATATTGAAAACTTCTGGATGAGCTTTCTCAACTTCATCAAAGAGGACGACGGAATAAGGTCTGTGGCGAACTGCTTCCGTAAGACTTCCGGACTCATCATAACCTACATATCCTGGAGGTGAGCCTATAAGTTTGGAAACACTATGGCGCTCCATATACTCACTCATATCTACTCGAATAAGAGCTTTGTCATCATTGAACATAAACTGAGCTAAAGTTTTTGTAAGTTCAGTCTTACCTACCCCGGTAGGACCAAGGAATATAAAAGAACCGATTGGTTTATTGGGATCTGAAATCCCCGCTCTATTCCTTCGAATAACATCTGAGATTTTATTTATCGCTTCATCTTGCCCTATTACTCTCGCACGCAATATCTCTTCCATTTTAGCCAATTTCTCTCTCTCTTCTTCTAACATTTTCGAAAGAGGAATACCCGTCCACATAGAGACAACTTCTGCTATGTCTTCAGAAGTAATTTCTTCTTTTAGAATTCGACGAGACTTCTGCAATTTTTTAAGTCTCAAAAGTTTTGTGTCCAACTTCTTTTTCAAATCTGGAATTTCTCCATATCGTATTTCAGCAGCACGAGCAAGATCAGCGCGCATTTCTGCGTTCTCACCTTCTAGGCGAAGAGTTTCTAAATCTTTCTTGATTGCCCTTATCTCAGTGACTGTTTCTTTTTCATTTTTCCACTTTAATTCCAATTCGTGTGTCTTCTCTTTCAAATTACTAATTTCTTTATCTATCTCTTTAATTCTACTTTGAGTCTTCTTATCTTCTGCTGATTTAGAATCCCTACTGGTTTCTTTTACCAAGGCTTCTTTCTCTATTTCAAAACGCATTATTTTTCTATGAGCATCTTCCAATACTGGTGGCTTGTTCTCAAGAGCAATACGAAGAGCAGAAGAAGCTTCATCTATAAGGTCGACAGCTTTATCTGGAAGATATCTGTTCGTTATGTATCTTGTGCTCAAGTTTACAGCAGCAATGATAGCATCGTCTGTAATTCGGACCCCATGATAAAGTTCATACTTTTCTTTTAGTCCTCGCAATATTGCTATTGCATCATCTGTGCTTGGCTCATCTATGAATACAGGCTGGAAACGACGAGCTAGAGCTGGATCCTTTTCGATGTGCTTCTGATACTCTTTTAAAGTTGTGGCTCCGATAGCTCGAAGCTCTCCACGAGCCAAAGCTGGCTTTAGCATATTTGATGCATCAAGAGATCCTTCGGAAGACCCTGCTCCAACGATAGTATGAATCTCATCTATAAATAATATAATCTTGCCTTCGGCTCTTTCTATCTCTTTTAAAATTCCACGAAGTCTCTCCTCGAATTCTCCTCGATATTTTGTTCCAGCTAAAAGTAAACCCAGATCAAGAGAAACAACTTCTTTATCTTTCAGACTTTCAGGAACATCATTCTTTGCTATTCTCTGAGCTAAGGCTTCAGCGACGGCAGTCTTGCCCGTACCAGCATCACCTATTAAAATAGGGTTATTTTTGGTCCTACGTGAGAGTATTTGCATCATTCGCATTATTTCTCTATCACGACCTATAACTGGGTCAAGTTTATCTTGCCTTGCCAATAAAGTCAGATTCCTGGTGAATTTATTTATGAGCTTGGGTTGCTTTGGTGTATTAATATTTGAACCTTTCTCTTTTCGTAACTGCTCCAAAACTCCTAGAACTTGCTCTCTATTAATCTTGAATTTACCTAAAAGTTCTCTTGTCTCTCCAGGAGTTTCAAGAAGCGCTACAAACAAATGTTCAGTAGATACAAAATCGTCTTTTATATCTGCTGCTATCTTACTTGAATTCTCTATAGCCGCTGCTAAATCTGGAGTTAAATATATCTGATACGAAGGCGAAACTGTGTTCCTATTCTCAGGAGATTCTATCATTTCGCTTAGATTATCTACTAGCAAAGTTGTATCAACTTCCATTTTATCCAAAATGGAAACGATGATTGAGTCCTCTTGTATCAAAAGTGCAGTTAGTAGATGAAGAGTGTTTACATGATTCTGCCCACGTTCAATAGCCAGCTCGTGAGCCTTACGAATTACTTCTTTTGCTTTAGTTGTAAAATGATTAAATGGGGGCATAAATTAAGGACTAGTATCTATATTATAGTGACTAGCAAATAAATATTAATCTAAAAAAATTATTGCGTTACTTTTGTCGTATCGGTCTTAACTTCTGTTGTAGGAGCTGCTTTCTTTTCTGAAATTTTCAAAACTGTGAATCCATTACTAAACTTTTTCAAAATCGTAGCATCAAAGTCTATCTTATTTAGGACAACTTTATAAACTTGGCTATCATTTAGAATCGATGTTTCTACCAATATTAATCCGACATCTGAAATAATGATTCCCTGACCAAGAGCTTTAGCTTCTGTAGATGTAGTAGGAGTTGTTCCTGTTCCAGTGGTAGCTGTATCTCCTGTAGGTGTTGATGTGGCTTGTACAGTAGAATCAACAACAGGAATTTTTGCATCAATTGCATATATTGAAATTACTGCGTCTCCATCTCCCAAAAATGGAGCTGAGGTTTTGGTGTTTGCGTTTGAAGTATTTTCAGTCTTTGCTGGGGTTTCTACTGTTGTAACTTTCTCTATTGTTCTCTGTATAACATTGTTTATTGTTTGAGGAACAGTTTTAGGCATCTGATTCATGAGAGAAACAGTAACAATCCCTGTCGCAATAGACACAATAAAAGTGATTAATAATGTAAGTAATATAAGTTGTTTTTTGTCTAATTCTTTAATATCCATATTCTCTTATATTATCACAATTCAACTATTTTTTCCACTCACTATATTTCTTTAAAATACTGGAAATAGAGACTAAAAATTTATCCATATCAGCCTTCGTTGTTCCTCGGCCAAGAGTAATACGCAGAGAGCCTTCCTCCTCATTTAATTTTTCTTCTTGTGCAATTCTAAGCGCCTTGAGCACATAAGACTCACCTTCCTCTTCACTTTTGCAAGCGCTCTTCGAAGAGACTTCTATCCCCTTTGCGTCTAGTTCTATAACCAAAAGTTCACTAGAAATACCTGGGATAGAAATATTTATATTGTTTGGGAGTCGGACATCTTTGCTTCCATTCAGAATTATTTTGTAATCTCCTACTTTTACATTGAGCAATTTATCTATAGCACAGTCACGAATCTTTATAAGTCTCTCTACTTCTTTACTTTTTATTTTATTTGTAATTAGAAGTGCCAAAGCAAGTCCTGCAATAGAAGTTACGTTTTCTGTTCCAGATCTTAATCCGAATTCTTGCATACCACCAGTATACAAAGGAGAAACAAGAACACTTCTCTTCTTAAATAGAACGCCTATTCCTTTAGGTCCATAAATTTTAGATCCATTGAAGCTCATCATGTCTACTCCCAGCTTTTCAATATTTGAAATATCTAAATAATTCATCGCTTGGGTAGCATCTGTATGAAATAAAGGAAAACCCGCTTCCCGAAACCTTGCCTTGGGCCCAACAAAGGCAAGGTCTCCGTCCGCTACTTTCTTGTAGTGTCTTATTTCTTTTGCAATTTCTTCAATAGGCTGTATCGTACCTATCTCATTGTTTGCATACATAATAGAGACAAGGATTGTGTTCTCTTTCATTGCTTCTTTCACCTCTTTCGGATTAATTATTCCATCCTCGTTTATTTTTACATAAGTTACTTCTGCCTCTCCCCTCTCTTCTAACATTTTGCAATTCTCTAGCACAGCTGGATGCTCGATCTCAGAAGTTATTATGTGAGGTATAACACCTTTATTCTTTATTTTAAAATTATTAACCACACCAAGAATAGCTAAAGCGTTACTTTCAGTACTACTCCCAGTAAATATTATCTCGTCACTGTGAGCATTTATCTCATTCGCAATTTTTTCTCTACTTTTTTCAATAACTTCCCTTGCTTTTACACCATCAGAGTGGATAGCCGAGGCATTAGCAAAATAATCCTTATTATACAAAGACATGAGTTTCAAGACCTTCTCATCTACGGGTGTTGCAGAGGCAAAATCTAAGTAAATTTTGTTTTTCTTAAACATATAATTAACTATATCACAGCATTGTAAAAAATGCTTATTTAGTATATACTCTCTTAAGATTATGACTACATCTATATTAATTTACATACTTTCTGGTGCTATTGTCCTACTTTTATTATGGGTTGGTATTACTGAATACCGTTTTAGAAAATTTTTCGCGGGAACAAAAGCTCGTAACTTAGAAGAAGTAATGATAAAGCTTGGAGATCAGATGAAGGAACTCAAAGAGACTCAAATAGAGATCAATAAGCATTTAGTAACAGTAGATAAAAGATTAGACAAATCAATTCGAAGCGTAGAGACTATTCGCTTCAATCCATTCCTCGATGCAGGAAGTAATCAAAGCTTTGCTATCTCATTCTTAAACGATGAAGGCAATGGAGTGGTTATGTCGAGTCTTTATGCTCGTGACCGTATGAGTATCTTTGCAAAACCAATCACAAACGGTAAATCAGAATTCGAACTCTCTACAGAAGAGAAGGAAGTTCTAGAAAAATCAAAATAAAAAAAATATTATGAATAAAGAAACATTACAAACAAATAAAATTGTTCGCCCTCCTGTCGTTGTTGTAATGGGGCATGTTGATCATGGCAAATCTACACTTCTAGACTACATTCGTAAATCAAATGTTGTCGCTAGCGAAGCTGGAGGTATCACTCAGAGTATCAGTGCTTACGAAGTAAGTCATAAAGATGAAACAGGTAAAGATAGACTTATAACATTCCTAGACACTCCAGGACATGAGGCCTTTTCTAAAATGCGCGCACGTGGAGCTTTCGCATCTGATATAGCTATCCTCGTTGTCTCTGCTGAAGATTCTGTAAAGGCACAAACACTCGAGGCTTACAACACAATTATAGAAAGTAAAACTCCTTACATCGTTGCTATCAACAAAATAGACAAACCAAATGCAAATATAGAGAAAACCAAAATGGACCTAGTAGAAAAAGGTATTTATCTTGAAGGAATGGGAGGAGATATTCCGTTTGTTCCTATCTCTGCAAAAATTGGCACTGGAGTAAATGAACTCTTAGATATGATTCTACTTGTCGCAGATATGGGAGCATTTACAGGTGATCCTAAACTTAATGCTTCCGGAATAGTCATCGAAGCCAATCGTGAACCCAAGCGAGGTGTCTCAGCTACTGTCGTTATAAAAAATGGCACACTCAAATCCGGAATGTTTGTAGTAGCAGGACAAGCCTTGGTCACTACACGTATAATGGAAAATTTCCTAGGCAAACCTATCAAGGAAGCTACTTTCTCTTCCCCTATTCGTCTTGTCGGTTTTGAATCTATGCCAGAAGTTGGAAGTGTTTTTGAATCTTTTGCAAGTAAAAAAGAAGCTGAAAATTATATATCTATCATCAAAGAAGAGTCGTTGAACAATAGAAATTCTAAAGTTGATACCGAGCAGACAGGTAAGATTATTCCGATAATTGTAAAGACTGATGTAGTAGGATCAATAGAAGCCTTAGAAAAAGAGATAGGCAAACTTAATAATTCTGAGATTTATTACAAGATCATAAATTCTGGCGTTGGAGCTATTAGCGAATCTGATCTCAAGATGGCTAGTGCTAATAAAGAAACTATCATAGTAGGATTCAACACAAAGATTGATAATAGTGCAAGGGATTTGAATGAATCACTAAAAGTAACAGTGGAAACTTTTGATATTATTTATAAGCTCACAGATTGGCTAAAAGTCGTAATAGAAGAAAGAAGACCAAGAGTAGAAACTGTAGAAGTTACAGGATCTCTAAAAATATTGAAAACTTTTGGCGCTACAAAGGACAAGCAAGTTGTCGGAGGTAAGGTCATTACTGGTAGAATTGTAAATGGAGGTATTGTCCGTATTATGCGTCGTGACTTTGAAATAGGAAAGGGCAAAATTGTAGAACTACAACACAATAAAATAAAAGCTAAAGAGGTACTAGAAGAGAATGAATGCGGCGTACAAGTAGAAACAAAGGTAGATATAGCACCTGGAGACGTCTTAGAAGCATTTATAATAACGATAAAGTAAATATATGTCAGAATTCAGAACTGAAAAAATAACAAATCACATAAAGGAACTTTCGGCTATTTTCATAGAGAAAGAATCGGGGCCTACTTCAATGATCACAGTCACAAGAGTCCTCCTATCCCCCGACAACAAACACGCCAAAATAATGATAAGTGTCTTACCAAAAGAAAAAGAAAAAGCTGCTTATGGATTCATAAAAAGAAATCTAGGTGAGATGAGAAAATATATTTCCAAAAATCTAAAAATAAATCCAATACCATTTTTAGATGTTGAAATAGACGAAGGAGAAAAGAATCGTCAACGAATTGACGAGTTATTAAATCAAGGTTAGGATAGATAATCGGCCTGGTAGCCAAGTGGTAAGGCAGAGATCTGCAAAATCTCTATGCGTGGGTTCAATTCCCGCCCAGGCCTCAAAATCAAAAAGAGTACAATTGTACTCTTTTTGAACTCATATTTGTGTGCCCAGGAGAGGACTTGAACCTCCAAGGATTGCTCCACTAGTTCCTAAGACTAGCGCGTATACCAATTCCGCCACCTGGGCATGAAATCATACTAACAAAAATTCACACAAATTACCAGTATTTTTTCTTTCCCCTCTTTTATGCTAAACTACCTTTATGTCTAATGAAAAAACTGCAATCAAAACAACATATTTCAGTATTTTAAGTAATGCTTCCCTAGCAGCTATCAAGTGGATCGCTGGATATTTTGGTAATTCATATGCCCTCATAGCTGATGCCATAGAATCAACAACCGATATCTTCTCATCAGGATTGGTACTTTTGGGACTCAAATATTCGAGCCGTCCAGCCGACAAGAACCACCCTTACGGTCATGGACGAGTTGAACCATTGGTAACTTTTGCAGTTGTCGGGTCTCTCATAATCGGAGCAACAATCATTGCCAAACAATCAATCATAAATATCCACACCCCACACGAACTTCCAGAAGCTTGGACCCTCATAATTTTGGGGATAATAATCGCATGGAAAGAAACATCTTATAGACTTGTAGTTAGAAAAAGCAAAGAGACAAAAAGTTCTTCTCTCAAAGCCGATGCTTGGCACCATAGAAGTGATGCAATAACCTCCGTCGCAGCCTTCATAGGTATTACTTTCGCTCTCATTATGGGCAAGGGTTATGAATCTGCTGATGATTGGGCAGCGCTTTTTGCTGCAGGATTCATACTTTATAATTGTTACCTCATATTCAGGCCTGCCTTGGGTGAAGTTATGGATGAACATACCCATGACGATGTAGCCATCCGCATAAAGGAACTTGCTAAAAGTGTATCGGGAATATTAGAAACAGAAAAATGCTTCATTAGAAAAACTGGAATGAAGTACCATATCGACTTGCATATAATAGTAGATGGAGATCTTTCGGTTCGCGAGGGACACCAGATTTCCCATATATTAAAAGATAAAATAAAGCTAGAAATGCCTGAAATTTCAAATGTTTTGATACATATTGAACCCAACGACTAAGCCCTGTATAATTTGCAAAATCCTTCAAAATATAGTACTATACGAAATATGACGATTATTGCTAAAATGTTACCTTATATACAAATTACCCTATCTATTATATTGATAGGCGCTATTTTACTTCAACAATCTGACGCAGGTGTCGGAGGTGTTTTAGGCGGAGGAGATGCAGGAGGTTTGCATCACACACGTCGTGGATCAGAAAAATTCATTTTTATAATGACTATAGTTGTCGCAGCACTTCTCACTATTTCTTCTATAGTGGCAATTTTCGTTAAATAATAATTTAAACTAATTTAATAGTTAGTACCCTCACTCTTAAGAGTGCCTTATGCATAAATTTCTATCATTCATAAAAGAATTTCGTATTCCCAAAAAAGACGAACTAAAAAAAGCATTAGATTCATTCTCCAAAAAAGAATTTTATATCTTTGTGTCTATTTTGATAGTAGCGTCTATTTCGATGTTTACCATTTTAAATAAGCTTAACGACAAGTTTCTAGTCGATGTCCCTGTAAGTGGTGGTTCAATAACTGAAGGAATAATTGGTATGCCAACACTTGTAAACCCAGTCTCTGCTATTTCTGATGCTGACAAAGATCTAGTATCTCTAGTCTATAGCGGGCTAATGAGAAAAGATCCTACTGGTAATTTTATTCCTGATCTTGCAGAATCTTATACCATGTCTGGAGATGGACTTGTTTATACTTTTATTCTTAAAAAGAATGTAACTTTTCATGACGGTAAAGACCTTACAGCAGATGATGTTATTTTCACTGTAGATAAGATCAAAGACGCAATGATAAAAAGTCCAAGAAGAACAAGCTGGGATGGAATAACAGTAGAGAAAGTAGACGATAGAACCATTACTTTTAAATTAAAGCAACCATATATATCATTTTTGGATAATATGACAGTTGGTATAATGCCAGAACACATATGGAAGAATGTTGAAGATTCACAATGGACAATCTCCCCTTTCAATACTAAAGCCATAGGATCAGGACCTTACAAAATAAATTCTGTTGTAAAAAATAGTGATGGTCAGCCTGAAAAATATACATTGAAGAGATTCACTGATTTTGCTTTAGGATTTCCTCATATCAAGAATATAACCATTATTTCATACGCAAACGAAAAAGATTTAATCAGTGCCATAAAGAGTGGTTCAGTCGACCAAGCAAGTGGTATAAGTCCTAAAAATGCATTAGATATAGATAGTTCTTTTGTTGTAAACACTGCTTCTACTCCCCGAATTTTTGGAATATTTTATAATAGTGCCAACAACAAAATTTTTGCAGATCCAAATGTTGTGAAAGCTATCAACTATGCTTTGGACCGTCAAGATATCGTAAACAAAGTTCTCTACGGTTATGGAACTAGTGTACAAAGCCCGATTCCAGAAACGATAATCAGCAGTAATGGAGTAGTAGCGAAAGGAGAAGATTCCATACAAAAAGCTAATGAATTACTAGAAAAAAGTGGTTGGACATTAAAAGAAGATGGCGTTAGATCAAAAGGTGGAATAACAACCGTAACAAAAACAAAGAAAGTTGGAAAGAAAACCATAACCGAAAAAGTTAAAGTTAATAATGGACCATTAACACAACTAGCTTTCTCTCTAACTACAGGAGACACTCCAGAACTAAGACAATCAACAGAGATAATTAAATCTCAATTAGAAAAGATTGGCATAAGCGTCAATGTACAAAAAGTTTATGAAATGGGACCTCTAAACCAAGTTATTAAAGATCGCGAATACGAAGCTCTCTTCTTTGGCCAAATAATAAATCATGAATCAGACTTATATTCCTTCTGGCATTCATCTCAAAGAAAGGCCCCTGGTCTAAACATTTCTATGTATAGCAACGCAAAAGTAGACAAAATACTAGAAGATGCTCAGAAAACAATGAATAGAGACGACAGAATCACAAAGTATAAAACATTAGTAGAAGAATTCAACAAAGATCTCCCTGCCCTACTAATATACTCGCCTAAATACTTATACATTACATCAAAAGAATTAAATAATTTAAATCTAAATACATTAATAAATGGAGCAGACAGATTTGCATCTGTTTACCTATGGTATGCAAACAAAGATCATGTTTGGAAAATCTTTACTAAATAATTAGCCAATATATCTAGTATGGCTGTCGATGAGACAAAAAAATAAATAAAAATGAACGATAAACCAAAAATACAGCAAGGTGGTAGAAATAGAAATAATAATTTCCATTTCAGAAAACCTAACACAATAAGAGTAATCCACAAAGAAGGTACTCCAAAAATTAATATTACTGGAACTAACATACAAACAGCAGTAAAAAAGAACCCTAATCAAAACCGCAATCAAAGTAAGATAAGTCGCGGGAGCTATCAGTATGGAAACACAAAAGGAGGAAGAAAACCTCATATAAAAACCCCACCTCCTCCAAAGGAAACTAGCGTGGTTACAAAGAAAAATAAAACAAATCTCATACCACCAATACTTCCTGGTGTTATTCGAATAATTCCTCTCGGAGGAGTTGAAGAAATCGGGAAGAATATGACAGCGATAGAAATCGGCAATGATATCATAGTTATCGATGCGGGAATGCAATTCAAAACTGAAGATACTCCAGGAATTGACTACATAATACCTAACACGACTTACCTAGAAGAAAGAAAAGACAAGATAAGAGCTATGCTTGTGACACACGGACACCTAGACCATATAGGTGGCATCCCTCTCGTTATGAGTCGTATAGGCAACCCACCTCTATATTCTAGAAATCTATCAATCCTTGTAATGAAGAAGCGTCAGGAAGAATTTCCTCACCTACCAGCCTTGAAGACAAATGTCGTAGAGAAAGATTCTGTAATATACGCTGGTGATCTCCGTATAAGATTCTTTGGAGTGACACACACAATGCCCGACTCAATGGGTATCGTTATAGAGACTCCATATGGATCAATAGTAACACCTGGAGACTATAAACTTGATCAAATAGATGGAAAAGTTAGTGACGAAGAAGAGAAAGAATATGCTTTCTTTGATAAAGAAAAAGTTCTTCTTCTTCTCACAGATTCTACAAACATTGAGAACGAAGGATATTCCCTACCTGAATCACGCGTTCATGAAGGTCTTGATAAGGTTATAAGACAAGGCACAGGAAGAATAATTATTTCTGCTTTTGCTTCTTCTATAACTCGTCTTATGAAAATAGTAGAAATAGCTGAGGCTCTAGGTAAAAAGGTAGTACTTGATGGTAGATCTTTAAAGAATAATATGGAGATATGCGAACAAGCCGGAATTTTCAAACCCAAGAAAGGAACAATCATAAACATAGAAGATATAGATAAATATCCTCCAAACAAAATACTTATAATGATGACTGGTGCCCAAGGCGAAGAATTCGCTGCTCTTGGACGTGCGGCAAACAAGACTCACAAGAAATTTGCTATTAAACCTGGCGATACTATTATCCTATCTTCTTCTATTGTGCCAGGCAATGAAATAGCTGTTCAACACTTGAAAGATAATCTAACTCGTCATGGGGTCAGACTTATAAGCTATAGAACAAGTGAAGAATATATCCATGCGACAGGCCACGGAAACCAAGAAGATATAAAGTGGCTCCACAGAAAGACTCATCCTAAATTCTTCATCCCTATACACGGATGGCACTCAATGCTTGTAAAACACAAAGAAGTAGCGATGTCGCTCGGAATGTCGATGGACAATATAATTGTGCCTGATAATGGCTCTATAATAGAAATTGTTGATAATGGATCAAAGATGGTACTTCGTAAAGAAAAAGCACCTTCAGGACCTATGATGGTTGACGGATTCTCTATAGGAGACGAACAAGATGTCGTCATCCGAGATAGAGTGATGCTCGCTCAAGATGGCATGTTCGTACTCATCGCAACTATCGACTCTGTCACAGGTAAACTTCGAAAGTCTCCTGACATAATATCAAGAGGTTTTATTTACCTAAAAGAAAATCAAGAACTTCTTCATCAGGTTAGACTCATTATCAAGAAAACTATTGAGGATGGCACATCAGGGGGTAATGTTGTAAACTTTGACTCTATAAAGACAGCCCTAGGTGATAATATTTCTAAATTCTTATTCCAAAAGACAGCCAAGAGACCACTTGTGATACCAGTATTATTAAATATATAACAATTAAAATCAGATGAATAAAATAAATCGAATGTATATTTTGTCTTTTTTATTTAGTATACATATTGCCCTTTCGGCTTATGTGAATTCCACCTTCTTACTAAAAATTATCTCAGAAAAATACGTCGGTATTTTATACACAGTTTCTTCTGTCGTAACACTTCTACTCCTCACAAAAAGCGTAAATTTGCTAAAACATTTTGGTAATAGAAAATTCGTTCTAGCTTCATTGCTTATAAATATGCTATCACTCGTAGGGATGATTACTTCTACCAATCCTTACATAATAGCAGCTTCGTTTATAGCCTTGATAGCAACCAACACTTTGGTTTATCTTTCTATCGACATATTCATCGAGCATTTCGGTAATCCAGCCACAATAGGCAAGACTCGTGGAGCTTATCTCATGATAGTAAATCTAGCTTGGATGCTATGTCCACTAGTAACATCATTCCTTATCACTAAAGAAGGTGGTTATATATCAATATATATATTGTCATTTATCGCTACGATAATCATGTCGATAGGGTTAGTCTTCTCTGTAAGAAAATTTGAAGATAAAAGTTACACCAAAACTCCATTCTTGCAAACTTATAAATATTTGAAGGAGAATCGCCATATGCTTGCAATAACAATGATAAATTTCATATTGCAATTCTTCTTTGCTTTAATGGTTATATATACTCCAATCTATCTGTATGAGCACTTAAAGTTCGGCTGGGATCAGATTGGTGTCATCTTCACTGTAATGCTTGCTCCTTTCGTAATCTTTGGCTTCCCTATAGGCATATTGATAGATAAGTATCATGTGAAAAAAAGGACTCTACTTTATATCGGCATCGTCATAATGAGTATTTCTACTTTTATAATGTCTTTTACTGCTTCAAATAGCGTTTCTCTTTGGGCTTTAATATTATTCATGACTCGTACCGGAGCAGCTATAGTAGAAGCAACTGGAGAAATTTATTTCTTTACCCACACTAGTGAAGAAGATGCATATCTTCTAAGTGTATATAGAGATATGAATCCTGTAGTATACATCATCGCTCCTATGATAGGAACAATTATATTCATGTTCTTACCATTCAAATTCATATTTGCTATTCTCGGTGTGATAGTCCTAGCTGGCCTTTACTATATACCTCATCTGAAACATAATCATTGTCCAACTGAAAGTTCTAATATAATAACTTCATAACATGGAATATCCAATAAGAATAAATAAATATTTGGCGTTGAATAATTATTCAACCAGGAAAGGAGCTGATGAACTTATTAAAAAAGGTTATGTATTTATCAGTGGGAGACGTGCAGTATTAGGAGATCAAGTATACAGAGATGAAGATGTGACCGTAAGCAATAAAGCTCCAAAAAAAACTTATGTTTATTATGCATACAATAAAGCCATAGGAATTTCTACAAATCCTGATATAAAAACAAAAGATATACTAAAGGTTACTAAATTCCCCGAGAAGGTCTTCCCTATTGGTAGGCTAGATAAGGACTCGAGAGGACTTATACTGATGACAAATGACGGTCGTGTGACAGACAGACTTCTCGCCCCACAATACACCCACGAAAAAGAATATGTGGTGAAAGTAGAACCAAACTTCACCGACAAGTTTATCCACCTCATGGCAAGTGGAGTCCACTTTGATAAATTCATAAGCAGAAAATGCAAAGTCTGGCCTCATACAGCTAAATCAAAAGATACTTTCAATATAATATTGACTGAGGGTAAGAAGCGCCAAATACGTCGTATGTGCGAAGCCCTCCACCACAAAGTAGTAGACCTTAAACGTATCCGCATTATGAATATAGAACTAGGTAAATTGGGCGAAGGAGAATATCGTGAAATAAAAGGAGAAGAATTAGATACTTTACTTAAATCACTACAGCTTCAATAATTAAATAGCCCCGCAGGCTTCGCCTGCGGGGCTATTCTTTTATCTAAATTAATCTAATCCTGCCATATGACGGCTCATCTTTCCAAATAATCCGTCTGATTTAAGCCCGTTGGCTGCTTGCCATTCTTTCACCTTTAGGGCTGTGCCTCTTCCGAAAATTCCATCTGCTTTAATTTCTAAAAATTCCTGAAGAACTTTTACATCTTCCCCTCTTGTCCCTTGTCTTAGAGTTCTGCTTATTCGAACATTTGAATACAATAAATTATTTTCTGAACTGATAACATTTTCTGAATCTTTTACTCCTGGATCTGAAGATATTGTAAATGGTAGATCACTTACATCATAATTACAGTTTAATGATACTGTGTCAGTTGCTAGATCTCCTCCCATACAATAATTTCCAGTTTCTCCCTGAGACACAGCAACTATTCTATAATTGCCGGGGGTGATTGTTTTAAGAAAATCTCCGTTCAAATCTTTTAAGGTTTTTCCATCCCAAATTACATATGAATTTGACAATCCATTAACTTCTATCCATCCAATTAACGAATCAGAAAGATTAATAGAACTAGAAGTTGTCATCAATAAACCAATTTTTACTTTATTCTTGCCCCCTGTCCAAGTTATTTTACTTAAAGAACCAAGATTAAGAGTTTCTCCACCATTTGGCCAATTAATCTTTACTGGAGAGTTATTTCCAGTAGCACTAACTATTGAAAAAGTACCATTACTTTCAAATACTTTATTGGAATTACTATATCCGTCTTGAGGTATTCCATTGAAAGCCATTATTTTATATTCTCCAACCGGCATATCTGTTGGGAAAGTATATGACATAGAACCTGAAGTATCTGGGCTGGTTGTCACTCTAGCCGTTGTGGAATAATAAGAGCCACTCTTGTAGAAAGTAACATAACTAATCCCGGGTGTGCCAGGAGTCCATTTAATAGTTATTGACTGTCCTGGAACATATCTATCCCCTGCTTTTGGGTAGTAAACTTCTACTGATGTAGGAGTGGTCGTAGATAAAGTTTTAAATGAGCTAACTTCTGAATAAAATGTGCCAGATGAATTTACCGCCTGGCCTACAAAGTAATAAGTTGTATTTGGAGTTAAACCAGTTAAATTACGTGAATTTACACCTAGAGAAATACCTAGAGTTGAACAGTTTGTTTTACCGGTACTTGAAGTATCAAAACACATACCTCCAGAATAAGCAGCGGGATTACCAAGCGACGTAACATTCATACTGATTGTGGCAGAATTTTGGGTAATATTTGTAGCCATTAAATTTGACATTACAGGAGAAGTAGAAGTTATGACAGGTGAAGTAGTAAATGATTTAACTCCAGTATTTACTCCTCCTGAAGAAGTGCCTGTACCACTAACACTACCAGAGAAATAGTATGTTGTATTTGGTATTAACCCCGTCAAATCTCGTGAAATTATGCCCAATTTTGCCCCAACAGTTGAACAGTTTGTCTGCCCTGTTGAAGTATCGGAACATATATTACTTATCGTTGCAGCAGGATTACCAAGCGACATAACATTCATACTGATTGTGGCAGAATTTTGGGTAATATTTGTGGCTGAAAGATTAGAAACAGAAGGAAGCGTAGTACTCGCAACACCTGATAATGTTTTAAACGAACCGTTTGAAGAATATACTGTCTCGGAACTATTTTTAGCATAAACACGATAATAGTATGTTGTATTCGGATTTAATCCAGTAAATTTTGTAGCAAACATATCATTTGGACCTTGTACTAGATAAGCTACAGAGCAGTTCGTTATTGAAGAGGTTGAGGATCCATAACAAGCACCTCTTTCTGATATTCCAAGTGTTCCCAAGCTAGTTAGATAACCTCCCACATCTGCAGTACTAGAAGTAACTCCTGTTGGAGCAGGATATATTTCAACTCTAGGAGACATATAAGATGGTGTAACAAAATCATAAGCCTCAGGAGCTACAGCTAAAGTTGTGAAATTTATATCTCCAGATTTCCCTTCTCCGTAAGAATTTTTGGCATACAAGTAATATGTATAATTCGTAGTTGGCTCTAAGCTAGCTAGAATAATACGTGCATCAGAATAAGAAGAGAGTCCTCTCATAATATTACGGGTACAACTAGTAGTATCGCTTACTTTTTTCAAGCAATAACCAACTTCCGTAACTGTTGTCGGAGAGTAAACACTAAATCTAAGATCTAGACTTGACCAAGAAGGATTTGTCGTTATGCTTGTAAAAGAAGGAAGATTAGGATTCAAAACAGCAAATACATTTGTACTCAATCCTAGGAAAACAAATAAAAAAACAAACAAACCTATTAGTAATTTTTTCATTAAGTTTTAAAGCTTATTGTTAATGGCTTAATTATATCATTTAGACATCATAACGAACAGCCCCGCCGACAATGTCGGCGGGGCTGTTCAATTTAGTCTTTATTTTGCAATATATGGAAGTAATCCCATAAATCGAGCACGTTTGATGGCAACTGCAAGCTTTCTTTGATTCTTGGAAGTTACATCTGTGCGACGGCGTGACTGCATACGAGCACTTGGAGTAAGAAATCTTTTGAGAAGTTCTGTGTCCTTGTAGTCAATATGTTTTATATTGTTTGATGAAAAATAATCTTGTTTCATTTTAGTAAATCTTAATTGTTAATTTTTAGAACGGAATATCTTCTACGTTTATCTGTTCTTCTGGATATTCTATTGTATCTAGCTCTTCTTCTTTCTTAGATGCAGGAGCTGCGGTAGCACTTGGTGATGATGAACCCCCTCCACTATTCTTTGATCCGAACTGTACAGTATCTGCGATAATTTCTGTACGATACTTCTTGGTATTCGTAGCAGCATCGTCCCAACTTCTTGTCTCCATTCTACCTTCTACAAGTATCTGACTTCCCTTTTTCATATAAGTGGCAACATTTTCTGCTGTCTTGCCCCATACTACGATATTGTGATAATCAGTTTTCTCTTGTCTGACTCCATTTGAGTCTTTGTAAGTACGATTGGTCGCAATACTGAAAGTACAAACTTTGTTTCCAGAAGGTATTGCTTTTAATTCTGGATCACGAGTTAAATTCCCTATGAGAATTGCTTTATTTAGATACATAAATATTTAATAGTTTAAATTATTAATATCTTGATTATACCACAAGAGCGTCGATTTCTTTGTCTATAGTCTCTTCGTTGATTGGTAGGGTCTCTTCAACTTTGGCAGCTGAACGGCGCTTGTAGCCATCTTTGTTGCCATATGGACGCTTTGTAGACATAGTACTTTCACGAACAGTCTTGATCATAAGGTAGCGGACTAGCTTTTCGTTCTTGTCCAAGGCATCCTTTATCATCTTGCCTGCTGTTGTACTACACTCAAACTTTACCCAACCGAAATAACCATAAGAAAACTTTTGTTTCTTGTTTGCAATAGAACGAGACATCTCGTATGCAAGCTCTATCATCTTTGGATATTCATCAGAAATAAAGGTTGCTCCCATTTCTGCCAAACTATCCTTAAAACTTGAAACTTCTCCTCCAAGATTTTCTTCTGGAATTGAAGGAACCATAATATACCCAACTTCATAAATAGAAGTTTTGGCATTTGTAGCTTCTGCTTCCGCATCTACTACAACTTCTTTTGCTTTAGCCATATGTGACTTATTTTTAAGGAGTAAAACGACTATAAAAATAGTCATCCTGAGAAATTACTGGTTTCCCTTGTAATTTCGAATGGATATTAACCCTTAAAAATTTTAATTATTACTTTTAATATCATCTCATTATGGACCTGTGTGTACCGACTTCAGGGTCGGGACAAATGAAATGTGTAGTTATACTAACAGAAAACCCCCAAAATGTCCAATATACCTCATCTCCTTGTCGAATTACTAAAGATGAATTAACCCCAATATATCACGATGCGCAATGACCATCCTTGCGCATCGTTTTCTTCTTTACTCAATTTTTGTAGAAAAGTAATTCTCTACAAATTCTTTAAATGATCTATTGCTTTTGAAATAATCTGGAAAACTTTCTTTTTTTAAGATATTTTTTTCTATTCGATCCTTCCCTATATAATCTTGATAACTTGAATATTTATATTGTTCTAAAAACAATTTCATATCTGATAATGGTCTATCTAAATTAGATTCCCATTCAGGAAATTTTATTTCTAGTGGATTAAGATGTATATAAGCAAATAACTGTTTCATATAGTTATCATCGTTCCCTATCAGTTTAGACTTAAATAACCCTCCAAATACAGCTCCTTTTCTTTCGTATTTAATATTAAAGAACATAGAATATCCAGTTCCAAGCTTTTTCATAAATTTAGTTATTCCCCCATCTACATCTTGCCTGACTAAAATATGAAAATGATTATTCATAAGGGCCCATGCTCCAACAGAAACTAATGAATCTTCTTTTTTTATTTTTAAAACTTCTTCAAAGGTTTTACTCTGCCTATTTAAAAGATCGTTCAAACGAAAAGATTCCTTAGTATTCGAAAGATAAAGAAGAATTACAAATCTCTCATAATCCCTTTCTTTTCTAAAAATTATGCGTTTATCTATACCACGATTGTAGATATGATAATATTCTCCAGTAATAAATGGGTCTTTTCTTAACATATGTATATTATATAAATTCAGTAAACGATGCGCAAGGACCGTCCTTGCGCATCGCAGCATGTTCGGGAAATAAAAAAGGGAGCGCTTTAGCACCCCCAAGATATTTATTTCTTTCAAGGGATTTCCCCTTGGTAGAAGAAGAAATCGCACGCTAGTCACTTGTGTCATCAACATCATCATCTGATGTGTCGTTGTGGCTATGACCATGCGAATGGCTGATTGGGTCTGGTAATCCAACCGCTGTAACGATTGCACTAACCCATCCACCCAATTCATTCTTAACGACATGTTTCTTGACCATGACGAATTGTTTTTATTTGTTTGCTCATAACCCGTAGCTGGGAGCTTTATAGTTTCAAAGATAAAGCCAACTTTATAGTACAACCATATTTTAATTAAGTCAAATCACTCTATGTGATTAAATAAACATCACGACGCGCAAGGACCGTCCTCGCGCATCGTGATAGAAAGTAGATGATAGGTCAAAAGGAGCGAGGCGCAGCCTCGCTCCTTTAATATCTTTATTTTTAAGGGTTTGCTGGTGCTTCAGGTAAAGGATCTGGAACAGGTGTATTCTCCACGCAAGCTCCGTCTACTAGAGTCTGCGAGCTAGAGCACTCGGGTGCTTTAGGGGCGGCAGGTAAAGGGTCTGCGGGTGGTGTATTATCTACACAAACTCCATCTGTGAGAGTTTGATTTTCATTACAAGAAGTGATAGCTCCATCTTTTTTTACACAAGCTCCATTTACTAGAGTTTCTGTATCTCCACAAGTTATAGTTTGTGGAGCAGGTGGAATCACTGGAATATTTGATACTCCCCCACCGTTTATAAGTATTTGCTTGAATTGCTCTTTGGTGACGCAAATATCATCCACACAAACATCGCCATTTATTCTTATCTTGTTCATTGTCGCTTCATTAATATTTATGATTTCATTTGACAAGAAATTCTTCATCAAGCTTCCAAGCGATGTTGCACTTGATGTATCGAGTGATGATAGGTCAGAGACTTTCAAATTAAGCTCTTTCACTGCATTCACCGTCACAGCAAGGATAGCATTAGTATCTAAACCATAAGGATTATTGTTGTTATCATGAGTAGCAAATGCTTTATTAACAATATTTACTTCTTCAGAGATAAATCCATAATGTACTTCATTCCCCATTTGCATATTTTCGTTGAACAAATATGAGACTGGTTGTAGTTGTGTGAGGGTTGCTAAACCGTCTGATAAATTCGTTCTTGCATTCTTGAAATTGATCGAAGAAGGGGTACAAATGATGTCGCCCGAAGCGTTGACCGAGATGGTCCCGGCTGTGGTGCACCCAGTTTGTCTAATCGTGCCACTGACTTCTAATTTTTGGCCGGGATTCGTCGTCCCGATGCCGACGTTGCCGTCTGTTTTTATTCTCATTGCCTCTGAGGTAGTACCAAGTTGAACACTTGCTATATCTGTATCTACTCCAACAATTAAATTGTTACTAGAATCGAGACCTATAACTCTACGTCCAGCAGTGTTAGCTGCATTTCTCACGGTATAACCTGTGTTGTTTGCTACACTATACCAACTTGAAGCATTAATTGAGCCAACAACATCAAGTTTATACCCCGGTGCCGTCGTCCCGATGCCGACGTTGCCGTCTGTTTTTATTCTCATCTTTTCCGATGCGCCTATAAAGAAAGCCAATGGATCTGCTGAACCTGAATTGCCATAATAAGTTCCTATTGCTCCATACGTCCCACTATGGCTCATTAAAACCGCTGATTCGTCATCACTAGCAAAAACCGCAACTCCCTTGTACCAATCGGTTGCGCCAGCTTTCACTTGTACCAACGGCCCAGGAGTTCCAAGCCCAGTTGTTGGAGTCATTCCAATACCAATAACACCACTAGCTATTAAATTCCCGTCAGCTACTGCTGTTCCTGCATATGACGAACCAATACCGACACCACCCGAAACGCTCAATTTTGCTCCCGGTCCCGTCGTCCCGATGCCCACATTCCCATTCCCTTTCACTGCAAATCTATCTCCACCTACAAGTGTATAAGCAACATTTGTATTTGCATTTGTAATTGCAGCAGTTGTCATACTTGTATCAGATGCAATAGCAGATATAGCAACTGTTTGTCCTCCGATTGTAATAGTGTCTCCTACTTTGAATGTGTTTGTGAATTGTGTTCCTGAACCTGTGACGGTGGTTCCTCCAGCAAGATTTGAAACGAGACCAACTCCTGTTGTTCCTTGGGAGACTTGCAAATTTGATGTTGGAGCTGTTGTTCCAATGCCGACATTTCCAGTGCTACCTTGAAATACAACTTTTCCACTTTGAAAATTTACATCACTTGTATTGGCTGTGTAGTTTAAATATAAGGCACCTGGTGAAGCAGCGAGGCCGC
>JAKBMK010000030.1 GCA_021831595.1 bacterium
CAGATAATTATTAAAAAGCTGACAATTTTCTTTTTCCTGCATAATTTTGCATTAAAAATAGTCCTGATATAGAACACACGAAAGGAATGTTTTAAATAATAAAATGGTCCAGCGGAGAGTCAAACTCTGGTCTTCAGCGTGTGAGGGTAGCGTCTTCAAGCTTTTGTCGTCGTATTCCAGCTCCATAAACTCATCTCAAGCAAAAAATCCGAAGCGATTTTTACGTGCATTCAAACCATAAGAATTTAGCAAAAGAGGGTATTTAACCTAACACGGTTCGAATAGCATAGCATTCGAACCCAAAATTAGGTTAAATTTACTGCAACTTCCAATCGTTGCGATAGAAAGCGTAAGTCATTCCAGCAGCTATCAATATGATAGAGATTATTGTAGCGATTATTGCATCTGAACCAACATTCGGCATTCCGCCTACTTCGCTCCAAAAAACTTTCAATCCAACTACTGCTCCAATTAAATAAATAGGTGCTCTCTGAGCGAACTTCAAGCCATCAAGAAAGTCACTTATATCTCCACATATAGAATAAGCAAAAAGCAGAGCCGCAGCCATTGCACCTATATATGAAGCACCTATAGCTAGATTTGAACTTACCTTTATAGCTTGTGAAACGGCAAAGATTAAAGCTGCAGCTTCAGTCTGATAAAGTGGCATTAAGAACCCGAGGATAGCCACTGTAGGATACCTAACTTTTTTATCTGTCCAAGAGACATTTTTTGTATTTTTAACCATCAACTCACTAATTGATGTTTATTGTGTTCTATTCTTTAGATGCTTTATAAATAGTTCAGCTTTTCTAAAGAGCATATCATAACTAACCACTTCGATATTAACTACATATGACACTACTGACCTTAGACGTTTAAGTTCAGCCTTATCCTTTGTCCTTCCTATCACTATCAAGCCTCTCGGCTTATAAATATCAATTTTTGCAATTTCCCTAAGTTTCTTTCTTTTATGTGTTGCAAGTTCAAGGTAATGTATCATTTGTGATATAGATGCAGCAAGGTCTTTAGAGATAGGTTTCCCTCTAGATACATCTTCAGTATCAGCCGCCCCGGTGAATAATCTTGCTGTAGGCTTCTTCAATTCAATTATGTCAAAGAAGGTATCAAATCTTTCAAGGAAAAAATCGAACCTTGAGTTCTCGAATGTAAATTGGGAAATATTTTCTATAGGTTGAGAGTCAAGATATTCAGCACCTAAAACCCACAAGTGTTCCTTTAGCCATTGCTGTACGTCATCCTCAGAAGGACTACTATCAACAAGAGTCTTAAACGCATCTAACTCTCCCTCATACTTAGGAATGCTCTCTTTCAATCTTTCGCTTTTTACTAGGAGCAGTTCATTATACAGTTCGTTAATTCTTTGCTTGTATTTCTCTTTATCTTGCTTTAGTGCATCAATCTGCGAAAGCTTTTCCCTTAGTGCAGCATCTCCTATTACATTCCACCCTAACTGTTCCGCACCAACTTTCAAAACTCCGATTACGCCAGCTAAACTGTCTAGGTCATAAATTTTGTAATTTTGTCCAAATCCATACAATCGCAGGTATCTACTTCCAGTCTTTTTATCCTTAAGGATCAGTAATTTTCGCCACCGCCTACCGCCAACTATATCTATTCTGTTTATTACTTCATTATATAGCTCGTATTTGGGCCTTGAAGCCATATCATCCCTCATCTTAGTAAACGTACTTTCCTCATGTTATATCTATATCCCAGAGCAATATTTAATTGTAGTTGTCCTAATATTATCTGACATATATGTCTACATGCAGAGATTTTGTAGAAGTAATACTGCTATACTCACTAGAATTTTGCTTGGTATTTTTTATTGGTTTATTTTTCTTATCTAATTTAGGTCCTAGCACTTTTGAGTATATATTTTATATTGCAGGCTTAATTGTATTCATACCATTTATGGTATATTTTTATTATAAGAAAAAAGACATGTTTAATCCGATTAATTTAAGCTCTGATGCGCCAATCTGGAGACTTGATAAAAGGGCAAACTTTTATTTCTTAGCTGAATGGCTAATGCCGTTATTTCCAGCAATAGTTTTTCTAATCTTATCACGCTAACCCATATATCACAGCAACTGGATTATCGGGTATTTTAGTAGTCTATGAAGCCTATGCTATAGTTATATGGTTCATTGTATATCTTATTTCTAAAAACCCTAAAGAAACAGCTCTGGCAACAATAGGCTTCACCCTTGCCGCACTCTTCATAAAAAGTAATAACCTTCAATCAGACTTCATGCTACTCGCGGCAGTGGAAGGAATTTTTATTTCTCTGATACCTACATTTTTTAGTTCTTTATCAAAAACCTTAGTAGAACAATTTGAGAAACCTCTTACTAAGTATATGCTTCAAATAGAAGCATTCTTCATAATTTCACTCATATCCTTGCTATTGGCGGTTTTAGTCAGCAATGCTCTTGGTCCAAACACAAACTTTAGTTTAAACAACTTGACACCAGTAGAAGCAATATACCTTTTACTTATGTCTGTTGCATTAGTCCTACTCTTTTTAGCATTGTACACATTTTTGCGAGTAATTAGAAGATTACTAAGATATGTACGCTCGGATTCTCTAAGTATGGTCGAAGACAACATGTCTGATAGACTTAGTTACTTACCAATTTACGCTACTGAAAATCCAATAGATGCCGATCTCCTCAAAAATATTCTATCTGAAGGAATCCAATGGTAGAATAAAGATACTTTAAAGGATAATGTAAAAGCCGGTTTAAATAATCAGCTTTACAAGAATTTGCCTGAGGATTCAAAAATAATAGCGGAAGATGCAATAGAAAAATTTGTAGATGAAACAAGCAAACTTGCACCTAAAATAATTAAAGAATATGTCTCAGTTTATGATACACTCAAAAAAGAAACTCAGAACGATAAAAGATTAATCGCTGCATTATTTAACTCGATAATAGGAGCAGATAAACGTTCATGGCCAAATATATACAATACTATTACAAATGATAAGGATTTGAATACGCGATTTAAATCTATACTTACCAAAATTTCAGATAATAAAGATGTGCTACAGTTCAAAGTTTCACTTAGTAAAATACAAAGTCTTATAGACTATATCCAGCAGATAGAGAGCGTTATAGTAAAAAACCTCTAACCTTCTTTTGTTAAAGCTATCTAGTTCTATTAACGTAGGATACCATCACTTCCCCAGAAGCTATGGGAATATCGATCCCAATAAACGTAACTGTGCAATCACCTACAAATCCGATAAACGACACTTTCCTTGGGGTCGCCCAGCTCTATTTTGCTTCGCAAAATGAGGGTCTCCCTTTAAGCCAACAACTTGGCAGTTCAAGGAACCTTTACGCCGTTTTGGGTGAGGGCAAAACGACTGTTAGAATGAGAGCCGAAGCCCGTCGAGCGTTGCCGCAGGCGACTTTAGTGGCGGGCTGACGGCTACTCTACATGCTTTTCAAAAATCTTGATCAAAATGGTCGTTTTACGACTAATGGGAGTTTTACGAGGGAAAACGACCTAAAAGTCTGCCAGAAAGGGTCAAAAAACTCCCTAAGTATGGCTGAAATACTCACTACGTCCTGTTTTCATGTAGAGTATATCCAAGGCATACCTAAAGTATATATAAAGCATACCATAAGTATATATATTATATATATCCATATAATATCATGCAGGAACAAATGCTTCACTACCCAAGACT
>JAKBMK010000007.1 GCA_021831595.1 bacterium
TACCTTTCTCCCATACTTCGGGCACCAAACGAAATGATAGCCCATGAAGTGAACGCTTGTCTCAGAGGCATTATATCCTTTTGGCATGACTAATATATGAATATACTCTTATATATGGCTTTGTAGTTTAAATACCAATAAAACTACAGATTAGGGAATAAAACTACAGAATTAAAGGTGGAAAAATGCTACCGCTATCCCTATTGCCGTAAGGATGATTATCGTAATACCTATAGCCAAGCTCCTTTTATCGAGTTTCTCTATGGAACTATTGTTAGTCTCTACAGCCTTCTTGACTGACTGAATCTCCTTACTCATATTATGGTTGTTAAGCCATTCTTGACCCCCGCTTGTTATCAAAATAAGCTTATTCTGTACATGATTCATATAGAAATTCACATCATTATGTCCTTGAAAAGAATCGTTAAAGTCTTTTTCATCAAAACCATTGTAGAATTTAACCAATCCCTCCTGAATGCACAAAGTCAATTCCTTATAGAAGAATTGCCAGTCATCCGTTTTCCATTCTTTTGGTACACCTAACTTCTCTCTTAATGTATCGGCAGAATGCACCGAATTGGGTTTCTCTAAGCGTTTATTCAATTCTGTTAGAATCTCTACCTTTGTTATTTCGGGCATAAAATTACTTGAGTAGTTAGGTATATATCCTTTTACTTTCATAATAACCACACACATGCGAATGGCTATCCGCTATACAAATTTAGCTACTGTTTCTGGCTTTGTTTATAAAATGCCTTTTGTTTATAAATTCAGGTCTTTGTTTATTTATAAAATCGTTTTGTAGTAATTACTTCATAAATTTTGGCATCAGTTTTTGATTTAAATCTTCTGGTAAATCAGGTTTTTTTAATAATAACCATTTAAAATGAGGTGCTGAAGCCCAAAATTTGTCTTTGCCATCTTGTCTTCTTAATACTATACATCCACTATTTTTTAAGTCGCTCAAATAGATAGATACTTGGGGTCTTGGCATTTTCAATGCGTCAGATATGCCTTTATTAGTTATTTCTTCGCTTTGAACTATTTTTAATAAAACATCTTTTGCACGTGGTTTTATATCTTTTAGATATTTTTCCTCTATTTGATTACTCAATATTCTAGCAACATCGCTATCATCAAGGACTATCGGTATGTTTCTAACTGATGACGTAACTGCCTTATCTAGACTATTTAATATGTGCCTTATATTTCCATTATATAAGCCAAATAACATTTTAAGAGCAGAATTGTCAAAAGGTTTTATCTGCTTTACACCTTCTATTTTTAGCTTATTTAACCTAACATCAATAATCTCTTTTACCTCATCATAACTCATACTTCTAAGTATTATAGGTTCAGAAAATATAGATGATACTTGTGGGATTCCTTGTATTGCATTATTAGTTACAAGATTTCCTACAAAAATAAAATTCACATGTGGCGTTTGGAAAAAGTCACGTAAGTCCCCAAATAGCCTTATAATATCATTTGAATCTATGCGCTCAAGATTGTTATAATGAATTATTAGTTCTTTTTCCCTTTTGTTATAAATTTCAATTATGACTTCTCTTGTTAAATCTACAACAGCTTTATAGGACATAAATACAGGTGCAGTTCTTGACTGACCATAATTGCCACCGAAACCTGCAACATCTAAACCTATGCTATAACCTGACTTAAGATTTATTTCAAAAAGGCTTTCCAATTTTTTATATAGTAGTTTTGATATGAGACCTTGATAATCATCAAAATTTTTGATGGTTATGTAGATAGCATATAAGGTATTTACAACAAATTGCAAAGCATCCCAATCATGTAATACTGCTATTTCTGGTATCGGTGTAAAATAGCCTTCTTTTATTGCGTTGAATCTGGCATAATTTACAAAAGAGGTTTTACCTACACCAATATCTCCTATTATAAGAATTCTACTACTTCCACTAGAGCTAAATTTTCTTTCTAACTCACGTTGCTCTTGTTCTCTACCTACAAAGCATTCTATTCGTAATATCCCACCTTTTATCAAAAGCGGTTCTGTAGTGAACGGATTTGAACTAATTCCATATAATTCCCAAATATTACCATCCATTTGTTTCACCAATAGTTATCTAATATAGTATAATTATACAAAATAGTATATTTATATACCTTTGCATGTATAATATATAATTATATAAAATCATATAATTATATGATTTAAGATACGTAGTATATAACTATGGTGTAAAAATGAACGCAAGAAAACTAAAGGGCGAACAGCTCGCAAAGACCATCCAGATAGAAAAGAAAGGGTTAGATAAGTGGATAGTCCCAAGCCAAACAGGAAACGGAAGTTATACAGTAAATAGAATGGGAGAGGGCTTCAAGTGCAGTTGCCCTGACTTCCAAAACAGAGGTGAAGCGTGCAAGCATATCTACGCTGTAGAAATCAAGGTTCTAAGATGGTTTGACAATAAGGGCAATAGTGGCACAGAAATCACGATTAGGAAGACTTATTCGCAGGACTGGGTAAACTACGATAAGGCTCAAACGCATGAAAAGGAGCTATTTATGAAGCTTCTGAATGACCTTGTGCAGAACATACCAGAGAAGGAACTGCCCATAAGGGCAGGAAGACCAGAGCTTTCCATGCAGGATATGGTATTTGGCTCTGCTCTGAAAGTCTTTACGACCTTCTCACTAAGAAGGTTTATGACTGATGCAAAGGAAGCAAATGCTAAGGGATACTTACAGCACATACCTCACTTTACCCTTGTCTCTGTCTATATGAAAAAAGAGGAGATGACGCCTATTCTGCAAGACCTCATAATGCTATCGGCACTTCCTATGAAGGCAGTAGAAACCAAATTCGCAATAGACAGCACAGGATTCAGGACTACGAAGTTCGGAGAATACTGCAAGGAGAAGCATAACACAGGTAGAGACCATGACTGGATTAAGGCACATATCTGCTCTGGTGTTTCTACACATATCATAACAGGCGTAGAGGTCTTGCCAGAGAATAGCGGAGACAGTCCGCAGTTCATACCGCTTGCAGAAAAGACGCATAACGCTGGCTTTACGATAGATGAGATGAGTGCTGATAAGGCGTATTCAAGCAGAGATAATAACGCATACATAGACCAGATAGGTGGAACGCCATACATCGCTTTCAGGAGCAATGCCACAGGGAAGCCACGAGGTAGCAACCATATCTGGAGAAAAATGTACAACTACTTTGTTTATAACAGAGAGGATTTCTTGCAGCACTACCATCTAAGGAGCAACGTAGAAAGCACAAACAACATGATAAAGAGCAAGACGACGGATATGGTGAGAAGCAAGGATAAGACCGCACAGATTAACGAGGTGCTTCTAAAGGTTCTATGTCATAATATCTGTGTGCTGATAAGTGCGATGTTTGAGTTTGGAATTGAGCCTAATCTCATAAACGATGCCATCTATTAGGCTCAATTTCATCAAAGGTTAAGGTATAATCAGGCTTTTCCACCTTTGCATAATACCTGTTCTTTTTCAAAAAAGCAACGAAATGTTT
>JAKBMK010000011.1 GCA_021831595.1 bacterium
TTGTTCTCGCATCCTGGAAGAACACGATAAATATTCAAACTACTCCACCTTTGACGAAAATCAAGAAATGGCATTCATATTAAGAGAAGGGTATAATATAGGATTTAAAAGCAAAGAGTTAGACAGTTATGGAGGATATTTCAAAAAAAGCAATGCATTTGTAGATACACTTAATGTGGTCTATGGTGAACTAATAAGCAGGAATGTACTAAAAAAGAAAGCAGAACATACTCTAAAAATGATAGAAAGGTATGAGGATTTGCTTGAAGCCAACCACAAGCTTACATTTAACCTTCTTGTGTATAAAGTCGTAAACGAAATCAAACAGAATCCAAAATTAATCAAATCCATTAAGCATTTGATAGTCGATGAGTTTCAGGACATAAATAAAGCCCAATATGATTTAATCAAAATGATTGGTAAATATGCCTCTGTGTCTATTGTGGGTGACCCTAGGCAAAGTATATATCAATGGAGAGGAGGTGACTCATCGTTTTTTAACAAGTTTTGCAAAGATTTTAAGAATGTTGAAAGGATACAGATATCTAGAAATAACAGAAGCTCACAGAAAATAGCTGCAGTTTCAAATCTAATATCTGGTACATTAAATGATGTAAAATTCGAGGAGATGACTGCTCGCAGAAGCGATGAAGGGCGTGTAATAAAAGTGATATTTCGAGATGAAACTGAAGAAGCAAATGCAATAGTGCAAAAAATAGCCGAGATGGTAAGAGAGAAAAAAGCAAATTATTCAGATATAGCAATACTTTATAGAAGCGTCAAGACATCAGCTTCAGAACTGATTAATTCTCTAAAAGAAGAAAAGATACCTTATCTAGTTGGCGGAGGAATCGGACTTTTTAAAAGAGATGACACACAGGCAGTTGGGAGGTTTGTGGTCTGGCTATCAAAAAATGGATATTGGCAAACAAATGCATATAATTGGAAAGAAAAAGAAGAAGGAGATACATTAATTAAAACAGGCATCGATTTATGGAGTGGAGCAGTAAAATTCAAAGTAAACAAAACCGATTTAGAAAGAAAACTTAGAAATTGGAAAAAGCAAGTAACGAATAAAGGAGTTAATGATGAATACCAGTATAAAGATGTTTTATATGATCTTTTCGACATACTTGGCTATAAAAACTTCGATCCAAAGATAGATTTTGATTCATCAATAATGGCAAACTTGGGCAGATTTAGTAACATAATTGGCGATTTTCAGTCAACTTTTAGATTAGGAGGAAATAAAAGAAACCTAGAAGGCGAACTTTTAGAGCTGTGTAAATTCTTGAATAACTATGCAATATTATCTTACGAAGAAAAGCAAGCCGATGAACGAATTTCAAATAACTGCGTAAGCATAATGACAATTCATCAGGCAAAAGGGCTTGAATGGCCCATTGTTTTCATACCAGCTATGATTAACAGGCGCTTTCCATCTAATAGAAAAACTAATCCGGATACAAAATGGTTGATACCCAAAGATACGTTTGAATATGAACGTTATTTAGGCAGCGATGAGGATGAGCGACGGTTATTTTATGTGGCGGTTACCAGAGCAAGAGATATCTTAGTACTATCTACATTTAACAGATACAAAAGTGGAACGAGCTGTAAAGAAAGTGTATTTTTTGATATTATAAATGTAAATGGAAATTGCGAAGTTTCAAAAAACCTGAGTACTATTAAAATAAACAAGACAGAGGTAGCAAGCAGAATGCAAGAAGGTTCAATAGAAGCATTTCCGGTCAAAGAATTAATTGATTATGCGATATGTCCATTTCACTACAGATTATCTAAAGATTGGGGATATGTGCAGAGAGTGGATACATTCGAAGGTTATGGTGCGGCTTTGCATGCAAGTTTAAAACAAGCAGCAAATATGATAAAAGAAGGTAGTAGTATCCAAAATGCTGTCGATAAATCCGTAAATGAGTCATTCTTTTTACCGTATGCCACTTCTGCAATAAACAACAAGAAAAAAGAACAGATAAAAGTTAAGTTGGGAACATTTGTTAAAAAACATAAAACCGATATGGAAAATGTGAAAGAAACAGAAACTCGTATAGAGTTTCCGACTGAAGGTGCGACAATAATAGGGAAAGTAGATGTGATACTAAATGCAGGAGGATTGGAAAATGTTGAAGTCAGAGATTACAAAACGTCTGAAAATGTAATCAAGAAAGAGCTTTCAGAATTACAAGTACAACTATATTCAGAAGGCCTAAAAAGTTTTGATTGGAATGTTATAAAGGGTTCTGTATCTAATCTTGATGAAAACGAAACAAAATATGTAAACGTATCTTCTGCTGCAATAAATGGCGCGCTTACTGAAGCAAAATCCATTATTAAGAAAATAAAAAAGAATAAATTTGGAGCCAAACCATCTAGTTTTTGTAAGGATTGTGAATATAAAACGATTTGCAAATGGAAATTAAAATAAAGAAGGCATATTTAACCTATTTTTAGGTTCAGATACTTTGCAATCTGAACCGGCGTGACTTAAATATTTTCAATATTTATATTCAAGGGGTTCAGATCCGCTTAAATGCCTGCAAATTTTTGCCCCAAAATTCTGTGCCAGAATGGAGCCAGATAATTACATTAAAACTAGCCTGTCCTCCGGAGGCTTGAAGAACTCAAGCTTGCACGGCTGGGATACTGTGCCGACCATTTTAGACGTTTCGGCTTCTACAATTATGTTTGCCGCCTTGTCAACTTCTAGCTTGGGATTGTAGTAGAAAACAAGTATGAAAGTGTGTATATCCTGGAACTGTGCGTCAACAAAATAGTGGTTTGGCAAAGAGCTTACTGTCCATTCCAGCAGCGGCGCGATGGCCTTAAGGGCTATCATGTCGTTCTGGCCCGTGCTCTTGAACATGAACTGGCTTGCAAATTGGTTCCTTATGCTGTCAGGCACGTCAGTGTAGTTCTGAGTGGTTACCCACAGCATGCCATTGTCCCTTATCTCCCTGCTCATTTCCACAATTATGGAATGGTACCTGCCAAAGGTTCCGGTTGTCAGCCTGTGGGCCTTATCTATGCATATGAGCATATCCTTGCGCTTGCGCTGCTCCATGTCGGAGTAGACCTGCCTAAGGGCCAGCTCTGCATAGAAGCTCTTGGCGTCGTCGTTAAGAGCCGAGAAGTCGAGCACCAGGGTTTCGGAGCCGATGGCGAAGCCCGAGCTTGG
>JAKBMK010000020.1 GCA_021831595.1 bacterium
TTTGTCGATAGACTCAGTAATGATTTAGCTGCTTCTTGAATTTCATGAATAGTGAGATCGTCTCCACCTGAAATAGCAAAGAGAACTCCTTTTGCTCCAGAGATAGAAAGATCTAGAAGTGGAGAGTTAATAGCATTTAGAGCGGCCTTTTCTGCACGTCCTTCACCTGCGGCGATTCCGACTCCCATGAGTGCACTTCCTGCATCAGACATAACAGCCTTGATGTCTGCGAAGTCTACGTTGATCATTCCAGGAGTTGTGATGAGCTCTGAGATACCTTCAACAGCTTGCTTCAATACTTCATCACAAAGAGCGAAAGCTTGTCTAAATCCTACATCTTTACCAGAGATAACTATAAGTCTGTCGTTTGGTATTACAAGGATAGCGTCTACTTCACGTTCAAGCTCAGAAAGACCCATCTCTGCTAATTTCATTCTTTGATTACCTTCAAATGAAAATGGCTTGGTGACAACTGCGACAGTAAGAATACCTTGTTCCTTGGCAGCTTGAGCAACGATAGGAGCAGCACCTGTGCCTGTTCCTCCTCCCATACCACAAGCAATGAAAACCATGTCTGCACCTTTTATTACATCTTGTATTTCAGCTTTTGTTTCTTCAGCAGCACGCTTTCCTATCTCTGGATTCATTCCAGCTCCTAGTCCTTTGGTCAAATTTTTACCAAGGTGGACCTTCTTTTCAGCTAGTGAATTGTGTAAGTCTTGAGTGTCGGTATTCATTACAATGAATTCCACACCTTTAACTTTTGAAGCTATCATATGGTTTAAGGCATTTTTACCTGAACCTCCGATTCCGATAACTTTAATTCTAGCGAATGACTCTATATCTGGGTTTATTTTAGGCATAATATATGTAGTTCCGAACACCTTCTTGGGGCGTAGGGGATATCTCATTAATAATAAATTACTTTGTATATAATACCAGAAATTCGTAAAAAGCAAATGTTTGACATTTGCTTAAATAGTGTTCTTGTATATAGCTATTAAGGCAAAAGTTGAGAAAAAATAGACTTGAGAAATCTTTTAAATTGTGTCCAAATATCTTCTGTTGAATTACTGCTGCTGATGGATTGAGATGGAGTAGAAAGAGCGAGTCCATAAACCCCATACCAAGAAGAATCTTTTATTTTAAATTTAGTATTGATGGTTATATCTGCTGGACCAACTTTTGCTGGTAGGTTTAATTGTTTGCGAGCTATTTCTTCGATACGAGCAATATTTGCTCCACCGCCAGTGATTATAATTCCGGCAGGAAGTAGACCACTACGTTTAATTCTTTTCAAATGGTTCTCTGCAAGCTCAAAAATATCTCCAAGTCTTGCTTCTATAATTTCATCAACTTTCTTTTTTGGATAATCGCCTCCGAGAACGCTACCGAGTTTTACACTCTCGGCTTCCTCAAGTGATGTTTTGAAACCTAAGGCTATATCTTTCGTTATATCCATACTACCGATTGGAAATACTTGTAATGATACAAGTAAGTTATTTTCAAAGACGGACATTGATACAGTCTCGGCTCCTATATCGAGGAGAGCACAGCCCGCTGTTTTCTGTTTGGTATTAAGTATTATATTAGACAGGGCGACAGGCGAAGCGATAACATCGATAGCTTCAATATTTGCAAGGGCTAGCGCTGTGATAAGGTCCTCGAGGTTTTGTTTTAGGCAAGTTATAAATAAGGTTCTGACTTCAAGCTTAATTCCATGCATTCCATCAGGGCGTCCATAAAGCTCTTTGCCGTCTAGTTTGTAAGATACAGGTATAGAGTGAATAATTTTTTTATTCACGATTTCTAAATTTTCTTCACTAGTGGCTAAAACTTTATTTATATCGAGAGTTGTTATTTCTTGATCAGCCTTGGATATAATGATAGATCCTGTGCCGATTGTGCTACCGAGGCTAATACCACCGATAGAAACATATGCTTTGCGTATTTTAAAACCCAAGGTACTTTCTGCTTGGGCGACAGCCTTCTTTATACTTGTGGCAACCAAGTCAATGTTGTTTATATAACCCAATCTCATTCCGTTTGTTTCAGCTGATCCTGTAGCAAGAAGCATTGGGGAATTATTCTCCTTGTTAAATCCGGTAACTACGACTTTGGTAGTACAGGTTCCTATATCTATGCCAACATTGATATTATTTTTACTCATTATAAAAGACTAAGAAAACATTTTTAGAAATTTCTTTTCTTGTCTTTCCATTATAGCACTATGATCCATTCCTTTCAAATGTAATAGTCCGTGAATAAATAAATATTTTAAAAAGTTGCTATAACTCATATCAAATAATGGAGCATCCTTCTTTACTTTTTGTAAATCGAAACTGATATCTCCAGAAGAGTCAGATAAGGGAAATGAGAGAATGTTTGTAGTCTTGTCTATTCCACGGTATTTTTTGTTAATTTCTTTTTGTTTGGCAGGAGAGACAAAACTTACCCCAAGCTCATATTTTTCGCCTAGGATTTTGTTTTTAATACAGACAAAAGGCAAGCGTGGAAGCTTGCCTTTTGTAGAATTTCGGATTGTAGTGTTATCACTATCCATATTTGGTTTAATTAACGGCGTCCGCGTTTATTGTCTACAGAGGCTTTACCTAACTTCTGTAGTTTTTCTTGGGTCTTCTTGCGATTAATTCTTTTGAGTGCTGCTAGTTTAGTCTTTACTTTTGATTCTGCTCTTTCATTATAACGCTTACTCTTAACCTTTTGGATAATTCCTGATTCTTGCACTTTACGTGTGAATCTACGTACGAGGTTCATGTTGCTCTCGTTTGTATTCTTTTTAACTTCAATTACTGTTATCATATGGGGCTTATAGTAACATATCTTATAATTTATAGCAAATCTTCTGGATCAACATTTATTGAGAAAGAAGGGGAAAGTCTGTATAGGTTTTCTTTTAGATGTTCGCTTATTATTTTCTTGTCATCAGTTAGAAGGGGCCAGAGATTTGGATCTATTTTAATAACAGTATTGGTGACGTATTGGCCTTTAACTTTTCCAATGAAAGCACTGAAAACCTGTGGTTCATAACCTCCTAGGAATTTGTCGATGAAAGTTCGAGCCTTCTCTGTCTCGGCACCACTTCCTGCGAAAGTTATTTTGATTAATCTCTTGAATGGAGGGTAGCCGTATTGCTTTCTCTCTTTCAAATCTTCGCGATAAAGGGGTAGGACATTTCCACTCATGATATGCTCGAGAATTGTATTATCTGGACTTCTTGTTTGTATTATTAAATTTCTTTTTGTTATATCATGAAGCTTCTCCATGATGTGGAGAATTTTTTGAGTTATGTTGAAACTAGGAATAGATAGGAGTCCATCGAGAGATATGATAGCACTATGTGTCACCTCTGTATTTATGTATGAGAACATCATTTCTGTTCCGATTAGGATACTGCCTGGATTTTTGTAGAATGAAGTTATTGCCTCATGAGCTTCTTTGTCTGTCGTTATAACTTCCTTATCCATTTGTATAATTTTGGCTTCTGGATATGTTTTTTTGACTTCGTCATAGACTCTATCTGTCCCAATACCGAGAGGAGTAAGATTCCAGCTTTGGCATTCTGCACATCTGACCTCTGTTGTTTCTTTGTGTCCACATTTATTGCACATAAAAATACGTGAATTTACTATTTTTGTAGCATTGCGTTGCTTCGAACCATAGAGAACTACTGGAGTGGAACAATTCGGGCATAGAAGAGTGTAGCCGCAATCATTACACACAGTGACTCCAGCTAAACCTTTTCTAATAGTAAATAGCAAAACAGATTCATTGTGTTCTAATGCGTATGAAATCATTTTCTTGGTTGTGTTAGATAAAATTGCGAAAGTTTTGGCTCCTTTTTCATCTACTTCATCTTTCATATCTATTACTATCTGTCTCTCTGCTTGAGGTAAACGAAAGAGTGGTGAAGCAACTTCTCCAAGTTCTCCTTGATCATGTCTGTATAGTGTATCGGGACGTAGAAGTGTATCTCCAAATATTAATTTAGTTTTATTAATAGAAGAAAGTATTTCAGCGAAGCTCCGTATATCTACGAAAGGGCGACCAAACTGCTTGTAAGCATCCGAGCTTTCATGCTCTATTATGATAGTTTTGATATCGTGTCTTGGAATAGAGAGGAACATACCAGTTCCTATTATTAATATAGGATGTGTTTCTTCTATACAAGAATTATATGTATTTATAAGGGTTTTCTTGCTTAGATCGCTATGGAAAGAGAAGACGTACTGGCTTATTCCTTTTGTTAATTCACTATTTAGTTGCTCTATATCAAAGCGGGTAGGAACACAAATGAAAACAGACTCTTTTTTGGCGAAAGCTTCTCTGATTAGAGTTCGGTACCAGCTCAGTCTATCAGGAGTGAGAGCTTGGAAAATTAATTTTTCTTGTTTTAAGTTTAAAATTTCTTCACCAGCGATATCATCGTTTGCTCTTGATGTTTTCAAATTTTTTAAATTATCTAGGAAGATTGCAGGAAGCAAAGATTTTATGATAGTTCCAGTATTGCTGACAGTATAATCTCGCATTTTCTCGCAAGCTTTAAAAAATGCAGGAGAAAAAGGGGAATGTCCTTTCACTCCGACAACTTTTTTTAATTGAAAATCTGCATTCTTTAAATCAAATTTCTGATCTCGAGCGTTTTCTACATTAATAACAATGCCATCGATATTTTTAGATCGCAATGGGACAGAAATTATACTTCCAAGAGGAATATCATTGGGGGAGAAGTATGAAAGGTTTTCCTTCTGGAACCCCTTTTGTATAGGAATGACCGTTACGATATACATCCCGTACGAAGCAGGTCGCGGTCATCATTTTATAAATAAACCGAATCTGCTGTAATTAATTTACTAATATACTTTAAATTATGTTATATCCCGTGACCGCGGTTTCGTACGGGATACATACTTATATGTTAGCACAAAATAGTATATTTTAAACATTTAATTTTTTATGATATAGTTCTATTATCAAACAATCATATGGCTTTATTTTCTAAAAAATTAGGGATTGATTTGGGGACAGCAAATACCCTTGTATATCTACCTGGTAAGGGGGTAGTTTTGAATGAGCCGTCAGTCGTAGCTGTGTCTGAACAAGACAACACCATTTTGGCTATTGGACTTGAAGCCAAAGAGATGATTGGTAAAACCCCAGAGAGTATCATCGTATATCGTCCAATGAAAGACGGTGTGATTGCTGATTATAGAGTGACAGAAGCAATGCTTCGTTATTTCATAACTAAAACTTTGGGAAAATATAATTTATTCAAACCAGATGTCATGGTCTCAGTCCCAGCTGGAATAACTTCTACTGAGCGTCGTGCTGTGGTAGAGGCAGCAGTGAAAGCTGGAGCTGCCAATGCTTATGTCGTGAAGGAGCCAATATTGGCGGCGATAGGAGCAGGTATACCAATTCATGAATCAAAAGGGCACATGATTATGGATATAGGTGGGGGAACAACTGACGTGGCAGTTATTGCTCTTGGAGGCATTGTGGCTTCTACTTCTGTAAAATGTGCTGGAGATAAAATAGATCAAGCAATTGCCGACTATATAAAGAAGACTTTTAATCTCGCTATTGGTGACAGAACAGCTGAAGCAATAAAGATAAAAATAGGAGCTGCTATTCCACTAGAAGAAGAACTTACAATTACTATAAAAGGCCGCGATTTCATACAAGGTTTACCTAGAACAGCTCAGATTTCTACAAATGAAATAGTGAGAGCTATAGATAGAGAGTTACGCACAATGATAAGTGCCATAAAGGACGTTTTGTCGCAAACTCCACCCGAATTATCTTCCGATATTATTGATGACGGTATAATAATGACAGGAGGATCATCGCTTCTCAGAAATTTATCAGAACTCATATATAGGCGAACAGGCGTAAAGGCTCGAGTAGCAGATGAAGCGATACTCTGCGTTGCGAAAGGTACAGGGGAAGCACTAAACCATTTAGACACATACAAAAAGACAATAATAAGTAAAAGATGAAAATTTTAAAAAATAAAAGTATATTTGAAATTATCTTAATAATAACATTTTTTGGATTAGCCATAGTTGGGCTAGTATTTTCTGTGGTCTTTGTGGCGATGAGATTACATTTAACGGATGTTAAAGGAAGTATTGATGCTAGGAATGAATATTTTAAAGAGATACAAGATACAACAGCCAAGATTTCTACTATAGACAAAACGGAGAACGAACTAAATATAAGAAGGGTTAATGCGGAAGTTGAGTGCAAAATTATTACCGTTTTGTCTGATTTCCCTATAAATGGACAAAAAATCCTCGATACTTATATTAAGACCAAAGATCAGACTCTCGTTCTCAAAATGGTTGATGCTTTGGTGTCAGTCACGGCTTATGATAATTCCTTGAAGGACAAAATAGATCGATGTACCTTTATGGCGAAGAATAATTTGTCTAAAAATGATAGTTTGAGCAATCAAGATATATTCAACTGGATATCATCTTCTGAATGGATAACCCTAAGAGATGCATTAATAAAAGATAAAGACAATATTTTGGAAGCTAGTCGTGTGTCTGGGGTGCCAGCTAGAACGATAGTCGCAACCGTTATCTCAGAACAGTTTAGATTCTTTACTGCAAACAGAGAATCATATAAAAAGTTTTTTGAACCTTTGAAAATTTTGGGCAATGGGACAAAATTCTCTTATGGAGTAGCTGGAGTAAAATTTGAAACTGCTAGAATGATTGAAAACAATTTAAAAGATAAAAATAGTCCATATTATCTCGGTTATGCCTATGAAAATGTTTTGGATTATACAGACCAGAATACAGATGCAGTGCTGATGGATAGACTTACCAACAAGGATAATCATTATTACTCATATCTCTATACAGGTCTCTTTTTGAAGCAAATAATGAATCAATGGAAGAATGCTAGCTATCCTATCGGTGATCGTCCAGAAGTGCTATCTACCTTATTTAATCTAGGTTTTAATAAGTCTACGCCAAAAGAAAATCCAGATATTGGAGGGTCTACTATTACTATAAATGGCCGTGATTATACCTTTGGCGGACTTTCTTATGAGTTCTACTATTCTGGAGAACTTTCCGAAATTTTCCCTTTCGCGGTACAATAGTCTTATGAATAATTTCAGTCAATTATTCCCAGAGAATTTGTATCATAGTTATGTGATAGAAGGCGATCCTCTCGAGATTGTTTATCTTCTTCGTATATATTTAGAAGAGAGAGGTGATGTGAATAAATATAGTCCTGATGTCATGCTAAACCTCTATGATGCTTTTAATATTGAAGATGGTCATAAATTGAAAGAATGGTACAAGAATAAACCCGTCGATGGAAAGAAAAAGATATGTATCCTCGGTGCCAAGTTTATCAATCGTGAAGCAGAGCAAGCCTTACTTAAAATTATAGAAGAGCCGACAGCTGAAACACACTTCTTCATCGTTGTACCTGATTCATCGCTTCTTCTTGGTACAATACTTTCTCGTGTTCATTTGATAAAGAATTTGAAAAGCGATAACAAATTCGAAGACAAAATAGCCGGAGAGTTTATTAAAGCTAGTCCAAAAGAAAGAATTGAAAAAGTGGCCGAGATAATAAAAGAATTTAAAGATAATGAGAACAGTGGGGGACTCCGATATTATTCAATATCTTTAATAAACGGGATAGAGAGGATTGTTTATGAGAAATGGAAGAAAGATTTGAATAGTGGAGAATTAAAGTTTATTTTGGGTGAATTAAAAAATTGTAGGGGTTATCTCTCTACTCCTGGTGCTGCTGTCAAAATGATTTTGGAGCACGTCGCTCTTGTGGTATAATATAAGCATATGGCATACAATACAACAAATTTTAAGACAAAATTAAAAGGGGCAGAAGAATGGCTTTCAAAGGAGTATGGTTCTGTACATACAGGCAGAGCAACTCCACTTATTCTTGACTCTGTTATGGTAGAAAGTTATGGAACATACATGCCCATCAAGAATGTGGCTAGTGTGTCTATCGAAGATCCAAAGACGCTTCGAATCGCTCCATGGGATAAGAGTCAGATCAAAGCGCTTGAAAGTGCTATCTCTGCAGCTAATCTAGGACTTTCGGTGGTATCAGATAGTGACGGAGTTCGTGCTATCTTTCCAATGCTTACTACAGAGAACCGCAGCAAGCTTGTAAAAATATTGAAAGAAAAGCTAGAAGATGCTCGCATCAGTGTTCGCAAAGAAAGACAAGCCGAGATAGACTCGACTTCAGGATTACCAGAAGATGAAGCCAAAAGAGCAAAGGATGATATCCAGAAATGTGTAGATGAAGCCAACAACAACCTTGAAGCAATCTTTTCTAAAAAAGAAACAGATCTAATGAATAATTAAATTAAAACCTCTAGATTATAATCTAGAGGTTTTAATTTAATCTAAATATCAATTTGTGGTATGATGGCTTCATGTCAATCATAATTTTTATTGTTATTTTATTAGTATTAGTTGTTTCCCATGAATTTGGACACTTTATAGTGGCGAAAAAGTCTGGAATCAGGGTAGACGAATTTTCCTTTGGCTTTCCTCCTAAAATTTATGGAAAGAAAGTAGGAGAAACGACCTATAATCTCAACGCTCTTCCTTTTGGTGGATATGTGAAAATTTTCGGAGAAAATGGTGATGATCCAGATGTAAGCGAAGAAGATAAAAAAAGAAGTTTTGTAAATAAACCAAGATATATTCAGGCCGCAGTCTTGGTCGCTGGTGTTGTGATGAATTTCCTAGTAGCCTGGCTTTTGCTCTCTGTTGGTTTTATGTCGGGGCTTCCTTCTTCTGTTAGTATGGCTCCTAGTGGATCAAATATAGACAATAGGTATATAACAGTTACGAATGTGGTGAAGAGTAGTCCTGCAGAGATAGGAGGACTAAAGACAGGTGATAAATTATTGAAACTAGTAACCCCTAAAGATTATACAGAAGTTTCTTCAGCAGAAAGTGTTCAGTACTTTGTCAAAAAGCATGCTGGTGAGTCTATTAAAATAGAGTATTTAAGAGGCAAGGAAAACAAAGAAACAGAAGTTACTCCGATAAACAACAAGGAAGGTGTCCCAGCGATAGGTATTGCGATGGATACAATAGGTACTCTCAAATTGCCAATCCATAAAGCTGTTTGGGAAGGATTGAAGCTTACAACAGATATTACGATAAGTACGGCTGTGGGATTCTATAACTTGATAAGTCAGGCAGTTGTAGGTAAGGCAGATATGTCGTCTGTCACAGGACCTGTCGGAATCGTCGGAGTTGTCGGAGATGCAGCTTCGTTTGGATTCATATATTTGCTTTCTTTCACTGCTCTCATATCTATAAACTTGGCAGTTATAAACTTGCTCCCATTTCCAGCTCTTGATGGAGGTAGACTTCTCTTCCTTTTGATAGAGAAAATAAAGGGTTCACGTATTAAACCTGAAATTGGGAATTTGATAAATATGATAGGTTTTGGGTTACTTATGGTATTGATGGTTTTCATCACTTATCACGATATTGTTAAGTTGTTTTAAATGTCACAGAAAACCCCGCTCTGATAAATGTCGGAGCGGGGTTTTTATTTACAAAATCAGAAAAGTATGATAAAGTATACGTAGCTCGCCACAAGGCGATTTTATTTTTAAACTAAAAAGAATTTACAATAATGAAACCAAACGAAATCCGAAATATAGCTATAATCGCCCACGTTGACCATGGGAAAACAACTCTGACTGACCAACTCATGAAGCAATGCGGAATGGTGGAGGAAGGGGTTTCTATGGATTCCAATGCTCTAGAACTTGAACGTGGTATAACTATTTATTCAAAAAATACATCTGTTAACTATAAAGGAACAAAAATAAACATTGTGGACACACCAGGCCACGCGGATTTCGGATCTGAAGTTGAACGTGTTCTCCGTGCCATTGATTCTGTTTTGTTACTTGTAGATGCTCAAGAAGGGCCAATGCCTCAGACGAGATTTGTTCTCAAGAAATCTCTTGAATTAGGTCTAAAACCTATAGTTGTTATAAACAAAATAGACAAGCCGGCCGCAAATCCTGATCGTGTTCACGAAGAAGTCCTTGAATTATTCATGGAGCTTGGTGCAACCGACGAGCAAATCGATTTCAAAACTATATATGCGATAGGTCGCGAAGGCAAGGCCTTCGCAAAACTAGGTGATGAGTCTAAAGATCTTACTCCGCTTCTTGATCTAATTCTTTCTGACGTCAAAGAAGCTTCGAGTGTAGAAGATCGTCCTTTCCAAGCCCAAGTGTTCAACCTAGGCTATGATAACTTCATGGGGCGTTTAGCTATTGTTCGTGTTTATACAGGTATGGTTAAAACTGGATCAACTATCATAGTGAAGAATGTAGATGGTACATCAAGAAATGCTCGTATTTCCAAAATGTTTACATTTGAAGGTATTAATAGAAAAGAAGTTGATGTTATAACTTCTGGAGATATCGCTCTCATTGCTGGAATTCCTGATGTGTATATCGGCGAGACTATTTGCGATAATATAGACACTGAAACTCTACCTTCTATCGCTATTGATGAACCAACCATCTCTCTAAATTTCTTGGTGAATGATTCACCTTTCTGTGGACGCGAAGGTAAATATGTTACAAGTCGCCAAATCAGAGAGCGGTTAGAGAAAGAGCTTGAAATAAATGTGGGTTTAAAAATTAATTTTGATGGTACTGATCAAGAAGAACAGCAAGAAGGATATTTAGTATACGGAAGAGGGGAACTCCATATTGCAATCTTGCTTGAGAATATGCGTCGCGAAGGATATGAACTTCAAGTCTCTCAACCTCACGTAATTATCAAAGAGGAAAATGGCAAACAATTAGAACCTTACGAAGAAGTGACTATAGATGTTCGAAGTGATGTTTCTGGAGCAGTAATAGAGAAACTCACAGCTCGTCGTGGACTTATCACAAGTATGCATGAAAAGGATGGAATAGTCCGAATGCTCATGGAGATTCCTACGAGAGGTTTACTTGGATACAGAGGACAATTCGTCGTCGATACTAGAGGAGAAGGATTAATCGCTTCTCGTTTTATTGGATTTAAAGATTATGCTGGAGAAATAAAGAAGAGGGATGTGGGTTCGATGACTTCTATGATTACTGGTAAGGTCGCTGCTTTTTCACTTTGGACTTTGCAAGAAAGAGGAATACTATACGTTGAACATGGAGATGAAGTTTACGAAGGTATGGTTATTGGTAATGTTACGAAAGGAGACGAGATGGTTGTAAACCCAACAAAGGGGAAACAACTTTCCAATATGCGTGCTTCTGGTTCTGATGAAGCAATAAACGTAAAACCACCATACAAACTCTCTATCGAGCGAGGACTTGAGATAATGGCAGATGATGAATTCCTTGAAATTACACCAAAGAATACTCGTTTGCGCAAGAAATTACTAACAGAGCAAGACAGAGCAAAAGCTAAAACAGCAGCTAGTAAGAAGTAAAAAAGCTTTATTTTAAAGGATTTGTAGAAAAATTTGACTTTATTTGATAGTAATGATATTATCAAAAAACAGAATAATAAATTATTAATTTAATTGAAAAGACAATGGCAAATACTATAACATTCAAACCTAAACAAGTTACCAAGAAAATACTTTCAAATTTACCCACACGCGCTTACGACGTAGTCGTGAATCGTTTTGGAATTACCACAGATGGAGAAAGAAAGACATTAGAAGCTATCGGTAAAAAGTATGGTATCACTCGTGAACGTGTACGTCAGATAGAAAATTCTGCCTTGTCTCTAATTCGCAAAAGTGACGCATTCAAAAGTGAAAAAGCTGTTTTCGAAGAGTTAAAGAGTCTCATGCATACTATGGGAGCTATTGTCTCAGAACATGATTTCCTTAATCATCTCTCGAAAGATAAAATAACTCAGAACAATATTCATCTCTTCATGACTCTTAGTGATGAATTCACAAAACACAAAGAAGATGCACATTTCAAAACTCGTTGGAGTGTAGACGCAGAAGTTTCTGACAAGATTCACAAATCTCTTAAAAATCTATTTGAAAATCTCTCTGATAATGAATTAATCTCTGAAGGAGAATTAGTTGCAAAGTTCTTAGAAGAAGTCAAAGACTTGGCTGATAAATACAAGAATGAAGAGATAGCAAAGAGATGGCTCTCAATATCCAAGACCTTGAACAAGAATCCTCTTGGTGAATGGGGTAAATCTACTTCATCTTCTATTAAGGCTCGTGGAGTTAAAGATTATGCATTCCTAATGATGAGAAAGCATGGATCTCCTATGCACTTTAGAGAAGTTGCAAAGGCTGTCGCCAATACTTTTGATAAGAAGTGCCACACAGCAACTTGCCACAACGAACTTATAAAAGATCCTCGCTTTGTTTTGGTTGGACGCGGAATCTATGCTTTATCTGAATGGGGTTATAAGTCTGGAGTTGTACGTGATGTCATCAATGAACTTCTAAAGAAGAATGGTCCAATGAGTAAAGATGATATTGTGGATCAAGTAATGAAGGAGAGATACTTGAAGAAGAATACAATCCTAGTCAATTTACAAAACGCAAAATATTTTAAGAAGAATAAATCAGGACTTTATACAGCAGTTTAAAAAAATCCCGCGAATCGCAAGATCCGCGGGATTTTTGTTTGTAAAATTTCCTAAATTAACTTCGAGGTGTTATATGGAATACCATATAGCAACAGCATTCGGACATTACACAAATGAATAATCGTTCATTTGCGTATGTTCCTCATTTGTTGCTATAATAGAGGCATGAACAATCGAGGTTTTGCAAATATTCTTTTAATTCTTTTAGGCATAATAATGATTGCGATAATTTTAGGATTTTTCACTTCATCTAATTTAAGAGTTTGGTAAATAACATAGACTAAATAAACATGATTCAAGATTTTCTCAATGCACATAATATAAATTTATTACAACTTCTTTTGGTAACGATTGGTTACCTCATGCCCATTCCTCTTTCAGTTCTTGCTCTCAATCTATGGCACCATTATCGGCAAGAGCGTTTTATCATGGGTATCAAATGGGTTTTGCTTGAAATTCAAGTTCCTCGCGATGTTGTGAAGACTCCAGCTGCTATGGAGCTTATATTTACAAATGCTTTTTATCATAAAAGTGCTAAGGGTTTCTGGGAACAATATATTCAAGGTGCACCATGGTTCTGGTTTTCGCTAGAAATAGCTTCCATTGACGGCCGTGTTCACTTCTTTATTCGTACTCCTTCAAGAGTTCGTAATCTAGTAGAGACTCAAATCTATGGTCAGTTTCCTCAAGCTAAGGTTGTAGAAGTTGATGATTATGTTTTTCATGTACCTCAATACAAAAAGAATGGGGATTGGAATATGTGGGGTTGTGAGTTTAAAAAATTGAAAGAAGACTTTTTCCCTATTAAAACTTATAAGAGTTTAGGAGATGACTTGAAAACTGGAGTTAAAGAAGAATTTAAAATAGATCCAATCACACCGATGATAGAATACTTAGGGTCACTCCCTCGTGGCCAACAGGTCTGGATTCAAATGGTTGTTAGATGGAATGTTAAGAAATATCATAGTCATAAGACAGGGGAGCATGTTGAATTCAACCAAGCTGCCACTGAATTCTTGGACAAAATGTTGTTGCCTTATACTAGATTACAGGAAAGTGCAGGAGGTGGTCTTGCTCCACAGGTGTTCCTACCTGATTATTTGAAGCCAACAGTTGAAGCTGTTGCAAAAGGTATGGGCCTAGTTCATTTTGATTGCGGCATTCGTCTTATAGCTCTTTCAGATAATAGACTTTGTACCGAGGATCAATTCCAGAATTTGCGCCGTGAAGTCCGTTTGCTTTTCCGTCAATATGCTGCTCCTTCGATAAATGAACTTGATCGTGTGAATTCTACTCAGTTCGATGCTCCATGGTCTGATCCGACAGGATTAGCTCTTACAAAGATCAAGAAGAGAATGCTGGACTGGTATCGTATGCGAGTATTTTTCCATCCCCCTATACAGTATGCGATGAATTATCCGAAAGTTTTATCTGCATTTTTCCCTTCACATAAGGCAAATATTTTCGTAGTCTCTACAGAAGAACTTGCTACTCTTTTCCATTTCCCAGGCATGGTATCAGAGACACCAAGCTTCAAGCGTATCGAATCCAAGATTGCAAAGCCACCTTCAAACTTGCCTATTTAATCCCGTACGAAGCTACGATCACGGGATACTATAAGCAAGTTATTTAATTATTATAATTTAAACTACGCAGATTTGGTTTTTTACACAAAGTAATAATCGTAATCTGCTTCGTACGGGATGGATGAAACAAAAGTTGAAATTTTAAAGGAAGAAAAAACTCCTAGATATAATTTTTTATTGAATGCTGTCTTGATTATAGGCCTCGTTGTTGTTGGATCTTACTATTTATTTGGATCTCCTGTTAGGTCCAAAGACGCAACTTTGCATTTCAAAAATAGTGATTCTCTATCTACTATTTCAAAAGAATTAGAGAAAAATAATATAATTCGTCACCCTTTTGTTTTTAAGGGGATTATATATACCTTATCTTTAGATAGACATATTCCTGCTGGAGATTATTTGTTTAAAAAAGATGAAAGTTTTTATAGGGTAATATTACAGGTATTGAGAGGCGAGCATGGTGTAGAACCAATAAGAATTACCATAAAGGAAGGGATGACGAATGAAGATATCACTAAACTATTGGCTGATAAAATATCAGGTTTTAGGAAAGATTTATTTGTTTCAGATCCTAAGGTCAAGCAAGGCTATCTTTTCCCTGACACTTATTTCTTTTTCTCTCTTTCCACAACAGATGAAATTGTGAATGAGATAACAGCTGATTTTAATAAAAGAATTTCATCTTTGAGAAATGATATCAATAAGTCTGGAAAAAGTTTAGATGAGATTATCACCATGGCTTCAATTTTAGAAAAAGAAGCCAGCGGCAAAGACGATATTTATGTTATTTCTGGAATATTGTGGAAGAGAATAAAACTTGGTATGCTTCTCCAAGCTGATGCGGCACCTACTACATATAAACAGAGCGGGTTGCCAGACAATCCTATTTCAAATCCTGGATTATTAGCTATAAAAGCAGCTCTTAATCCTAAGGAAAGTCCATATCTGTTCTATCTACATGATGACAATGGTGGTGTGCACTATGCAGTTGATTTTAGCCAGCATAGGAGTAACATAGCTAAATATTTAAAATAATATGATATTAAAAATAACAAAACAAAAAGAATACGAATTAGTTGATTCTGGAGAGGGGCAAAAGCTTGAGAGATATGGAGATTTCTTGATGTCGAGACCTGACCCTGAAGCTTTGTGGAAGAAAAATTTAGATGAAAAAGAGTGGGGTAAAGCACACCTAGAATTTATTCGTAGTGGGACAAAAAATAAATGGATTATTAAAAACGGTGTTCCAAATAGTTGGGATATCTCTTATGGAAATTTAAAATTTTTAATAAAACCTACATCGTTCAAGCATATTGGACTTTTCCCTGAACAACTCTCGAATTGGAAGTGGATGGAAGAGAAAATTGTAAAAGCTTCAACAATAAAAGATAAAAAAGTTTCAGTTCTCAATCTATTTGCTTATACAGGAGGAGCAACGCTTGCTGCTGCCAAGGCCGGTGCCGAAGTTGCGCATGTTGATGCTTCAAAGAATGCCGTCGAGTGGGCACGCAAGAATGCAGAACTTTCAGGATTAAAAGATGCGCCAATTAGATGGCTAATAGAGGATGTTATTTTATTCTTAAAGAGGGAAGTTAAAAGAGGAAGAAAGTATGATGCTATTATTATGGATCCTCCTGCTTTTGGTCATGGTCCAAAGGATGAGCTCTGGAAAATAGAAGAAGATTTTCTTAGCCTTATGAGTCTTTGTAAGCAAGTTTTATCAAATGATCCTTTGTTTATTTTAATAAACGGATATACTGCAGGGTACTCCTCAATTGTCTATCAAAATAATTTGATGGATTTGATGAAGGATTATAAGGGTAAAGTTGAAGGAGGTGAACTTGTTATAGAAGAAAGTAATAGCAAGAGATTGCTTCCTTGTGGAATTTTTGCAAGATGGGAAAGAGATTAAATAAAACCGTATTTGTGGGTGTCTCTGGAGGAGTGGATAGCTCTGTCTCGGCGGCATTACTTAAGGACCAAGGATATAATGTCGTTGGGGTTTTTATTCGTACATGGAGCCCTGACTTTATAGAATGTACATGGCGTGATGAAAGACGAGATGCTATGCGAGTTTGTGCACATCTCGATATACCATTTTTGGAGTGCGACGCAGAAGAGGCTTATAAGAAGGGTGTCGCAGACTACATGATAGAAGAATATAAAAAGGGAAATACTCCAAATCCAGACGTTATGTGTAATCGTATGGTGAAGTTCGGCGTCTTTTGGCAGTTTGCCAAGAAGCATGGAGCTGACTATATCGCCACAGGGCATTATGCTGTAAAAGACTCGGCCCCCCTTACAGGGGCAGTACACCTTTTGGATTCTTTGAATACAAAGAAATCTCAAAAGGTCTTGCAGAAGCTCCAGGTATTCGCTTCTTCACCCCCACCCGTCGCTTTTCGAGAACTATCAGTACTTCGTAAATCTCCTGACATATCAAAAGATCAATCTTATTTCCTTTGGACTCTTACACAAGATGATTTGAGTCATACACTTTTTCCTGTAGGGCATTTAGAGAAGAAGGAGGTGAGAAAGCTTGCAGAGAAATATAAACTTCCGACTGCTATCAAGAAAGATAGTCAGGGGGTGTGCTTCCTTGGTCCTTTAGATATGAAAGATTTTCTTAAACATTATATTGAAATTAAAAAGGGTGATGTAATCAACGAAAAGGATGAAGTGATAGGCAGTCATGATGGCGCAATATTCTTTACTCTTGGTGAACGTCATGGATTTACCATTTTCAAGAACGAAGAAAACAGTAAACCTTTGTATGTAATAGCCAAAGATATAGAGAAAAATATTATTATAGTTTCCACTAGGAAAGTTCTATCTGAAGAAAAATTACATAGGACCATCCTATGTAGTGATGTTAATTGGATTATTGGTGCTCCAGACAAAGACAAGAAGTATACAGCTCAGATACGCTATCATGGAGAGCTCTTGGGTTGCAAAGTAAATAACAAAGGCAAGACCTTTGTAGAAGTTGTTTTTGATAAAAATGTGCTTGTAGATAAGGGTCAATCCATTGTGATTTACGATGGGGATATTTGCCTAGGAGGATGTGTTGTGGAATAATATGCTATATGAGTCTTTATCAAAAAATTGAAAAAGGAGAGGAAGATATAGTCTTTGTTTATACTATATGTGCAAGTATAGAAGAAGCTAGAGAGCTAGGCTATTCTTGTATTGAGGAGAAGCATGCTATATCGATGGATTATTGGATAATAAACTCTATCTATCCTTGGCAAGGAGTTATCAATGAAGTTGATCAGTATCTTTTGATGTTTTCAACTCAAAAGAATAAAAGCGGGGAATTGATAAAGCATATAGAGTCAGTGCACACATATAAAGTTCCTATGATTGCAAGATGCAGTACAGACATGACAAATATTCCATATCAACTTTGGGTTGCTGATACTTTGAAAAATTCAGAGAAGTATATTACTGAAAAGGAAGCCCATCAGAAACCAGATATAAATAGTTTAAATAAATTAAAATAATTATTATATTATGTTACAATAAAAGCTATGCAAAATATTTTTATAGATAGTTTGACTATTGGTATTATTATTAAACTTTTTATTGCTTTAATTTTAGGAATGATTATAGGTACAGAGCGTGTCTGGGCTCACAAGACCGCTGGTATGCGTACTTATGCTCTTGTCTCTATGGGTTCGGCTTTATTTGTTGTCATTTCAAATGAAATGGTGAAGTATTATGCAGGCTTTTCTGGAATGAACCCACTTATGATTGTTTCTCAGATAGTAGTTGGTATTGGATTCTTGGGTGCAGGACTCATCTTTACAAAGGAATCAAAGCTTGTGGGCCTCACGACAGCGACTGGTCTTTGGGTAGCGGCCGGTATTGGTATGGCTTGCGGTCTCGGAATGTTTGATATTGCAGTTATAGCTACAACCTTAACATTATTTATCTTTGTCGTCCTATGGTTTATAGAAGAAAAGATTAAAAAGAGTAAATATTTCAAAGAAGATCAGATAGAAAACCTCAATTAATGTCTCAAGAAAGCCCCGCCGACTTTGTCGGCGGGGCTTTTCTATTAAGTCCTTTTAGTATAATATAAAAGAATGACATCAAACGAAATACGCCAAAAGTTTCTTAAATTTTTTGAAAACCGTGGACACAAGGTAATCCCTAGTGCTTCTTTAGTACCAGAGAATGACCCTTCTGTATTATTCAACACAGCCGGTATGCAACCCCTCGTACCTTATCTCATGGGGCAAAAACATCCACTTGGAGACAGATTGGTCAATGTTCAAAAATGTGTACGAACACAAGATATAGATGAAGTTGGAGATAATACCCATGATACATTTTTTGAGATGATGGGGAATTGGTCATTGGGTGACTATTTCAAAGAAGAAGCTATTACTTGGAGTTATGAATTTCTAACGAACAAGGAAGAAGGATTAGGGCTTGATCCAAAACGCCTATATGTAACTGTTTTTGAAGGTAACGAAGATGCTCCTCGTGATACAGAAGCATATGATATTTGGAAGAAATTTATTCCAGAAAATCATATCTATTTTATGAGCGCAAAATCAAACTGGTGGAGCGTTGGAGAGAATGGTCCTTGTGGTCCTGATACAGAAATGTTTTATGACATAACAGAAGAAGGGCTGGGTGATTTAACTATTGAGGAATACAAAAAAGCCGATGATGAACAAAAAGTTGTAGAAATTTGGAATGATGTTTTCATGCAATACGAAAAGAAAGATGGAAAAGTTATAGGTAAGTTAACAAAACAAAATGTAGATACAGGTTCTGGTCTTGAACGTGTTGTGATGGCTGTTCAAGGCAAGAGTAATATTTTTGAAACAGATTTATTTTCGGACATAATTTCAAAAATAAATTCTCTCTCATCTTCATTCGATGAAAAAGCTAGCCGTATTGTGGCTGATCATATGCGTACTTCTGTATTAATAATTGCTGACGGGGCATTGCCTTCAAATACTGGTAGAGGCTATATTTTGAGACGTTTACTACGCAGAGCTGTTAGGTTTGCGGATAAACTCGGATTCAAGAATGGATCATTGGTTGAAGTTGTTGAAGTTATTATAAATAAATACAAAGATGTATATCCTGAAATAATAAAAAATGCAGATAAAATTAAAAGTGAAGTAAATGGAGAAGAATCAAAGTTTCGTTTAACCCTTGAAAAAGGTTTGAAAGAGTTTGACAAAGGAGTGAGCCCTTTTGATTTATATCAAAGTTATGGCTTCCCAATAGAACTTACACTAGAACTTGCAAAAGAAAAAGGAATAGAAGTGGATGTTGATAGTTTTAATAAGAAAATGGAAGAGCATCAAAAGCTTTCGCAGACATCTTCTGCTGGAATGTTTAAGGGTGGACTTGCTGGTCATAGCGAAAAGACAGTTAAACTTCATACAGCACACCATTTACTTTTGGCTGGACTTCAAACTATTGTTGATCCAAGCATAAAACAAAGAGGAAGTAATATAACAGAAGAGAGGCTTCGAATAGACTTTATCTGTGATCATAAACTTACAGATGAAGAAAAAACAAAAGTTGAAAATTGGGTAAATGATAGAATCAAAGAAAATCTAAAAGTAGTAAGACGTGAAATGCCATTAGTAGAAGCAGAAAAGATTGGAGCCCAAATGGAATTCGGTGCGAAATATCCTGATGTTGTATCTGTATACTTTGTAGAAGATAATAATGGAAATATAGTTTCAAAAGAATTCTGTGGTGGTCCTCATGTGGAGAACACAGGAGAACTTGGACATTTCAAAATCCAGAAAGAAGAAGCTTCATCTGCGGGAATCAGACGTATAAAAGCAGTTCTAGAATAAAGAAATAAATGGTATTATAGAAATATGTCTAATCAAAAAAGAACAGATCCAAATACTGGTCTTACTTCTATTGAAGTTAAAAAATATCTATCTCAGTATGGAGAAAATACTATATATCATCGCAAGAAACTTAAACCTTTTGTTCTTCTTCTCTCAAAATTTAATAATCCTCTTTTGTTTTTACTTATGGGGGCATCTCTCATTTCATTTTTCTTTGGACAAAGAGTCAATGCTATTATTCTCATTGTGATGATTTTGATTTCTGCTTTGCTTGATTTCTTTAATAGCTACAAATCAGAAAAAGTTGCAGAAAAATTGGTAGAAAGCGTCGCTTCGACTGCGACAGTCCGTCGTGACGGTATTACAAAAGAAATTCCTCTACATAACCTTGTCCCAGGAGATATTGTTCTTCTTTCGGCTGGAGATGTAATACCAGCAGACTGTATTGTTATATCGGCAGATGATTTCTTTGTGAACCAGTCAGCTCTGACAGGGGAATCTTTTCCAGTAGAAAAGTTTATAGATAAAGATGACGTCTTTCCAGAAGATATGATACTGAAATTGTCTGACAATACAGCTGTTTTTATGGGAACTTCTGTCGTCACAGGTACAGCTTTGGTAGAAGTCGTTAAAACGGGAGCGAGTGCCGAATTTGGTAAAATTGCAGATAAATTATCCTCTACGAGAGAACAAACTAGTTTTGAGATAGGTCTCAAACGGTTTAGTATTTTTATCCTTCGTTTGACTTTGGTTATGGTAATATTTGTTTTTGTTGTTAATGCTTTATATGGGAAAGGGGTTTTGGATTCTTTCCTTTTTGCAGCGGCTATTGCTGTCGGGCTTACTCCAGAACTTTTACCTGTCATTATGACAGTAACTCTTTCTCATGGATCACTTCGAATGGCCAAGAAAGAAGTTATTTTGAAGAATTTAGCCTCTGTTCAAAACTTTGGAAGCATGGATATACTTTGTACAGACAAAACTGGAACTTTAACCGAAGATAAGATTGAACTTATCAAGTGTGTAAATATTTCAGACGAAGATTCTAAAAGTACACTTCTATATGCATATCTAAGTAGTATCCATCATACTGCTCGCAAGAGTCCTCTCGATGATGCTATCCAAGTTCACGGCAAGATGGATACTAGTAATTTCAAAAAAATAGACGAAATTCCTTTTGATTTTGAACGTCGTCGTGAATCTATCGTCGTAGATAACAATGGAGAAAGGTTCATTATTACCAAAGGAGCTCCTGAGAGTATTTTCGCTGTTTGTAGTAAATTAGAAGGGGACGATGTAGACAATTTTAAAGAAGATATTATCAAGAAAGCAAAAGAAGAATACGATCGATTAAGCAGTGAAGGTTTCAGAGTGCTTGCTTATGCAATAAAAAAAGTAGAGATAGAAGAAAGAGTTAAATACAAAAACCAAGAAGAAGAGAGTATGACTTTTGTAGGATTCGCAGCTTTTCTTGATCCTCCAAAGAAGAGTGCCAGCAATGCTTTACAAGAGCTTGAAAATTTAAATATAAAATTAAAGATTATTACAGGTGATAGTGAAATATTAACAGAGAGAATTTGTCGTGATCTAGATATAAAAATAGAAGGCACTTTGGTTGGTGGAGACATAGATAAAATGACAGACGAAGAACTTTCTCTCAAATTAGAAAATACAAATATTTTTGCTCGTGTTAGTCCAATGCAAAAGGAGAGAATCGTGAAGCTTTTACAAAAACTAGGGCATACCGTTGGTTATATGGGTGATGGAATAAATGATGCTCCAGTTTTGAAAGCAGCAGATGTGGGTATATCTGTAAATAATGGAGTAGATGTAGCCAAAGAAACTGCTGATATCATTTTGATGAACAAGAATCTCCATGTTTTGAAGGATGGTGTGATAGAAGGAAGAAAGACCTTCCAGAATACTTTGAAATATATAAAGATGGGATTCTCTTCAAATTTCGGTAATATGTTTTCTATGATGGGAGCTTCAGCGATATTGCCATTCTTTCCAATGCTCTCTACTCAGATTCTCTTTAATAATTTTCTTTATGATATTTCACAGACAACGATTCCCGCAGATAATACTGATATAGAGTCTGTAAAGGAGCCACTCGGATGGAATATGAAAGTATTTTTCAAATATATTATTGTTTTTGGTCTTGTAAGTTCTATTTTTGATTTTCTAACTTTCTATCTTCTTTATGGTGTCTTTCATTTGAACGCTTCGCATTTCCAGACTGGATGGTTTATAGAATCTATCGCTACTCAGGTTCTAGTAATATTTGTTATAAGAACAAAGAGAATACCATTCTTTAGAAGTACAGCAGGGAAGTGGGTCATATTTAGTACTATAGGAATTGTTCTACTCGCCTGGATTACACCATATACTATATTAGGTAGATTGTTGTCATTTGATCCATTACCACCCGTAATTATAGCTTCAATATTCGGTCTAGTCCTTATTTATCTACTTGTAGCAGAGGTTGCCAAGTATTTCTTCTATCGACACTTCACAAAAGCTCCATAAAATAAGGGATAAAGTTACTATTGACTTATATATAGATTTATGCTATAATAAGCACAATTTCCTGTACCATACTTAATTTTAAGTTTGGAGGGAAGCAAAATATAAATCATCAAAATTAAAAAAGATGAAAAAATTTGTTGGTTCTTTGTTACTCGTTGTCGGTATTGTTTTGTTGTCCATCATGCTCGATTCTTGCCAAAAGGAAGAGTTGGTTCCCGGGATTGTCTATACCGACACCCCGCCTGAATCTCTTTTCGTTAACGGTTATGCTAATACCCAAAAAATTTGGATAGAAAGCATTGCTGAAGCCAAAAAAATCAAAGGCGACGAAAATGTTTGTGATGGATATACGAATCCGAATACTGGAGAATGGGTATATCGCGATTGTGGTATCTGGAGATTAATTCCAGCAAAAAAGTATTGGGGAATCCAAGGAGGAATAATTTACTTATCCAAATCAACCGATTGGTACATTATTAAGCCCAACGATTACCTTTCTCTTTTTGAAGGGATTACCAAAAAACAAACTATGATTGCCTACTTTTGGGCCGGAGGTCAAAACCCTTTCGGCATAACCAATCCTATGGTTACAGGCATTGAATACAATTAGCGAAAAAATTAAAACCAAAAAATGGTTTGGGGCGTCACAATAGTGGCGCTCTTTTTTGTTTTTATTTGCTTATAGACATTATTTATTGGTATAATGAATACACATATGGGATTATTTTCATCTAAAAAAGAAAAAATTGTAGCCATTTTTGATATTGGATCAGGAAGTGTTGGGGGTGCATTAGTGAGTGTCCCTTTTGATGATAAAAATTTACCAACAATCATAAAATCAACCCGTACAGATATAGTCACAAGGAAAGAAGTAGACTTTGAGTTATTCTTAAAAGATATGATTTTGGCTTTAGGTTTCGCTTCCAAAGCTTTATATCATAGCAAGCTAGGAGCACCAGATGAAATAATTTGTGTATTAGCTTCTCCTTGGTATGTCAGTGAGACCAGAATGATAAAAATGACGAAAGAGCACTCATTTACTTTCACGAAGAGTATAGTAAATGAATTATTAGAAAAAGAAGTGTCAGCTTTAGATGCTTTGTATAAAAATAAATACGAAAACGTAGAAGGAACTTCTGAGATTATAGAGCATCCAATTCTTGGTATTTCACTCAATGGATATCAGGTAGATGACCCATTGGGCAAGAGGACTCGTTCTGTCGAGATGAATATGGTTATATCTCTTTCCCCAAAAATATGTTTGGATAAAATAAAAGAAACCATAGAGAAGACATTTCATCATAATGATAATATTACCTTTTCTTCTTTTATGATGGATTCTTATATTGCTGTTAGAGATAGATATATGAGTCATGAATCTTATCTATTACTAGATATAGGGGGTGAAATCACTGATATAGCTGTTGTTTCCAAGGGTATATTGAAAGATTCTCTGTCATTCCCTTATGGCAAGAAGAGTCTACTTCGAGATATAAGTAATAAATTAAAAATAGAATTACGCGATGCCAAAGAAATTTTCAGTCTATATAATGGTGGTGTAATTTCAGAAAAAGAAAGTGCAAGACTTGAGCCTGTTTTGAATTCAATAAAAGAATCCTGGATGGCTTCTTTCAGAGAATGTATAAGCGCTCTTCCGAAAACTTTATCTCTACCGAACGCAATGTTTATTACTATAGATGGAGACATAAAAGATTGGTTTATAAAAATTATAAAAGATGAAGAATTTGTACAATCTACTCTTCTAAATAAGAAGTTTGCGATAATACCACTCGATGGCCCGGTATTTTTAAACATGTGTGATGTCAGGAATAGTGGATGTGATTCATTCTTAATGATTGAAGCTATAAGTGCTAGGAGAAAAATGAATTTGTATGACTAAAAGAGTTTTAGAAGATATCAAACTAAATAAAAACAATGCTTCAAATACTGCTAAAACAGTAAATATTCCTGTTGTTAATACTTTTAAACCAGAAGTTAAGATTGAGCCAAAACCAGAATCAAAACCTACTATAACCCCAATAGTAGAAACAAAAACAAAAGAAGAAGTAAAAACCGAAATTAATTCGGAAAAGAAATCTGAAAGTATAACAGGAAATAAATATGAATTTTTGAAAAAACATTCCAGTTTTAATAATAGCAACAAGAGGATTTCATATACACCCCAAATGCCCTCGAAAAGGCGTTTCAATAAAATTATTCTTTATGCTTTCATAATCTCCATCATTTTGGGTGTTTTCTACCTTTTCTCTACTACTTTCTTTATCGCGAAAGTAACTGTAGTTCCCAAGAGTAAAATTTTTAATCTCGATGGTCAAGAATTTCTAGCTTCAAAGAAAAATGGTGTGCCTTTTGAGGTTATGATTGTTGATGATACAGAGAGTAAGAGTGTAGTTCTGACATCATCAAGAGAGGCTTCCGATAAGGCGAAAGGACAGATAACCCTATACAATAGTTATAGTAATAAACCTATTAAATTCACGGCAGGAACTTTTATTTCTGATGAAAAAGGTAAATCATACAAGATAGATACTGCTGTGTCTGTGCCTGGCTATACCACAAAAGACTCAAAGATTATTCCAGGTGAAGCAGTTGTTAGTATCACATCTTTCTTGCCAGGAGAAGCATATAATGGATCTCCAGAAATGTTTTATATAAATTCCTTCAAGAATACCGATAAATATAAAAAGATTTATGGCAAAGTAAAAAGTCCTTTGGTGGGTGGAGCTTTAGGGTCAGTATATTTTGTGGACGATGGAGAAAAAGAAAAAATTCTTTCGAATGTTACTACATCTAGAGATAAACTTTTGAAGAAAATGAATGCTTTGGTTCCAGAAGGTTATATATTGTATAAAGATGCAGTAAATTATTCTTATAATATTGATCCAAACTTTTTATCAAAGACACCAAACACAAAGATAGATATACATGGAAATTTGTCCGCAATATTATTAAAAAGAGAGGAACTCGCATCTCTTGTTATAGACAAGCAGCTTCCTGATATAAACAGAGCGGAGAAAAAAGAAATTTTAGAGCCAGATTTATCTTCCTTATCATTTAATTTTACTGACAAGAACTTTATTATAAATAAAGAAGTTGAAAGTTTTGAATTTGAGCTAAAAGGGAATTTGACTCTCAATTGGAATCCTGATGTTAATAAATTGCAGACTTCTTTGGTGGGGAAAAATAAGGCCGACATACCGAATATTTTCAAGCAAGACCCAGGAATAACTAGCGCCAGTGTGAAAATAATCCCATTTTGGGCCAAGAAGGTACCACTAAAGACAGAAAAGATAAATATTATAATGAAAAAGTAGTCATAAATGTTGACTAAAAATTATATATTTGTTATGATGATAGTACATTAAATGAATCAAAGAGACGACAACAATACAGTAATTGGCACAGTGACAGAGGCCCTTCCTAATACTCTATTTAGGGTAGATATAGGAGATGGTAAAGTGATTCTAAGCTACTTGTCTGGAAAGATGAGAATGCATAGAATTAAGGTACTTTTAGGGGATAGAGTTGAAGTCCTTCTTGATCCATATGGTGGAAAAGGCAGGATTATTAAGAGAGGTTAAGAGCCCCTCTTGCATTTTTATTTAAATAGTGTAGTATATTTCAATGCTTGAGTTTTATATAGGGCATAAGACCCTCTATTTTTCTTTTGTGTAGAAGATAATATTATGAAAATCAAATCATCAATTAAGAAAATCTGTGCGAAATGTAAAATGGTAAAACGGGAAGGTCATCTCCGTATTATTTGTTCTAATCCTAAACATAAACAAAAACAATAATTTATATGAGAATTCTAGGTATAACAATTCCAAACAATAAACATTTAGATGTTGCCCTTACTGCTTTATACGGTATCGGTATCTCTCGTGCTCGTACTATTTTGAAAGAAGCAGGTATCGATCCTTCTGTCAAAGCTGACACCTTAACCGTAGATGAAGAAAATGCCATCCGTAAGATTATAGAAACTATGCAGATTGAAGGAGTTCTAAAGCGTGAAATCGCCTCCAACATCAAGAGACTTAAAGACATCAAATCATACAGAGGAATTAGACATATGAGAAGATTGCCAGTGAATGGTCAGCGAACAAAGACTAATTCTAGAACAATAAGAGGTAATGTTAGAAAGACAATGGCATCTGGTCGCCGCAAGGAATCAAAGACATAATCACTAGCTACTAGAAATTAATTCATATCATATGGGAAAGATTAAAATAATAAACAAAAAAGAAGACGAGAAGAAGGTAGATGAAGAAGCAGTTGTTGAGACTGCTCCCAAGGCATCTCTCAAAGTACCAAAAGCTAAAATTGTTGCTGGAACTTTGCACGTAGAAGCCACTTTCAATAATACAAAAGTAATTCTCTCAGACAAGAATGGTAATACTTTGTTCTGGACTTCTGCAGGATCACTAGGTTTTAAAGGTGCAAAGAAGGGTACTCCTTTTGCTGCATCAAAAGCTGGTTCTGTAATTGGCGAGAAAGCTAAAGCTCTTGGAATCAAAGAAGTTGATGTAAAAGTTAAAGGAGTAGGATCGGGGCGAGAACCTACGATTAGAGCTTTCATGGCTTATGATATAGATATATCAGGAGTCAAAGATTTAACACCAGTTCCACACAATGGTCCTAAACCAAAGAAACCTCGTAGAGTATAATAATCAATTATGAAAACAGTAAAAAAATATAAAATAGGAAGAAGATTGGGCGCAGGAGTGTTTGAGAAATGTCAAACAGCTAAGTTCGTCGCATCTGAAGCTCGTCATTTAAAAAACTCCAAGAATAAAAAGCCTAAAGTACTTTCAGGCTATGCTCTTCAATTCGTAGAAAAGCAAAAAGTTCGCTTTATGTACAACATAAGTGAAAAGCAATTTTCAAATTATATTAAAGAAGCTGTTTCTACCAAAGCCAAGGGTGCTGTTGCTACAGAAGTTTTATATGAATTACTTGAAAATAGACTTGATAATGTGACTTACAGACTAGGACTTGCTCACACTCGTCGTCTCTCTCGCCAAATGGTTTCTCACGGACATATAACAGTTAATGGAATTAAAACAACAGTTCCATCTCTACGTGTTAAAGTTGGAGATATCATTGCTGTTCGCGCAGGAAGCCAAAAGAGTCCAATGTTTGCGGAGATGGTTAAAAAGTCAAAAGAATATACAGCTCCAAATTGGCTCACTTTTAATGCGGAAACTCTAACAGGTAAAGTTGTAGGTAAACCAAAGAATGTAGATGGTTTCCTTGATCTAAACACTGTGCTTGAATTTTATAGTCGTTAGTATATTAGTAACGTATGGTTAATTTTAATAAATAATTTATTGCGGGGTAACTCGCCAATATCATATGTCTCATTTAAATATCATTTTACCATCCAAGTTATCTATAGTTTCTGAAGCAGATACAAAGGGTGTATATGAAATAGAAGGACTTTATCCTGGGTATGGACACACTCTAGGTAATTCTCTTCGTCGTATAATACTCTCATCTCTTTCTGGAGCAGCTATTACTACCGTAAAAATTGAAGGAGTTGATCATGAATTTTCAGTTATGGATGGTGTAAAAGAAGATGTTATAACAATCTTACTTCACTTAAAGCAAGTTCGTTTTCGTCTACTTACAGATGAACCACAAACAGTCAAACTTTCAGTAAAGGGACCAAAGCTAGTTACTGCTGCTGATATTACAGCGGGTGGTCAAGTTGAAGTTTTGAATAAAGATTTATATATTGCAGAGATAACATCCAAGGCTAATTTTTCGATAGAAATGACAGTAGAAAAAGGATTAGGATTTGTTCCTAAAGATGTTCATCAAAAGAGTAAGAATGAAGTTGGCACTATTTCTTTAGATGCTATATTTACTCCTATTCGTCGCGTTTCTTATGAAGTTGAAAATATGCGTGTCGGCGACAAGACAAACCACAATCGTCTACGTATGACTATCGAGACAGATGGAACTCTCACTCCTCGTGAAGCCCTAGAACAAGCTATTACAACAATGGTAGAACAACTTCAAGCTATTGTTGGATTTACAGTTGCAAATCGTTCAGCTATTGAAAACAAAGCAGAAGAAACAGAAAAAGGAGAAGCACCTGAAGAGAAAGAGGAAGGAAGTGAATTTACTGATATTTTAAAGACCCGTATTGATACTCTTAAGCTTTCAACTCGTACACTTAATGCACTTACAGATGCGAATATTCGTACTATAGGTGGTATAGCGAGAAAGAAGAAAGAAGATCTACTTGAGATCGATGGTATCGGAGACAAAGGTATCCAAGAGATCAAGAAAGTTCTTGGTGAGTATAATATAACACTTAAATAATTAGTAATTAATCAGTAACATATATGAGACACGGAAATAATGTAAGAAAATTTGGAAGAACTAAGAATCAACGTCATGCTTTGATGAAAGGTTTGATGCTTGCTCTTATTGCTCACGGCAAGATCGAAACGACAGAAGCAAAGGCAAAAGAACTTCGCCCAGCTATTGAGAAAATGATAACAAAAGCAAACGAAGGTACACTTGCTTCACGTAGACTTGTAATTTCACGTTTGTATGGATTAACAAGTGAAGCTTCAAAGTTGATTGATACCATAGCTCCTAAGTATAAAGGTCAGAAGGGAGGCTATACACGTATTACAAAGATGCCACGTCGCCTTGGGGACGCTAGTAAAATGGCAATAATCGAATTTATATAATATGACAAAAGTACACACAATTGATGCCACAGATAAGGTTCTAGGTCGCGTTGCAAGCGCTGCCGCCAAGGCTCTCATGGGTAAAACATCTGCTGATTACAAAGCTAATCAAGTAGCTGATGTCCGTGTTTATATCAAGAATGCTTCAAAAACAAAAATGTCTGAAAGAAGAATGAGAGAAACTCTACACGAGACTTACTCAGGACAGCCAGGAGGATTCAAAGTAAAAACAAATGAAAAGATAATAGAGAAGAAAGGATGGAAAGGACTTTATGAACTTGCTGTTTTCGGAATGCTTCCCTCAAATAAACTAAGACCATTAATGATGAAACGTTTAACAATAACAGATTAATAATTTTTATGGCAGAAAAGAAAACAACAACAAAAGAATATTTTAGAGCTATTGGCCGTCGTAAGACTGCTGTGGCTGTAGTACGTTTGTACAAGGCAGCAAAAAATTCATACAAAGTAAATGGTAAAGATTTTACAGAATATTTTCCAACACCAGAGCTAAAGAAGATAGTTACAGGAGCATTTGAGACAGCTACACCAGCTGAGAAGTTTGAAGTAGTAGCTACCACCAAGGGTGGAGGCTCACATGCTCAAGCCGAAGCTGTCCGTCACGGTATATCACGCGCATTAGTTCTCTTTGATACTGAACTTCGTTCACCACTCAAGAAGGCTAAAATGCTTAAACGCGATCCTCGTGTCGTTGAAAGAAAGAAATTCGGACTCAAGAAAGCAAGAAAATCACCACAATGGTCAAAAAGATAATAAAAATAAAAACTCCCATATGGGAGTTTTTATTTTTCTGCAATAGATTGTATAATAAAATAATGAAATTTAATTCAAAAATTTGGAGTAATTTATTTTTTCTTGCACCTCTAATAATATCCTTATATTATAGCCTGTTTTTGTATTCTATATTAGTATTTTTGTTGTTTATTTTTTCATTTCTGTATCATATTTCAGGAGAAAAAAAGTTTTTAATGGCAGATAAAATATTTGCTTATTTATTGATAGGGAGTAATCTTTTTCTTTCCTATTTATCAAATTTTAAAGAACCATATTTTTTATTAGCAATAGTTTCTGTAATTTTTGGTTTCTATTTCTTTTATATTAAAAAGAGGGATGATTATGAGTGGCATTTTTTCTGTTCAATGATAAGTTTATTTTGTTTATTATCATATATTTTATAAATTTTAGACCTTGAAAAAGTCTAATTTTTTGTTACAATGTAAAGATGAATGATGAAAATATACAACAAGAAAATACAGAATTAGATGAATCAAAATCAGAGGAATTTCAAGACTTAGAATTCGTAGAATCTACAGAAGATGGGGAAATCTTGCCTACGAAAGATGTCGCGAAGAAGCTTCGTGAAGAGATAAAAACTTTAAGAAAAGACAAAGAAGAATATCTAACTGGCTGGCAGAGAGCAAAAGCTGATTATGTAAATTTGCAAAAAGAGCTTGATTTAGCTCGTATAAATATCGCTATTCTTACAAAAGAGAAAATGGTAGAGAAATTACTCCCTGCTCTTGATAGTTTTGATATGGCATTTTCCAATAAGGAACATTGGGAAAAGATTGACAAGGATTGGCAGGATGGTATCACTTCTATTTATCAGCAAATTCTATCTGGTTTAGAGAAATCAGGCATAGAAAAAATAGATGAGAATGGAGTTCCTTTTGATCCCAGTATTCACCAATCGATCAGCATAATAGAAACAGATGAAGAGAAAAAAGATCACACAGTAGCGAATGTTTTGCAAGTTGGGTACAAGATAGGAGAGAGAGTAATCCGCCCTGCAAAAGTCACAATTTTTGAGCACAAAAAATAATTCAATTTTATAAAAAGTTATCCACAGAAAATGCCTTAAATTTCTAGGTTTAAGGTTTTTTCTATGATAAAATATATTAGTATTTTGTATCAAAAAATGAAATCAAAAATACTACAATTTATCAAATTGCATTGGCCTAAAATTACATCGATATTTTTATTTATTTTGCTGTCTTTAGCATACGCAAATATTTTTGCTGTCTTTACTCCAGGCGAGACTCTTGATCCAAATTGTGCTCCTGGGACAGTTGGTTGTACTGTGAATGTCTCTAGTACAGAGACGGACCCTGTTTGGTCTGTCGACAAACCTAGTTATTCTACAAAAGCAGTTGCTGATACTTTGTATAAACTGGCCGGATACACTCCTGACTTATCTGCCTATTCTACCAAGTCTGTGGCCGATACTTTGTATCTCGGTATTAATTCTGTTGCTACAAATTCTTCTAGCTTAGAAGGTCACAGTGCAAGTTATTTTCAAACTGCTCTAGGCTACACACCATACAACGCAACTAATCCAAATGGTTACATCACAGGTATCACATCTCTAAATGTTACAACTGCTCTTGGTTTTACTCCTTACAATTCTACAAATCCAAATGGCTATATCTCTTCCTATACAGAAACCGATCCAACTATTTCCGCTTGGGCAAAAGCAGGAGTCAAACCTTCATATTCTTATTCTGAAATATCATCTACCCCAACTCTACTTTCTCAATTTACAAATGATCTAGGTAACTATGGCGGATTCGTCACGGGTACACCATGGACTTCTATGGGTTACTTAACATCCTATACAGAAACAGATCCAACTATTTCCGCTTGGGCGAAGGCTGCTACGAAGCCGACGTATACTGCTGCAGAAGTAGGTGCTCCATCTGGTTCTGGAAATTCTACAGGAACAAATACTGGCGACAACGCCGTAAACTCTTTGTATTCAGGTCTAACAGCGTCTAAACAAGATACATTAAACGGTACAGGATTTGTGAAGTCTACTGCAGGAACTATTTCATACGATACGAATACATACCTCACGAGTATTAATTCTGGGAATGTTACTACTGCCCTTGGTTATACCCCTTACAATGCCACCAATCCAGCTGGATATATTTCTTCTTATACAGAAACCGATCCTACTATTTCCGCTTGGGCGAAAGCTGTAACTAAGCCTACTTATACAGCAAGTGAAGTAGGACTTGGTAATGTTCCAAATCTTTCTTTCTCAGGAAGTAACACTGGTGACGAAACGACTTCATCTATCAAAACAAAACTCGGACAAGCCAATACCACAACTGATGGATATATATCTTCTGTTGACTGGAATACTTTCAACAACAAGCAACCAGCAGGAAGTTATCTTACTTCCTACACCGAAACCGATCCTACTGTTTCCGCTTGGGCAAAAGCAGGAGTCAAACCTTCATATTCTTATTCTGAAATATCATCTACCCCAACTCTACTTTCTCAATTCACAAATGATCTAGGTAATTACGGAGGATTTGTCACTGGAACTCCATGGACAAGTATGGGTTATGTTACAGGTACTCCATGGACTTCTATGGGTTACTTAACATCCTATACAGAAACAGATCCAACTATTTCCGCTTGGGCAAAGGCTCTCGTAAAACCTACATACACAGCAAGCGAAGTAGGACTTGGTAATGTTACGAATGAGAGTAAGGCTACAATGTTTACAAATCCTACTCTTACAGGTACAACAAATATTGCTAATGTGAGTATTACCGGAAGTATTATTCCTACGGTAGACAATTTTTATTATCTTGGTTCTCCAGCTTTCAGATGGCATTCTCTTTACGTCGGACCGGGTTCTATCTATGTTAACGGACAGAAAGTTCTTCAGACAGATATGTCGAACAGTGTCGTTATGTCTGCTGATGATGCTCAAAATGTTATTGTTAAAACTACAGGTGGAGGAAATATCGAGCTCAATCCTGCTTCAGGTGGTGGAGGAATATTACTCAAGAGTAATGTCACTTTGACTGCAGGCAAATCATTTAGAACTTCTGACTTAACTCCTGTTGTATTTTCAGATGGCACAAAATCGGGGAATATAAATATCATAGGGAATACGATTTCATCAGGAAACACAAATGGAGATATTGAATTTGCTCCGAATGGAGCCGGGAGAACATATGTATCTTCTGGTAATTTTGGAATTGGTAATACTGCTCCAGGGGAAAAGTTAAGTGTCACTGGCAACATTCTCGCCACTGGTACCATCTTGGGTTCAAATATTTCAGGGAACACAAGTGGCACCAACACTGGTGACAATGCAGTGAACTCTCTATACAGTGGACTTGCATCTTCAAAACAAGATGTACTAAGTGGTACAGGATTTGTGAAGTCTACTGCAGGAACTATTTCATATGACACGAATACATACCTCACAACGGCATCAGCAGGTTCAACTTACATTCCTTATACAGGCGGTACTTCAAACGTTGATCTTGGAGCTCATAATCTTACAGTTGATACAAATACACTTTTTGTTGACGCCACAAACCATAAAGTAGGTATTGGGATGACAAATCCGAATTATGTTTTGGATATTGCTGGTAATGGAATTCAAGTAACAAGAAGTGGTTCAAACCCATCTGTTATTTTGAGCTCTACTGGTTATACAGGAAGTGCTGGAGACACAGTTGGCTCATTAGCATTTCGTGGAAATGATAATAGTGCCTCAAATGTTTTGTTTGGTTCTATAAATGGATTCGATGTCGTTCCTACTGCTGGAGCTGTAACTGGTGGAATTAATTTTAAAGTTCCAGTAGCTGGTACTCTTACTGAAATTATGAGAATAAATGGGAATAATGTCGGAATTGGAATTACAAACCCATTTTCTCCATTGAGTGTTGTTAGTGGAGAACAAGAAACTGCAACTGCATTTTTCCATCAAAACGCTCCAACTAATAAACCAACATACACATAAGACAAACAGGGGCAGGAGGTAATGCAAACGTTAACCAAGGATTATTAGTACAAGTTCAAGGAAATGTAAGTAGTAATATAGCAGATTTTGCTTACTGGGATGGAGCAACTTCAACAAGCAGAATGATAATTAGACAAAATGGTAATGTTGGAATCGGGATTTCTGCTCCGGCAAATACGTTGCAGGTAGGAGGACTTGTTAGTTGGGGTAGTGCATCCTCTCGCTATGGAATTTTGGATTACGCAACAGGGAAGGCAATGCTCTATGGCACATCTGGCAATGCTTTAAGTCTTGGTGCAAATGGGACAGGAGATTATTTGTATATAACAACCGCAGGACTGGTCGGTATAGGCACTGTCAGTCCAACACAAATAATGCATATATACGGCACTTCTATTCGTCCACAAATTGAAAGTACCGCTAATGGCGGTTATAGTTCGTTGCGGTTTGTGGGGAAAAATAGTGCAGGGACAGCAAGGGTATTTGAAGTTGGGTTAAACATAACAGCAGATGATGTTTGGCAAATAACAGATGGTAGTAGTACTTTTGTAAATGTGAACACCTCTGGCAATGTTGGAATTGGAACTGCGGCACCTTCTACAAAATTGGAGGTTGTTGGAACAGCACTTATAGGTAACTTAGCCAATACTATTTCAACCCCAAGTGTTAGATTTTCTGGAGTTGGTATTTATCATCCAGATACAAATTACTATGGTGATTATGCTGGATTATTATTGAATGCATCTAGTGCTTGGACAGGTTCTGCAAAAAGATTCCTTATTACAAATGCATTAAATGCAAACAAATTTGCAATTATAAGAAGTGTAGATTCATCAACTGATCCAGCACTTGGAACTGCTGGTGCTGTTTCTTCTGGTACTGCAGATTTTGTTATTGATGCATCTGGTAACATCGGAATCGGGACAACAAGTCCATCACATAAACTTACAGTTACCGGTGGTAACTTAGCAGTAGAAAATGGAAATATGTATTTAGCTTCAGGTTACCCACTTTATTTTGATTATGGAATTACAAATGATTATTCTATTGCAAAAAGTGGTACAGTTTTGCAATTAAACACAGCTGGCTCGTTTGCAATGATGGGTGGTAACGTCGGAATCGGGACGACGAGTCCATCAACAAACTTAGAGATATATGGCTCTAGTCCTATATTAAAAGTAACTCAAAATCCAGGCGTTGCTGGTGGGGGAACTATTGCTTTGACCGCAGCTGGAGTTGGTTCAGATACAAATGCTGCTACTTTAAATTTATATAATGGTTCTCTTTGGAGTAGAACTGATGGATCAGGCATAAGATTTGGTAGTGCAGATAAAACTTCAACATGGGGGATTCTTGGGAGTAATGTTGGTGTCGGAACAACGAATCCTACAGAAAGATTAGATGTTGTTGGTAATGCGAAAATTTCATCGACGTTACTTCTTGAAGGGCAATATGTTGATTTTTATAATACAAACCCAACATTTAGAGTTGTTACTGGTCCTGGTACATTCTTAATTGGTGATGATGACAATGTCTCTTTATCTTCCGGTAGATTTTTTGTGAAAAATAACGGCAATATCGGTATCGGCACTACGAGTCCACAAAATAAATTACAGATTGCAAATGGTGGAATATATTTAACATCGGATAATTTTGATACAGATGGAATTCATCAGCCACTTGCATGGAATCCTAGCTCCAGTAATTTACAACAATCAATTATTGGTAGTGTAAATTCTGATTATGCAGATACAAGTAGTACAGGAGGAACTCTCGGTATTCGTATAGGTGCAAATGGTGGATTGTATGAAGGAGTCCCAGGATATATGAATGCAGGTATGCAAGCATTGATTTATGGAAATGGAGGAGATGGGGCTAAGGGTGGAGGATATCTTCAATTTTTGACAAAAGATAATACTACTTCATATTCTGCAAATGGAGATGTGCGGATGACCATAAACCCAATTGGTAATGTCGGTATCGGGACGACAACACCGGTATCTTTGCTTGGATTAACACACGGTAAGATTACCGTTGGACAGGGGGCTAATGATAAAGCAGAACTACAAGGTGGAACAGGATTTGGTGCTTTGTTGAGATTATATGAAGGATCAGGAGGAACAGAAACTGTCAGATTAGATGCCGGTGGTGGTGGAGGAACAAGCTGGATAACAAGTGGTAACGTTGGTATTGGAACGACGAGTCCAGATAATAAACTTTCTGTAGTAGCAGGTGGAGCGGCTGGTGGTTTTAGTCAAGGGTTAAGTATCATAACAGGGAATAATTCTTATACAACAGGACATGGTGGAATGCTCCAATTTCAAAATGAAGATGTTGTAACTGCTGGGATTAGAGGGGTAAGAGAAGATAGTTGGAAATCGGGATTAAGTTTCTATACTCACAGTTCAGGTGTTGGTAATACTTTTGATTCAACTTTCTTAGAAAGAATGAGAATAGATGGTAATGGTAATGTTGGAATAGGGACGACGGGGGCACTGACTAAGCTGGATGTAAATGGAGTTATTGGTAAAAGACATACAGTTGCTGGTACAGTTGCATCTCCATCCGTTGAAGGCGCTTTACAATTCGTCACTGGTGATACTTCAACATTACTTGATGTAGGAATGTTTTTTGTAAATGAATTTTTTAATAATAATGCTGCTTATATGGCATTCAAAACTAGAGATGCGGATACTACAATCAGGACAGCAATGACAATATATAAAAATGGTAATGTTGGAATCGGGACAACGAGTCCAAGTCAAAAATTACAAGTTGCTGGGAATATTGCTCTTGATGCAGAACTAACAGAAAGATTTATACGCATAGCAGGGTCTTATGGTGGAGCTATAAGATTCAGAGGTAATGCTAGTGCTGTTGACGATAGATCACTTCAATTTGGAACGATGGATGGGAATAATTTGTTTACCCCAAGAATGATCGTAGACACAAACAGTGGTAACGTTGGTATTGGAACAGTAACTCCTGCAAAAACACTTGAAGTTAATGGTGATATTATGGCTAGTAGTAGTGGTAAGATAGGATTTAGATATTCAGGTGCAGATAATAATTTTTATAGTTATATAGAAGGATATCCAGCTGGTGGTGCTCTTACTCTTGCGGGAGGATTGTGGACAAGTTCTGCTACACAAAAAGCTATTACTTTCAAGACTCAAGGAGTAGCAGACGCAATGTCTATTTTGAATAATGGAAATGTCGGTATCGGTACGACGAGTCCACAAACGAAACTTTCTGTTTCTAATGGAGGGAGTCAAAATATTGAGATTGATCCAGGTTTTATTCAAAGCTTCAATCGTACTACTCCAGGTTATGCTGCTTTACCATTTTATGGAAGTAATTTTAGTTTTAATGTTGGTAATGTCGGAATCGGAACAACGAATCCTACATATCCATTAGAAATTAAATCAGCAGTAGGTGCTGGAGCTTTAGCTTTAGTAGGGAGAGATGCTGATAATGTCTCATCTTTTGAATTTTTAAATAGTGGAAAAACTTCTAGCGCTTATATCCAAGGTAATGGTTCATGGATAAGATCCAGAGCAGATGGAGGGTTTCATTTCTCAAAAGGATCTACTCCTATAGTTACAGGAACTGATTTTACAATAGAAGGTTTGAATGTCGGTATTGGAACAACTTCTCCAAATGCAAAACTTGATGTGGCTGGAATCATCAGATCAAATGCTTCGAATGTAGGTACTTTAAATCTTGGTTCAGATTCATTCAGTAGTACATACACAACTGCTCAAATAATAGGGTCAACCTCTCCTTCATATACAAGTACTGGTAAATTATCTTTTAAAGTTTTAACTTGGGGTGTTAATACTGATTATGGTTTAACAGAACAGATGTATATTGATGTTCCTGGTGCTGATTCAAAAGCTGCAACTATAGTGATGGCACCATATGGTGGCAATGTGGGAATTGGCACGACAAGTCCTCAGTATTCTTTGCATTCTCCGGGGAGTGCATCATTTGGTTTAGGATCAGAACTACTTTTGAATAATAGTAGTTTTGAATCGGATACTTCTTCTCCTCCAAGTAGTTGGTCCAATCTGGGGAATACCACAGGTACAGCTGTCGTAGACGGATCTGCTCCTTCGGGGAATAATGTTGCGGAAGTAGTTGCGACTGGTAGTGGAACTATTGGGTATAATGCTTTTAAAACAGCCTCACCATTAGTATTAGGCAAGACTTACAAGATTACTTATTATGCTAAAAGTATTAGTGGTGGAACAACGATAAGTCTAGGTATCCAAGCAACAGTTGATTATCAGTATAACCAAGCCATTTCTACTTCATGGTCTCAGTATTCAGTAACACACACAGGAACAATTAATCCGATGACTATTGGTTTTTCTTCTGCTAGTGGGGCAGCAACTTTTAGGGTTGATAATATTTCGGTAAAAGAAGTAAATAATCTTTATGTTGGAACAAATGGAAGTGTAGGTATTGGATCTACATCACCAATAAGTGTTCTTGAAGTTAAAAGTGCTGCTCCAATTTTGACAATTAATGGAACTGACAACTCACAATTCAAAGGAATTAATTTTGCAACGCTTGGAAGCGTGCAAGCTAGTTTGTTGTCGAATATTGCAACAGGAGAACTGAAACTTCAATCAGGTACTTCTGGTTTCGGTGGATTTATGACATTTAATTTAGATGGTAGTGAGAGAATGAGAATTCAAGCAACAACAGGTAATGTAGGTATTGGAACAACGGCACCAGGAGCGAAGTTTGAAACATCTAGTGTTTCAAGTGGTTTAGTTTGGAATGGAATTTTAAGAAATGACTATAATGCCAATGCAACAAATTATGGAGTCGGATTGAAATTAAAAGTTAGTAGCGATGGAGTGCCAAATGAAATTAATAAATGGGTAGGTCTTGCTGCTGTAGCTGGCAGTACATATTCTAATAGGACAGATTTGGCCTTGTATACATCTGCATCATCAGCAACAGACCCAACTGAGAAAATGCGAATTGATGGAAACGGTAATGTTGGAATTGGAACACAAACTCCTGGAGCAAAATTAGATGTAATTGGAAATATTTATCTAAGTTCAGCTAATCCTTATGGTGGTTCGAGTGTTTATAATGTCCAAAAAGAGCAAAATGTTAGCAGCGCAAGTGTGGCTGGAGCGGGATGGTATCGTGTTGCTCAGCTTGGGGATGTACGTGGACAAAACACAGTTACTATTTACACCACAGGAGGAAGTTATGCCCCACAAAGTACAACGATAAGATGGTGGCATGATTGGTCAGCTCAAGGTGGATTAAATGTCATTTCAGAATTTGGTTCTAGCTTTTGGAGTCAAGCACGAGTGACAAGTGATGGCATAACTAATTCATATTTGGAAGTTTACTTTAATCAAGCTATGGCAGGTGGTGTCTATCTTTCAATGCAATATGATGGAGGTTTTGCAAAAGGATCACTTTATAGTGGGTCTTTGCCTGTTGGTGGTGATACAGTAAGAATGACTACAACAACTGGATTACTGTCTGTTGGGGACAAATTGACTATAAATAATTCTGGCAACGTTGGAATTGGAATAACAAGCCCAAGCCAAAAATTAGATGTAAACGGTATTCTTAAAATAGAAGGACAGGCTAGTTCGACCTTTAATTCAACCTCGCAAGGAATTTCTTTCTTTGCTGGTAATGATAACTATAAGATTGGTTTTGATAGTCAAGCTGGATCAAGGGGTTATATTCGTTACAACGTAGATACGAATGATAGTGTTCACGGACATATTTTTTCAGCTGGTGCATCAGGAAGTCAAACAGACTTAATGACAATTCTAGGTAACGGCAACGTCGGGATTGGTACGGCGAATCCAGGGACAAAACTTGATATCCAAGGAGCGATAAATACTTCCCCTGTATCAATAGCACAATCTGGCGCAGCAAACAATACATTCGGTGATTATATAGGTCTTGATTTCAAGATGTCAAACGAGATGTCGCAGTATACGGGCAATCCTGCAGCGAGAATCTCAGCGTATCTGGAAGGAGGAAGCAATGGTTACGGATTGGATTTTTGGACGAAGCTCGATGCAGCAAACTTTAGCAAGGCAATGAGGATAAACAGGTATGGCAACGTAGGTATTGGGACAACAAGCCCGGGAGAAAAGTTGCATATATATCAAGCTTCAGGAGAGCCTCATTTAGCATTAGAATCTGGCGATTCAAACGCAGGAATATATATTAAAGCAGCAGCTGCAGCGTTTCCTTATATTAGATTTTATCAGGGTGGAGTAGGAAAATTTGAAATGGGAAAAGTTGCTTCGAATGGAAATTTTTACTTCAACAATACAACAGCATCTGGAGAAACAAATGCAACGATGGTAATTTCATCTGGTGGCAACGTCGGAATTGGAACAACGAGTCCGGATTATAAACTAACCGTAAATAGTTCAGGGAATACAAGTTCAGCTGCAAGTGCGTTGCATGGTCAATATTATGGACCGATGATTTCTACTGGACAAACAAGTTCGAGTTATTATGCTTTGAATATTACCAATAATGCATCAAGTCCAGGAACAGGAAATTCAATTTTTTATGTAAGAGCTGATGGTAATATTGGTATCGGAACGACAAATCCTAGAGCAAGTTTAGAAATTGCTGGTGGTATTAGGGTGGCTGATGGTGTATACGGCGTTTCAAATAGTGCTGGTAATCAAATATTAGCATCGTCGAGTGGCAGTAATTATCTATATAGCAGAACTTCTGGCAACCTTATAATCAGAAATGGTGCGGATTCAGCTGAGTTGTTAAGAATTACAGATTCCGGTAACGTTGGGATTGGTACAACCAGCCCAAATCAGAAATTGGAAGTCAGTGGCACGATTAGACAAAGTGGTTGTACTACAGCGGGAACGATATCGGTCAATGCATCAGGAGATATTATATGTACTCCTTCATCAATCAGTTTCAAGAATACTAGAGAAGATTTAGAAGTAGGCTTGCAGACTTTGATACAACTAAAGCCAGTATCGTACAAATTCAATGACAATATGGATATGGGCGAGAAGACTCACTTCGGATTCATTTCAGAAGAAGTCGACTATGTTCTCCCTGAGCTTGCAACTCATGATAAAGACGGCAAGCCTTATGGCCTTGATACCAATGCGATTCTTGCGGTGACAGTAAACGCTGTGAAGGAGCTCAATACCAAAGTCGAAGAAATGAATTTGAAGATTTCTGACTTGTCATCACTCGACACTACGAAGGCCACTTCACTCGGAAGTTTGATAAAGACTTTCCTAGCAGATGAATACAACAGAGTCGAAAAGATATTTGCCAAGACTGTCGTCACCGAAGGCCTCGAGATGAAAGATAGCGCAACAGGCGAGACATATTGCGTAATGGTCACAAATGGGGAAATAAACAAAGTGAAAGGGAAGTGTGGCGAGCCTATTGTCGCTCCAGCTTCACAAGCAGCTTCGCCTGTAGTTTCTACTCTTCCTACTCCTAGTTGTACTGACGGCATAATGAATCAAGACGAGACGGGGATAGATACGGGTGGTATATGCGATGTCCCAGTACTTGCGGATATGACTGCATACGATAATGCTCTTGCTGCAAAAGTTGAAGCGGACTATACGACAGATAGTTGGGCTCTCTACAAAGCAGTTCTCGATGCCAACATCGTCACAAATACTAATACTCAAGTCGAAGTCGACACCGCCGTTGCCAACATCACCTCCGCCCAGGGAAGTCTAATTCCAAATTAAATTAATTAAAAATTAAGTCAGGACAAACTCTGCACCTGCAGAGTTTGTCCTAGATAAAATTTGGGTATATAATATTTGTATGTCTATTGTAAGAGAAATATTAGATGAACTTTGGAATACAGAATACAATTACAAGGGAGTAAGGGTAAATATTTTTGGTATTCCGCGATTTAAAAAATATTCTGATAGTAGTTTACAACGAACGATAAATCGTTTAAAAGAGAAAGGAATAATAGAAAAAGAATTATCTGGAATTGTGCTTTCTAAATATGGTAAAAAATATTATCAGAAAAAGTTTGATTCTCTAAAACAATTTGAAAGACCCAAGAATCAACCCAAAGAGCGGAAACTCTTGGTAATGTTTGATGTTCCAACAGAAAAGAAGGGCGAGAGGGAATGGCTCCGCTGGCATTTAAAGAAATTCGATTATATTATGATTCAGCAAAGTGTCTGGGTTGGCCCATCACCACTACCTAAGGAATTTACTGAGTATTTAAAGAGTATAAAGCTGGATAGATGTATTAAGACTTTCAAACTAGAAAAACCATATTTTATTTAATATATTGTATTATATATAAAATCAGGACAAATTCTGCACCTGCAGAGTTTGTCCTGATTAATATTTATATATTAATGTTATTTGCACAGTTCGAAAAATTCTTTTTCGGTGGATTCGTCGATTTTATCAGTGACGATGATGATGAGTTCGGTAGAAAGATTTAAATCTTTTTTGATATTTGTAAAGAGATGCTCAAAAGGATATACAGATATCCAAACAGAATTTTTGAGGCAAGTGAATCCTGCTTTTTTGAGTAAGTAGCGAAGAGCTTCACGCTCACTCTTTCTTTCTTCTGGCATATCGAGAAGTATTATTCTCCAAAATCCATCCCAAGTATTACTTACTATGGCATTATCGCACTCAAGCTTGAGACTGTTGGCCTTCTTCTTGCCTTCTTTTGTAAGTTTGGCGTATTTATTCTGGCCAGAGTCCACACTTTCTATGAGTCCTGCGTCTTTTAGACCCTTTATAGAGCGATTTAGAGCATACTGGCTATCCTTATCTAGGGCAATCTTGTCTTCTAGTTCAGAGACGGAAACAGCCGGTCTTTCGGACAGGATTTTGATAATTTTCTTTGAAAAATCACGCTTTTTTAACATGTTGACATTATATCATAGGTGATTATAATATTCAACAAGTATTTTGCGGTCGCTAAATACTTGTCAAAAAATAAGTGTGAGTGTATACTGGGAGTGTGAGTAAATTTTATTATCAAAAATTATTAGTTAATTATTTAAAATAAATATGAGTAAAATAATAGGTATAGATTTGGGTACAACAAACAGTGCAGTTGCCATCATAGAAGGTGGACAACCAAAAATTATTGAGAATATCGAAGGAGCACGTACAACTCCATCAGTAGTTGCCATCACAAAGAATGGTGATAGAATGGTGGGTCTTCTTGCCAAGCGTCAGGCAGTGACAAATCCGGAGAATACCGTATATGGTATCAAGAGATTCATTGGCCACATGTATGATGATCCTGAAATACAAAAAGACGAGAAAACAATTCCTTACAAAATTCAAAAAGGAAGTACAGGAGGAGTAGAAACTAAAATCGGAGATGGTTGGCTTCGTCCAGAAGAAATTTCTGCGATGATATTAAGTAAAATTAAAGCTGATGTCGAAGCAAAACTCGGTGAGAAAATTACTGAAGCGGTTATTACTGTGCCAGCTTACTTCAACGATGCACAAAGAAAAGCTACGAAAGATGCTGGAATTATCGCTGGACTTGATGTGAAGAGAATTATCAATGAGCCTACAGCCGCAGCTCTCGCTTATGGATTTAATACAAAGAAGAATGAGAAAATAGTTGTTTATGACTTTGGGGGTGGAACGTTTGATGTTTCAGTTCTTGAGGTTGGAGATGATGTTATCGAAGTAAAGTCTACAGACGGAGACTCACACATGGGAGGTGAAGATATAGATCAAAAGATTGTGAAGTGGATTGCTGATGAATACAAGAAAGAGTCTGGTATTGATGTCACGAAAGATATGCTTGCACTACAACGCTTAAAAGAAGCTGCTGAGAAGACAAAGCACGAACTTTCAACTACTACTGATTCAGAAATAAATATTCCATTCATCACTTCTGATGCTTCAGGGCCAAAGCACTTACTCCTAAAGATGTCTCGTGCTGTTCTCGAATCTCTAGCTGAAGAATATGTTACTCGTTCTATAGAGATCACAAAGCGTGCTATTGAAGCTTCACCATTTAAGATGGGAGAAATAAATGAAATAATTCTCGTTGGTGGACAGACAAGAATGCCAATGATTGTAGAAGCAGTAAAGAAATTATTTGGCAAGGAACCAAATCGTTCTATCAATCCAGATGAAGTTGTCGCTCTCGGTGCTGCTGTTCAGGCTGGAGTATTGCAAGGAGATGTACGTGATGTTCTTCTTCTAGACGTTATTCCTCTATCTCTTGGTATTGAAACATTGGGAGGAGTTTCTACAAAACTTATAGATAGAAATACAACAATTCCTTCTTCAAAGTCCCAAATATTCTCAACTGCTGCAGATAATCAGACAAGTGTAGAAATCCACATAACTCAAGGTGAACGTCCAATGGCAAGTGACAACAAGAGTTTGGGCCGATTTATTCTAGATGGTATTCCACCTGCACCAAGAGGTATTCCTCAAGTAGAAGTTACTTTTGATGTGGATGCAAACGGAATTCTAAATGTGAAGGCTATGGATAAGGCTTCAGGTAAGGTTCAATCTATACGTATTGAAGCTTCATCAGGCCTCACAGATGCTGAAATAAAGAGAATGCAAGATGATGCAGCAGCTCATGCCGCTGAAGATGCCAAGAAAAAGGAACTTGCAGATGTGAAGAATACTGCCGAAATGATGATCTTCACAGCAGAGAAATCTGTGAAAGATTATGGAGATAAAGTAGACGCTGCTATTAAGACAGAGGTAGAAGCCAAAATAGCCCTACTTCGAACAGCAAAAGATGGATCTGGTATGGAGGCTATTAAAAAAGCGACAGAAGATCTTTCAGCTGAAATGTCTAAAATAGGTGAAGCTATGAGTAAAGCAGGTACAGGACCAACCGAAGGTACCAATCCTACACCTGAGGCTCAAGAACCAGAAATAAAAGACGCAGAAGTAAATGAGAACCCAGAAACTAAGTAAAGTTTAAAGCTACAACGGCGCAATATATTAAAATTTTACTCGCTTATCCCTCTCCGCAAGTATTAACTTGCTCCGGCGCGCCCACACCTACTCGTAAAATTTTAATATATTGCGCCGTTTATGCTACTATAAAAATTATGCCCAAAGATTATTACAAAATATTAGGAGTAGACAAGAAAGCTTCAAAGGAAGAAATAAAAAAAGCTTTTCATAAACTAGCTCATGCTCATCATCCAGACAAGAATAATGGTGATGACAAAAAGTTTAAAGAAGTGAATGAAGCTTATCAAGTTCTTTCTGATGACAAGAAGAGGGCTTCTTATGATCAATTCGGTAGTGCTGACGGGCCACAAGGCTTTGGTGGTGGAGGATTCGGAGGCCAGGGAGGATTTGGCGGATTTGATTTCAGAAATGGACAGGGAGGAATGGAATTCGATATGGGCGACCTAGGAGAAATCTTTGGTGACTTTTTTGGAGGTGGAAGAACTAAAAGTAAATCTAGAAAAGGTAGAGATGTACATACAGAAATTTATTTATCTTTTGAAGAAGCTGTTTTTGGAGTTGAGAAAAAGATAAATTTAAATAAACAATCTATTTGTAGTGTGTGTGGTGGAACAGGTGCCAAGGTTGGTACAAAAATGGATAATTGTAAGACTTGTAATGGCCAAGGTCAAATAAGAGAAATTCGTCGTTCAATACTAGGCAATTTTGAATCTGTAAAGACTTGTGAGACTTGTTTTGGAAGTGGTAAAGTTCCAACGCAGAAATGTAGTGAGTGTCGCGGCGCTGGGGTTGTAAAAAAGAATGAAGAAATAACCATAAAAATACCATCAGGTATAAATAATGGAGAAACTTTACGTGTGCGTGACCAAGGAGAAGCTATTCAAGGAGCTTCTGCTGGGGATCTGTACATAAAGATGAATGTCAAAAACCATACGGTCTTTACTCGTGAAGATGCAAATTTATTGATGGATTTGAAGATAAAACTCACAGACTCACTCTTAGGGTTTAATTATAATTTGAAAACCTTGGATGGACATAACATAGAAGTGAAGATTCCAGAAGGAATAAATAACGGCGAAATGCTTCGTGTTCGAGGTAAAGGTGTGCCCGTCGGCGGAGGAAGAGGAGATATAATCATCAAGATTCATGTAGATATACCTAAGAAACTTTCTCGCAAAACAAAAGAAATAATAGAAGAGCTCAAGAAAGAAGGGTTGTAAAATCTTTACAAATCCCACAGATTTGCTATTATTGTCAATATTATTATTTATTTATCAAGAGCCGAAGGTACTGAGAGATTTCTCGAAGTACAGATAATGCTTGATGTAAAGAAATGACAAAACGTTCAATCGCTTCTCGAAAACTTTGGAAGCTTGGTGTAAATGATTTTAATACTCAATATTTTGATTTCAACAAAGACGGTGATTTAATCGCCAAAGAAGGAAACAATGTTTACAATATTCGCTATCTAGCTGAGAAGTTCGGAACTTCCCTTGAGATCCTTTTCCCATTCATTATCGAGGAACGAGTAGAAGACCTTCTTGACCTTTCGGCCTCTCTTATAAAAAAGCATAAATATCAGGGTAAATTCTATTATCACTATCCTATGAAGAGTAATCAGACCAAAGAGGTTGTTCAAGCTGTGGTAGGAGAAGGTGCAAATATTGAAACTGCTTCGTATAATGAATTGTACATAGTGAAGAAAATGCTCGAGCAAGAATCATTCAATGAGAAAATGAGAATTCTTTGTAATGGACCAAAGACGGATAAATATATAAATCTAATAGACGAACTTCAACATAGAGGTCTCAAAGTCATTCCTATCATAGAAGGACCTTCAGAACTTAGTACATTCCAAAATTCCAAGTACGATGTTGGTATCAGACTCGATATCCCAGTAAAATCCAAAACTAATTGGAACAAGCAAATAGATAGATTTGGTTTCAGTAGAAATGAAATTTTGAAAATGTCATCATTTAAAAATTTGAAAGTTCTACATTACCGAATAGGTAAAATAGAAAAGCTCTCTGATTTGGTAGAAACTACAAAATATGCTTTGAATGTTTATTTTAAATTAAAAGAGAAGAATCCATCTCTCGATACTCTCGATATTGGAGGAGGCATGCCTATTCCATTTGAAAGAAATAAAAAATATCCTGCTGATAAAATTCTCGAAAAGCTATTTGAATTATTGAAAAAGGAAGCTGAAAAGAGGGAAATGCCGCATCCAAATTTGATTTGTGAATGGGGAAGATACATGGTTGCCCCTGCGCAAATTACTATTTTTAAAGTTATAGATACCAAGAAAATATCTCACAAAGGAGTTGATGCAAAGAAATGGTATGTTATTGATGGAAGTTTAATGAACGATCTCATTGATACTTGGGCTATAAATCAAAAATGGTTTGTTGCTCCTATAAACAATAAGTTAGACGGGGAATTGAATGATGTTTGGATTTCTGGTTCTAGTTGTGATTCTGATGATATCTATACAGGTATAGGAGACTCTGTGACTCTACCAGACTATGATTATAGTCCAAATGAGCCTTTCTATGTAGTATTCTTTGATACTGGTGCATATCAAGACGCCTTGGCTTCACATCACTGCATGCTTTCTTCTCCTATTAAAATAATTGCAGAAAACGGACATATAGTTGTTGCTAGAAAAAGAGAGACTCCAGAAGATGTTGGTAAAGAATTTGGTTGGTAAATATTATGATTTGGCTTTTATTGGGCGGATTTATATTAACTATAGGAGATATTTTCTTTAAATTCTGGACTAAACACCCACATAATTGGATGTATCTTGTTGGTATCAGTATTTACATTATAGGATTAATGTTTTTAATACAGAGTTTTAAAAATACAAACATTGCGGTGGCTTCTGCTATCTTTGTGATTGCAAATATTGTTACTCTTGCTGTCGTTAGTTGGCTGTTTTTTCATGAACCACTTTCATATCTGCAAATATTTGGAATCGTTTTGGCGATAATAGCTATCTTTATATTAGAAATATAATAAAAGGCTCGACTTGTTAATTTATATTATTTAAATTATAATACAAACATGTTAAAGAAGGGTAGTTATATGAATATAGCATGGTGGACAGCTCACATTTGTGGGTAGTCTTCATTGTATTTATAATTATCTCTGAGTAATAAAAGACAACCCACATTTGTGGGCTTTTTTATTGTCAAATTTAAAATCATATGGATAAATTTATTTTTAAACAACATTGTACTGAGTTCTGGCGCTAGTAAAAACGCTTAGTTTTTACATTACTATTTTAAAAATAAAAATTATATGAAAACAAAAATTAAATCATTAAAAAATTTACCAGACAAAGATGGGTATTATGGAAAATTTGGAGGGAGTTTTGTCCCTGATCAACTAATAAAACCATTAAAAGAAATTGAACAAGAATATTTAAAAGCGAAAGATAATGTAGAATTCCAGAAAGAATACTTAAATCTCTTGAAAGACTATGTCGGGCGTCCATCTCCACTTTATTTTGCTAAAAATTTAACAGAAAAATTAGGAGGAGCAAAGATTTATCTTAAACGAGAAGACTTGAATCATACAGGGGCTCATAAGATAAATCATTGCATTGGTGAAGCTTTACTTGCAAAAAGAATGGGTAAGAAGAAAGTCTTAGCCGAGACTGGTGCAGGCCAGCATGGTGTTGCACTGGCTACAGCCGCTGCTCTCCTTGGTCTTGAGTGCGAAATACATATGGGTTCAATAGATATTGAAAAAGAACGTCCAAATGTAATACGCATGAAATTATTAGGAGCCAAAGTGGTAGAAGTTAATACGGGAGGTAAATGTTTAAAAGACGCTGTTGATAGTGCCTTTGGAGTATTTATGAAAGAATACAAGACTACTTTCTTTGCAATAGGTTCTGTTGTAGGCCCTCATCCTTATCCAATGATAGTAAGAGATTTTCAATCTATCGTTGGTCGAGAAGCAAAAGAACAGATATTAAAAAAAGAAAGAAAACTTCCTGATTATGTAATTGGCTGTGTTGGAGGAGGTTCAAATGCTATGGGATTATTCCATGAATTTTTAGATGACAAAGTAAAACTCATTGGAGTTGAACCATCTGGTATAGGATCTAAGATTGGCGAACATGCTGCAACTATTAGTTATGGAACAAATGGGGTGATACATGGGATGAAAACTCTAGTATTGCAGAACAATAAGGGCGAACCAAATAGTGTTCACTCTGTTGCCTCTGGGTTAGATTATCCTGGGGTTGGGCCTATCCATGCCTATGTGAAAGATATTGGCAGAGCAGAATACGTAACTGCTTCTGATGATGAAGCGATAAAAGCTTTCTTGGAATTATCTAGAGTTGAAGGTATAATTCCAGCACTTGAGAGTGCTCATGCTATGGCTTATGTCATGAAGCTAGCCACGACATTAGATAAAAATAAAATCATAATTGTGAATCTCTCAGGAAGAGGAGACAAAGATATAGAATATGTATCTAAATTATTAAAAATATAAATATAAAATGCACTAGGTAAGGCCTAGTGCATTTTATATAGTGATTATCTATTTAATGAACCCTTTTTTTACTAGAAGTTCAGCGTTGAGTATTCCTCCACCGGCTGCTCCACGAACTGTGTTATGTGAGAGAGCAACAAATTTATAATCAAAAATCTTACAATCACGTAGGCGTCCGATAGTGACGGCCATACCTTTGTCGTTATCACGATCTTTTCTTGGCTGAGGACGATTTTCTTCTTCTTTGTAGATTATTGGATTAATGGGTGCAAAAGGAAGCTTCAAATCTTGAGGAATAGATTTGAATTCATTCCAAATTTTAATTATTTGTTCTTTAGTAGGCTTTTTATCTTTGAACAAAATATTTACAGTTGCAAGATGTCCATCGATGACTGGTACTCTAGTACAAGTAGCAGATATACTTATATCTTTACTCTTTACAAATTTACCATTCTTTATTTCCCCAAGAATTTTGAGTGGTTCTTCTTCTGTTTTCTCTTCTTCACCACCGATAAATGGTACGACATTGTCTATCATGTCGAGACTTGGTACTCCTGGATATCCAGCACCTGAAACAGCCTGTAGGGTAGTAATCATTACCTTTTTTACAGGAAAACCCGCCTTATTTAGGGCATATATAGGGGTTAGATAGCTCTGTAGAGAGCAGTTTGGCTTCACAGCGATAAATCCTTTATTCCATCCATGATTTTTCTTTTGAGAAGCAATAATATCTAAATGGTTAGCATTTATTTCAGGTATAAGCATTGGAACGTCTTCACTCCATCTATTAGCAGAAGCGTTTGAAACTACAGGAATTCCCATTGCCGCATATTTTTCCTCAATTTCTCTTACAAGATTTTTATCACCTATTTCGAATGCAGAAAAAACAAAGTCACATTTTTTTGATGCTTTTTCTATATCATCAACATTTTCTACTTTTATATTACTTACCTTAGCTGGTATTGGAGTAGGCATCTGCCATCTTCCTTTTACAGCTTCTCCATAAGACACTCCTGCTGAGTTAGCTGAGGCTGCTAAGTAAACAACATCAAACCAAGGATGCTTTTCAAGAAGTTTTATATAATTTTGACCTACCATACCTGTCGCTCCCAATATTCCTACTTTTAGTTTTTTCATATTATTTTTTAATAAATTTTTTATATAAATTGTTTACGACTTTTTCAATATTATCTGTTCTTATGACCGCCTCTATTCTTTTACAGTTTTCAAAATAGAAAGCACTTATTTGTAAATCTGTACCAAGTTTTACAAGCAAGCTGTTGAAATCATTTACATCCTTGGCCTCAAAGTTTCCGACAAGGAAAACCATACTAGCTTTTATTAATTCAATTTTTTCTACTTTACTTTTTATCTCGTTATAGACTTTTTCTATTTCATCATTTTTTTCTGCAACTATTTGCAGACTGTATCTTGTATTGCTTACAAGAATCATTTCCACTTTATGTTTTTTGAATATATCGCAAACCAAGAGTAGTAAGTCATTAACTTTTATAACCTCATCTGTGATTAATAATAAGTTCAAATCTTTCTTTATGCTAACTATTTTTGCACCCTTCTCTTTCTTTTTAATTTCTCCGATTTTTGTAGTGAGCTTAGGATTAGCGATGGAAGCAATCTCTATTTCTGTTTTGTGCATTTTCACATACTGTATTGCCTTGTCATGGATAATTTTTCCTGCTTCTTCAGCTTCCAAATATGAGATGAAGGGGATAGTCTTGGCTGTTTTTACTATCTTAGGATCAGCAGAGAGAACCCCTCCGACATCTTTCCATAAAATAACTCTTTTAGCTTCTAGCGCTGCTCCTACAAAGCAGGCTGTTGTATCAGTTCCTCCTCGTCCGAGAGTTGTTACTTCACCATCGTTAGTTATTCCTGTGAATCCAGGGATAACAACAACTTCTTCTTTTTCTTTTATTTTGTTTTTTACATTTCTTGAAGAAACCAAGTAATCGATATTTGCATTTTTGAAATGATCATCGGTTATTATTGGTATTTCTTCGGCAATAAACTCTTTAGCGTTAAGGTTGTTGGATTTAAAATAATAGGTCATTATTATGGCTGAAAGTTTTTCTCCACAAGAAACAACCTTATCTTCTAGGGCGTTAGTTACAGCACCAACCTTTCCTTCTGTCTTTTTATGGTCTATTTTGAGATCATCCTCTAGTTTAGTCATGACATTCTCTAATTGTGTAAAGACTTCATCTTCATACTCTTTAGAAATTTGTATATCTTTCACTATTTGTTTGTGTCGATTGAGTAAATTTTGAGCAAATGACTCAATTAATTTTCTATCATAATTCTCCTTAAGACTACTTAAGAAATTAAGTATCTCATCTGTGACCTTTGGCATAGCAGAAACGACAGCAATACTTTGATTGCCTTTTTTTACCTGTTCCTCGATTCTTTTCTTCATCAATGGGATAAATTCCTTTGTCAGAATTCCGCCCCCAAACTTGTTCACAATGATTGGTTTAGACATTTCTTTTGGTAAATATAATTTATTAATAAACAAGTTGATTATAGTATATATAGTAGATAAATCAAGGACATTTTCATTGACTTATGGGGGTAGCAATAGTAAACTAATATTGTTATTAAAATTGTAATTGCGCTTCGTCAAAATAGCTTTCTTCAAAATGCACACAATAATTTTCTGCTGAAAATTTTGCTCGTACTCGGGCCGTCGCCCTCCGTAAGTCATTTTTCAGAAACTATTTTAACTACGCTATAAATCATATTATGAACAAAATTTTAGTTATTGGTTGCGGAAATGTAGGAAGTGTCGGTTTGCATAAAATGGCACAATTTAAAGATACTTTTTCAGAGATACACGTAGTAGGTAGAACTCTTTCTAAGTGCGAAGCTGTCCGTCAGTCTGTTTTAAAAAAGACGAAAGGGAAAGTTGATTTAAATATTCACATAGCTGACGTTGGTAATGGAGATACATTCTTAAGACTCCTCAAAGAAATTAAACCTACTTTAGTTGTAAACTGGGGAAGTCCTTACGATAATTTGGTTGTAATGGATGCATGTCTCGAATATGGAGTCAACTACATTGATACTGCTTGTTATGAGAATCCAGAGAAGTATGGCTTCTCTTATAAACTTCAGCTTGCTAAAAATGAAGCTTTCAAGAAGAAAGGGTTACTTGCTATTCTTGGTTCAGGCTTTGATCCAGGAGTTTCAAACATTTATTCAGCTTACGCTCGCGATTATATGTTCGACAAGATAGATACTATCGATATCTTGGATTGTAATGGAGGTTCAAAAGATGCCAAGATTAAATTTGCCCCAAACTTTGACCCAGAGATAAATCTCCGTGAACTTATACTTCCTATTAAATTCTGGGAGAAGGGTAAATGGCAAGAGAGAATGAAACTCATCGATGAAGATGCACCATTCTTTGAATTTAATTTCCCTGAGGCTGGTAAATTCACTCCTTATCTTATGTACCACGAAGAACTAGAAACTATCCCTACACACATACCAGGACTCAAGCGTATTCGTTTCTGGATGACATTCTCAACTACATACCTCACATACCTCCGCGTACTTTACAATGTCGGACTTACACGTATCGATACGGTGGATTATGATGGCAAGAAGGTTGTACCAGTCAAATTCTTGAAGGCAATTCTTCCTAAGGGTGAGGACTTCAATAGTGGATACGTTGGCAAGACGAATATTGGAAACATTATCACAGGAACAAAGAGTGGTAAGAAGAAAGCTGTATATATCTACAACGTTTGCGACCATAAGGCTGCCTTTAAAGAGACAGGAGGCAATGCTATAGGCTACACGACAGCTATTCCAACCGTTACTTGTGCCAAACTCGTCCTAGAGGGCAAATGGGGAGGAGTAGGAACGAAAAATACCGAAGACAAGAGTCTTGATTCAAAGATCTTTATCGACGAAATGGCAAAAGTAGGTCTTACAACAAACATAAAAACTCTCAAAGACATACCTGCTGCACTTAAAAAAAGCTATTAATTAAACATTTCCAAACAGTGGCAAAACCACTGTTTGGAGGATTATATGTCAAAAAATAATGAAAACATTTTTATAGAACCTTGGATTGATACGGAAGGATGGGATAAACTGGACTTTTCGAAAGTAGAGACTCCATCGTATGTAGTCTCCTTAGAGAAGCTCGAGAATAATCTAAAAATTTTGAAAGAGGTAGAAGACAAGACTGGCGCTCATATACTTATGGCTCTCAAAGGATTTTCGATGTTTTCGACGTTTTCTTTAATCAAAAAATATCTTTCAGGATCTGAAGCAAGCTCTGTAAATGAAGCTCGTCTTGGATATAAAGAATTCGGAAAAGAAACTCATGTCTTCTCGCCATCATATACAGAAGAAAATCTTAGGGAATATATAAAGTATGCTGATCATTTAGTTTTTAACTCTTTCTCTCAATGGAATAAATTTGCCGCCTTCGTTAAAACTACGGCAGGCCGAAGAAAAATATCGTGTGGAATTAGAGTTAACTTAGAACATAGCGAAGTAGAAACTTCTATGTACGATCCCAGTAGTGAGAATTCTCACTTTGGGGTGACAATAAAAAACTTTGAAAGAGAAAATATAAAAGGGTTAGAAGGTTTACATTTTCATAATCTTTGTGAACTTGATGCTGATGCACTAGAAAGAAGTCTCAAAGTTTTTGAAGAGAAATTTGGTGAATTTTTAGGGGGGATGAAATGGGTAAATTTTGGCGGAGGACATCATATAACCAGGAAAGATTACAATGTGTCTTTGCTTTGCAAAATATTAAATGATTTTAAATCACGATATCCTCATCTCGAAATTTATTTAGAGCCAGGAGAAGCGATAGCTCTCAATGCTGGTGTTTTAGTTGCAAGCGTAATAGATATATTCAAGAATAATAAAAATATTGCTGTGCTTGATGTGTCTGCCACCACTCACATGCCAGATGTTCTAGAAATGCCTTATTTACCAACGATTTTAGGTGCAGAGCCTTCGCACAAAGCTACAGTCGGCGAAGAAAGCCATATATATAGATTAGTGGGGCCAAGTTGTCTTACAGGAGATGTGATAGGAGAGTATTCATTCACCAAACCGCTTGAAATAGATCAAAAACTTGTATTTATGAATATGGCTATATATACGATGGTGAAGAACAATACTTTCAATGGAGTAAATTTGCCAAATATCACAACAGTAGATAAAACTGGGAAAATAAAAATTATTAAAAAGTTTGGATATAAAGATTTTAAAAATCGATTATCATAATATTATGAGTAAAGAAGAAAATTTAAAAAAGAGGGAGGAAGTACTAAAAGATTTTGATTCTAATGAAAATGGATTAACACACCATGGAATATTTGGTTTGCCGTTCAGCACAGAGGAATCGAGTCTTGTTCTTGTCCCTGTACCATGGGAAGCAACTGTAAGCTATAAAGGAGGAACAGCGGAAGGCCCAAAGTCTATACTGGATGCATCACAGCAAATTGATCTCTATAATTTTCTATATCCAAACGGATGGAAAGAGGGTATAGCTATGCAAGATATACCAACGAGTATTTTGTATAACAATAAATACACTAAAGAGAAAGTCTCAAAATATTTAGATAAATATGTAGAAGGAGAAATTGATAAAAATTTACAAAACGAAATTAATAATGATTGTTTAGAATTAAATAAATATGTAAGAGAAACAACCAGTGAATTTTTGAAAGAAGGTAAAATTGTTGGTATTGTAGGGGGTGACCATAGTACACCTCTTGGTTATCTGGAAGCTTTAGCTGAAAAATACGACGATTTTGGGGTTCTACATATAGATGCTCATGCTGACTTGAGGAATGCATATGAAGGAATGACTTACTCTCATGCTTCTATATTTTATAATGCATTAGGAATAAAAAATATTTCAAAACTTGTCCAAGTTGGTATTAGAGATTTCTGCGAGCAGGAATATGAATTAGTAAAAAAGGAGAAAAAGAGAATTTCTTTCTTTACAGACTACGAAATAAAAAAATTTATTTTTGAAGGAGGAACATTAAAAAAGAAATTTCATGAGATTATAAAATGCTTGCCTAAGAATGTATATATTTCATTTGATATAGACGGCCTGACGCCATCCCTAAGTCCTAACACAGGTACACCCGTAGCTGGAGGATTTTCTATGGAAGAAATGGTTTTTCTTTTTGAAGAATTATTAGACTCTGGTAAAAAAATTATAGGATTTGATTTGTGTGAAGTAGCTCCTGGAAAAGAAGAAGAATGGGATGGGAATGTTGGTTCTCGTATGCTCTATAACCTCTCTCTAACTGCTCTAAAAAGTCAAAAAGAGTAAATTGCAATTTATTTATAGTAGGTTGGTAGCATATGGCTTGGATATGAAAATATTCAAGCCTTTTTTGTTTTATAATATTTATATCCTTCTAGAATAATATCTTTAACTTTTGATTCTAGTACTTCACTATCAGAAGAACCAAAGAATCCTATTTGTGAACAAGACCCGTCTTGACATCCAGTAGGTTTACTTTTTGCAATTACAATATAGTGCGGGTTATAAGCATATTTAGGGTATGGTTTTCCGTTTACTTTATTTATCTTTTCTGTATCAGGATTGATAATTTCATTGTAACCGAACATCTCTAAAGAGATTATATCTTCCAGACCAGCTTCTTCTTGGAGCTCTCTCATCAAAGCTTCTTCGATTGATTCACCTTCTTCAATATGACCTCCTGGTAATTCCCATCCTCTTTTAATGTTTTCCACCAGAACAATTTTACCATCCCAGATAATTAAACCAGTAGCTGTTGTGGCAATAGCTTGTTCAGGTAAATTCGGCGATATGTAAAAATTCCAAAAAGTAGTGTTTTTCCAATTTCCAGATAATACCAGATTTCCTTTTTTGTTATCATTACTCATATTTATATTATATAAGTTTCCTTAAAAATAACAAATTGTGGTATGATAAGCAGTATGAATTGGTTTTTAATTGCACTTGGAGCCCCGTTCTTGTGGGCGATAGTAAATATTGCAGACGATTATCTTGTCACAAAATTTTCCAATAAAGAAACAGAGAGAGGATCGGGAGGACTTGTATTGTTCTCTAGTCTTATTGGTCTTTTTATTGCCTTTTTTATTTGGTTTTTTGTCGGAGGAGTTTTAGATGTCTCATCGATGGATAAAATTCTCCTTCTGGTAACTGGCGGTTTAACAATTGTTTGGATTATTTTTTATCTATATGCTCTTGAAATAGAAGAGATTTCTTCTGTTGTTCCATGGTTCCTTGTTTCTCCAATCTTTGGATATTTTTTTGGCTATATATTTTTAGGAGAAACTCTTACAAAATTCCAAATCATAGGCACCCTTATAATATTATTTGGTGCATTTTTGATATCAATAGATTTCAATGAAAAAGTAAAGAAGATAAAGAGAAAGCCTGCCTTCTATATGATATGTGCTTGTGTCGCTATTGCCATATCTGGTGTAATTTTCAAATCGGTGACAATAGAAGGGAACTTTTGGATTTCATCATTCTGGGAATATTTAGGACTAGGTATGTTTGGAATAATAATTTATATATTTATACCTAAATATCGTCGGGAGTTTCATTTTATGAATAAAACTGGTGGAAGAAAGATATTTTTGATAAATACAGTTAGTGAACTTATGAGCGTGGCAGGGAACCTACTAACCAACTTTGCCTTATTGTTAGCTCCAGTCACAATGGTCTATCTAGTTAGTACATTTCAACCAGCTATAGTTTTAGTTCTCACAATACTAGGAACAAAGTTTATGCCTCATATTATTAAAGAAAATATTTCAAGAAAAGCACTAATTCCAAAAATGATAGCAATTATAATTATGATTTTAGGCAGTGTATTTCTATTCGTTTAAAAATAAGGTATAATATACAAGCTTTAATATGGAAGACAAACCCAAAAAATTATTGACCCCGTTTACTATATTAAATATAGTGTTGTTTTTGTCTGTCATGGTTAGCAGTTTTTACTTCTTTTATATCAAAAAGAATTTCAAATTCATTGTAGAAACTACTTGTGATCCAAGTATAGAGCAATGTTTTTTAAGAGATTGTACTAATGCAGACGATTGCCCTCCAAATGGTTTTTCTCAATTCAAGCGATATGAGTTAAATACTAATGATTTTAAGTATTGCACAAACGAAGACTGCAAAATAGCTTGTGAAAGCAAACAAATAAAATGCGAACCTATTGCATGTTCAGAAGATGTAGAATCAGGAGAAAGCTGTTCCAGTTTAATACAAGAACAACAAATTCAAACCCAATAATATGAACAATACTTGCAATTCTAGTGAAATAAATGAAGAGAAGAAAGCATTTTATGAATTGGTATATACCTCTCTTTCAGAGGCTATCAAGATCTTAGAAGAGAGACAAAAAGATAAAGATCTCATAGAAAAAATAGATAAAATCTTGAATAATAACATACCTGAACCTCTCAAAAAAATTGATAAAAATGGAGTTTTGTTCAGACAGGTTGCTACACCAAACTTTGAGGCTAGATGGTTTATTGAGCTTACAAGAGATCATGGCCTTAAAACTAACTTTTTTGAATATCATTCAGATAAATTTACATCAAATAACTACTACAAACATTCTTTGGGTCAGTTAAGAGTACATAAAGATAAACATAACAAAAACGGAGATAATATAGAAGAAAAAATAACAATTGTTGATTTTGCTAAATATGATGGCAAAAAATTAAAAGAAGTTTACACCACATGGAATGAACCACTAATTTCATTTCATAAAAAAATATTTGATGTTTACAAATACAACCCTAAACAATTATTTTTTTATGATATAACAGACTGGCTAAAAATTAGCGGGGAAAAAGCAGTAGATTATTATACAAATTTTATATTATTATTTATTTGCAGAGGTATCTTATTTGAAAATTTTTTGTTTGCTGATAGTGAGGGTGATTTTACAAAAAAAATACTTCTTCCTGCTTTTAAAAGAGCCCAGGAAATATCCGGAATTAAACCATTAGTAGTTCCAATTCCTCCAATGGATCCAGATATTGAAGAAGATATGCACTGGCATTCTTATCATCCAATTATAAAGTCATTAATAAAAAATATATGATTGAATTTGATCCACTTTTAAATACCTGTTACATTCTTACAAATGGTAGTATACGCACATTAGCTTATTATTCTCACTTAATTCCAATTTTTTTCTCACTAAGTTTGGCCTTGTTGGTTTTTATTAAAGCCCCTAAAAACATTCTCTCAAAAGTCTTTTTAGCTTTTTCAATTGTATTTTCTTTTTGGCTAGTAGCAGATCTTATAACATGGGTTTCAAATAATTATTCTTTAGTTTATGCATTTTGGGCACCAGTGGACTACATAGAAACGATTATGTATATTCTTGGCTTATATTTTGCGATGGTCTTTGTCAATGGATCTGATATTTCATGGTTTAAAAAAATATTATTATTTCTAATAACAATTCCTCCATTTTTTATCACTATAACTCAAAAATCTGTGTTAGGTTTTACCCATCCTGTGTGTGAAGCTGTTAACAATGGCTTTTTATTAAATTATAGATTTGCAATTGAAATATTATCTATAATAATTATTTTAATTTATGCAATAAATCCATTCTTCATAAAAAAGTTAAAGGAGTTTAGAAAATCTAGATTTATAGTATTGGGATCCATGTTTTTGTTTTTAACAGTTTTTGGGGCAACGTCTTACCTTTCAGCTTCAACAGGGTATTATGAACTTAATCTATATGCACTTTTCGTAATTCCTTTATTCTTAATAGCAATAATACATAGTATTTTTAGTTTGGATATTTTTAAGGTCAAAATAGTTGGTACTTATTTTATCGTTATAGGCTTTATTATTTTAATGGGTACCCAGTTACTATTTATTACAAGTGCTACAAACAAATTATTGACTATATTAACCTTATTGTTGTCTATGATTTTAAGTTTCATCCTTTTTAAAAACCTCAAAAAGGAAACGGATCAAAGAATATATATTGAAAAACTTTCTGAAGTTATAAAACAATCAAAAAAACAAGTAGAAGAAACCAATGACAAGCTTGAAAAAGCTAATGAAAAACTTAAAGGATTGGATAAGCTAAAGACGGAATTCGTTTCGCTCGCTTCCCATCAACTTCGTAGTCCTTTAACAGCTATTAAGGGCTATGCTTCTATGCTTATGGAAGGAGATTATGGAGATATAAGTAAAGAAGCCAAAGAGGCCATCGATCGTATGTATGAATCGAGTAAAAATCTGACTATTGTTGTAGAAGACCTTCTAAATGTTACAAAAATTGAATCAGGTGGAATGAAATATGAAATGGTGATATTTGACTTGTCTCAAGTTGCAGAAGATGAAGCCAAAGATTTCACTATGGCAGCAGAAAAGAAAGGATTGAAATTAAACTTTGAAAAAGATGAAAGTACTTACTGTACTGTAAATGGAGATAAAGAAAAGATCCGACAAATTATAATTAACTTTATAGATAATTCCATCAAATATACTAAAGAAGGAAAAGTAAATATTTCCGTAAGAAATAAAGGGGACAAAGTACTGTTTTGTGTAAAAGATACAGGCGTAGGTATGTCTGAAGAGATAAAAGAAAGCCTATTTCATAAGTTTGCTCGTGGAGATGGTTCAAGGATGAACACTACTGGCTCTGGACTCGGACTATATCTAGCTAAACAAATAGTAGAGGCTCATCATGGCCGTGTCTGGGTAGAATCCGATGGTCCAGGCAAGGGTTCAGCCTTCTACATGGAGCTCAAAGCCGAATGCTGTAAAGCAGAATAATTAAAATGCGTTAGGCTAGCCCTAACGCATTTTAAGATTAAATTTTATCTAATCCAAAACCAAAAACTTTATCAAAATCAAGTAATGTAGCTTTCTTATCGGTAGGAGAGAGTTCTTTATTTTTTAGAATCTCCCAAACCAGAGATAAAGCTCGAGCTGTATTTAAATTGTCATCCATATATTCGACAAAACGAGTCTTATAGTTCACATCAACAATTCCGATACCATCTCCGAGGGCTATATAGCCTTTTTTAAGACGCTCCAAAGCTACTTGTGCGCCTTTTATGGTCTCAAGTGTAAAGTTTACTTTGGTTGAGTAGTTGGAAGTATATAGCCAAAGTCTGAACGCAAGAGGATCAATTCCTTTTTCTATCAAATCTTTCAGTGTATAAAAGTTGCCAAGAGACTTAGACATCTTTTTACCGTCTACCAAGAGATGCTCATTGTGCATCCAATATTTTACAAATTCTTTACCTGTTACGCATTCTGATTGCGCTATTTCATTTTCATGGTGGGGGAATATATTGTCTACACCACCAGTATGGATATCAAAACTCTCGCCGAGTTCTTTCATACTCATAGCAGAACATTCTATGTGCCACCCAGGGCGTCCTTTACCTAAGCTTGTCTCCCAAAAAACATCTCCATCTTTCTCATCCCAAGCTTTCCACAAGGCAAAATCTTGAGCGTTTTCCTTATCATATTCATCATTTTTTAATCGTCCCAAAGCATTTTCTTTCAAATCTTTTAAATCAAAACCGGACAATTTGCCATATTCTTTGTCTTTATGAATATCAAAATAGACAGACCCGTCAGTAGTTTTGTAAGCAAAACCTTTCTCTATTAAAATCTCTATTAGCTTTACCATTTCATTTATGAACGAAGTTGCCTTAGTGTAAATATCAGCCTTCACTATGTTAAGTAAATCAAGATCTTTAAAGAAAGCTTCTATATAAAACGAAGTGAAATCAACCAAACTCTTATTTTCATTCTGTGATTCACGGATAGTTTTATCATCCACATCTGTAATATTCATGACATGCTTCACGTTATATCCACTATATTTAAGATAACGTTTTAGCATATCGCCAAATATATAAGCTCTAAGGTTTCCAATATGAGCATATGAATAAACTGTTGGCCCACATGTATACAGACCAACTTCTCTATCTTTAATTGATTTGAATTCTTCTTTTTCTCTTGATAATGTATTAAATAATTTTAAAGCCATATAAAAATGATAGAAATGATGATTAATATAATAATGTATATATTTCGATTTTTGATTTTTTTATTTCTGTCTATAATCTGATGCTTAAGTTTTTCTATTTGTTTGTGACTGTGTGATAGTTCAATTTCTCTATTTTTAAATAAATTTTTAAGTAAATGAGCAAAGAGTACCTTGTTGCTATTTATCTTTTCTATCGAAACCATGTCTATTTCTAGCTCTTTGGATGCTGTCGTAAAGGCTGGCATCGGACACTCGTGTATACTTAGGATAAACTTGTCACAAACAACAAAAGTTATTTTATTATCTATGGAAGTATAGATAAAGTCATAAATCACCTCGAATTTATCGGCCTTGTTCTTACTATAAAGTAAATCTTTTATATTTGGAGGTACTGAATACTCATCTATGATATGCTCTATTTCTCCATCGGTAGGAGACTCTATATCTACCCAATTCAAATCCTTATGATTATACTTTGATATCATATATTACATAGTATACAGTGCCACTTGCATTTTTGCCAACTTTTGTGTATTATATGGTCTGTTATGGCAACAAAGACAAAAGCAACAAAAAAGGAAGTTAAAGACAGCAAAGAATTTGCAGTTATTTTTACAGGGGGAAAGCAATACAAAGTTGCTGTTGGGGACGTCCTTAAAATCGAGAAATTGGAAGGGGATTTTCAAGCAGGAGACAAGATAACCTTTGACAAGGTCTTACTCGTGGACAACGGAGTAGATACAACCATTGGTAATCCTTATATCACAGGAGCAAAAGTAGAATCACTCTTTCAGAAAGCAGGTAAGCGTCCTACCGTTACAGTTGTTAAATACAAACAAAAGAGTAGATACCTGAAGAAGAACGGCCATCGCCAACCATTCATAGAAGTTAAAATATCAGCAATCAAATAGACATTTAAAATAAGCCCTACAAGAGGGCTTATTTTTTATTAAAAAGATGTTGTTTTTTTTAATTTGATGTTATAATACATATAGTCGTTATAAACAATAAGTTTTTTAATCTATCATCATAACTATGAAAAATCTAGCAAAGTTATCGTTTGTCGGTATTATTTTTATTTTTTCTTTACTTTTATCTAGTAATGTATCTGCCACTACTGTAAAAGCAACTGCTATAAAAGCTAAACCAGCAGAAGCTATAATCCTAGCTGAAGTTAATATTCAAAATGCCAAAATTGATAAACAGGACAACAATAATTTTGATATATCTTTTTCGCTTTCAAATGGTAAGGGTCTTCAGACGGGAGTAAAATATGGAGTAGAGCTAATTTCTAAGTCAAAAAAGATTCAAACTGTCGTTGATGAAAAGATATATGATGAATCTCTAACCTTGCACGAGAACTCATCTGTAGAGAAAACCATCAAATATACAGCTCCAAATATGCTAGATGGGGTGTACTCTTTGTTCTTAACCAGCAAAAACGAAGCAAATTTCCCCTTCAGTACAGCTTATTTGGGTGAAGTTAGAATTAAACCAGTAATGAGAGGCCTTGCTATCGACCCTCTCTCTTGTGTCTATTATGTAAATAATTCAAAAGATAAGTCCCTTTATTTAATAAATCAAGTTGTAGACATAGACACAACTGAATCTCTTGGGATCAAATGCGTAACTTTTAATAGTGGAAGCAAAGAAGTGCAAGTAACCCCTTCTTTTGTTACGAATGAAAAAAGTGTTTATGGAAAAATTGTTAAAACTGATACAGGAGATACAAAGACAGAAACATTCAAAGCCCTCGAGAAGAAAGTTATCTCCTTTACTTTGCCAAAAGCTTCACTCCCAGGTTTATATTTCTTGACAATGGGGTTAAAGCAAGACAAAGAAGAGGTCTCTAACACCATAAGCTTAACTTATTTAATTAGGGGTAATATTGCAAGTATCAATAATCTATTCCTAGACAAAGATTACTATCGCGAGGGCGATGTCGCCAATACATCATTCATGTGGAGCAAGGTGGAAGGCAAATTACTTCGAGGAAGTTCTCCAAAGGATTCACCAATAACACTAACTGCTACTATTAAAGATTATAACAATAACAACTGTGCAAAACCTGTCACTGAAAATCTTGTTCGTGATTTATCAAAACCTAAAACAGAATTATTGATAAATATTACAAAGAATTGCTTTAACCCAACCATTACTCTCACCCTAAGGGATAGCTCTAATACTGTTCTCGATGAAAAAAGCTTTACAGTGCAAACTGTTTCAGTGAAGAAGCCAATAAATACAACGCCATTCATTATTATTGCATTATTAATATTAGCTGTAGCTATCTTTTATATGTATAAGAAGAATAAAAATACTATTAACCCTGGAACAAATAATAATATTAAAATAAATATTTTAATATTATTTGTGTTCTTGTTTGGAACGTTATTATTCACAAATAATGCTTATGCTGGTAGTTATTATGAACAGATGACTATCGGTAGTGCTTCTTGTTATATTGCATACAGTGCAAGTATAGACAAACCAACTGGTTATATAACCAATGATACACTGACAGCAAGTGCTACTATCGGCGCATGTGGCTGCAATGATGGTAGAGCTGCTTCTTGCGGAATACAATCAACAGTGGCTCAGGGTGGAAGTTTGCTAAACCCTACATCTCCACAAACACTAAGTACTATGGAGACAGGAGGTGGATGTCCTGGCTCATATTCGTATCAATTACCTAGCTGGGGTGGTAGTGGACAAGTCAACTTTATTTCGTCAATTAATGGTTCTTATGGAGGAACGGGCATTGCTTTTACTGTCTCAACTCCTCCCGCTGTCGGTTTGAATGTTTGGGCTGATAATAACGTTATAACTTTAGGATCACAAGCACATATTAATTGGGCTTCTACAAATGCAACATCGTGTATATCTACCGATGGTGGCACTTATGACACACGTTTATCCGGAGATTACTACAACACGCCAACAGCCGACAAAACATACTCAGTTACTTGTTTTGGAGCAGGTGGAACTAATATTGTTAAGTCTACAACGGTTTATGTAACGACACCAACTCCAACAGTTAGGGCGTGGAAAAATAGCGCTGGATCAATTCCTTATAATACAACAGATACAATATATTGGAGTTCAACAAATGCCACAAGTTGTAGTTGTTATTACTATAATACTCAAAATTCAGGGAACTGTCCGGGTTTCCCAACACCAGGAGGAACAAGTGGTCAATTTGATACACCAAGTTTACTATCCAATACCACCTATAATTTTTCCTGCTCTAATTAAATTTCATATCAATAAAGCACCTAGATACCTGGGTGCTTTCTTGGTATATATCCAATGTATTGACAATTAAATCTAAAAGTCATACAATACAATTGAATATGTATATTGTCAAATCTTTATAATATCAAGCCATGAAAAAGATCAGATTACTTTTGATTATCTTTGCAGGCTTTTTTGTGAGCTGCAAAGGAGTGGTTGAGGATGTAGTAATTCCTCAGCCTGAAGTTCTTCTGGCTGTTGCAACCCCTGCAACAGTTAAGTACAACGGAAGCTCTACAGTAACTTGGCAATTAAAAAATGCTAAATATTGTGAAGTTTCGGTGAATGGAGTTGTTAAACCTGTAAGCGGATATTCTATCAGTCTTCAAAACCTGGTAGCTCCGACTTCTGTCGTAATCACAGCTATAGGTGACAACTTTTCATTAAGATCCTCTACTACTGTGACCATACCAGTGGAAGCAGCTCCTACACCTTCATTAGTTATAACTGCCCCAACAGGCATTATTCCTTATGCAGGTACTGCGACATTTTCTTGGACTCTTGGTGACTTTACTACTAACGTTAGTGTCGATGGAGTAAATCAAACAGGAACATCTTTTAAAACCCCTGTTTTGTTAAACTCTAAAGACTATAATCTGGTAGCAACCGGACCAGGAGGAAGTCAGAACTACAAAATTACCATCAGTGTTGCAAGTTGGGAAAGTTCTAAATTAGGACTTATCACTTACAAGCCGTGGTATTTGGTTAAATCTGAAAAACGTAACCTAACTCCTACTACTAGCGATTGGTATAATATGATACCTGATCCAAGTACCATTACAGATCATTTAGTCTTTAGTGTTGACTACAAGTTGCGTTATTTTGATGTAAATGAAGTTTTGTTTGGAGGGCCATACGACTGGTATTTCACAGGAAGTGGATTACAAGTTGTAAAAGGAACTCTCTACTCATCTGTGATTGTTAATAAAGATAATTTAGTACTCATTGGTACGTCACTAGGGTTTGGCACAACATCAGAAGTAAGAGACACATATGTACACAAATAATGTGTAATGTGTCTAATTTATATAAAAGGTTATCATCGCAAGATTGATAACCTTTTTATAATTGACAAACTTGTAAATAAATTATAATGTAAAAAAAATAAGTAATTTAAACATTAAATCTTTAAAAATAAAGTTATGGCAAAAGAATTACAGAATGAGGTTGTGTTTGTGCAACTAACGAAGAGAACCATAGTTGACGAAGTACGTACAAAAACTAAATATGGATCTCCTGAATGGAAGGAAGAGGTAAAAAAACAAATTGGCAAGGCACAAGTTCTAGACTATGCCGGAATTAAATTTGCTTTATCTTCTAATCTTGGAGTGTTCACAATTATGGTTAGTGAAAAAGATTCAAAAGAAGCTACAAGACTTTTGGAAAACATTAAATAGATTTAAAGCGTTAGCTCTGTGCTAACGCCTTATTTTTTATGCTCTATTCCTTAATGCATTCTTAATCGTTTCTGAGTCAGAGTATTCAAGTTCTGTGCCAGTGGAAAGTCCACGACCGAGAGAGACAATGTTTAGCTTAAATTTATCTTGAAGAGGAGTAAGGAGCTCTCTTAAATACATATCCGTATGTTCACCCTGAGGATTGAGAGACAAAGCGATGATGACTTCCTTAAGACCAGACCCGCCTTGACTCGTAGGCGAGGCAGGTTCTTTTGCTTGAAGCTCAACATTTCGAAGTAATTCTTTTGTTCGAACATAATTTGGAGTATCTTTACTGACTATTGGAACCAAACCACCAAGTATAAAATACATACCACTATAATTTTTACTTCTTTTGATATTTTCATAGTCTGCATCTTTTTCAACAATCAAGAGGGAAGTCTTGTCTGTTTTTATATTACTACAAGTATCACAAAGCTGATCCTCTTTTGATTGGAAGAACAGAAAACAAGACGGGCACTGATGGATAGTATTTTTCAAATCAAGGATTTTATCCCCAAGCTCTTTTACATAACTAGGATTTTTATGAAGCAAAAAATACACAAAGCGCTTGGCCTGACGTTCGCCAATCCCTGGGAATTCCTTGAAATATTCGGTTAATTTATTTATCGGATCCATAAATTAGAATTGATCTATCGCTGTGTTACCACCAGTCGGAGCGAAACTGTTCATACCTGACTTATCGATAGATACAAAGGTTGTAGTCTTCTCATCAAAATATAAATCGACTTTACCGACTGGGCCATTTCTGTGCTTTTCGATAAGGATTTCGGCAATGTTTGTCTTCTCACTTTCATCTTTACCTTTATCCTCTCTGTGAATGAACATCACAATGTCCGCATCCTGCTCTATAGAACCAGAATCACGAAGGTCTGAAAGTCTAGGTCTGCCTCCACGAGTTTCCACCGCACGATTAAGCTGGGAAAGCGCGATGACTGGTACGTCAAACTCTTTGGCCAAGCCCTTCAACGAACGAGAAAGCTCTGTGACTTGGTTCACCATATTGTCATAACTCTTTGAAGTAGACATAAGTTGCAAGTAGTCGACAATAATGAGTCCGATACCATGCTCAGCTCTTACTCGACGACAAACAGAACGCATACGAACGATAGAATTCCCGGCTAGATCATCTATAAAAATTGGTGCCTTGGATAAGCTATCGAGAGAGTCACGAATCTTTGAAAATTCACTTTCAGCCGATAGGTTACCCGTACGAAGATTCCAAGCGTTAACTCGTGACTGGGCGGCAAGCATACGGTCGACGAGTTGCTGAGTACTCATTTCAAGAGAGAAGATAACAGTCGGAGTACCGTGATTAAGTGCAGCTTGGCGAGCAATATCAAGAGCAAGAGTTGTCTTCCCCATAGAAGGACGAGCGGCAAGAATTATCAAGTCAGACTTTTGAAGACCAGAAAGATACTGGTCTAGATCGTGGAAGCCAGTCGGAACTCCACGAAGTTCACCTTTACTCTCGTGTAATTTCTCAAGTCTCTCCCAGGCTTCTGGCAAGCTGTCTTTGAGTGAAGTAAAGGCATGCCCCGACATATTCCCATTGATACCCATCATTCTTTTCTCAGCTTGATCGAGAATTTCAAATACATCTTCAACTTCTTCTTTAAAACCGAGTTCTGAAATATCTGTTCCCGCATCTATGATTTTTCTAAGTAAATGTTTTTTCGCTACAATATCTGCATAATATTTAATATTAGTTGAAGCAGGCACAGCATAAGTAAGCTCGGTGAGATAGACATTACCACCAACTGAGTCGAGTAAACCTTTCTCTTTTAACTTATTTGAAAGTGAAAGCAGGTCGATCGGATCACCCTTACTAGAAAGTTCTAACATTATCTTGTAAATAGTTGCGTGTTTTGCAACATAGAACGAGCTATCATTTATTATGTCACTGATCTCGTGTATAGCTTGAGGTCGGAGCATTATAGAGCCCAAGACTGCTTTTTCAGAATCTATATTCTGTGGAGGTATACGAATGTTTGTTTTTTTATCTGCCATAGGTTTCATTGTATCAGTTCAAATTAATACATCAAGAGGCATTTTTACTCATTTTTAGGATAAATCTGTGTGTAATATGTGCAAAACTTTATTAATTTTGGTATTATATACAATATATGAAAAAGCGATCACTATCAGGCATAAAGCCTACCGGAACTATACATTTGGGTAATTATTTTGGGGCAATAAAGCAATTTGTTGATCTTCAAGATGAATATGAGTCTTTTGTCTTTATTGCCGATTTCCATGCTATTACAACAGTACAGAACAAAGAGGAACTTTCTAAGAATACACTAAATATCACAATGGATTATTTGGCTTGCGGACTTGATCCCAAGAAAGTTTGCCTGTTCAAACAGTCTGATTTACCAGAAGTTACAGAACTCACTTGGTATTTTAACTGCCTAACCACTGTTCCTTATTTAGAGAGAGCTACTGCTTACAAAGACGCAAAAGCAAAGTCAAAAGAGGCAAGTGTTGGTTTATTTGATTATCCTATACTCATGGCGGCAGATATTCTAATACAGGATGCAGACATCGTTCCTGTTGGAGCAGATCAAAAACAACACGTAGAATATGCTCGTGATACTGCTATCAAATTCAACAATGCATTTGGAGAAACATTTAAACTTCCAGAACCACGTATTTTGAAAGAAGTAGCTACTGTTCCTGGTATCGATGGCAAGAAAATGAGTAAAAGTTATAGCAATATCATTCCTCTTTTTGGAACAGATGAGCAAATTCGAAAAGCTGTTATGAGTATTATCACAGACTCTAAAGCTCCAGCTGACCCTAAAAATCCAGACGAATGCAATATTTTTGCTATTCATAAATTATTCTTGAAAGGAGAAGAATTAGAATCACTCAGAAAAAGATACGAGGAAGGTGGACTTGGATACAAAGAAGCCAAAGATATGCTTTACGAGAAACTCATCGCTTTTATCACACCAATGAGAGAGAAAAGAGAGTATTATGAAAATAATATAGAAGAAGTCAAAAAAATATTGAAAGAGGGTGCAATTAAAGCCAAAGAAAACATAAAAGCAAAAATGGAGCTTATTAGAAATAATGTTGGAGTTAATATAAATTAAATTTATGAAATATATCCATATATTACTAACCATCACACTAGGTCCAATATATTGGCTTATAAATATAATCCATACTAAAACTCAGAAATGGTACTTCAATATGCATAGTAAGGATAAGGTTGTATGGTACCTATTTACTCCATTTTACTGGATTTTAGTGATTATCACATTTATAATCTCTGTCCCTTACGAATTCTTGATAGCTCAAACATCCAAATTGCATTAGTCATCTACTATTTGCAAGTAAAAATAAGTATGGTATTATATAAGTGTAGCCGTTAATCCAGCAAACACTGGGGAGGCGAGAGAAGAAAGCTTTAAAAAGTGATTAGAACTCTCCGTTAATTCGCGTCAAGAATTTAATTAAGTAGAAAGTAGGGTGGTACCGCGATAGAAAAATCGCCCCTGCAAATTTGTCATTTTGATAAATTTGAAGAGGCGATTTTTTTGTTTTTAATTATGATATAATCAAATATATTTTAATTAAAATCTATTACTAATTTTAAAAAATAATTATATGCGTACATACATAAAAGATTTAAAAGAACACATAGGTAAAACAGTTTCTATCTCTGGTTGGGTTGATGTTCGTCGTGATCAAGGAAAAATGATTTTCTTAGATTTCCGTGATATGACAGGTATTGTCCAAGGTGTCATCTTGCCAAACTACACTGAGACAATAGAAGTAGGGAAAACTCTTCGCAAAGAGTTTGCGGTAAAAGTAGAAGGAAAAGTAAACAAAAGACCAGAAAGAAATATAAAAGAAGGAATCTTAAATGGTGATTTAGAGCTAGAGATAATGGAAATTAAAGTTCTCTCTGAAGCTGCTCCATTACCATTTGATATCTCGTTAAATGGCTACAACCTAGAGCTAACAACAGAGCTTGATAATAGAGCAATAGTTCTAAGACAGCCAAAGATTCAAGCAATTTTCAAGATAGAAGAAACAGTGATAGATTCTTTCCGTGAATTCATGAAGAAGAATATGTTCTTCGAATTCCAAGCTCCTAGTATGGTTCCAGCTACTGCTGAAGGAGGTGCAGAAGTCTTCCAGATAGATTATTTTGGAAAGAAGGCTTTTCTTTCTCAATCACCACAACTCTACAAACAGATAGTCATGTCTGCTTTTGAAAGATGCTTCTCTGTGAACAAAGTATTCCGAGCAGAACCATCTTCGACAACAAGACATTTGACGGAAATAGTTTCTCTAGACGCTGAAATGGCATTTATTGAATCATGGACTGATGTTCGTGATATGGCGGAGAATACAGTGAAATATATTCTTAAACAGGTTGCAGAGAAAAATGCTGAGCATTTAAAATTACTCGGAGTAGAATTACCAACGATGATAGAGAAGACTCCTACTCTTTCACTACGTGAAGTTCAACAAAGAATTTTTGAAAAATTTGGCCGTGACGTGAGAGGAGAGAAAGATACAAACGCTCAAGATGAAAGAGAAATTTGTGAAATAATAAAAGAAGAGACTGGTTCTGACTTTGTCTTCATATATGGTTACCCAACACGTAAAAAGCCTTTCTATGTCTACCCAAATCCAGAAGAACCAGAATATAACGAAGGAATGGATCTTATTTGTCGCGGTGTTGAATGGCTTTCAGGAGGCAGAAGAATCAATGATTCCAAACAATTAGAAGAACACGTGAAGCTTTGGAATATGGATCCATCCAAGGTCAAAATGTTTCTTGAAGCATTTAAATACGGTGTTCCCCCTGAAGGAGGATTTGCTTTTGGCGCAGAACGTATCACAATGCAATTACTTGGACTTAAGAATGTCCGTGAAGCATGTATGTTCCCAAGAGACATGAACAGAATAGACGAAAGACTAACAGATGAAGGATATTAATTAACTTGGCTAAAATTATGTCAGAATTAACTTCACAATATAAAGTAAAACAGGGCACATTTGAGGGGCCACTTGATGTACTGCTTTCTCTTATAGAAGCTAGAAAGCTTTTTGTGAACGATGTATCGCTTGCCGAAGTTACCAACGACTATATCGCCTATGTGAAGACACTAGGGGAAGAAGGTAAAAATATAAACGACGTCTCATACTTTGTACTTATTGCTGCCACTCTTATCCTTATTAAATCAAAATCTTTATTACCCAACTTATCTCTAACAGAAGATGAGACAGAAAAGATAGTAGATCTGGAAACAAGACTCCGATTATATCAAACAATAAAAAATGCTAGCGTTGATATTAAAGATAATTTTGGAGTAAAAATCATATTTTATCCGTGTGATAGAATTTGGAGTGAACCATTATTCTCCCCAGATCCTTTAATCACAACAGGAAATGTTTTTAATTGCGTAGAAGAAATCTTGGCTCGTGTACCGAAAAAAGAAACAAAGCTTCAAGAAATCGAAGTAAAGAAGGTGATAAACATAGACCAAATAATAAACAGCTTAACAGATAGAATACAAAGTGCTATGAATATGTCTTTCCGTGAATTCTCACAAAGTCACGGAGCTGGCGATAAAGAAGAGGCAAAAGTTCATGTTATAGTTTCATTCCTTGCTATGTTAGAATTAGTAAGAGAGGGATTGATAGAAGTTATACAAAATGCTTCTTTTGGAGATATCGAAATGAGCAAACAAACATTATTAATTAATGAACAATAGCATATGGCAATAGAATTAGAATCAAAAATTGAAGGTTTACTTTTCTATAAAGGAGAAGATATTACAATCAAAAAATTGGCTGAACTTTTAAATTCAAGTGAACAAGAAATAGAGGAGGCTCTACAAAAACTGGAAGCTTCACTCTCAAACAGAGGTCTAGTGCTCGTTCGCAAGGATGATAGTGTTGTCTTGGGTATTACTGGTGAACTTTCGGGGATTATTGAATCTATTCGTAAAGAAGAAATTGCCAAAGAACTTTCAAAAGCTTCACTTGAAACACTGACCATTGTTCTATACAAAAATGGCATATCGAGAAGTGAGATTGATTATATAAGAGGAGTTAATTCTAGTTTTATTCTCCGCAACTTACTTGTTCGTGGATTGGTTGAAAAGATTGTCGACCCAAAAGATACCAGAAGAATGCTCTATAGACCAACCTTCGACACACTTTCGTACATGGGGATAAGTTCTATAAAAGAGTTACCAAACTACGATCAGATTGTGGCTTCATTAACAGGTGTAATTAATCAAAACGAAAATAATGAATAATACTATCAAAATTTTCTTACCAGCAGTTATAAGTTTTATTACTGGTATACTTTTAACTCCTATTGCAACTCACTATTTCTATAAATATAGAATGTGGCGTAGAATTTCTAGAGAAAACAATATTCCCACAAATAAAGCGACAGGATTTTCTAAAATTCATGATAGTACAGCCGAAGTTTCTACCCCTAGGACTGGGGGAATGATCGTTTGGATTTCGGTTATTTTGACTGTGGCTATAGTTGCCATCATTGACTATCTATTCATAAATGATCAATCTCCAAAAATGTATTTTATTAGTAGAGGTCAAACATTGCTGCCATTTTTCACTCTGATAGTAGCTTCCATTATAGGATTAGGAGATGATTTCTTGCAGATCTTTGGAAAAGGGAAGTGGACGACAGATCCGATAGTTCTACGATATATCAAAATAGGAATTATTCTTTTGCTTGGATTAATTATTGGTTTTTGGTTCTATGTAAAACTCGGAGTCACTGATTTATATATACCATTTTATGGATTTATAAATCTGGGTTATCTATTCATTCCTTTTTTCATTTTGATAATGTTGTCACTGTGGTCTACTAGTGTCATCGATGGAGTTGATGGACTCTCTGGAGGGGTTTTAGCCTCCATCTTTACGGCATATGCTCTTATTGCTTACTTTAATAATCAAGCAGATATTTCAACTTTCTGTGCTGTAATTACAGGGGGTATTCTTGCTTTCCTTTGGTTCAATATTCCACCAGCCAGATTCTATATGGGAGAAACTGGTATGATCGGACTCACGGTTACACTTTCGGTTATCGCTTTCATGACGAATACAGTACTACTATTACCAATAATTGCTTTTCCGCTGTTTATTACTTCTCTCTCAGATGTAATACAAATCGCTTCTAGAAAATTAAGAAATGGCAAAAAAGTTTTCTTGTACGCTCCGCTCCATCATCATTTTGAAGCGCTTGGTTGGCCTAAATATAAAGTGACTATGCGATACTGGGTTGTAGGAATAATAACTTCTATGATTGGTGTCATTATTGCTTTAATTAATTAACTTTAAATGAGTAGCACAAATAAAATTGATAAAATATTTTTAAGTATCGTTGCTTCACTTGTCATTATAGGAATGATGATGTTTATTTCAGCATCACTTGGAATTCTAAATAAAAATGAAACCAAATTCTATGGAGTAATGGCAAGCCAGCTCATATATGGCTTGGTAGGAGGTCTTGTTGCTCTTTATTTTGGACTACGAATCCCTTATAAATTTTGGAGAGCGTATTCTCTACCAATATTTATTGTATCTATCGTAGCGACGACTCTAGTATTCGTACCAGGTCTTGGTTTTGAACACGGAGGATCACGTAGATGGATTAATATTTTTGGCCTATCACTACAACCAGTTGAATTCCTAAAAATTGGGTTCATTATTTACTTTGCGGCCTGGTTATCTTGGGCTAAGAATAGAGTGAAGGATTTTCGTTTCAGCCTGTTGCCATTATTTTTACTGCTTGGAATAATTACAGCTATTTTAATTAATCAGCCAGATACAAAAAGTCTGATTCTTATAACAGCCACGGCTTTGGTGATGCTTTTTATATCTGGAACTCCTTGGAAATATATCCTAGGAATGTTTCTACTTGCTGTCACAGCCTTTATTGTTTTGGCCATGACTACACCATACCTAAAAAATCGAATTAATACATATCTACACCCAAATCAAAATGCTAGTGGTTCTTCGTATCAAATACAACAATCATTAATTGCGGTAGGATCAGGAGGTATAGCCGGAAGAGGATTAGGGCAAAGTATCCAAAAATTTAATTATTTGCCAGAACCACAAGGGGACTCTATCTTTGCCGTTGTTGGAGAGGAAGTAGGGTTCATCGGATCTGTCATAATTATAATATTATATGTAGCTTTTGCTATGCGAGGATACCGAATAGCTCACTACGCACCTGACTCATTTAGTAAACTTTTTGTGATAGGGGTCATCACTATGATCACAGCTCAGTCATTTATGAATATAGCATCTATTATTGGAGTCTTCCCACTGACAGGAGTACCACTTGTCTTCATGTCGCAAGGAGGAACAGCCCTGCTTATCGATATAGGACTAATGGGAATTGTTCTCAATATCTCTAAATTCCAGAAAAAGACAACCTAGAAAAAATTATATAAATACGTTATAATTAAAGCCATATGAAAATATTACTTACAGGGGGAGGTACAGGAGGGCATTTTTATCCTCTCATTGCTATAGCCGAGAAATTAATAGAACAAGCAGATAAAGAAAAAATTATTGATTTAAAGCTTTACTATATGTCTGACTCGCCATACGACAAACGTATGCTCTTTGAGAATAGTATTACTTATGTTCAAATTCCTGCAGGTAAAATGCGTACATATTTTTCTTTAAAAAATATTACAGATATGTTCAAGACGGCTACAGGTATGTTCTTTGGACTTTTATCAATGTTCTTTATTTATCCAGATGTTGTAATTTCTAAAGGTGGATATGCGGCTTTTCCAGCAGTCTTCGCTGCAAAACTTTTACGTATACCGGTGATAGTTCACGAATCAGATTCATACCCAGGACGACTCAATGTCTGGACTGCGAAATTCGCACAGAAGATTGCTATTTCTTGGCCTGAAGCTGTTGAATATTTACCAAAAGAAAAAACGGCTCTGACTGGTCAACCAATAAGAAAGAATATTCTCCATGGAGATACTGTCGGAGCTCATGAATTCTTTAAATTAAATTCTGATCTCCCTGTTATATTGGTGATTGGTGGTTCACAAGGAGCAGAAACACTCAACAACATAATCATTGATACAATGCCTGATTTGTTATCTAAATATCAGATTATTCACCAGACAGGGGTCAAGAATCTGGATGATGTAGTTGGCAGATCAAAGTTAGTTATGGAGAACAACCCTAATTAT
>JAKBMK010000004.1 GCA_021831595.1 bacterium
TAAGTAAGGAAGAAGAATTCATCGGTATGACCTATCCTTTTTATGCAGGGGCGTCGTTTAAATTCAAAAATTTGTCAGTTACTCCTTGTTATGAATTTACTGGTAAATCAGCTGGTCTGTTCATTGAACAGACATTAGACAAGGTTAATGAAGTATTAGTTTATTCTTATCTCTCGATGGGTAAGCATGAATCTTACTACAGCCTCGGTGTCGGTAAAGGAATTAAGAATGGAGCTACGCTCTTTGTTGAATTAGGTAGTATTACCGAAAAATTTACGCCAAAGATTTATCTAGGCGTATCTATCCCTTTTATGTTTGAATTATTTTGAACATTTGTAGATATCTTATAAAAAATCCTCCATTTCAGGAGGATTTTTTAAATTGACAAAAAAATAGAAAGTTATAATATAGGGTATAAAAAAAACAGTTAATAAAAGCAAAAAACTTAACATCGCGGTGACTCTATCGTGGGTGTTAAATAGAGAGACGTTCAGCCTTTTTTCAGTTTTGAAATACGTGAGACTATTTTGAAACTTTGTATTTAAAGTGTCTGTTTTCAATCTTTTATTGATGCCTAATTAGAGATCAATGGTAAAATATGCATTGGGGAATAACTGCCCGTGTATATGCCCTTACGAAAGCTATGGAGATTTTTCCCATAGCTTTTTTCATATTAAGATAATAGGGTTGGACCGCGAGTACGCTTTTCGAACCTTACAGGTTCAGTACACCTTTTCCATTCGTGCGTACACTCATATGGAAAAGGTTTTCAAATCCAACACGTTTCATCCTCAAGGATGAAACTCCGGCGCACAAATTAAAAACCACTAGTTTTCACTAGGGTTTTTAATTTGTGCGCCGGGTTGGATTCGAACCAACGAAGGCCAAGGCCGACAGATTTACAGTCTGTTGTGATAGACCACTCCACCACCGACGCAACTTTGCGACATAAAGTCGCAATTCTCACTACGTTCGATACGTCGCTCTGGTGGTGGCCCACCTTCGCTACGCTACGGATGAAATATGAAGCAGTTCATATTTCGTCCACCGACGCATTATCTAACAGGACTAATTATACACAAATATTATAATTTTTCAACATTAAAAAAATATGCTAAAATAGGAGTATGTCACAGCTTTATAGTAATTCAATTTTTTGGGTAGATATAGAAAAGGTTAAACCAAATCCTTTCCAGCCTCGTCGAGAATTCGATGAAGCTCGATTAAGAGATTTATCAGATTCAATTCGTCAGTATGGAGTTCTTCAGCCGCTTGTAGTCTCTCGTGTAGAAAAAATCAAGGAGGACCAGGGTATAGAAGTTGAGTATGAGCTTATCGCCGGAGAGCGAAGACTTCGTGCTTCAAAATTAGCAGGGCTTGATCAAGTCCCAGTTATCATTCGTGTCGGAGATGACAATATGGCCAAGCTTGAGCTTGCTATCATTGAAAACTTACAACGTGAAGATCTCAACGCCGTTGAACGTGCTCGTGCATTTATGAGACTTGTAGAAGAATTTAAGTTTACTCACACTCAGATTGGAGTAAAAGTAGGGAAGAGTCGTGAATATGTTTCGAATACTTTAAGATTGCTCGCTCTTCCTCAAGAAATGCTGGATGCTTTGTCCGCAGGCAAAATAAGTGAAGGTCATACTCGTCCTATTCTTATGCTTGGAGATCGACCAGAAGAACAAGAAGTATTGTTCAAAGAAATAATGTACAAGAAGTTAACAGTTCGTGATGCCGAGAAGATTGCTCGCAAGATTGCTTATGACAAAGTACGAAAGAAAGAATACATTCAAGACCCAGAAATAAGTGAGATAGAAGGCAAACTCCAGGAAACATTGGGTACGAGAGTTCATATAGAAAGAAAAGAGAATGGTGGCTATATCACAATTGACTTCTTTACCAACGATGACCTGCATACTATCTTAGATATTATTAAATCTCAAAATGTTGGTGGTAATCCAAATAAAATGCTTGAGAATTATATTTCACAAAAAGAAGGGCATACCTTACAAGAAAAAAAGATAGATGTAAGTGAAGGTGTTAAGGATGATATAGAAGATGATTTGCATTTAATGGATGATAGAACCAATGAAGAAATAAAAAAAGCAGAAGAGGACGTTGATTTATATAACATAAACAATTTCTCACTCTAATAATTTTAAAAGCCGTCTAAGACGGCTTTTAAAATTATTCTAACTTTTTCCAAATGATAAGAATTTAGAGAGAAGGCTATGATTTTTAAGATAATTATTTATCTCTCTTCTGGCCAATGTTGTTTTTGCATAATCGAGCCATTTTGATGATGGGTTTGTATTTTTATTCGTCTGGATTTCGACAATGTCGTGAGTTTTAAGTTTTGTTCCTAGTGAAGAATTTTTACCATTTATTCTTACTCCTTGTATATGGTTTCCGACATCAGTGTGTATAGCATATCCGAAATCTATAGGGGACGAACCTTCGGGCAAGTCTATAATATCTCCCTTGGGGGTGAAAATGAATACTCTATCTTTGAAGAAATTCATTTTTATGTTTTTTAGAAATTCTTCTGGTTTATGTTCTTCCTCGTTTTGATTTACCTCTCTTAGTTGGTTTACCCATTCAAGATGTTTAGTGGCGACTTTCTTTTCTGGTCCTTTTTCTTTGTAAATGAAGTGTGCAGCGATACCGTTTTCAGCATTCTGGTGCATTTCGTGTGTACGGATCTGTATCTCTACAATTCCACCTGTTCCGGTAAATATTGTCGTATGAAGACTTTGGTAGCCGTTAGCTTTAGGCATAGCGATATAATCTTTTATACGATTTGGAACAGGAGTCCATTCTCCGTGGATAATACCCAAGACATGGTAACAATCAGCGACAGTATCTACCATCACCCGGAGAGCTATAATGTCGTAAATTTTTCCGATATCCATATTATACTTTTGTAACTTTCTCCAAAGGGAATATAGGTGTTTTTGACGGTAGTCAACAATTGTATTTTTTATGTGTGCCTCTTTTATTTTTTTAATGACTACATCTTTAACTTCAATCAAATATTTTTCTTTAGCATCTTTCTTCTCCATCAACAACTGTTTAACTTCTTCGTATTCTTTTGGATATGCGTATTGGAATGCCGCATCTTCTAGACGTCCTTTAAGGCGACCCATAGAGAGTCTGTCGGCAAGTGGAGCATAAATTTCTAGAGTTTCCAATGCTATTCGTTTTTGTTTATCGGGACGAACATATTTTAATGTCTCTATATTGTGAAGTCTATCAGCAAGTTTGATTGTCAAAACTCTCAAATCTTCTGCCATTGATACAAAAAATTTTCTTAGATTTTCAACTTTTCTTTCTATTCCTTTATATCTAACTGTTCCTAGTTTGGTGACACCATTTACAAGAGAAACAATTTCTGGTCCGAATTCTTTTTCTAATTCTTCTTCTGTAACGCCAGTATCTTCTATGACATCATGCAAGATTCCAGCAGAAATAGTTTTTGCTTTCATTCCTAGTTCGGCCAAGTTCTTGGCAGTTTCAAAAACATGGTTGAAGTAAGGTTCACCACTTTTACGGAGTTGGCCTTCGTGAGCTTTCTTTGCGAAAGCATAGGCCCTGTTTATGATATCCACGTCTTCTTTTTTTAAGTTTTTGACCAAGGATAAAATTTCCTCTACTTCTCTTTTCATATTGTATAAGTATAGCAAAAATGAGTTAAAAATATAACTAGCAACAAAAAATAGCCCTAAGGGCTATTTTTTGTTGCTAGTTATATTTTCTTTGTTTTTATGAGGATTATGGTTTCTGCACATTTTATTTGAACAACGCTCAGGTATAGTTTTTGTGCCTTCCATCATAAGTGCCCCACAGAGATCACAAATGTTTCCTGTTGGTTTCGCTTTTATTGCATTTTTGCAATCCGGATAATTACTACAAGAATAGAATATTCCAAATCTTCCTCGGCGTTCCATCATTTTGCCTTTCTTACAAACAGGACAAGTGATATCTGTCATTTTTCTTTTTATCTCTTCCTCGTCTTGTTTTATAAATTTACACTTAGGATATCTAGAACAAGAAATAAATGTTCCTCCTCCATCTCTCCTTGTTCTCACTACAAGTTTGCCTCCACCGGATTTACCTTTCTTGTCTCCACAAAGTGGACACATTTCTCCTGTTTCTTTTGGTCCTTCAAGTATTTCTCCATCTATAGTTCTAGCACCATTGCAGTCTGGGTAACGACTACAAGAGTAGAATTTTCCTCCACGGGCAAGTTTAACGATCATATTACTTCCACAAAGAGGGCAGAGTGTGCCAGTGGGAGCTTCTCCCATATTTGTTGCCTTTGCGAGTTTGTCTTTTTCTTTAACATCTTTCTGGAAAGGGATATAAAAATCTTTAAGAGTTTTTGAATACTCTCTTTTCCCATTTGCAATATCATCGAGCTCGTCTTCCATCTCTGCAGTAAAAGTGTCGCTAATATATTCGGCAAAATTTGTCTCAAGGAAAGTTGATACCACATCTCCTGTGTCTGTAGGGAAGAGTGTTTTGCCTTCCTTGCGAACGTATTCTCTGTCCTCAAGAGTCTTCATTATAGATGCATAAGTAGAAGGACGTCCTATATCACGAGCCTCAAGTTCTTTCACAAGGCCAGCCTCAGTGTAGCGGTTTGGTGGCTCAGTTGCTTTTTCAGTGCTATTTAATTCTATGAGTTTTAATTCTTCTCCAATTACAACTTCTGGCAATTCTACATCTTCTCCACGAGCTCCAAGGTCGCAGGTAAGCCATCCTGGGAATAATACTCGGGATCCATTGGCTGTAAAATCCGGAATAGATTTACTTTTAATATTTGCTGTTATTTTAGTTTTAAGTAATTTAGCATCTGACATTTGTGAAGAAACTGTTCTTTCCCAAATAAGAGCATAAAGTTTCTTTTGTTCTTCATTTGCTCCTGCATTTATTTGTTCCACATGAGTAGGTCTTATTGCTTCGTGAGCCTCTTGTGCATTTTTTGATTTTGCTTTGTATACATGCTTCTCGGCATATTCTTTACCATACTTTTTCTCTACGAGAGCGATGATTTGATTTTGGGCAACTATGCTTAGGTTGGTACTGTCTGTACGCATATATGTGATGTACCCAGCTTCATAAAGTTTTTGTGCTACTTGCATGGTGCGTGAAGGAGAGAACCCAAGACGAGTACTTGCTGTTTGTTGAAGCGTTGAGGTTGTAAATGGTGCACGAGGTTGGCGTTTCTGCTCACTCGTCTTTAGATCTTTTACAAACCACTTTTCTTTATTTCCAGAATCTAGAATTTTATCAACAACTTTTTTATCTCTTGGTTCTTCTACGCAAGATAAAGTTATTTTATGTTTTTTGTTTGTTTCAAATAATCCTTCAAGCACCCAATATTGTTCAGGTATAAAAGCACGGATTTCTCTTTCTCTTTCCATTATGATACGAAGAGCGGGGGATTGAACTCTTCCAGCTGAAAGACCATAACGGACCTTCTTCCAGATAATTCCAGAGAGATCATAACCGACAAGACGGTCGAGTACTCGGCGAGCTTCTTGAGCCTTTACAAGGTCTTGATCTATATCACGAGGATTTTGTAAAGCCTCTTCTACTGCTTCTTTTGTGATTTCGTTGAAAGTTACTCTTTTTATTGGAGCTTTAATTTTTTTGTCATTATCTAAAAGTTCCTTCAAATGCCAAGAGATTGCTTCTCCTTCGCGGTCCGGGTCAGTTGCAAGCATTATTGTTGTGGCTTTTTCTCCTAGAGTTTTCAAATCATGAACCACTTTTTCTTTACCCTTGGAGATTTCGTATTTGGGAATGAAACCAGCAGGAATATCAATTGCATCTTTGTTGGATTTTGGTAAATCTCTTATATGTCCGACTGAGGCACGCACCGTGAAAGCGCCATCAAGATATTTCTCGATAGTCTTTGCTTTTGATGGTGATTCAACAATTAATAATTTCATGTTGCTTATATTAGTAGCATCAAAAAATATTTTTTGCAAATATTTAATTTTTTAAAATAATTTTTAGATTCTTTTAATCTCTCCAAGTTCTTCTTTAATTAATTCTTTTATCTCCATTATAGAGAGTAGGGCGTTGGCTGTGCCTACATTCATTCCGAGCTCGCGTATTAAGTCATTGCGTTCCATTGGTTCCCTTAAGAGTTCGATGACTTTCATCTCATCTTTTCCACAGTCGGCGTATTTTTCTTTGTCGGAGAGTTTTGGCTTCTCTATATTAAATCCTAAAGCTATTAGGATATCTTCACTGCTGGTGACAGGGGTCGCTCCTTGCTTGATAAGTCCATTTGTTCCGTTTGAATTTGAGGAGAAAGCAGATCCTGGGACAGCAAGGACATCTCGGTTGTAATCAAGGGCCATGCGAGCTGTTATGAGAGTTCCTGATCTTTCTTCTGCCTCTATTATCAGCACTGCTTTTGAAATTCCAGCCATAAGACGATTGCGTTGAGGAAAAGAATAAAGAGTTGCCTTCCATGATGGTTCTAATTCAGAGATAAGACATCCACCACTATCTACTATTTGTTGAGCAAGTTTTATGTTATTGCGTGGATGAAGAACATTATTATCAAGTCCTGAACCCGGGAATGAGATAGTGGTAAGTCCATTTTCAAGAGCGGCTTTATGTGCAATTGTATCAATACCGATAGCGAGGCCAGAGACAATTACAATTGGATAGCCCTTTAAACCTCTGATTAATTTTTCACATATGTCTTTGCCATACGAAGTATATTTACGAGAACCGACAATAGCGAGATGTATCATGTCAGATGATGGAAGCTTGCCTCTTACATATAGAGTTTTCGGTGGTTGAGGAATTTCAAGTAGAGCCTTCGGAAATTGTTCAGGTTTGAGCTTATAAATATCATCCATTTGTATATTATATCATTTTTTACTATACTATATATATTATGTTAGACATTAAATTCATTCGTGAGAATAAGGATATTATAAAAGCTGGGGCAAAGAAAAAGCATATAGAAGTGGATGTTGATGCCCTTTTATCAGCAGATGAGAAGCGTCTCGAGCTCCTTTCTCGAGTTGAATTTTTGCGTAGCGAGCAGAACAAGATGAACAATTCTATTGCCACAGAGAAGGATACCGCTCTCCGTTCACAAATGATAAGTGAAATGAAAATGGTCAAAGATGAACTTGTCGGTAAAGAAGAAGAGTTGAAGTCTGTAATGTCAGAATGGCAAGGGCTTATGCTTCAGATTCCAAATGTTCCTGATATGTCAGTTCCTGAAGGGGAAAGCGATGAAGATAATCAAGAAGTTAGAAGTTGGGGAGAAATTCCTAAATTTGATTTTGAACCCAAGGATCATGTTACTCTTCTTGAGAGTCTTGATTTAGCAGATTTTGAGAGGGGGACAAAGGTTTCTGGTTTTCGTGGTTATTTTATGAAGAATGATGGAGCTCGTCTTTTCTTTGCTCTCTGGCAATACTTTTTAGATTATTTTATTTCGCAAGGTTATACACCCATGCTTGTTCCTTCTTTAGTTAAAAGAGAAACCTTATTTGGGACTGGATATTTGCCTCAAGGAGAGGAAGATTTGTACAAAACTCAAGATGGAGATTTCTTGGCAGGTACGGCGGAAGTTGCGACTATGTCTTATTATGCCGGAGAAATTATTCCGAAAGAACTATTAACAAAGAAAATCATTGCTTTTTCTCCATGTTTTAGAAGAGAAGCAGGAAGCCACGGGAAAGACGTTAAGGGAATTATTAGGGTTCATGAATTCTTTAAATTAGAACAAGTAATCCTTTGTGAAGCTAATCATGAGACTTCTGTAAAATTACATGAAGAGATAACTGCTCATGTAGAGCATCTGATGCAAGAACTAGAAATCCCTTACCATGTTGTCGTTAATTGCGGAGGAGATCTTGGGCTTGGACAGGTGAAGAAGTATGACATAGAAGCCTGGATGCCATCACAAAATAAATACAGAGAGACTCATTCCTCATCTTATTTCCATGATTTTCAGACTCGTCGCTTGAATATTCGTTATAAAGACGAGAATGGCAAGATGAATTATGTACACTCTTTGAATAACACAGCCTGTGCAACTTCTAGACTTCCGGCCGCTATATTGGAAAACTATCAGCAGGCTGACGGTACAATAAAAATTCCAAAAGTTTTACAAAAATATTTTGGTGATAAAGATTTAATCTCATAAATTAGAATATGAAGGATCTTCCTACATCACCGCGAATAGCGCAGATTAAGCGTAATCGTAAAGTAGGACGAATACGTTTGATAATATTACTCATCATATTATTTATTTCTATTATAGTGGGTCTTTCTTATTTATCTTTCGACAGGAGGATATCTATTAAGGATGTTGTAGTGAATGGAACAAGTATCATAAGCTGGAATGAAGTTTCTGATAAAATTGAAGAGAATCTTTCTGGAAAATATATTTTCATTTTTTCAAAAAGAAATAGCTTTATTTATCCTCATGATAAGATAATGAGCTCTCTAATGACAGAATTTCCAAGAATAGAAAAGTTAGATATTTCTGTCAAAAATTTCGACACATTGGTATTAAATATAAAAGAAAGGTTAGGTAAATACCTTTACTGCGGAGCGGCTCTGCCTGATAAAAAAGAAGAAGTGGGAGAGAATTGTTATTTTGTGAATAATGATGGCTATATATTTGATAAAGCTCCTTATTTCTCGGGAGATATTTATTTCAAATATTATACAGAAATTACGGGTGATAAAAACAAAGCTCTTGGTTCACAAGTCTTTGGTCCTGATCGTTTCCACAAAATAGCTAGGTTCGTAGATGAGGTAGCCAAGCTTGGTTTTAAGCCTATTTATCTAGTTAAAGGAGGAGACAATGTATATTATATTTATTTGAAAACACAAAATGATAAACCAAATCCAAAGATTATGTTTAAAGAAGACAATGATTTAGATACTATATTTGATAATTTAGAAACAGCGATGAAAGAAAAAGAATTTGCAAATGAAATCAATTCAAAGTATGAGACTCTCTCATATATAGACCTACGATTCAAGAACAAGGTTCTATATAAGTTTCAATAATGAAAAAATTCTGGGATAAATTACCAAAACCTTTCTTTTGTTTAGCACCGATGGCGGATGTAACCGACGCCGCTTTTCGTCGTATGTTTGCCAAGTATGGCAAGCCCGATGTGACTTGGACGGAGTTTGTCTCTGCTGATGGGCTTGTAAGTGAGGGAAGGAAAGTTCTAAAATATGATCTTTTTTATACAGAAAAAGAAAGACCAATAATAGTTCAACTTTTCTCTTCTCATCCTTCCAAAATGCGAGAAGCTGCAAAGTATGTGGCCGAGCTTGGCTTTGATGGTATTGATATCAATATGGGTTGTCCTGATCGCTCTGTCGAGAAGCAAGGGGCTGGAGCAGCGATGATGAAAGATCAGAATAAGGCTCGCGAAATTATTCAAGCGGTGAAAGATGGGATTGCTGATGCAAAAGTCGCCTCATCGGCGACCCGCCGTAGAGGCGGAAAAAATGTTTCCATATCGGTCAAGACTCGCATAGGTTATAACAAGAATCAGATAAATGAATGGATTCCATTTTTGCTTTCGCAAGACATCGACGCTTTGACTATTCATGCACGAACCAGGAAAGAAATGTCGGATGTGCCAGCCAGATGGGAGCACGTGAAGGAAGTGGTAGAGATAAGAAATAAAATGGGGATAAAGACAAAGATAATAGGGAATGGTGATGTCGTAGACACTAACGACGGAAGGAGGAAGTGTGAGGAAACTGGTTGTGATGGAGTAATGATAGGTAGGGCAGTATTTGGATCTCCTTGGATTTTTTCGCGTCGCGAAAAAATCCCTACAACAGAACAGAAGTTAAAGGTCATGCTAGAACATACTAAACTATATGAAAAGCTCTTGGGTAAGGTGAAAAATTTTGCTGTTATGAAAAAGCATTTCAAGGCGTATGTGAATGGTTTTGAAGGAGCCAAGGAGCTTCGTGTGAAGCTAATGGAAACTCATAACTATACAGAAGTAGAGAAGATAGTTAAGGAATTTCTTAAAAATCATTAATTTGGTATAATTATGGTTATGAATCCCGTTAGAAGCCGCGGTCACGGGATAGAAAATAAGATTATAATTAATTATGCAGACCGCGACCTGCTTCTAAACGGGATGAAGGAAAATAAAAAAGAAACACATGGAAATATAGCTTTATATCGTAAATATCGTCCAGAGAATTGGGGTGAAGTTATAGGCCAGGATCATATTGTGAAAGCTATAGATGGGGCACTAAAAGCGGGGAAAGTCTCTCATGCTTATCTTCTTTGTGGTCCTAGAGGTACAGGCAAGACTACCATTGCTCGTATTATAGCAAATGAGCTTGGCTCATCTGTGAATGATATATATGAACTCGATGCCGCTTCAAACCGTGGAATAGATGATGTACGAAGTATCCGCGACAGTGTGCATACAATGCCTTTCGATTCTAAATACAAAATTTACATTCTAGACGAGGTTCACATGTTCACCAAGGATGCTTGGAACGCACTCCTAAAAACTATCGAGGAACCGCCTAGTCATGTGATATTTATTCTTGCTACGACTGAGCTTGAGAAAGTTCCTGAGACTATCGTTTCTCGTTGCCAGAGTTTTATTTTCAAGAAGCCAACAGATGCTATTCTTGCTTCTGTTGTGACAAATGTAGCGAAAAAGGAAGGATATACATTAGAGGAAGGTGGCGCAGCTCTCATTGCACTTCTTGCTGATGGTGCATTTCGTGATGCACTTGGAACTTTGCAAAAAGTTATCTCTTTTTCAGTAGATAAAAAGATTAGTCTAAAAGACATAGAAGAAGTTACTGGATCTCCAAATGCACTTTTGGTGGATGAATTTCTAAATGCGATTGCTCATAAAGATATCGAGAGAGGTTTTATCACTATAAAGCGTGTAGTAGAAGAGAATTTGGAAATGGGGGTATATCTGAAGATGATTTTGAGTAAATTAAGATATGCTCTTATTCTTCGTTATGCACCAAAAATGAAAAGTGAAGTTGAAAGTTCTATTTCTGAACATGATATGGAATATATAACTAAATTGGTTAGTTTGAAACCAGAACATATCTCTTCTTCTACTTTATCTTTGCTGCTTTCTGCTTATCAATCTCTTCGCAATTCTCCAATAAGCGAGCTACCTCTAGAGATGGCGCTCGTAGAGATTCTAAATGAAAAATAATAATAAAATCTGGGATGTAATAGTTATAGGTGGAGGAGCATCGGGAATGTTTGCTTCTGCTGTTGCGGCTTCACAAGGGAAGTCTGTTCTTGTTTTAGATAAAAATAAAAATCTTGGAGAGAAATTAAAAATTACAGGTGGTGGTAGATGTAATATCACAAACGCTGAGCCCGATATACACAAGATGCTCAAAATTTATGGCGAGGGCGCACCTTTCTTGTATTCACCATTTTCTGTTTTTGGAGTGAAAGATACCTTTAAATATTTTGAATCTCGCGGACTTCCTCTGGTTGTCCAAGCTCGAAACCGTGTTTTCCCTGCGACAGAGAAAGCCTTAGATGTTTTTAATGTCCTAGAGAAAGAAATGAATAAATTCCATGTTGCAGTGAAAAACAATTGCACGGTAAGGAAAATAAATGTGAAAGGAGATAGGGTAGAAAGTGCAGAGACAAATAACGGACTTCTATATGCGAAGTCTTTCATTCTTGCGACTGGTGGCATGTCGCATCCTGAAACGGGTTCGACAGGTGATGGGCTTAAATGGCTAAGAGATATAGGGCATTCTGTGAAAGATTCAAGCCCCAATATAGTACCTCTTGCTGTTTCGGATAAATGGGTGAAGAGTTTGGCCGGAGTGTCTTTGTCTTTTATGAAAATAACTTTTTATAAAGACGAGAAGAAACAATTCTCTAAAACAGGTAAGGTTCTTTTTACACATTTTGGTCTTTCGGGCCCACTTATTTTAAATATTTCCAAAAAGGTAGATGATCTTCTTCAGAATGAAGGCAAGGTCACGGCTCTGATAGATGCTTACCCAGATACAAACGAAGGAAAGCTTGAGGAAAGTATAATAAAAGTTTTTGATAATAATAAGAATAAGATATGGCGCACAATACTCAAGGAAATAGTACCAGAGGGGATGGCGAAAGCCATAGAGCTTGTCGATACGGGGCTAGACTTTGAGACCAAGGTTCATAGTATAGGGAGGGGAGACAGAAAGAAGTTTGTAAAAATTCTGAAGAATCTGCCTGTTCATATTACAAACTTGATGGGTTATGATAGAGCCGTGGTGGCAGATGGAGGAGTCTCTCTCAAAGAGCTTGATATGAAGACAATGTCTTCGAAATTGTATAAGAATTTATTTATCACCGGTGACTTACTTAATATAAATAGAAATTCTGGAGGATACAGTCTTCAAATTTGTTGGACGACTGGATACATAGCAGGGATGAATGTATAGAAAAAAGCGGGAGGCCTTTGGCCTCCCGCTTTTGATTCTATTTTATTTCTTTCCTATAAATAGCGACTAGACTATACAGCAAGCTTATTACAAGTGGACCTATTAGTAATCCGACTGGTCCCATCAGAGAAATTCCTCCAAGTATTCCAAATAAAGTAAGGATAGGAGGGATTTCGGTATTTTTAGAGATTATGTATGGAGAAAGTAGATTGTCTATTGTACCGACTAGTAGTAGTGACCATAGAAGTAATCCTAGTGCGTGTAGAGGTAACCCTGTGAAATAAAGGAAGAGAATAGCTGGAACTGATACTATTGATGTTCCAAGATTTGGTATTAGGGATGTTATACCTGCAAGTACTCCCCAGAGGGCAGGGTTAGGAATTCCAAAAGCCCAAAAGCCGAGCCAGGCGAGGACTCCTTGAATGACAGCAATGAAGAATGAACCCTTCACTACTCTATTTACGGCACTCTTGAGACTAATAATTATATCTTTAATATTATTTTCTGAAAGAGGTAAAAATTTTACCAACCCATCTTTCCAAGCAGATCCGTCTTTGAGTATGTAGAACATGGTGAAGAACATAAGAACTAGCATTATGATCGTATTGAAAGTATAAGTGAAGAAATTACCGATATTGTTAACTAGAAAAGAAGTAAAACTTGCAATTTTACCATATGTATCGAAAGTAAAACCTTTAGGCATTATATTGTTTATAGAAGTGTCTATTCTTTGTATCAATAGATCTGTGTTGCCAGCGGAAATGACAGACTGGTATGCATTCTGTGCTTGGTTAAATATAGTACTACCAACAAAGAACAAGGGTACACAGAGTACTACAAGAAACATTACTATTGTAATGAAAGAAGCGATAGATGAATTATTCCTTGTTATATATTTTTTGATCCATACATATATAGGATTCACTACCACAGCAAACGAAGCCGCCAAGATAAAGACTGAGAGAAATGGGAACAGAATTGCCAAGGTTAATACAAGAATTATTGCTAATAGTGCGAACAAAAAATACTTCTCTGTTTTAGATGTTTCCATGCGGTTATTATAGCAATATTTGGAGAGGTAGGGAAGAATAAAAAGAGGACCATTACTGGTCCTCTTTTTCAAATTTCTAAACTCTTAAGAGTTTTTTTGTCCCTGACTACATAAACGCAGGCGATGAAATCATAAACGGTGTCCATCGTCTCCTGGCATTCTTGTGGGACTTCAAATTCCATGTAGTTTTTTAGGAAAAAGAAGACGGCTTTTTTTTGCTCACTCCTTATTCCAAGGCTGACTAAGCGGGTAGTGTCAGGGGAGTGAAGAATCTTTCTGACATTCTGAAAGGAATCCAGGTGTCCCCATTTTTGATTTAGAGATTGTAATTCCCTAAAAAACTTCATGCGAATGACTTGGAGCTCTCTTTGCTCTCGCTCTCTTCTTTCTTTTGCATTCATGGTCTAGTTTATTTTTGGGTGGAACAATATTTTTATTAAACTGAATTATACAACGAAACTTCAAAAATAGCAAACAGATTCTGCTGGTTGTATGTCTAGATATTTAAATTTTGATGAATTGCTGGGAGACTAGGACCGCGAGTACGCTTATCGAACCTTACAGGTTCAGTACACCCTTCGCGCATTTTGAAATTGTCATTTCAAAATTCAAGCTCAGGGTCTTCGCTTCCTAGGCGCGAGCAAAGCAGTTTGCTCACTTCTCCCAAAGAAAATCCCGCATGGGGCGGGATTTTCTTTGGCTGAGCATCAAGAGATAGGGATTTATGATTCCTTACCCTGTAATGCTTTTCTGACCACTTTTAGTATAACATTTCGACGTATCTCGAGATCTCAAAATTTACTTAATTATATTCAACTCAAAAGTAAATCTTCTATATTTTACATTTTCTCCTTTGCTAAAAAGATCAATTTTAGTTAATCCAGACTCAATAAATGTTAAATTAATCTTACCCTGCATCTTGTCATTATGTGCTTGAATTCCATCTTCCTTGAATCTTAATATTTGATTATTTTCTGTAGTTGTAATTTCAAAATTGGATGTTTTTTCAATAACAATATTATTAGGGAAAACAAAACCAACTTCTATATTTTTAGCCATCTTATCACTTTTATTGTGGATAGAAATTGGTATCTCATATTTTTTATCGACAGAAAAATCTATTTTTGTATTTTTTACTAAAGATTTTTCATAGAAATTGACTATAATATCTTCTTCTTTTAAATATGGATTTTCTCCAGTTTTTTCTACTAATATTGATAATAAGTCAATCATCTTTTCTTCGCTTTGCTCTTTAGTACTATTAGTTATTTCTGAAACTTCAAATATGACTTTTATTCCTATATAAAGTGATAAGAATCCAGCAACAGTAGAAACAAGACTAGATATTAATAATAATATTCTAATTTCAATATTAAAATCAAGAAACCCTAAAAACACTGAAACTAGGGCAATAATAAAAGGAATTGAAGTTTTAAAAAGAAAACTTCCTGGTTTTAAATAAAATAATCTAGTTTTTGCTTCTTTGTTTTGTTTTCTAAGAGTTTTTAGTGTTTTTTCCAAATTCTTATAGTCTAAATCATTCTTGCCTTGTTCCTTTTTTTCAGTTTGACTTTTAATTTTCTCTTCACTTTGTTTCTTTTCATTGTCATACTTTTCAGTAAGTATTTTTATTCCATTTGGGAAAATAGATATTAATATTGAAAGTATTGGAACCACAAAACCTAGAATTGTAAGAATAAATGTTCCATATAATTGAAAAATATTTATCATAATAAAATTTATTTTTTATAACTAATAAAATAAGGCAGTTTATCCATACCCACATAAGTAAACATCTCATAATTTGCTCGACGGGCAGTTGGTGAGAGTTTATAATTTGATAAATTCTTTTTTGGAACAAATGGATAAAATCTAACTTCTTGTTTTTTAATCCCTTTTTCTTCCCATTTAAAATTTAAAAATAATGATGGTGTAATAAAACCAGATTTTAGAACCTTACTCAGTATTTGCCAGCCGGCACCAAATACTACTGACTTTGGTTTACTTTGATTTGTTTTTACTTGTGCACGAAAAGAACACCCAGAACATTGAACATCATAAAGTGGATAATTAGGAGGTAGTAACATTAATTTTTTACTACAATTAGGGCAAGGAACAAGATCAACAATTTCTTGTTCTCCTGTGTTCCCTGATTCTTTGTTTTTTAATTTAATCATATTTATTTTTTTAGATACTTTTCTACCTTCTTAATTTTTTCTGGAGCAATATAAACATATTCTAATACTGCAATAAAGAAATCATCTATTATTCTAGCCTCATCTTTTCCTATTTCGGTATTATCAGCATGTGCTCCTATATTACCTAAAATTCTTATCACATGAGACATCTTCGATAATGTTTGAGGAATTATTTCTTTTTTTCCAAGATCCTTAAGTTTATCATTCAAATCTTTTCCTACTGCTCCTTTTTCCATACAAACATACTCTAAAGATCTCCTAATTAATGTTACAAAAGCTAGAGGAGAAATATTCTTTACTTTTTTAGCTTCAGAATATGAATTCACAACATCAGTAGGCACACCACTTAAATCTTTTACTACAGGGAAAAGTTGTCTTATCTCTTCTTCCCCAATATCTGGGGAAAAATAATGTAAAGAAACGTTACTACACACATCACATTGTAGTAATAAGGTATTCCAATTAATTGTTATCGAGCGACCATCTTCACCGTCAAACTCTAACTCTTCCTCTTCTATAGCTTCACCTCTTTTTGTGTGAGGAGTTTCATTTCCACAATAATCACATTTTATCTTAATCCCCATAAATTGACAGACTAGATTTTAAACAAGCAAAAAGCTTGCAGTAGAGAGGGGAACTCGAGCGCGCGAACCTCGCTCAAACTGGCTGTCTGTCATGGACAAAATCCGAACCTTTTTTCAAAACAATCCAAATGAATTCTAATCTCACGCTCGACTTTTTTATTAATTTTAATCTATCTACTACGCTCTACTAATGTATGAATTCTAAAATGGACTTCAGAAAATGGAAACAAAATTTTTGGGGCTATGGATTCCATTTTCCTCGACTTTGGTTTTTGGCGAGATTTTGGGGTTAGCCCGCAGAAAAATTCAAATCCAAAATTGATAGCCTCGGGCTGATGTAATATTTATGCTTTTGTGTTTATCTGTTGTTCTGGGTGGCACACCTCGGCATCCGCCTCGGGCATTACCGCTATGGCTACTCGCGCCTACATGCCTAGGTATGGTAACGGCTCAAATACTGGGGAAATGAGCCGTTACCATTCTTCTCGGGGA
>JAKBMK010000022.1 GCA_021831595.1 bacterium
CAGCTTCATTTACTTCACGAGAATAAAACTTTCCTAATGTTTTAAGTATACTACCGAGTGACCCAGTCTCTTCCCCAACGTGAATCATACCAGCCATAATAGGTGGAATCTCTGGATGCATTGAAAAAGATTCTGACAAAGAACTACCACTCTTTATCTTTTCTGAAGCATCTTTTAATAAATCTTCAAAAACTCTATTTCCAACAACAACGGAAGTGAGCTCAATAGCACGAACAATCGTAATACCCGAAGATAACATTGTGTCCATGTTGTCGGCAATTCTAGATAAATAAAGCTTTATATAAATATTTTTAAAGACAGGGATAGAGATTTTCAATCTATCAAGATAAACTTTTCCAGAAGTAGTCTTGGATAGTCTTATGATATACATAACAAACAAAGCCAAACCTATCACAATAAATATTCCATAATGTACCATTAGATCACTTAAGCCAAAGACTATCTTCGTTATGAGTGGGATTGCTTGTCCTGATTCTTTGATAATAACTGAAAGTCTAGGAACAATAAAAACGAACATCATAATCATAACAATGAGGAATACTCCAATGACAAACCCTGGATAGATAAGAGCATTTTTAGTTTTTGATGTTAACTGATATTGACGATCAAGATAATCTGCTAGATATGAAAATGTCTGTGTAAGTTTACCAGATTCCTCTCCAGCCTTGACCATATTCACATAAAAGATAGAGAAAACCTCCGGATGACGCGACAAAGATTCTGATATAGAAACTCCAGACTCTATGTCAGAACAAATAACGTTCAATACTTTCACAAGAGTTGGATTCTCTGTATTCGAAGCAAGAAGATTGAAAGCTTTCAAAGCAGAGACTTGGGCTTCAAACAGAGTAGAAATCTGCCTGGACATGATAACAATATCCTTCATCTTTATCCCCTTTTCAAACATGGATAATTTAAAAATCCCTTTGTTCTCTTGCTCTTCTTTTATAGAGGAGACTATCAAACCTCTTCTCTGCAATGCAGAAATAGCTGAATCTTTGGATGAAGCTTCTATAGATCCATTCTTCTTTTCCCCTGTATTTGTTATTGTTTCGTATTTAAATAACATAAATTTTAAAGCATACGCTCAAGAGCAAGTGGATTAAATGAATATTGATATGCACTTTCAAGAGAAATCTCGCCTTTAGCTACCAGCTCGACTAAATATCTATTCATATCTATCATTCCCTGTTCTGAAGATGTCTCTATGACAGTATTTATCTCGTGGGTTCTTTTCTCTCGAATAAGATTAGAAACAGCATTATTGTTTATAAGTAATTCAAATGCAGGAATTCTACCGCCGGTAATACGAGGAATGAGACGCTGAGAGAGAATACCAACCAAACTTGAAGCAAGCTGTAATCTTATCTGATCCTGCTGAGCTGCTGGGAATGAGTCGATAATACGATCAATCGTTTGTGGAGCATTGTTGGTATGAAGGGTTGAGAAGACAAGGTGCCCCGTCTCAGCTGCAGTAACCGCTGCAGAAATAGTCTCGTTGTTGCGCATTTCACCAATCAAAATAACATTCACATCTTCACGAAAAGCCGCTTTAAGTGCTATAGGGAAATCTGCTGTATCTAGGCCTATCTCGCGCTGGTCAACTATTGATCTATCTTGAGCATAGACATGTTCAATAGGATCTTCAATAGTAATAATATGAGTCGTACTTTCTTTGTTGATATAATTGATCATTGTCGATAGAGTTGTAGACTTACCTTGACCAACAGGACCGACAACCAGGAAGAATCCCTGTTTTTTCAAAGCGAAAGTTTTAAGGATTGCAGGCAAATTAAGTTCTTCAAAACTTTTTGCACGAGGAACTAAACGTAGTGCGATACAAATACCTCCTCTCTGGAAGAAAGCATTACCACGCAAGTGAGTAGTGCCCTTGTAAGAATAAGAAAAGTCTATTTCTTTCTCTACTAGAAACTTGGCAGTCTTCTCTTTGCCAAGAAAAACGGTTAAGAGATCCATCATGTCCTCCTTTTTTAAAGTTTCTTTATTTGAAAGAAAAATAAGTTCTCCGTTGATGCGAACAGCTGGCTTCCTCCCTTCTCCTAAATGTAAATCTGATCCATCCTCATGAATCAAACTTGTTAATATTTCATCTATATATTTAGAATAGTCCATTTTGTAGTTTATTTCTTACTAATAATTTCGTTTACTTTCTCTATTACTTCAGAAGGAGTACTGGAAGCTTTTACTATATACCCTACCGCTCCTAATGCTTCACCACGGGCAATATCTGAGGGCTGTCCGCGATTGGAAAGAATAATTTTGATAGCAGTTTCTCCTAATTTCTCTTCTTTCATTTTTTCTAGCATTTCAAAACCATCCATTACTGGCATAACAATATCTAACAGCATAATATCAGGCACATATCCCCCTCGAAGTTTCTCTAATGCAATCTCAGGACCTAATGCTGTTGAAACAGCAAATCCAGATTTACTGAATTTAAGGGCATACATATCCAAAAGGAAATTATCGTCGTCAATAATAAAAATTTTTTTATTTGATTCCATACTTATTTATTATAATACAATTTTGAAACTTCTCCTACCCCTAATATCAGCAATTAAAAATTGTATATTTCTTGGAATGGAATAAGACCATCCATACTTTTAATTATAGCGTCTTCGCGCATTGTTATCATACCTCGAGATCTAGCTAACTTAAATATTTCAGCTTCTTGTGGCCTTTTAAGTATTATATCCTGCATTTCTCTGTCTATTTTAAACATTTCATAAACAGGTACACGTCCAAGCATTCCAGATGGACACTCTGGAGAAGATATAGCCTCATAGACGAAATCTTTATTTATATTGAGTTTTGATTTAAATTCATCTGGTAAACCAATAAAATGTTTCTCGAGCATGGCTTTTGTGGCACCTTCAATAGGAACTTTCTGTTTAGAATTTGGATGTATTTTACGAGCCAAACGTTGAGCAATACTTAGAACTAGTGTAGGAGCAATAAGGTAAGGATCGATACCCATATCTATAAGACGAGGAATTGCTCCAACAGCACTATTGGTGTGAAGTGTTGAGAACACAAGGTGACCAGTAAGAGCTGCCTGAATAGCGAGCTCGGCTGTCTCTTTATCACGAATCTCTCCTACGAATATTATATTTGGGTCTTGTCTTAAAATAGAACGAAGTCCTGAAGCAAATGTATACCCTATCTCTGGTGCAACTTGAGACTGATTAATTCCATCTATATGATACTCAACTGGATCTTCGAGAGAAACAATGTTCTCTTTTTCATGATCGAGTTCATTTAACATAGAGTAAAGAGATGTCGTCTTACCGGAACCTGTAGGACCCGTGATAAGTATAAGACCATAAGGGCGATTTATCGCTTCTCTCACAAGTGCTATGTTCTCAGGAGACATATTCAAATCATCTAATGGCTTCACCCCTCTCTGAGAGTCCAAAATACGCATAACTATCTTCTCTCCATAATACGCTGGCATAGTAGAGACACGATAGTCGATCTTGCGTCCTTCAATCTTGGCAGAGAAACCTCCATCCTGTGGCTTTCTCTTTTCGTCTAGGCGAAGTTTGGAAAGAATCTTAATACGAGCAACAACACCATTGTAGACAGCTATAGGCAAAATGAGAGATGTATGCAAAACTCCATCTACTCGAAAACGAACCTTTATTTTGTCCCCAGAATTCTCTATATGAATATCAGAAGCATTCCCTTCAACCGCGTGTCGCAATATAACAGCAACAATCTTGATAATAGGAGCATCTTCTGTTATTTTCTCTTCCTCTCTCCCCTTTCCATCCTTTTTGTCATCTTTATTTGCTTCGTCTACGTTAAAAGTAACATCTTGATCGAGCTCTGAAAGAGCTGAATCAACTTCACTACTCAACACATCATATTTGCCAAGCAAATTGTTAAAAGTACTTTTGGCAATCAAATACAGCTTAAATGGTTTATTTAGTTTGGCGGTTATGAAGGTAAGGACATCTATGGCCTGAACATTTTCTGGATCAACAATTCCTATTTCTATTACATCATTAACTACTCCGATAGCTAAAAATTGATATTGTTTAGCTGTTTCTTCTGGAATTATTTTAAGAATTGTAGAAGTCACAAGACTTGGATCTACTTTCTTAACAGGAATGTTAAAAATAGTTGATTTTAAATCAAGAATCACCTCTTCTTTAACATTAAAAACAAGAAGAGCCTGGTCTATATCACCATTGTATTTATCTTCTGCTGTTTTAACGATTTCAGGAACTTGGTCTTCTCTTATAAGACCATGTTTTACTAATTCTTCTAATAGCATCATAATTAATTTGTGTTAAACGAAATTAAATCACCGAACACCATTGATCCATTTACATTGGCAGCTGCTCGATAGAAATATGTCGTCTTTGAAGTTAGGTTCGGTATAGCAGAAGCAAAACTACCTACTAGAGATGCTGTCGTCTTGGGAGTAGCTTTCCCTAAATCCTGGGTAGTACCATATTCAAAATATATATTATTAGAAGTTGCTCCATTTTCTAAAGTACCATTTAAAACAGCTGATTTGTTCGTAACATTAGAAGGAGCTTTCGTTATGATAAATATGGTTGCCTTGTTGGTAACAGCAGGTTTATCTGTTGGAGAGAATGGGTTTTCTCGCCCATAAGGAGCCTGCTCTAATGAAGGCTTATTATTAACTAGCAAATTAAAAGATTTATCTTTAAATATATCTGCATCTATCTTTATGTTCGTCAACGTCCTTAGGTTCATGAGGAAGGCTGTATCTTCTGCAGCTTTTTGGCTTATAGTTGTAGCTTCAGTTGGAGCAGATGTAGTAAGAGATGAGGTTAAAGAGCTATCAGCGGAAGAAGCTTCTTTTACAAAACTATTATAAAAATAAGAATAAGCTCCGAGAATGAAAACTAGGACAAAGGATATTATTAAAAATTTATTATATTTCCTGTGCATAATTATTTAAGCCAATAAGTTTCTACTTTAACAACGTAACGATATACATTTGAATCCAGACCATCCACAGGCTTACCTCCTGTGTCTTCTGGGACAGTGAAAGAAATTGATTTAACGTCTACCAGTCTTAAATTATACTCTAAATCTTTCAAGAAACGAAGGAATTGATCATAAGTTCCTTCTGTTGTAAAACCTAGAGGAAATACACTATATTTGCGTGAATCTGAAGCAGTTTCTGAAGTGACAGTATTCCCACTTTGCGTAGGATCGATTTTCTTGATAGTTTCAAACTTAATATCTTTTATTGGCATACCCTGAAGACTGGCAATGCGCTCAATCTCAAGAATAAATTCTATGTTATTAACAGAACTTGGAAGAAAATCTTCCAAACGATCTTTGTCGGCTTGAGAAATTTCATTGTACTGTTTCAAAAGATCGTCTTGTGTCTTCTGAAGACTGGTGGAATTATTCAAGGCTTCATTGTAGACATTAATCTCAGACCTCAAATCAGAGACATCTTTATACCAAGGATTAACCCCAAAAATAAATGTGAGGACCGATGCAAGTATTAAGATTATTGGTAAAAGAAGTCTCATAATTATTGATTATTATTTGTTGTAGGTATAACCTTTTGATTAACAACATTATTAACCTTGTTAATATCTATTGTGGGAGTTTGGGTGGTAGGTGTAACTGTCGTATCAGGAGTCTCGGTTATTGCCTGGGGAGCCACCTCTGGAGCATTGTTTATTGTGGTATTTGAATCTGTGTTAGCTTTTGCATTTGAGACGTTGTCTGTATAAGAGAGAAGATTCGAATCAACAGTAAATTCTAAATCAAAAGTAACAAAATTATTCTTATTCTTTGTTAGATTAGAAAAGATTACATCTTTAAACATTTTTCCCTTAGGTGAATTAAACACTTCTGCTTGCAAAGCGATAGATTTATAATCACGAGCAACGCCTGACATTTTCACAGAAAAAACATCTTTGATAGTGGTATGTTCAAATTTATTAAACTGAATAGACTTGAGGGTCAAACTGTTTAAGGTTTCAAATAAAGGAGATAGTATTTTGTGTCCCTCTAGAACTTCCTTTGCTACACCGGTACGCTTGTCATACAACTCCAGCTCTGCGATAGTATCCTTTTCAAAACTTCCACGTATTTTTGACAAGTTAGCAGATAATTCTTCTTTGTTTTTTATAAGATAATAATTCTTGTAAACATAAAGACCTGCTGCTCCAACAATCATAGTAATGAAAACGAAAACTGCGACAACCATAAACAGATTAGTTCCGCTTGAACTAGTAGTACTTGCAGGTGTATTCCCTGCTAGAATAGGCTTCTTTGGTATAAATGATGTTTGAAATGAATTCTCCATAATTTAATTATAAAAATTGTCGCAAAGCTAGTCCAACCGCTACACTGAACTCTGGTCCACTAATCTCTAAGATAGGTGCGAGGAATGCTGGGGCTTCAGTTTTAAAGAATGGATTACTGTATAATACCTCTGTGTGAAAATTTTCTGCTGCTTTTTCTTTCAAGCCTTTGATGAGAGAACCACCTCCAGTTAAAATTACTTTACTTACATTCTTATTATACTTCTTCTGATACGCAAACACAACACCATTTGTATCAGATAAAATATATTCCACGGACAATCGAACAATATCTGCAACTTCTGGATTACTATTTAGATCAAGTCCGACATTTCTCTTCAATTTTTCTGCTTCGGTAAAAGAAATACCGAGAGATGATGCTATATTCTTCGTAATGTCAGCACTTCCTCTGTTCACAACGTGGAATACGTGGACTACTCCCTCTTCTATTATAGAGAGCTTGGTTTTCGAAGCTCCAAAATCCATGAGTAATACTGGAGCTAAATCGTGAGAAAGAGAAGATCTAATATTACTAAAAATTTCCATCTCAAAAGAATCAGATTTTAATTCTGTCTTCTTTAAAATCTCTTGATAGCGAGTAAGAATGTCATTGTGGATAGCAACAACAAGAACTTCTGTCTTGTTTTCTGGAACAGTAGATTTTGCTGCGGGATTCATGACATTGTTTTCAGAGGATTCTACTTCTCTTGGAAGCACAAACCAATCGAGGGTAACTTCAGTAATAGGAACAGGAATATATTTACGAGCTTCTAGAGGGATAACACTATCGAACTTGTCTTCTGTAATTTTATCAGGCAAGGTCATTGTAAAAATCAAACTAGAAGAGGAAGGAATTGCAATAATACCAGACTTGATAGTAACATTGGATTCTCTCATGACATCAATAAGGGCCTTGACCACATCATCAGTTTGAAGATTGGTAATAGAACCTATATCACTATTCCCGTATGGACCAAGTGAAATAGCACCGTAAGTTTCGAGTACAGCCTTCCCTGCCTTCTTTTTAAGCTGAACAACTTTGATAGCAGAAGAACCAATATCAACACCAAGGACACTATCACCAGATTTGTCTTTACTGAAAATATCCGTAAGACTAGAAAGCCCTGTTGAAATTATACTTTTAAGTGAATTATCCATATTGCTACTTTCTAGTATAACATATATATAGTAAAATTAAGAAGTGGAAAAGGCTATTTATAACATAAAGTCTTTAATTAATTCCCTACTCAGTCTGTTATTCCCTTCAAAATGCCTCGGATGTGAAAAACGAGGAATTATTTTATGTGAAAGTTGTATAGATAATTTTAAATTGGCAGAGAGACCGACAGAAGAGAGAATACTTTCTCTATATGACTATCGAGACCCTATCGTCAAAAAAGCCATATGGCAGCTCAAATATTATCATTCTCCATACTTAGGAAGAGTATTAGGTAAATTGATTTATGATTCATTCTTGGAAGAAATAAATTCATTGCAAATGTTTTCGGCTGGGTCCCCTATCCTTGTTGTCCCCGTACCCATATCACACAGTAAAAACAAAAAGAGAGGATACAATCAATCCGAAGTAATTGCAAAAGGCTTCATATCCGCAAATCCAAATATTTTTAAAATAAAAAAAGATATTATTTATAAAAAGATGAACACCATTCCTCAAGCTCGTATAGAAAACAGATTAAAAAGACTAAAAAATGTTAAAGACTCTTTTATCATAAAAAATAGTGAAGCAATAAAAAACAAAACTGTCATTGTCATAGACGACGTTACTACCACCGGTGGCACTCTTCTCGAAATAATGAAACTCCTGAAAAAATCAGGGGCAAAGAAAATCGTTGGTTTTACTATCGCTCACTAGTCTGATATTATATAGCCATGCGAGAAACAAAAAAGAAAAAATATTGTGCGGATTGTGGAGGGGCGCAAGTGAATCATGGTATGGTTTACTTTTCTTTATGGTTAAGTGAGACGATTGAGCCATGGACAAAATGGATGGATAATATAATCCCTGAGAGAAAACTCGAATGGATAGGACCAATACTTGTAAAAGTTCTCACCTTTCTTCATTTGGGCAACGTAACAACAGCTCCTAATGAAAAAGACAGTTATCGTGCGAAAGTTTTATGGGAGGAAGCTATCAGGAGAGGTATCGATATGAAAGAATTCCATTTATTTGGAATCGGTAATGATATCTTCATCTCTAGATTTAAAGGAGAAATGCGATTCTTTGACGTTCTTCCTCGCACGAAGGATTATGATCCAAGAGGACTTGAATGGATGGACAACAAGAATGAAATGAAGAAACATTTCCAAAAAGAAGGAATAAAAGTAGCTGCTGGAGGCATAGTGAATAGTGAGAAAAAAGCTTTGAAATTATTTAAGACACTAAATGCACCAGTTATCGCCAAGCCAAACTTGGGCTCTCGAAGTCGACATACAACTACACACATATCGACAGAAGAAGAAATGAAGCGCGCGTACCACCTCGCTCACCAGCTTGCACCTTGGGTAATGATAGAAGAAGAACTCGAAGGATATGTACACAGAGGAACTGTCATTGGAGGAAAATTTATTGCAGCACTTCGTCGAGAGCCAGCTTATGTCATCGGAGATGGAGTCCACAATGTGAAAGATTTAATTGAAATAGAAAATAAAAATCCACTTCGCGACAACAAAATGTTCCATCAGCTTGCCCTTGATGAGGAAGCTAGAAAAGAACTCAAACATTGGGGCAAAGATGAAAATACAATTCCGAAAGACAAAGAAATTGTGACCCTAGGACAGAAAACTAGCCGTGCGGTCGGAGGTGGTATCACAGATGTGACAGATAAAATGCACAAAGATAACATAGAAATGCTCGAGAAAATTGGAAAAGTCCTAAACGATCCTCTCATTGGAGTCGACTTCATTATGAAAGATGTCTCAGTCTCATGGAAAGATCAACCAAAGTGTGGAGTCATCGAATGCAACAGTGCTCCTTTCATCGATCTTCATCACTTCCCCCTTGTCGGCAAGCCACACAACGTCGCTGCTGCCCTCTGGGATATAATTTATCCAGAATCAAAAACACACTAGGCCCTGCCTAGTGTGTTTTATAATTTAATCAAAAAATTAGTTTTATCTCCGAGGATTAGAGGGTCACCTTTACTATCCATCTTCACATTATCTACAACAAAAGCTTCTGTGTCTGTATTCTTGATAATTCTTCTAAGTTCACTATCCCTCTCTATATGTTTTTTTATTTCTTCTAATTCATTATTATCTTTTAGAACGAGTATGCCTTTTATAAATATTTCTTTCTCGCCATCTCTGTATCTATAACCACTACCGATATCTCCGGAAAGTGAATCTCCGACTATTACAAGTTTTTCTTTAGAAACTTTTATACCCTTATCTTCAAGTTTTTTAATAAGTTTTGGAATGATTATTTCTTTCCCCCCTCCAACCATATCTTCATCGGTAGCTATCCCTATAAATAATTCCGATAAACCCAAGTACTTGGAAAGAGTTTCTACAAAGTCACGGCCATTAGCTGTCATGCCAAACATAGGGATTCCCATACTTTTATAAAATTTGGCCAAAGCAAAGACTGGTTTTATTTTAGATGTTTCAAATTCTTCTGGAGTATTTTGATAAAGTTCATCAGCTATTCGTGAGGCAATTACCACATATCTATCAAGATATGTTTTAGCACTACTATGAATATTATTCCCTTCACTATCTATCTCCTTCTTACTATAATTCAAACGCTCTTTAACATAGACTTCTGGGTCTATCCACTCTCTAAATCCTAAATTATAAATTCCGTTCATTCGATCAAACTCACGGAAAGAATTCCCAAGGCGGAAACCTTTGAAGTAAACCTCTTCTATATCTGGAAAATCCTTATCGAATAATTCTCTGAAAAGTGTCCTGATGGCTCTGCCGTGTATACTTTTCAATTCTGCTAAAGTTTTATCTATATCAAAAAATGCCACAGCCGCTGGCGTGCCGTCTTCTGTGATTGTGATAGGCATCTCCTTGTAACTTCCATCTATACATGGAAGTTCGGAGATAACTTTCATAAAAGTTGTATGAATATTATTTGTATTTGTGGTGTCTTCCATTTTTATCCAAGGGGTCGTCTACTGTTATCTCTGATTCGGGAGCAGTGGTTCTATCCATTTTCAAATGCATTGGATGCTTCTTATCTACGACATAACTACCTAGAAACTTTTTGAATTCTTCTATGCGAGACTCTTCGTTGATCTCTACAAAGTGCTCGAATGGTTTACTTTCTGGAGTGAATTCATGATGTCCCCTTATCTCTCCGTCTTTGAAAACACGAAGGTGATACTGGTTATCGAAGTCTTCTAGCTTACGCCAAGAGAGCACCTGCCCTCTGTCATGCCAAGCTACGAAATGGTTGCCAAAGCCCCATTCTGTATGCAGATGCTTCTCAAGTTCTTCGAGTGTCTTACCTGGTGCAAGCCAGCCGATATGATAAGGCTGACGACCCTTCTCGTGCCAAACTAAATGCCATTTAAGAAAATGCTTCTGAACCCAAGGGAAATATTTATATAAATGCTTCCATATATTTTTCTTAATCTTTTGTGTTGTAGTTAATTCTTTCTTGTTCATATTCTTTAATTTTAAACTTATAAATTCCTATCCATTAAATTCTTGTCCATGTGGGACTCGGCGACCTTACGTTCAACAATCTTTTCCAGCTTTTTAGATGCAACATTAAAAATAATTATATTGCCTATGATAATTATAGATATCAAGAACCATGTTTTATTGAACTGTGGTTTCATACCGATATTATATACTAAAAAGTATTTTTATAAAAACAAAGAGCTATCCCGAAAGATAGCTCTTTTAATGGTGTTTAACGCAAATCAGTTATGATTCTTTGTTTCAACACACTTTGTGGCCCCGGGCGTGCATTTTAAGCGCGCCTCGCTGATGAGTTTGCCGTTACACTTTGGGCAGTGACACTGTCCAAAGGTTTTGTTGCCAATACGGATAAGAGCAAATTCTAATACTTTGATGAAATCCTTCTGGCGTTGCATCAGTTTCCCTTGCTCTTCTTTAGAAAGCGTTTCCTGACCTTCCTCTAGGACTTTGAAAGTCGGCGAGGTATCGGCGGTATCGTTGCTCTCCTTTTTGTTGATCTCTAAGGTCTTCTTTGCTTGGTCAATCTTACCAAGAATTATTTCCTTAAACATCTCCAGTTTAGCATCTGAATACCTGACTAAAGTTCCTTCAGCTGGAACCTCTAGAACATCAACTTCTAATCCTTCGTTGAGTTCTCCATCTTTAACGGTTTGACTCATTTTTCAAAAAATTTAAAACAAGACTTTTCAGTCTTGCTAGTTAATACTATTATTTTCATTTATATAATACACCACTAAAATAACTTTGTCAAAAGAGCCCCTGGAAGATCAAATCTTCCAGGGGCTCTTTGTAATAATTCAAGAATTAAAAAGCTATCCAGTGTGCCAAATATGCGATGAACAAGATTGCTGCAAGCATTCCCAAAATATATTGATACTTAGAGAGAACTGCTATAGCAACCACAGCAATAATTGCTTTCACTGCACCCATAGCTAAAACTGAAGCCCAAATAGTTTGTATAAAATTTTGTATTGTTTCCATCCCGTACGAAGCAGATTACGATCTTTATTTTATTTAAAAAACCAAATCTGCATAATTTAAATTATAATAATTAAATAACTTAATATCTTAATCCCGTGATCGTAGCTTCGTACGGGATCCATGGTTATATTGTATCACAAACTATTTTTTATTTAAACGCATTCTTGCCGGGGAAGACTGCTTTGGCTCCGAGAGATTCTTCGATACGTAGAAGTTCATTGTACTTTGCGACTCTTTCAGAGCGACAAAGTGAGCCAGTCTTTATCTGCCCTGTACCGAGACCAACAACCATGTCTGCAATTGTGAAGTCTTCTGTCTCTCCTGATCTGTGCGAGACTACCGCTGTGAATCCTGCCTTCTTGGCCATATTTATTGCATCGATAGTTTCAGAGACAGTTCCTATCTGGTTTAGTTTTATTAAGATAGAATTTCCTGCTTTCTTCTCTATACCCATAGCGAGTCTCTTGATATTTGTGACAAATAAATCATCACCGACTATTTGGATTTTCTTACCAAGCTTTTTCGTCATAAGAGCCCAACCACTCCAGTCGTCCTCTGCAAGTCCGTCTTCGATAGACACGATTGGAAACTTTGAAACCCAATTCTCGTAGAAAGCGACCATCTCTTCGCTCGTCAAAGTCTTTCCTTCTGTCGCAAGTACATACTTGCCGTCCTTGTAGAATTCACTAGCTGCTGCATCTATCGCTATACTTATATCTTTGCCTGGTGTGTAGCCTGCTCTCTTGATGGCTTCAAGTATTACTTCTATCGCCGCTTCGTTCGTAGGTAGAGATGGTGCATATCCTCCTTCATCTCCTACCGAAGTATTTAATTTTCTTTCTGCAAGAATCTTTTTCAAAGTATGGAAAACTTCTGCCCCATAACGTAGAGCTTCTCTGAAAGATTTTGCTCCAATAGGCATGATCATGAATTCCTGCAAATCTGTAGAATTCTCGGCATGACTTCCCCCGTTTAAGATATTCATCATCGGTACAGGCAAGCGAATTTCTTTGTTCTTTGATATATCTTTAAAGTATTTCCATAAAGGCTTCTTCTCTGACATAGCAACAGCTTTCGCGTATGCAATCGATACTCCGAGGATAGCATTCGCTCCAAGCTTGCCTTTGTTCTCTGTGCCATCGAGCTCTATCATCGCCTCATCTAAGGTTCTCTGGTTCCAAACTTTGCCTTTTAATTTTTTCTGTATATCTTCGTTTACATTCTTCACTGCTTTCTGTACTCCCTTGCCTCCATATCTTCCCTTATCTCCATCGCGAAGCTCAACAGCCTCATGACTTCCAGTCGAAGCGCCACTTGGCACCCCTGCCCTTCCGAAAGATCCATCTGCTAGTACTACATCTACCTCTACAGTCGGATTGCCTCTTGAATCCAATATCTCGCGTCCAATAATTTTTGTGATTTTTACGTTTGCCATAATAAATATATATTAATTAATAATTTAACTTCGTAAGGTCATTTTAGCATAAAATGCCAATTTCCCGAAAACCAAAAATCGTGAGGCCTTACCTCACGATTTATTTTCTTTTTGATAATTCTTTATTAATTCTATATCCTTGAAATCCTTTTCTCTTCCCAGTGCAGTTTTGAATTTAATAAGCTCATTTAAATTCATAAAAGGAATCCCCTCTATAAATAAAGCACTAGATATTGCCTCTTCTACAGTAGTAGTATATTTTTCCCAATTTAACTGGGGAATAATATCAAAACCTTCTCTGTTAAGAAAAATTCTATTGTATTTTTCTACTTCTTCCCATTCACCAGCCCCTCTCATTTCATCAAATAATTTTTTTGTAACAGCTATATCTATATCCGAAGCTTTTCTTATACCTAATACATCAAGAACACTACCGGAAACAATCACATATTGACCTCTGGGTAAATTTAATTCTTTGATTTTGTTTATAATATTCACAAATTCATTATATCAAATTTTGATCTAGCAAGAACGGTTCTTGCTATATCAAGAACCGTTCTTGCGAATTTTCTTGCAAATTTTTTAATCTAGGTAGCAAATGAGTTCATATTAAAAACGGTTCTTGTGAATCTAAAACACCTCAGATCTTCTGAGGTGTTTTAGATTTAAGTTAAAATTATTCAAACATTTTTGCAAACCAACCGAACAAACTAAACTTCTGTGCATTAACGTCTAAAAAGTTAGTAACCTTAGCCTGTTGTTGCTTTAGATTTGAAATTTGATCTTGAAGAACTTTTTTAGTATCAACGTTGGTAGTTTGATCTACTATTTTTGAAAGTTGTTCTATCTGATTATCAGTTTTAGCAATTTCACTTCTTAATTGACCAATGGTTCTATAATCAGTACCAATCAAAAATGTCTTGAACTTACTTCTCTCTTTAATCTTCTCTATTTTATCTGCAATATCATTTTTATTACCATCCTGCTCTTTGGCAATATTCTTGATTTGTTCTCCTCTTGTACCCTTTTCTTTATCAGCAACATTAAGAAGGCCTTGAACAAAATCAGATACTACGCTTTTGTGTTCCTCTGTATCTATCTCATCTTTTTCTGTATCGGAAGACTCATCCTTATCGTTTTTATCTTCATCAATGTTTTCATCTTGGTCATTTTCTTTGTCTTGATTCTTGATGTTATCTCCGGGGTGACTATCCTCATTATCACCGACGTCTTCTTTGTCTTGTTCAGAAGTCACTTGGCTCCCCCTACTTCCTTCGTAAGAAGATTTATCATCGGCCTTTGCAAAAGACACAGCTAGACCAAAAACCATAAACACAACAACCAAAATTCCAACTAATTTTATTTTATTCATAATTTATAATAATTTATTAAGTTAATAATAGACCCACACTACATAAGACGAAGCTCAAGTGAGTTTCTTACACTTCTTAAGCTTATCACTTTTTAATTATACCACAAAATATACTAAGTAAATACAATATGGTATAATTGTATATTATAAATCTAACTAATAAAATTTTATGATGAAAGAATTCAAACAATTTCTACTTCGTGGAAACGTCGTCGACTTGGCAGTCGGTGTCGTCATCGGTGCAGCCTTTGGAACGATAGTCACATCTTTGGTGACGGATATACTCACTCCCCTTATCGGTGCCATCGCAAAAGTTCCAAACTTTGATGGATTAGTTTTTACAATTAATGACAGCATCTTCAAGTATGGTCACTTCTTGAATGCTTTAATATCCTTCCTATTGGTTGCGGGAGCGGTCTTCTTCTTTGTCGTCAAACCAGTGAATGTCCTCATTAGTCGCTCTCGCAATGAGCCCCCAGCAGATCCTACGACCAAGAAGTGCTCGCAGTGTTTGAGCGAAATCCCTATCGAAGCCAAAAGATGCTCCCACTGTACAGAACTAGTTTAATATTTTAATCTGCGGAGGCGGTGAGAACGTGAGTACACTTTTCGAATTTTACATATTCTGTACACCTTTCGCGTGATTTTAAATATTAATTTAAAATCACAAGCTCAAGGTTTTCTCATCTCACACGCAAGCAAAGCAGTTTGCTTGCTCGCCTCTGCCCAACAAAAAAGACCCTGACGGGTCATTTTGTACGAGCGGTGTACTCGGGTATGGTACCCGTGGGTGCAACCCTTGTAAGGACATTTTAGCATCTTTTTGAGAGTAAGACTAAGGTTTGTGGGTCGCTATGTGTAAATGCCAACAAATGCCAATTTTTGGTATAATACGAATATGAAAATGACAGTCGGCGAATTAGTAGCAAAACAAATGAAAGAAGATAAGAGTTCTTTAACCCTACCAAATGGGCTTCTTCCTCCTGGGGCTAAAGAGGCTCTAGTATCGATTGCCGATATGAAGAAAAAGATAGAAGAACCACTTAGAAAACAACTTGAAATGGCAAAATTGGCATATGGTAGTATAGCTCCGCATTTAGATAGAATAGCTGAAATGAATAAGATAGTTCAAGAAAATTACATTATTCCACAAAGAAGGATTCAAGAAGTAAGAATTGTTAATTCTGAAGAACTAGGAATCAGATCAAACAGAAAGGAAAATAATGTAGTTGTTGCATCATATCTGTTGCCTAAAAATGCTAATTGGGAAAGTTTAAGCATTCAATTTTTAGATGGGCATGTTGTTAATGTTTCTTATTCAGGAATGAAATCACAAAAGTTTGATTTTAAAGATATGGGCTTTATGAACATGAAGACGAACAAACCAGATTTAAAATGGGAATTACTCCGAGCAATTGCGGAAAATAGTGGAGCATTAACTAAGTCTAAATGGAACAGAAAATTTGGGCGAAACGTTAAATATGAACTCAATGAGAGATTAAAGAAATTTTTTGGTATGGATTCAAATCCTATTTCTCACTACACTAAAAAAGGAGGATATCGAGCCACTTTTTCTCTCACAGAAGTTAAATAGTCATTGGGTGTTAAATGACGATAAAGGGACTTTTTCTTGTTTAAGTAAAAGTCCCTTTATATTTCAGCTATTTCTAATGTCTATTGAATAGAAATAAAAAGAAATTGTCATTTTGTCATTCAATGACGAATATGTTTTAGGGAAGAAGCTAAGAACCTTCCCCGAAGAACATATTATGAAAAAGCAAAAGTTAGTATGGTCAGTTACTTCTCGTAAAGTAAGTGACTTAGTAAAAAACGGATACAATCCGAGAAAATTAGGTGAGGGTGAAAAAAGAGACTTAGAAAAGTCTATAAAGGAATTTGGAGCAGTAGTTCCTGTTATCCTTAATATCGGCTCTAGGTCTAATATTCTTATTGGTGGTGAACAGCGTGTAAAAGTCTATGCTGATCTTGGCATAGAAGATGTTGAGTGTATGATACCTTCTCGAGAGTTAACATTAGAGGAAGAAAAAGAACTCAATTTGAGACTAAATAAAAACACTGGATCATGGGATGAAGAGCTTCTAAAAGAGTTCGAAATGGATATGCTTCTTAATGTTGGTTTTGGAGACGAAGAATTACAAAATCTTTTTGATGATGTAGATCTTGTTGAGGATGATTTTGATATTGAAAAAGCTATTAAAGAAACCATTAATCCAAAAGTAAAAATTGGCGAGATATGGGAACTTGGAAAACATAGGTTGCTTGTGGGCGACTCCACTGACATAACTTCTGTACAAAAGCTAATGGATAGTGACCTTGCAGACATAATCTACTGTGATCCCCCATATAACATTGGATTGGACTATTCAAAGGGTGTTGGTAATAAAGAAAAATATCAAGGTTCGTATTCTGCTAAAGATGACTCCAAAAAAGATTCTGATTACATGGATTTTTTAGATAAGAGTATGGAAGTAGCTAAAATCATAGCTAAGAAAAATTCACATTTCTTTTATTGGTCTGATTCTTCATATCTCTGGATGACTCAGGAATTATACAAAAAGAATGATATTCAAAATAAAAGAGTTTGCCTATGGTTGAAAAATAATCAGAATTGCACCCCTAAGATTGCCTTTAATAAAGTCTATGAACCTTGTGTTTATGGGGTTATTGGTAAACCTTATATTAACCCTAACATGAATAATGCCAATGAAATTCTTAATCAAGAAATAACAACCGGCAATCAAGCTCACGATGAGATACTTGAAATGATAGATATCTGGATAGAAAAAAGAGACAGTGCTCAATCATATCAACATCCTACTCAAAAACCTGTCACCTTAAATGAAAAACCTCTTAAACGTTGTAGTGCACCTATGCATATTGTATTCAGTGGCTTCGGTGGAAGCGGTAGTGATTTAATTGCATGCGAAGAACTTGGTAGATGTTGGCGTGGGGTCGAAAAAGATTTAATCTTCGCAACTATCATCATAGACAGATGGGAAAAATTTACCAACCTTAAGGCAAAGAAAATTTATGAAAATAAATAAAGGAGGAATCTATAAGGTTGGGAATCATGTGATCGGGTGTGGTGATTCCACAGACCAAGTATTTGTGTCTAAGGTAATTGGAAAAAATAAAATACGAGCCATTATTGCTGATCCACCCTACGGTGTTGCGTATGTAGAAAATAAAAAAGGATTTGCAAAACTCGGTGTTAAAGATGAGAAAATAATTGCAGGCGACCATATCCAAAGTGAAGATGACTATGAAGAATTCACTAGAAAATATCTAGGTGCAGTTGTTCCATATTTAGAAGAATATAATGCGTGTTACATATTTAATGCGGATCCAATGTTTCCATCACTTCGTATTGGTATGAAAAATGCAGGTTTTTATTACAGCCAAATGCTCATTTGGATTAAAAACCAACCTGTGATGAGTCGGAAAGATTACCTGTCGCAATATGAGCTCATAGCATATGGATGGTTTGGTAAACATAAGACGGAAAGATCTAAAGCTAAAAATGTCATATATTATCCAAGACCAAATAAATCTAAACTTCACCCAACTCAAAAACCAATTGGTTTGCTTCGTAAAATTATTCCTGACAATACATCCATAGGAGATATTATTTATGATCCATTTTTAGGAAGTGGTTCTACTGCTATTAGTGCTGAACATTTAGGTCGAAAATGTATTGGTATAGAGATAGATGAGGGGTATGTATCTATTGTACTTCAGCGACTAGAAAAATTGACTGGAGATAAACCAGTTAAATTATAAATGTATGAACGAGGAAGACTTCACAAAAGATCCATACAAAAAACAAACATATGAGACATATGCTCTTTGGAAGTCCCTCCCTTCTTTTCTTAAAGGGCAACCAAGAGTAGCTCTTGAGAAATTTGGAATAAGCGAAGAAATAATATTTGATCTTTTATCAATAAAAACTCAAGCTGAATTTTCAAAGAAATATTACATTGATGTTGGAACACTTACCGATTGGAATAAAAGATTAGAAAAAGATGGTCTTACTAAAGATATTAATAGTTGGGCTAGGAAGTTAACTCCAAATGTTATCTTTGCTCTTTATAAAAATATAACCAAGAACGGCAGGGCTCATGAAGTGAGAGCTTGGTACGAATTAATTGAAAATAACTAATATGGAAAACATTAACTTAAATGAAATAAATACAATTCTCTCTGATACTCTTCGAAAAGTAATAAGTAAAGAAATATCGCTAAAGAAAGCAAGTATGATAGCAAAACTTGCCTCGACACTTTCAAAGAATATCGTGAATGTTGAATTGAAGGATAGAGTCGAATTTCTTGAACAAGCACTTAAAACAAGACGATAATATATGAAAAATCTAGCAAACATTTTAAGAAGATCTAACCTTTCTCCAAAAGAAAGAATTGTTACTATAATTCAAAATGAAGTTTATAAAGAAAAAAATGGCAAAGGAACTCTTACTGAATCCGAAATCTATTCTTTGTCACAAGGATGGACACCAAAAGATTCTTATGAAGCTAAAGAATATAATAAATATTTGGAAGCATCTAAATTAGAAAAATCTATGAGACTAGACGCACGAATGTTTGCATATAGATCAGAGAATTTATTATTAAGGAGTAATATATTAATCAATTATACAACATACTTAGAAAATACCTTGGATGATTTTAAGAAAAATGAAACCGTAAGTAGATATGTACCACAAGAAGAAATAATCAATTTTATAATGGAAAATACATATCTTTGTTACGATAAGCTAATTCATATATTTACTTTCAATAATCTTTCTATGAATATTAGAGACGACCTACTTCTTTTGGATGAGTATGCATCTTACGACAGTAAATATTTAGAAGATGAAGTTTTTCTTTATGAGATATTTAATAAATCAACACCTTTGGATGCACAAAATAAAGATACTCTCATTAATCATATATTTTCTCGTATGTATAATGATGGTTTTAGAAAAATAAAAAATGGGTCAGAAAAAGATGGTTTTATGTTATTGCATTCTTTCGCAGAACTTCCAATAAATAAAGTATTCGAGAAATGGGCTGAATATGCTCATATTAATCTTGATGAAAAAAATATCAGTACTGAAAATTATTTACTTAATAAATTTGAAGAATATTCAAAAGAAAAAAACCAAACGATGAAAATGATCGTAAAAGAGACGTTATCTAGATGGATAGATAATGGATTATTCGTATCCGAATATGCTCCTTTATTTTTTAGTAACAGAAAAGATACATGGAATGGAAATGCAAAACTTACACATAAAGAAATTTTTACAAAATGGTATACAGAATTACAAAAGACAAAAACATTTATTGGCAATCTTGTTTCAGATGGAACTTTAGAAATTAAATTTATTGATAGAGAGATTTTCAGTACAATAGAAAAAATTAAGATTGTAACAAGCAAAAGTTTATATAAATGTAAATTGGATATTGATTTTGTAAAAGAATGTAAAGATCAAATGATGGTGTTATCACCAGTAGTAGGGTTATTTTTGTTTATAAAAAAGAATAATAATCCACTAGTAAACTACAAAACGCTGAAATCTTTTTGTGAAATAGCACAGATTTTTTCTGATATATTTGATATTGATATGACGGATAAATATTCAGAATCTTTGCAATCTTTTGAGCAAGAACTAAATATGATAAATATTACTTTTAGCAAATTACTCGATAAGGTAAGTGGTCTTTTATATACAGATAAAAATATAAAGTATGTTTTAGAAATAAATGATGATAATTTACTTTTTAATTTAAACGACAGATCGTCTCAAGTTGCAGATAGTATTATCGATGATTATAAAGGCGAACTTAAAAAGATGGGCTTCAGGACTGATATGTAAAGCAAATAACAATAAAAGGATGATTATATAATCATCCTTTTATTGTTAGATATTTACTCAAACTTATTCCTTACTACCATCAGCGTAAATGATTGTTTTAACTTCCCATTTATACTTTAAATTAGTAAATTCTGTATCTTTCAATTTAACATCTTCATCCATAAATTGATTGTAGTCTATTCCTGATTCCCAAACCTTACTTTGATGAGCAGGAATTGATTTATCATAACCAACACTTATTGCTTTAATTTTATTATCAAAAATATCATAAAAGGTTAAGACACCTTCTACTCCCTTAATATCTTTGTCTGTTTCATTGGTTAGTTTTAGATTCATTTGAATCTGATCTTGATAAGTGCCAGAGGTATAATCAGCTTCATAAAAACTCTTTTTTGTTACTTCAAGACTAACTTTATTTGCTTGAGTGCTTGGTGTTTGAGTATCTGTTTTAGTTACTCCTCCTTGTTGTAAACTTTTACTTAATTCTTCTTTTGCCTTAGCAACACTAGCAACATGTTTTGCTGTAGAGATTGAACCCATAATAATTGCTAATACAATTAATGCCACAATAGAAAGAATTACACCGTGTTTAGTTGATGAATTTTCTATTTGTTTTATACCTGATGCTTCTGCTTTTTTCTCATACTTCTTTGTAACTAAATGCATAATTATTCCTCCTGCAATTCCTACCATGAAAGCAATTATAGTAATAAATGTTCCACCAATGGCAGTTCCTATTGCACCACCCGCCTGTTCAAATTCATTAGCTGATGAAGAAATAACTTTTGAGCCAATAACGAAAGTTAAAACTAATGCGGATACTGGAAGCAAGAAGAAAGAGATTTCTGTTAAACGAAAAAATCTTTCTAAAATATGATTCTTCTCCGTAAACTGATAAACATTCCAGATCATTAAAATCCAGATAATTAAAAAACCTATACCCATATAAGAGTTACCCGTCATCCACGCATAATTTTGCCAAAAAATTAAAGCGGGTAACAATGCTAACAAAATCTTAAGAGACAAATGCTTTTTGATATTGTTTTCCATAGTTTCTGTTTTGCGTTTTATTTATAAAACCTAGTGATAAGACGCAAAAAGCCCACCACATAGGTAGTGACCGAAGTCACTCATATCCGTTTCCAGATACGGCAGATCGTGCGACCCCATATGATGGGTTCTTTATGCACGATCTGACTAACTTTCACCATGCCTTTATCACTAAAGGTTTAGGCTACTTAAACTATTAACTTGTAAAGAAATTATACCTTATTTTTTAAGGTCGCACCATATTAGCTCACATTTAAGTATTTGTGTAGTCGAGTTATCAACAGCTTAATTTTGAGCGGTTTTATTTTTTGCTATACGTTTCTGGTGTTTCTTATCCCATTTTTTATGCCACTCTTCTTCCCAAGAAGGCAGGTTCAAATAGATTTGTTGTGTCGCATCACATACAGGCAACAAGCCAGTTATATGATCAAAATTTTTCTTCCAAGGTTCAGGCCAACAATGTGGGACACCAGGGAATTCTGTTAATTCAGTATTTGTAAGAACGAGTACCGGATTTATTGGTCGACTGTTTTTCCAATATTTTCTTCCTACTTTTGCGATTTTAGTTATATTTTTTATTTCATATGCAGTAAGTTCTTTTTTCATAGTACAAAATACAATAACGGCACCTGGAAACTTTTTAGCTAATCCGGACATTCTGTCAAAATCTTTCTTCTCAAAATCACTAAAGCTTTTACATTCAGCAAATAAAACACCGCTACAATCATTATTTCTGTTTGATTTTTGTTCCCAAAACCCAGCAAAATCAGCTTCCAGTTTTTTGCCTTCTTTGTCTGTTGCATTAAAACTAAAAACAGGAGAAAATTTTGTACCAATTAAGCTATGCTCATTAAAGAAATTTACTCCGAGTAATACTGAAAATGCACCATCAGCATGTTGAGGAACACTGAAAGGTCCTGATGTTTTATAACTCCATGTTGAAATATGTATGTTTCCAATAGCAGGAAAAGAATGAAGGCATTTAGGGCATACGCAAAGATCTTTAACATCATCAAGTTGATACCAAGATTTTCTAAAACACTCTGGGCATTCTATTTTTAGACCTAGCCTAAATATACCCTTTGATAAAAGATATTCATGTAAACTTTCGTCAGAACCTCCTCGACGGCTTTTGAGTTTGGCTTTTACTTTATCAACAGATAGATCTCTGCCTTCTTCTAGTTCAATATTGGTTGTAGCTTCATCTTTGTAAAGATTTTTCCCACCATTCATGTGGTCCAAGACTTTTAATAAACTTTCATTTCCAAGAGTTGCAATATGACCGTCTAATTTATTATATATCTGCTTTGCAAGAACCCCTGGATTAGATAATTTAGAAACCCACCCCTGGTCTTCCAGCCATGCGAAGAAAGTTTTTTCAGAAGTAGGGATATCCCAATATTCCTTAAGTGTATCTTTCACAAGATACACGAGACCATTTCTTCCAACTCTCCATTCGTTCCTAAAAGATCCCTGACTAGAAATAGCTCGAATAAACTTTTCACCAGTACTTCTAGGTAAAACTTCTGCCATATATTCATTTGAACCATAGAACCTAAAACTGATTTCGTTGGCGCAACACGGTTCACTATCCATACTTTTATCTTGTGTAAACTTTGGAAAGACTGGATTAAAATGAACTCTAAACTTCTCCATGTCTGTAATTTCTATGGAAGTTTGTTGTTCATATGTATCATTGGGGTCTGCACCATCATAGGCCCTGCCTCCACTCTCATCCCATATGCGTGGATACCAATGTTGTAAGCTAAAATAGCCAAATTTAGAAGTATCTTTCGGATCGTCAATTTTTACTGAAGATGCAAAAAAATTACTCATATCATCCATGTCACAATTTCTGCCTCTAATTATAGAGACTACGTCAAATACGCCACGTTGATGTTTCCACTCATGCCTATTAGCTTTAATGAACTTAATCATTTCATCTTTTAGACTTTGATTGTCTCTTAATTGTTTAGGTAGAGGAAATACAGAACGTCCAAGGGCACGCAGATTCCAAAAATCTACAATATCCAAATGTTTTGAAGCATCAAAATAAAATACTGCTGCCTCTTTTCGGAAGCCAGAGTGTCTAAAGTGTTCAAGGTTTCCTTGTGTTGCTCGTCTAGGAAAAATATTATCTCCATGGAAAAGATCACCAACCGAGGATAGGTCAATATCAATTTCTTTTATATCAAGCGGTTTGTAATAATTTTTTCTTAAAGCATCAAGAGTTTTGTCTGGGAATTCACCGAAGATGCTTGCCCATAAAAGTGGATACTTGTTTGGTATTTTAGGAATAATAACCTTAACTGGATATTTGGGTTTATATTTAAAATGTATTTCAAATATTTCATTAAAAACATCAAAGATTCCGATACCAAAATGAGCTTTAAATGGACTACTGTAAACACCGTGTTGTTGCCAAATTTCATTAGGACTAATGATTCTTAGTCCTGTATCTCTCACGAAAGCTGGAATCTCTTTTGAAAATTGAACAAGAATATCGGGGTCAAAGGAATCAATATATCCAAGAATAACTTTTTTAGGTTCTGGTGCTTTGATTGGACCTTCACGCCAAGTTTTGGGCATTTTCTTATACAGAGGAATAATTGGATTATAAACTCCTCCCCATAATGTGGAGCTGATTTTAATTGCCTCACGAACTTGCTCCGGTGAATTTGGGTCAACGAGATAAGCAAGCTTTAGTGGTCTAACTTTTATATCAACTGTTCCTAACATAAACATATTTTAGCAAAAAATGACCCTTAAATAAAGGCGTTTTAGTTATCAACTACTAGTACTCGGGACGCTCTGGACTCTTAGGGCTGGTTGCGTCATTAATGTAGGTATATGAAAATAGATAACCCAAATCAAGAGAAAGGAGTAGAAAAAATTAAGGTCGAACCAAAGAAGATCAGGTACTGTCTTTATGCGAGAAAATCAACAGAATCAGAAGAAAGACAGGTTCTTTCAATAGACAGCCAAATCAGTGAAATGCTCCAATTAGCCGATCGTGAGGGGCTTGAAGTAGTCACTATGAAGCGTGAAAGCCATAGTGCTAAAGAGACTGGGCAAAGACCTGTATTTAACGAAATTATTGAAGAAATCAAACAAGACAAATTTAATGCAATCCTCACCTGGGCACCCGATCGTATTTCAAGAAATGCAGGTGATCTTGGAAAAATTGTAGACTTAATGGATTCAGGAAAATTACATATGATACGAACCTTCGGACAAACATTTGGAAATAATCCAAATGAGAAGTTTCTCCTAATGATACTAGGAAGCCAAGCAAAACTAGAAAATGACAATCGAGGTATTAATGTGAAGCGAGGATTGCGAACGAGAGTAGAGATGGGGTTATGGCCTGGGATGGCACCGCTTGGATATCTCAATCAAAAACTGATGGATAGGAAGTGCCAGATAGTAATTGATCCAGACAGAGCACCAATCATAAAGAAAATGTTTGAGAAAGTGGTATATGAACATTGGAGTGGTAGAAAAGTATATAACTGGTTACGATTTGATTTAAATTTCTATACTCGAGGAAATAAACCCCTGACACTATCAGGGGTTTATCGTATCTTTAATATGCCAATCTATTATGGACCATTTGAATACCCAAGAAATTCTGATAACTGGTATCAAGGAAGTCATACTCCAATAATTACTCAAGAGTTATTTGAAAAAGCTCAAGCACAATTAAAGAGAGATAGAATTGTGAGAGAAAACAGAGAGTTTGCTTTCACTAAATTATTTACATGTGGAATGTGTAGCTCGGGAATATCTGCTCAAGAGAAGTACAAAGAACTTAAAGATGGAACTACCGCTAAATATGTTTACTACTCTTGCTCAAAAGCGAGAGATCGAAATTGCAAAAATAAATATATTAGAGAAGAAGAATTGATAGATGAATTATTTAAAGTGATTGATAAGGTAAGTATCAATGAATTAGGAATGAGAATCAAGCTTGAAGAAGAAATCAAGAGATTCAATCGACTTCAAAGATTGGCAACAAAAGGCACACCTAAATACTCAATAAATGAGGATGATGTGAATACTAGAGAATACGCCAAGTATGTACTTAGAGAAGGCACACCACTTGAGAAGAGAGAACTACTTGGACATTTAAGGAGTAGATTGGTACTAAATGATAAGAAAATTACATTAATTGAAGAGTAGCAATTCAAAGTTGCATTTAATAAAGGTAGATGATAACATATCAATATAATTTGATATGTTATTATGAACAACAAAAAACAAAAAACATTTTTAGAGCAGTTAAAAGCATTGAGTGATAATACTCGACTCGATATTGTTTTATTTATCGCTTCCGGTGAAAAATGTGTTTGTGATATATTTAAGCATCTAAAATTACCCCAAAATCTTATTTCCCACCACTTGGCAGTTTTGCGTAAAAATGAACTAATAATAAATCGCAAGGAAGGCAAATGGGTTCATTACTCCCTGAATAGAAAGAATTTTGAAAAGATACAAAAAAGCTTAGAAAAAATTATAAAAACAAAAGAAATAATATCAAAATGCTAAATATTAATTTGAATAAACAAAATATGAATAAAAAAATTGTCATTTATGATCCGCCAATGTGTTGCTCAGCTGGTGTATGTGGTCCTAACCCAGACCAAACACTTATTAGCTTACAAGACACATTGGAAGAAGTTAAAAAGTTGGGTATAGAGGTTGAACGTTATCTTATTACACAAAGCCCCGAAAAATTCAAGGAAAATTCTGAGATTATAAAACTAATTCAAGGACAGCAACTAAAAGTATTACCAATTACAACTTACGAAGGAAAGATCGTTAAAACCGGTTCATATCCAACGCTTGAAGAATTTAAAAAGTTTATTAATTAATGAAAAATAATATGAATACAAAATTTTATTTCTTTTCAGGCAAGGGCGGTGTAGGTAAAACAACAATGGCTGCTTCAAGCGCGGTATATTTTGCGGGTCTTGGAAAGAAAACTCTCATTGTTACCACTGACCCAGCTTCAAACTTAGCGGATGTTTTTGAGCAAAAAATTGGTCACAAGATTACAAAGATTAAAACAAATGAAAATCTCTTTGCGATGGAACTTGATCCGGATGTCGCTACGGCTGAATATAAAGAAAGAACGCTATCTCCGCTTCGTGGTTTGATTCCTGAGGAAAGTTTTGTAGTTCTAGAAGAGCAATTAAATTCACCTTGCACGGCAGAAATGGCCGCCTTTGATCGTTTTACCGACTTTTTGCAAGAACCCAAATATGAAATAGTGATCTTTGATACTGCCCCGACTGGACACACCCTACGACTTTTGGAATTGCCAGTGGAATGGAGTGGTGTTATAGAAAAGGCCGCTAAAGAAGGTGGTGGCGAAACCTGCATTGGTCCAGCCGCTGCTCTATCTGAATCAAAAGCTAAATTTGACCAAGCCATAGCAGCCATGAGAGATACTTCCAGAACTACATTCGTTTTTGTCCTACGACCTGAAGTAACACCGATTTATGAGGCTGAGCGTTCTATTGCTGAGCTTTTAAAGCTTAAAATAACTTCACAAGAACTCATTATCAATGGCATTTATCCTCAAGATGTTTGTAATAATCCGTTTATGTTGGCGCGTTTGGCCAAACAGCAAGAATTTTTGGGAATTATAAAGAACAAATTTTCCATCCCCATTACTTTGATAGAGCTTGAACCAGGCGAAATCAAGGGTGAAAAATCGCTAATTAAAATGGGCAAAAAGCTTCACGAGCAAGCTCTAAAGTTAAAAGATTATCAGCCAGTAAAAATAACTATAGATAAGAGTAAATTTACGTTGGGCGATATTCCCAAAGTTGATGAGAAAATAAAACCATTACTTATTCCTCAAAATAGCAAAAGACGAACAATCTTTTTTGCTGGCAAAGGAGGAGTAGGAAAAACTTCAGTGGCAGCAGCAACGGGCTTGTGGATTGCTGAACAAGGTTATAAAACACTGCTTTTGACAACTGACCCAGCTTCTCATTTAAGCCAGATTTTTGAGCAGGATGTGAATGATAAGCCAACTTTAATAAAAGGTGAAAAAAGTTTATGGGCTTGTCGAATCGATCCAGTTAAGGCGGTTGCCGAATACAAAGAGAAAATCTTAGTTGAAGCCAGACAAAAATATGACAAACAAAGAGTAATTGCCATTGAAGAAGAATTGAATTCGCCCTGCACAGAAGAAATGGCTACTTTTGAGAAATTTATTGATTTTGCTACAAGAAAAGATTTTGAGGTTATCGTCTTTGACACTGCTCCAACTGGACATACATTACGACTTCTAGAATTGCCAGTTGACTGGAGCAAACAAATAGAAATCAAAACTTTTACCTCAACTGGTGAAACAGAAATTGATAAAATTACCAAATCGCGTTTCAAAGAAGTCATTGATATGATACAGGACATCAATCAGACAACTTTCAGTTTTGTGATGTATCCTGAGTCCACTCCTATTGAAGAAGCAGCTCGGGCCATGGATGAACTTCTAGCTATTGGTGTTCCTACCAGTCTTGTTGTAGCGAATTTCATCCTGCCAAAATCAATTATCACGAATGATTATCTAAGACAAAGGAAAACAATGCAAGAAAAATATCTAGTGGAAATGGAGAGACGTTTTACCTCTCCGATTGTAGAATTGCCACTTTTGGTCGATGATTTAATCGGCAAAGATAATCTTATGCTTGCTGGGCATATGCTATACGGAAAATAAAATTTTACAACACCACTATGAACAATTTAGATCAAAAAAATAGATTATATAAAAAGGGGCTTTGGTTAGAATATTTTACGGTCGGTTACAATATTGTTGAAGGATTTGTTTCAATCGGCTCAGGAATAATTGCTGGAAGTGTTGCTTTAATTAGTTTCGGTTTGGATAGCTTTATAGAGTCTATCTCTGGAGGAGTTCTTATTTGGAGACTGAAATATAATTTGGAAGATAAAAAAAGGAAGAAGAAATTGAGCGAAAGGCTGTTAAATATGTGGCTTATTCTTTTTTCATTCTTGCCTTTTATGTGGCGTATGAAGCAATTAAAAAACTTTACCTTAATGAAATGCCTGAAGGTTCATTAATGGGCATAATTATAGCGTCTCTTTCTATTATTATTATGCCATTTCTTGCCAGTCAAAAACGAAAGGTAGGTGAAAAAATCGGTAGTAAGGCATTAGTGGCTGATTCTAAAGAAACCGTTGCCTGTGTTATACTTTCAGTAACTTTACTTATTGGGCTTTTGTTTAATTATTTTTTTGGTTGGTGGTGGGCAGACCCAATTGCTTCTTTAATAATTGTCTGGTTCTTGATTAAAGAAGGGCGAGAGTTGTTAGAAGGTGAAGAAAATGAGAATTGATATTGAAATAATTCTATGATTAAATAAAAATTAACTTTGCAAATTATGAACAATTTAAATAAAGAAATTAAAAAGTTTTCTGAATCTATTCAAAAAACAAAAGATTATCAAGATTATAAAAAGGCATCCGAAATATATAATAATGACAAGGAAGCTCAAAAACTGCTAAAAGATTTTCAGGAAGCTCAGCGAGCATCCGCTATCTTTCAACAAGGAGATTTCCCTGGGATGGCAGAGCAGAGAGCGAAAACCGAAGAATTGTTAAACGAAGTCAGAAAAAGTAAAGTGATTAATGATTGGATAAAAACCAAAAGAAAAGCCCAAGGTGCAATAAGTGAAATGGCAATTACCTTGAGTAATGATCTTGACCTTAATTTTGCTCCGCCTCAAAAGGGTGGTTGCTGCGGATAATCCATAAAAATACTCAAAACTAATGAATAAAGATAATACTAATGGGAATGAGGTGACTGTTGAAAAAAAAGAAATATCCCTTGAAGAATTTAAAAATAACCCAACTATATCAATATAGTATCTCATTTTAATGAGCAATTACTTAAAAATTTAATAAATTAAATTTTTGGGGATAGTTATTTATCTAATTTAATATTTTTTTAAATTATCTTTTATAGTAGTTAACCCAAAAGCAGAGATATTTCTATCCCTAAAATAACATTATCTAGGCTTTTTTAAATAGTCTAAGCCCATTTAAAATAACAAGTATTGCTACTCCAGTATCTGCTGCAATCGCAATACCAAGATTTGAAATCCCAAATACAGCTAAAATAAGAAAAGCAACTTTTGCAAGAAGTGCGGCACTGATGTTTTGTTTTACTGTTTTTATCGTTTTTTTACTTAGTTCAACCGTTTGGGGAATATTTAGAATATTATCATTCATGAGTGCAATATCAGCAGTTTCAATAGCCACGTCTGAACCTTTTGCACCCATTGCAATACCTACATTTGAGAGGGCAAGTGACGGTGCGTCGTTAACACCATCGCCAACCATAACAACAGAGCTGTGCTTATCTCTGAGTATTTGAATTTTATTAACTTTTTCATCAGGAAGAAGAGAACCAAAAACCTCTGTTATTCCCAAATTATTAGCCACATACGAAGCGGTGTGTTGATTATCACCAGTAAGCATTATGGTCTCCACCCCCAGAGTGCGAAGCTGTGTAATTGTTTCTTTTGCTTCATCTCTTATCTTGTCGGATATAGCTAGGGCACCCATTATTTGTTGACCCTCACTTACTAAAACTACAGTTTTGCCTTCTTTCTCAAACTTTTCAACTTTGTCTATAATTCCTTTAGTAGAGACACTATGTGAATCCATAAGTTTTAGATTACCTACACAATGTTCTAAATCATCACATATCATACATGTTGCCCTTCCTCCTTTCCCTGCAATGTTCTGATAGTTTTGCATGCCGTGGGGACTTATTCCTTTTTCCTTTGCAAAATTTAAAATACTTTTTGCAAGTGGGTGTGAAGAAAATTGTTCAAGACCAGCTGCGTCCTCTAAAACTTGTTCTTCAGTAAATCCATTAAAAGCGACAACATCTGAGATGTATGGTTCTCCAAGCGTCAAGGTGCCTGTTTTATCAAATGCAATCACTTTTACTCTCTTCAATTCTTCCAAATATTTACCTCCTTTAATCAGCACACCTCTCCTTGAGGCACCACCAATCGCTGAAGTAATAGCTACAGGTGTCGAAATAACCAAGGCACACGGACAAGCAATGACAAGCAGAATAATTGCTCTATCAAGCCAAACCAAGAAAGAATCACCAGTTATTAAGGGTCCAGCTAGTGTTATTAAAAATGCTATAGCAACAACAGATGGAGTGTAATATTTCGCAAAGCGGTCGATGAATTCCTGTGTAGGAGCTTTAGCTTTCTGTGCTTGTTCAATAAGTGCGATAATTTTTGAAAAGGTGGAATTTTTACTGTCTTTTGTTGTCTCAATCTCCAAGTAACCATTTTCATTCAATGTTCCAGCAAAGACGGTGTCACCCTCTCTCTTGTCTTTGGGGATAGATTCACCCGTTATTGTAGCTTCATTAACAGCAGATAATCCTTTGATAATTTTTCCATCTAGCGGAATGAGTTCTCCTGGGCGTACTGACACTATTTGTCCAATCATAACTTCACTTACAGCAATATTTTTACCATCGAGAAGTGTTGCTGTCTGCGGAGACTTGTGGATAAGGGCCTGCAGTGCACGACGAGATCGATCAATGCCATATTCTTCAAAAGCTTCTGCAAGTGAAAAGAAAAAAATAACTGCGGCTGCTTCGGGAAGTTCGCCAAGATATATCGCACCTAAAGATGCAATCACTACTAAAAAATCAATATTAAGAAACTTTTGTTTCGATAATCCTCTCCATGCACCCTTTACCACATAGATACCTCCAGAAAGAATTGCGAGATAATAAATTGCAGTGACAAGAGTAGCTCCAACCGGAAGGAAACTCAAAATAAAACCTAGAACAACACATACTCCCGCAACATAAGTTAAGAGTTTTTTCCAGTTTACATGTTTGATAATCGTTGAAGTTTTTGCTTCGAGTTCACAACATGTATTATTTTTTATATTTTCATTTTCCATCATATTTAGTTTGTTTAATTACTATTATCTTGATTTATTTTTTTCAGAAATTGTTGACTGAAGCAACGATTTAAAATCTTCATACCCCTGTGGGTTTTCAATCTTTTCACCATTTAAGAAAAATGACGGTGTCCCTTGAAGATTTAGTTTTTGTCCTGACTTACGATCCCTCTCTATTCGACTTTTCACTTCCTGTGAAATAATATCCTTTTCGTATTGATTCATATCAAGTTCGATTTGACGAGCATAATTTTCAAAAATTTTAGGATCTGGTGTTTGCTTTTCTCCCCAGTCTCTTTGATTTTCAAATAGAGTATTATGCATCTCCCAATATTTTCCTTGCTTACCAGCGGCCTCTACTGCAAGTGCAGAAGTCATACTATTTTTATGTCCCGGGAGAGGAAAGTATCTTACGACAAATCTTACCTCGTCTTTATATTCTTCAGATAAGCGTTTTATTACAGGATAATATGCTCCGCATGCTTCGCATTCGAAATCAAGATATTCTACAATTGTAACAGGAGCATCTTTATTACCTTTAACCCAATCATCAGATACTACTGAAAGAATCTCATTAGTAGGAGTTACTGGCTTATTTGACCTATACCAGAAAATCCCAACTATTGATCCTGCAATTAAAAGCAGTGTCACAACTCTCTTTGTCCATTTCCTAACCTTTTTTGAATGTTGTTTTGCTTGTTCTTCTATGGCTTTTTCCTGCCGATATAATTCTTTCCGCTCTCTCTTGGTAATTACCAGATTGTTTTGTTTATTGTATTCCATAATATTTTTATCTTAATGTTCTTATTTTGTACACATTGTTATTCATAATTTTCCGCACGACTTGAGTGAAAACTAATTTTTTTATACCTGAGAGATTACTGCCGAACTTTTCATAAAATACATCCGGCGAATCAAACACTCCAAAATCTTTAACGATACCCTCCTTTTGAATATATGTATTACATTCACTCCATTCATTTGAAATGTTCTGAAAATTTTTTACATCAACACCATAACCGCAAAAGTCACCAGAGGAATTCCCAAACATAGACTTTAATCCTTTCAGATATGCGCTGTCCAAAATAAGTCCTTCCATCTCAAACCATGTACCATTATAGTACACTTCTGCCCAGCTATGAATTATTTCCTTCGGTGCTAGAAAATATGCTACTCCATTTATTAATCCCTTCTGTAATTCTTTATGTATAGCAAAGCCGTGGAATCTACACGGTATGTTTACCGCCCGAAGCAGTGTCATGAATAAAATTGTCTTAGTGTTACATTGTCCGTATCCATCACGCAGAATCTCTGAAGCTGACAGGTCGTCTGATTTGTTGTATCCAAAGCTGATATCATCTTTGACAAAATTGTAAATACTTAAAATCCTGTCTTTCTCTGCCAAAGATAACCAGTTCTTATCTTGTATAAGACTTTGTACTCTCGAATTATTGTAATCAAGCAGTTTTGTGGATTTTAAATATTGTTTCATTTCTTCCATAATTAATATTTTAAGTTATTGCAACTTTTCAGGTTCGATTGCTCGATCATATCTTCTGCCCTCGAACATAATAGTTGGTATCTTTATTGTTTTAATTGTATTTTCTACAATATCTTTTTGGTTGACTAAGCTTGATTTTACAATATCTGAATTCGCAGTTTGCTGTATTTTAACTAAATCTCCTTTTGAGTACCCAATTTCTGTCAACCAAGTAAGTATTACATCTTCAGCTTCTTTTGCTGTATAAATTGTATTGAATTTAATTTGATAATCAACATTATCAACATCTTTTCTCGTGAATATTCTCTCCAAAATTTGCCAGTCCGCTGGTGTATTTAGAGATGACAAAGGGTATATCTTTACTGCCTCTAAATATGAAGCTATCATTTTTGAGTTAGGAAATCTATATCCATTATTTTGTTTCGTATCGGGTATTGGATAAACCAAATAGGTGAGATTGTATTTGTCGGCAAATTGGGTGTCTTTTATATTCCCAAATAATTTGGCACAAAATTTACAGCTCGGATCTATTATCTCTAGAGCAATAGATTTATTTGTGTCGTATGTTTTGTAATAGCTGTTAGAATCGGAAATAAATTCTTTGGGGTCCCATTTTTTGAATCGGTTTGGAATCATTGTAATCGTTTCACCAAAGGTTAGAACACTATCTTTTGCCCACATGAGCACTTGTCCTTCTTTTAAAGAAACCCAGAACCCCGGCTTCCCTGATGTAATACCGCATGATTCTCCAGCCAATGAACAAGACTCGGCATTATTTGGATTACATGTATCATAAACCAAGAGGTTGAGTCCGCTGTTAAAAACAACAAGTAGACTCCATACGCTTAAAAACACAAAGATTGATGCAAAAACCCCTATCCAACGGTCAAGAAACTTAGCTAGGCGAGGTTTTGTGATTATAAGCTTTCCTAACAGCCTAGCTTTTGCTTCTTCTTGGAAATTAATATCGCAAGGCCTAAAAGTCATCTTCCGAAGAGTGCAACTCCAAGCCTTTTTAGCCAAGGATCTGTATTTAGCGGAAAAAATTCCTAAGATTGCGAAAATTATAAATGCTGCAATGCAAAACATAATTATAAATTAGTCATAATAGTTTGTAATGTTTTTACGAAAAAATCAACTTGCTCTTTCGTGTTATTGAGACCAAGGGATACTCGCACTAGTGGCGGATATTTCTTGAGATTCTTTAGATAATAATGGCAACAAAAATACCCACTTCGAACCATAATGTTTTGTGCAGATAGAAAAATTGCTAAACGGTGAGCATCAATCTTGTCGGAATAGAAGCTCACAATAGAACTAGGAGAACTGTTGATGAGTTTTATGTTTGGAATATTAGATAGTTCATCAAATAGAAAGCGTAAAAGTTTTTCCTGATAAGCTTGAGTTGTAACTCCTTCTTGTTGGTAATTTTTAATCCAATTTATACTAGCAGAGAGACCAATTATCCCAGCAAAATTTTGCAAACCAATTTCAAGTCGACTGTTCAAATCATCTGGATCAGATATTAACTTATATGTGTCTGATTCTACTTCTTCAACCATACCACCGCCGATAAATCCAATGTCGAGAATTGCAAGAAGAGTTTTTTTGATCACGATTACTCCTATGCTTGGACCATACATCTTGTGTCCAGAAAAGAATAATGCGTCAAAATCACTTTCTTGAATGATTTTCTGATTATGACTAATCCCTTGAGCAGCATCAATCAGAACAATTCCGCCAGTCTTGTGTAGATCATTTGCTATTTCTTTTAAATTAACAAGTTCACGACCATCAATATTCGACATACTGTTTAAAACAGCAACCGATTCAGACAGATCATTTTTATCATACACCAATGACCCATCAACAGAACGCTGAAGCACAATACGGGGAATACCCAATCTCTTTGCTATAGTCATTGTAGGCAAGAAAACGGAATTATGTTCTATATCCGAAGTAATTATTTTCTTGAATTTAGGAGGTAGTTGATTAAGCACCAAGTTGAGACCATAAGTTGTGTTGAGTGTAAAAGCCACAGTATATTTAGAACTCGATTTTCCAACAAAATTAAGAACTTTCTTTCTGGTCTCTTTTATTTTCTCATCCAATTTTATACCCCAATTGTATTTAACGCGTCCTCCACATGAATTATATTCGTGATAATACTCATCCATCATGTCTATAACCTGTTGTGGTCGCAATGTCTGACAGGCTGAATCAAGATAGATATTTTTTTTATCTAGATAATCAAAGTCAGACATATTTTTATTATTAGCTGATATTTGCATACTACTTCAAAGCCTGCTCAATGAGTGCTTTTATAGATTCATAAGGCTGTGCGCCAGAGAGTGGGTATTTTTCTCCGTTTTTGGCAACTACAATACTCCAAGGTGTGCCGTTGCCTCCTGTTGCTTGTGCATTCTGCACATGCTCTTCAATTTTCTTAGCATATCTACCGCTTGTTAGACACTCATTGAATTTACCTGTATCAAGACCAACATATTGGGCAATCTTAGGCAATTCCGCTGGATCCAGTCCATTGTTTGCTGGAGTAATTTCCATAAGTCGATCTAAATATGCCCAGAACTTATCATTACCCCCAAGTTCTCCTGCACATTCAGTAGCTTCTGCCTCCTTTCGTGCTTTTGAGTGTAATTGATCAAGTGGGAAATGACGATACACCCAGGCAACTTTCCCTTGTTTCCCTTCATTATCCATAACTTGCTTCATTGTGTCATGAAAACGCTTACAGAATGGACATTCAGTATCTGAATATTCTACAATTTTTACTGGGGCATTTATATTACCCCTAATGTGATCTTCTTTGTTAATTGGTTTTAATTTATCTAAGTTTTGAGTAGGCTCTTCAGCTATTTGTTGATTTGAATTAGATTCTGTGTTTTTTATATTATTAGTATTTGATTTTTCACTACTATAAATTACAGAACCAGCAATTAGAACTGCAGCGATTACGATAGCGATTGGCATTGCCAATGTATTTTTTGGGCTTTGTTTATTTTCTTCCATGTTTTTATAAAGTTAAATTAATAAATCCGCATCGAAAGATCGAGGCGTTTTTAATTTTATTTAGAAGATTTTGGGATTTAAAATTCCATTAGAAAAAGCATCTTTAAGTGGATTAAATATCCGAAAACTATTTATGATATTTTTTAAAAATAAAAAAGATGGTTTCTGTATTAAAAATCTATTAGAAAAAGCAAATCTGCCTATTAGAATAAATGCTAGGATAAATAGAAACATAGATACTATATTTTTTGTTGGCAACACAGTAAAAGCATTTTGCCATTCCTGAAAATGTTCCATTGGATTCATTTGACACATAGCCTCTGAATGAGCACTGAAAGGGCAATTGGTTTCAGATTTATTAGAAGTCAATCCAGACTCAAGCTGAAAGAACCCAAAAATTAGGACCCAGATGGTAAATATTATTACTGCAAATTTTATTAAATCTTTCATATTGGGTTGATAATAAAAATATTACTTAGGTAATTATAACATTTATATAATATTATACATAGGCTACAATCATTGACATGTATACCCCCTTGGGGTATACTAATGATTGTATAAATCTTGTTGCTTTTTAAAAATAAAGCATGATATAATAACTACCTGTATGAAATTAATGGCAAAAAATAATAAATTCGGGAAAGTATTGCTTATAATATCAGCTCTGTTTTTTATATGGATTAGTTCTTTTGGATTAATGTACCATATGAATGAAATGAAACTCGATTCAACCAAAAATAGTTGTTTATTCAGTGGCTCACCAGAAGCTTGTGCTATGACTTTTTCTGAACACGTTACTCTTTGGCAAGGAATGACAACAACTTTACCTCAAAATATTTTAGGTATTATGGGTACCCTTTTGGCGATGGTAACATTTGCTCTAGTATTTACTTTTTATAGAAATTATCTTTTTGAATTTACTCGGCGTATTTCTTTTCGGTTTAGACTTTATATAAAACAACATCCACAAATAAACCTTTTCAATTATCTAGGAGAAGTATTTTCTAGTGGTATTCTTAATACAAAAAAATATAAGTTAGCAACAATATAGTTTTGCGATTTACCAAGTTTAGTTTGGTCGCTTTTGGTAAATAATATCGCAAGGCTTTTTTGTTGTTTATTTATCAAATAAATCTTACTAATGTAATGAAAAAAACTATAATTATCACCCTCCTTATAGTGGCAGGCCTTATAGGTCTTATATGGTTGGGTAGTAAAAATCAAAAATCACCAGTGGCAGATTCTGGTATAAAAAGTGCTCTCACTTCTTCTGAATATGTTTATGACTTTGGTTCTATCTCAATGAAAGATGGTGATGTGACCAAAGAATTTACTGTAACTAATGGAACAGATAAAGATATTACTTTTCCAACTCTCGTGACTTCGTGTATGTGTACAAAAGCATATTTTGTATCACCTGACGGCAAAACAAAGGGACCTTTCGGTATGCCAGGCATGGGTTATGTTCCACCTCTTGATGAAACAATTAAAGCTGGAGAAAGTCGTATAGTTAGAGCTGTTTATGATCCAAACGCTCACGGTCCTGCTGGAGTTGGTGTAATAGACAGATTCATAACTCTTACTGACACAACTGGAAGTAGCCTCAAATTAGAAATTAAAGCGGTAGTAACGCCATAATAATTATGAAAAAAACAATAACAATTTTAATTGTCATCGTTGTTGCTATCTTGGGAATAGTATTCTTGAAATATAATCCTGGTATATCTTCATTCATTTGGAGTTTAAGTAATAGTGGTGCATGGCTTCTACCTCTTGTTCTTGTGTCAGCACTTCTTGATAGTGTTCACCCTTGTTCATTTTCAATCTTACTTATAACGATTGCTTTCTTATTTGGAATGCAATTAACAAGAAAGAAAATTCTACAAATAGGTGGAATATATATTGCTGGAATATTCACAGCTTACTTCTTAATTGGTCTTGGAATACTAAAAGTTCTACATATCTTCAATACTCCGCACTTTATGGGCAAGCTTGGAGCTTCACTTTTGATTGCATTTGGATTGATTAATCTTTTAAGTTGGTTATTTCCAAAATTTCCAATCAAACTAAAAATTCCATCGGTGTCGCATACTGCGATGGGGAGACTCATGGAAAAAGCATCTTTCCCAGCAGCTTTCGGGCTTGGTTTACTTGTAGGTATTTGTCAGTTCCCATGTATGGGCGGACCATACCTAATGGTTATTGGTCTCTTAAAAGATCAGGTAACATATCTTTCTGGTTCTGGTTATCTACTTCTCTATAACTTAATCCTTATCATTCCTCTTGTTGCCGTACTATGGATATCCGCTGATAAATTAGTTGTAAACAAAATACAAGATTGGAAAAGAACAAATTTGAAAGGCTTAAAATTCTGGGCAGGTCTTGCCATGATTATTATTGGAATCCTAATCTTATTTATGTAATTTATGAACAAACTAACAATTGATGAATTCTTAATTAAAATAGAAAGTTTAAAAGAAAATGCTGGTGTTGATTTATCAACTACTGAGGACTTGAGTCTTGCGGTTATGAATCTAATCAGTCTAGAAGAACATTTCTTTTTTACTGGCGTGAAATTAAATAAAGACGAATATTTTGAAACTTCAAATGAAATTCGAAATCTTCGTAAGGAATTATTAAAAGAATTAATGCCAAATCATGAGGGAGAAACATGGTGTATATCAAAACACCTACTTTCCTCTACGATGAGGCTAATAGAAGTCGGCAATAAGCTCTCGTCTGAAAATAAAAAAGATGAAGCAAAAATAATGTTTGAACGTGCGTATAAAGTTTACTCGATATTTTGGGCTCTTAAATTAAAATTAATAGATGGTCAATTAATAAAAGATACAGCAAAAACAAGTTCTAATCTCGAGGACTTGGTTGGCAAATTAGCTGATTGCTGTAATGAATAAATAATATATGGAACACGAAAATCAAAACAATGCGTCTTTAGAAAATAAAGAAGAAATATCAAATCAATTACTTGAGGCTAAAGCAGTTAAAAAAGATCGTCTACTCTCTGCAAGTATTTTAATTTCTTCAATAATTTTAGGTGGAGCTTTAATCTACACAGTAGGACCTAAAAGCGGAACTGGGCAAAGTGCAAGTGCTGCAGGGCAACAAACACCTGTATCAGATTTAGAAGGAAAAGTTTTACCAGCAAAGGGTGTAACATTACCTGCTGTCTGGGGTGATTTGGGTGTAAAATTAGTAGATGCTGGAGTTATAGATGCTGATAAATTTAAATCAATCTATGAACAAAGAGGTCAATTTACAGAAGAATACAGGAAATTACTTCTTGATCAGAATAACAAGAAAATAAAAATAACAAAAGAAAATTCAGGTTATATATTAAACTTGTTTTGGGCTCTTGGTTTAGCAAATAAAAATGAGATATTAGAAAAAGGAGAAATGGTGGACCCTCAATACGGTGGAGCGGGTAATTTTGCCTCAACTGGTGGTTGGACTATTGCCAAAGGTGGATCAATGGACCATTACAGTAAACATGCTTTCTTCACACTAACTTCAGAACAACAAGCTCTTGTAGATAAAGTATCTCGTGGTATTTATCGACCATGTTGCGGTAATTCAGTCCATTTCCCTGATTGTAATCATGGAATGGCGATGCTAGGACTTCTCGAATTAATGGCTTCACAAGGAGCTAGTGAGCAAGATATGTGGAATACAGCACTAACTGTCAATTCATACTGGTTCCCTGATACTTATCTAACAATAGCTACTTACATGAAGAATAAGGGTATTGATTGGAAGAATGTAAATCCACAAGAGATGTTAAGTGCCGAATACTCTAGTTCAAGAGGATATGCCAACATTGCTTCTCAAGTAAAAAAGCCCAATAGTCAAAGTGCTGGTGGAAGTGGTTGTGGTTTAGGTGATACAGGTGCGTCTGCCCCTGCTTCTCAAAGTCAGCAGACTGGTTGCGGGTTGTAGTTAAATACATTGATTTATGAAAGAAAAAATAATTCATCAGCTTAAGATTGAAGAAAACAAGATTAAAAAAATAATTAAAGCAATTGATAGTAATAAATGTATAGATGATGTTCTGGTTCATATAAGTGATGCCAAGAAAACATTATTAACTATCAGATGTATGATTTTACAAGAATACTTACTTAAGGTTGCTAAACAAAATAATTTTCCAAAAAGACAAGTTCTCAAATATTATAAATTAACAAATTAAATATGAAAAAACATTAAAATGAATGAATTTATAAAAAATCAAAAACTAAAAAAAGTAAGACTTAAGGTTCATGGTATGCACTGTGCAAGCTGTGAAGTCTTAATCGAACGAAAATTCAAAAATGTTTCTGGGATAGAAAAAGTTAACATTAATCACGCAAGTGGACATGCTGAACTTATCTGTTCACAAGATCCAGATATAAAGCAACTAAATAATTTAGTTAACAAAGAAGGTTATCATGTTTCGTCGTGGGAAGACCGCAATGAAAGCATTCCAGATATCACACAAAAAAACACCAAAACAGATTATTTACAAATGGGATGGATCTTTCTTATAATTGTTTCCATATATTTTATATTGAAACAATTTGATTTTCTGCCAAGTATTTCTGTTGATGGAAGTATGAGTTATGGTGTGATATTTATTATTGGGTTAGTGGCTGCTGTTTCATCTTGCATAGCGGTTGTAGGAGGATTATTGCTGGCACTTGCAGAAAAGTATAATCAATCTCATCCAAACCTGACTGGAATTCAGAAATTTAAACCTCATATATACTTCAACATTGGACGTGTTCTAGGATATACAGTGTTCGGTGCTTTGGTTGGTGCCCTAGGGTCAGTATTTACTATATCTCCCAGAGTTAATGGATTCCTGATGATATTTGTAAGTGCTATTATGCTCCTGCTGGGATTTCAATTACTACATCTTTTCCCTGGGTTGAGAAGATTTAGTCCAAGAATGCCAAAATTTATCAGTCATAAAATCCATGATCTTAGTGGAAAAGATAGTAAAAGTGCACCAATGACACTCGGTGCTTTAACATTCTTTCTGCCTTGTGGATTTACTCAGGCATTACAGTTATATGTTTTAGCTAGTGGTGACTGGAAGATAGGAGCTTTAACAATGCTTGTGTTCTCGCTAGGAACTCTACCAGCTTTAATTTCACTTAGTGCTGTTTCAAGTTTCGCAAAGGGTGTATTTCAAAAACACTTCCTTAAATTTGCTGGTGTCCTTGTAGTTATGCTCGCACTATTTAATATAAATAATGGGCTAACTCTTGCTGGGTATAATTTTAATCCAGCCGAAATTTTTGCTTCAAAATCAAGTAATGCAGAAAGTTCTGGTATACCTAAAGCAGAGATAGTAGATGGAAAACAAATTGTCAGAATGAAAGTCAGTGGTTACACTTATACCCCTAATAAATTTACAGTTGTTGAAGGTATCCCCGTTGAATGGCAAATTGATGGAGCTTCAGCTGCTGGTTGTGGAAAAGTAGTTGTCATGCCTTCTTTAGGATTAAGTAAATATCTGTCACCTGAGGGTATAACTACGATAAACTTTACCCCCACACAAACAGGAACAATCCCATTTAATTGTAGTATGGGAATGATGACTCGTGGCTCTCAATTTACAGTAGTTCCGAATACTACTGGAGTCGTTGGTGCAAAAATAGAAACTCCAGCTGAAACATCAACACCTACGTGTGATCCTTCTGTTTCAAAATGTCCAGACACTCAGAAACTCTCCATTGAAGTTTCTCAAGAAAAAGGTGTTTACCCTAGATCGTTAACTGCCAAAAAGGGAGTACCGATTGAATTAACAATAAATAATAAAGTTGCACTTGGTGGCTGTATGTCTATATGGGTAATACCAGAATATGATATTACTATGCCAATGAAAATTGGTGTTATTAAGAACACTTTTACACCAACAGAAACTGGTGTCTTAAATATTACTTGTAGTATGGGATCAAAAATGGCCGAAATTATTATTAAAGATTAAACATATATGAAATTATCACAAAGTTTGAAAGTTTTGATAGGAATAGGATTCTTGATATTACTCGCATATATCTTAATTCCTAATTTTGCCAAATTTTCATGGATTCTATTAGTTTTAGTTTGTCCTCTTTCTATGATTTTTATGATGAAAACAATGGGTCATAATCATGGAGGAACAGAGAAAGTTTTTGTTTGTCCAGAATGCGGTTCATCTTATGAAGACGCAATGTCAGCAAGAAAATGTGCAAACATGTGCAAGGAAGAAAATGGTCGTAATTCAAAAATTATTAGCCCTCAAAGAAATAAAAATGAAAACAACTGTCATTAAAATAAATGGTATTCACTGCAAGTCTTGCAAAATATTAATAGAAGATGTTTGTAAAGATATTAAAGGAGTTAAATCGTGCTGTGTCGATGTTCAAACAGGAAAAACATTACTAGAATATGATGAAAATTTTGACTTTGCTGTGTTTAAAAAAGAGGTTGAAGGTTTAGGTCAATACAAAATAGAAATTAACTAATATGAATACAAATAAATTGACCTTCTTGATAGAAGGAATGCATTGCGGTTCTTGTGAGATAATAATTAAAAATGAATTATCGGAATTACCAGGGGTAAGTAATATCTTGGTTGATTCTAAGTCAGGTTCTGCGGAGTTAACTCTTGATAGTTCAAAAAATAACATTGAAGATGTTGTTTTAGCAATAAAACAAGCTGGATATAATGCCGAACTTCAATCTGAATTAAAAACTGAAGAAAATGAAAAGGATATAACAATCTCTACGAATTATGGAGATAGTAAAGAACCATTAAAAATTAAATTAGAATCTAAAATCTTAGCAGAGGGAAAAGTTTTGGAAGATGGTAATGGCAAAACATATTTTGATGGAGTTATTAAAAATAATCGTTCGGCAGAATTTATAATTCCAGAAAATTCTCTTGAAGTAGATAAGTTAGTCGGACAGTTGAGTAAAACAACTACCATTGCTAGATTGTTTGATATAGTTTCAGGCGAAAATCACAAAAATGAAAATCTTAAAAAATCCTTACCTGAAAATAAATTCAATGAAGCAACACCAGAGCTTGTTGTCACTGAAAATAATTCTAATCAAAGAATAAGTTTGTCCCTTTTTGGAATGCATTGTTCATCATGTGCAAATATTATTGAACGATCTTTAAAAAAGGTGTCGGGAGTCAAGCAGGCTAATGTTAACTTTGCCGCAGAAAAAGCAAGTATAGTTTATGATCAATCTCAGGCAACCACGCAGAATTTAATTGATGCTATAGGTAAGGCTGGCTATAAGGCAGAATTAGTTGATTCGAAAGATGGAGATTATGAACGCAAAAAACGCGAGAAACAAACTAATTTGTTCTTTAAATTATTTTGGTATAGTTTTGCTTTGAGTGTGCCAATGTTGTACTTCATGTTGCTAGATTTCTTTGCTATACCTGGAAAAACAGCGGTCTTGCCTTATGTTGGCATTATTTCTCTTATACTAACTATCCCAATTCAATTTATAATTGGATCAGGGTTTTATAAAGGAATGTGGTCATCTCTTAAGATGAAAACATTTAATATGGACAGTTTGATTGCTATTGGTACATCTACAGCTTTCTTTTACAGTCTATTTAATTTTATAAATTATTTTGTAAAAACTGGATCATTGATAGGTCTTAATGGAAAAATTCCAGAGTTATATTTTGAAACAGCAGCATTCTTGATTACATTTGTTATTCTTGGAAAATGGCTTGAAATACGAACTAAAAGTAAAACAGGAGATGCTATCAAAAAGCTTATGGGCTTGCAGGCTAAAACTGCACGGGTAATTAGAAACGGAGTTACTGTTGATGTTCCAGTTGAAGATGTAATACACGGTGATATTATTATGGTTCGCCCTGGTGAAAAAATACCAGTAGATGGAAAAATAACAAAAGGAATATCTGCAATAGATGAATCCATGATTACAGGTGAAAGTCTACCTGTCGAAAAGAAAATTGGAGATAATGTAATTGGAAGTACTGTAAACAAAACAGGTAGTTTTGAATTTGAAGCTACCAAAGTAGGAAGTGAAACAGCTTTAGCTCAAATTATTCGATTAATCGAAGATGCCCAAGGATCAAAGGCACCAATTCAAGGATTTTCAGACAGAATATCTGCGGTCTTTGTGCCAATAGTTATTGGTATTGCAATACTAACTTTCGTAGTTTGGTATTTGTTTTTAGGATCAACATTAGCTTTTGCATTAATGGCATTTACTGCTGTGATTGTAATTGCTTGCCCTTGTGCTCTAGGTTTAGCCACACCTACATCGTTAATGGTTGGTACAGGTAAAGGGGCTGAATACGGTATTTTAATAAAAGGTGGTGAGCCATTGGAAGCGGCTTGTCATATAAATACTGTTGTGTTTGATAAAACTGGTACATTAACAAAAGGTAAACCAGAAGTTACTGATATTATTTCCTTTGAAAGCACAGATGAAGATGAAATATTAACTATTTCTGCTAGTTTAGAAAGGCTATCAGAACATCCTTTGGCGGAAGCAATTTACACTTATGCAAATGAAGAATCAGTGAGTCTAGATGAAGTTAAAGATTTTTCAGCTATTCCAGGACATGGAGTAAAAGGTATAATCGATAATACTGAATATTATTTTGGAAATCGTCGTTTGATTACAGAAATCCTTGGCCTTTCGATTAGTAAAGTTGATCGCAAGTTAACTAAGCTAGAGGAACAAGGAAAAACCGCGATGATTCTAGCTACTAAAGAAAAAATATTAGGTGCTGTTGCTGTTGCTGATACAGTCAAACCTACTTCTTTTGAGGCGGTTGCTAAGTTGAAAAAAATGGGCATCACAGTATATATGATTACTGGTGATAATGAACGGACAGCTAGAGCAATTGCTTCTCAAGTTGGAATTGAAAATGTTTTAGCTGAAGTATTGCCAGAAGACAAAGCAAATGAAGTTAAAAAACTCCAACAAAATAACAATAAAGTTGCGATGGTTGGAGATGGTATTAATGATGCTCCAGCTCTTGCACAGGCGAATCTTGGTATAGCCATGGGTTCTGGTACAGATGTGGCTATGGAGACAGGAGGTATCGTGATCATGAAGAATGATTTAAACGATGTTGTCACTGCATTTCAATTATCACGAGAAACAATGTGGAAGATTAAACAAAATATGTTTTTTGCATTATTCTATAACATAATTGGAATACCTATTGCAGCCCGTATATTTATAGGTTTTGGGTTAGTCTTAAAACCTGAGTTAGCTGGACTTGCAATGGCATTAAGTTCAATTTCAGTAGTTGGTAATTCACTATTATTAAAATACTTTAAACCAAACAAGAGAAACTATATTTCCTTAGTTGCTCCACTTGTGATGGTTATTGTATTCACGTTCGGTTTTATAGAATTTGCTAAATTAAGTTCAGGAATGGAAAACGAAGGACCTAAAACAATGGTATCTATTGAAGGAGCATCAACGCTCAATACGTTTATAGCTAATGGACAGACTAAGATAAATTTTGCCGAAGGCAATCCTAAATTGTTTTTAGGGGCAGATAGTATGCCTGGTATGTTGAAAGCTAATCAAGGTACTTTAATTATTGGTGATAATGAAATTGTGATTGGTTATGACGAAGCAATGATGATGATAAAAGAGAATCTAATTAAAGGACCAGGCGATGTATTAAACAATTTCTTTGGTCTACCTTCTGTAAAAATTGTAGGAATTATTGAACCTACTGGAACATTGATTGATAGCTATCATTTCGTAAACAATGCAACACTAGCTAACCTGACAAGTAGTGCTACGGTTAAGCATGTCGCAGAAAAAGAGATTATAAAGAGTTTCTATTTTGATGTAGCTCCTGTTGCTCCGTTAATAGAAGTTACTGATTGGTACGGAGTAAAAACATTCATTAAAGATCCAAAATTTACTTTTGATGTAAACAATATTCCGACCCCAGAAAAACTAAAGAATAATATTCAAGGATTTAGTGAAATATCCTTGGGTGATAAAAAATATTTACCTGTGTATATCGGGTTTAGTGAGGCGAAAATGATGATAGACGCTAAATTGTTTACAAAAGCTGGTGATACGATTGAGAATTTCTTTGGTAACAATGTAATGATTGCGGGAATATTGCCAGAAACTAAAACTAGTCTTGATACCATGCATTTTGTTGGACAAGGGTTTGAATTAGTAAAATAAATTAACAAAATAAATATAAAGATATGAACAAAAAAATTGTTTTTTCACTAATTGGAGTTGTAATAATTGGATTATCTATTTTTCTATTGAGAGGTAATAATATTGTGCCTTCAATTAAAGTTAATGATCAACTTATTTCCAATGAAAGTGTTGTGGTAGAAAGTGTGACTGCTGTAGCCCCTAGCTGGCTCGTTATACAGACAGAAACCAACGGAATACAAGGTCCCGTAATCGGATATACTAAAATTGTTAAAGGTGAAAATAAAAATGTCAGTGTAAAAATTGATTCAAGTAAAAAAACACCTAAGCTCTTCGCTATGATACATGAAGATAATGGTGAAAAAAATAAGCTTGATTTCCCTGATAATGACATGCCATTACTATATAACGGTGAGATGGTCCTCCAATTATTTTCTGTTGAATAATAGTTTCAAAGTATTATAATTAATACATTAAAAGATTAAACGTATAATTAAATGAAATTATCAAAATTATTACATGTAGCCAGTGTTATAGTGGGAGTAATTGGAATTATTGTGTTTATAAGTGCTGTTTTTGGAGGGTCTGATAATGTTGTGTTTGGAATAACTAAGTTTGATGCTTTGGTTTGTGCTGGAATAATTATTCTTATTGCAATATGGCTTGGAATAGGAACAATTCATCATGTAATAATAGAACAAAAAGGAGGAATTCTTTAATTTCGAAGATAGCGCTAGAGAAGTCTGTTTATCACTTAAAAAACGCCCCTAGGGGCGTTTTTTAAGTAATAGTGCTATATAATATTTATACCCCCATATACATGCTTGTAAGTAACACATTATTTTATGGACCTTATAGCTTTGTGGGTCACCAAAACTAACAGGTTGTCAATGCGGAGGCGGTGAGATTCGAACTCACGGAACCGATTAAGGTTCGACGGTTTAGTAAACCGTTGATTTAAACCACTCATCCACGCCTCCTACTTTATCTATATCTAACTTTGCTTATATTAGCATATTTATTTTAATAATAAAATGTTATTGAGAAATAAGCTCAATTGTGCTATTTTGATTATACGGAGCCATGGGAGAGTGGTTTAATCTACCTCTTTGCTAAAGAGGCGGGGAGTAATTTCCCCCGCTGGTTCGAATCCAGCTGGCTCCGCAAAAATAAAAATCCAATAACGTCTGACGTCATTGGATTTTCTGTGCGATGAATATGTACCTAGATATGAAATAACTTGGGAAAGACAATATGCTGGTCAGAATTATCTGAGAGACAATATATCGTATATGCAAGTATTCTACTAGAACATACAAGAGCCCTGTATTTGTCAGTAAATATAGTATTGAGAGTATTAAATATAAAAGTATTTGCTTTTCTATCACCTTAATACTTTTATTTTCAAATACCCAAATCTTTTTCAAGACAAATCCGAGGACATCGGTAAGGATAAACGTTATCACCGCTGACAATATATACCAAAGCCCTACATATTCAGTAAGACTATATAAGGTCACAAAGCCAAAGATGATACCTACTCCCCCACTGATACAGAATCGCACTACTTTTAGAGCACTTTCTTTATTCACTTTTCTACTTTTTTCTTCATACTATATAAAGAATGACAATAAAGCAAATACCGTAATATTTTTAAAAATAGTCATTTTTTGGTATAATACCTCTCATGAAAAAGTTAAGAGCAATCAGAGGATTAGTAGGTTTTAGAGAATTCCTTAAGAATCAAGGAATTCTAACACTAGCGATAGGTTTCATTCTTGGAGGAGCGATTTCTAAGTTCGTATCATCGTTAGTTACAGATGTCATCTACCCTATTATGAATGGACTTATGGGTGGAGTAAACGATTTGAATTCAGAAGTCTATCATATGGGCAAAACTTCTATATATTATGGACGATTCCTAAACAACGGCATAGACTTCATAGTCATCGCCCTTGTGGTATACGCAGGAGTCAAACTAATGAGAATAGACCAAGAACAAATAGGCAAAATGGATATAGGTAAGATAAATGCCTTAAATGTACCAACTAAAAAGTAAATCCCAATCATATACCCTTCAAACCCCTTGCGTTTGGAGGGTATTTATGATAGTATTTAGTTTATCTAACTATTAGATAAACTTATAAAACTATGAAAAACAAACAAAATATAGACGATATGTTAATAGCCTTTCGTCAGAATATGACGAACTCGTTGTTCAAAGAAGCTAAAGGTAGTGGACTTTCCCTTTCTCACTTTGAAATCCTTATCTACATAATGCACCGAGGTGAAGTCACAATGAAAGATATTGCCGAGTGGCTCCACATCACTCCCCCTTCGGCAAGCAGTCTGGTAGAAGTATTGGTAAAGAAGAAGTTGGTAACGAGAACTCAGTCAGACAAAGACAGAAGAACCGTCCACATCACATTAAACAAAGAAGCTCATAAACTCATCGGCTCAATCCACAAAAAGAAAATGACTGTTTTTAAAAAAATGCTTTCTAAATTAAATAAAGAAGACGAGGCCGACTTAATTCGCATTTTAAACAAATGCATAACAAATTAAATTGTATGAAAAACAAAATTATAAAGACATTATCAAGACCAAAGATTGTTATCCCAGTGTATGCTCTAATATTGATAGTTGTCATTGGTCTCAATTACAAAAATATAGGTAAGGCTCCAATAGTAGAAGAGCAGATAGATAGCAAGACTGGATTCACAGAAAATGTAGCAAATACAATAAACCTCAGTTTCCCAAAGAGCGGAAGAATAGAGAAAGTTTCTGTGGCGTTAGGGCAAACGGTACACAAAGGAGAAGTCCTTGCCAAACTTGTGTCTCCCGATGGAGAGGGCCTTGTAGCCCAAGCCAAAGGAGCTCTGGATCTGGCCGAAGCACAGTATGCATCACTTAATCTTCAATACAAAAATGCAAAATCACAGCAAGACTTAATAGTGAAAAATGCCTATCAAACTTTATTATCTAGCGGACTCGAAGGAGTACCCAGCGAACAAGATCAGAACACTCCTATCATCACTAGTACATACAGCTGCGATAAGGAAGGAAAATACGAAATCAATCCTTATCAGTCAGGAGATAGTGATACAGGATTATCAGCGACATATAAAGGATTAGAAAATGGAACTCTAAGTATTAAATATGATAATCCTGTCCCACTTGGAAATTGCGGACTTCAAATCAAATGGAAACATGTCACCTATTTTAGACCAGATATAAAATGGACAATAGATATTCCTAATACAAAAAGTTCCGTATATCTAGCAAACAAAAATGCTTATGAATTAGCAAAAGAAACCAGAGATAAAGTCCTCTCAGAATTGCTCACAACAATCGGAAATGGCGAAGGAGGAAATAGTGTAGCAACTGCACAAATAAACGCAGCAAAAGGTGCCTACGAAGCAGCCCTAGGAACATATCAGAATAATTTGATAATAGCTCCCGTAGACGGAATCATAAGCTTCATAGATAAAGATTTAAAAGTTGGTCAATCTGTCGCCCCAAATAAAAATATTATAACTATAAACACAAAATAAAAATCATGGAAAATCCTAATAAAGAAAGTATGTTTGCAAAACCGTGGGTCCAAAGCGTAAGTGGAATAATCGTTCTAACATTGTTATCTATTGCTTTTATATATTTTAAGATAATTTCATCATATATAAGTGTAGAGAATAGTACTATTTCTGCTCCTGTCATATCTATCAGCACAGAAACTTCTGGTGTTTTGGATGAAGTTTATGTAAAAGAAGGAGATGAAGTAAAGACGGGAGAGCCTCTCGCCCGCGTCGGAGCTGAAATCTTAAAATCTAAAATAAATGGAATAATCATCTACACAAGTAATACACCTGGACAAGTTTTTAACTCTTCACAACCTATTATCAAAATGATAAATCCTGAAGACTTAAGAGTTGTGGGCACAATAAAGGAAAATTCTGGCCTCTCCAAGATAGAAGTTGGAGATCCTGTATCTTTTACTGTCGATGCATATGATGGTGAGAAATTTACAGGAATAGTAGAAGAAATAAGTGAAACATCTAAGGATAGTAGTGTCGTCTTCAGTATCTCAGACAAGAGAGAAGTGAAGGAGTTCACTGTTAAGGTAAGATATAACACATCTACAAATTCAAAATTTAAGAATGGGATGTCGGCTAAAATAAAAATTTATAAAAGTTAATTATTTATGAAAGAAACCAAGCAGAGTAGCCTGCGATGGTGGATACTGCTGACAGTTATCATCGGAACATTCCTGGGACGTCTCGATCAGACAATCGTCAACCTAGCACTTCCTAAAATTATTGATGAATTCAGTATCACTGTTTCATCTGCTGGGTGGATTGCAACAGCCTATATACTCGCTAATGCTGTCTTCGTCCCTATCTGGGGCAAACTCGGTGATACTATCGGTAGAAAAAAGGTCTACATCTTGGGTTTTACAATTTTTATAGTGGGTTCAGTCTTGGCAGGATTTGCTTGGAACCTTTCTTCGATGATTGTCTTTCGTGTTATACAAGCTATCGCTGGATCGGCCGACTATCCGACAGCTATGGCTATCATTGCCGTTACTTTCAAAGAAGGTAAAGAGAGGGCTCAGGCTCTCGGATTCTGGTCTGCATCATTTGCGGCCGCTTCAGTCTTCGGTCCCCTTTTGGGTGGACCCCTCATCGATGCTTTCGGATGGAGATCGGTATTCTTCATAAATTTACCAATCGGAATTGTGGGGACTTTGATGGCAATACGCTTCATCAATGAATCAAAATCAGAAATCAAAACAAAATATTTCGACTGGTGGGGTGCAACCACACTTGGAATAATGCTTTCTACTTTGGTTTTAGTTCTCGACAAAGGATCAGACTGGGGATGGACATCTTTGTATAGTATAATTTCTTACTTTGTAATAATCCTCTTCACAAAAATTTTCATCGAAGTAGAACACAGAGCCAAAGAACCAATAGTTGATTTGAATTTCTTTAAAATTCCGGCATTCGTAAATACTCTCATGAACAATTTTGTTGTCTTCATGGGAATGATGGGAGGAGTTTTTCTTGTACCTATTTTTGCACAGACATTCCTCGGCTATGGAGCTACAGAGTCAGGATACCTCTTCATGCCAATGGCCGCTGCAATGATGCTCGCTTCCCCGTTGGGTGGTGCATTATCAGGGAGAATACAGGCAAGATATGTCATCTTTGCTAGTACGATAGTAGCAGCTCTAGGACTTTTCCTGTTTTCATTCTTAGATCCAAGATCAGGACCAATGGCTATCGTTGTTCCTCTTTGTATCATGGCTTTCGGTATGGGGTTCGGCATGGCTCAACGTACAAACATTATCGCTTCTGTTGTAAAACAAAGCGAGATCGGTATTGCTTCTTCCATTTTGGCAATTGCTAGAAACATCGCCGGGGCCTTTGGTATAGCACTCTTTGGAACCATTTTAAATAATAGAATAGAGCACAACATCCTCGAAATAAACCGCTACAGTCATTTCTTTGGTACCAGTGTGACTCAATTCAAACAATACACAGCTCTCATAATACTCAAAGCTCAAATCAACGCATATGATTATGTCTTTATCGTATCTAGCTTGGTTGTAGCTATTGGGTCATTTGCCATCCTATGGCTCAAAGTTAAAAAAGAAAATACTAAAGTACAAGTCCATATAGAATAGAATGTATTAACATATTTCACTAAATACTGTTATAATGTGGACATGGATGACTTGGAGAATCTAAGAAAAGAAAACGAGAGATTACAAATGATGAATGAAAATAAGTCTGATCTTATCTCTATCTCAGCACATCAGATTCGTACTTCATTATCTGCATTCAAATGGACACTCCGAATGTTTTTGAATAAAGAATTAGGAGATATAACAGATGAACAGAAAAACTACTTAGATAAAATGATGAGTAACAATGAACATGTTCTTGCTCTAGTTAACAGTCTTTTAAGTTTGAATCATTCAAGTGACACTTCTATAACCTTTAACTTCAAAAAGATTGATATTGTAAATATGGTTGAAAAAGTAAGCTCCTTATTCATAGCTGAAACTAAAAACAAGAATATAAACCTGCTCATAGAAAAACCAGAAGAACAAATACCAGAACTCTCTGGTGATGAAGAGATGCTGATAGTAGTATTCCAGAATTTAATAGAGAATGCTGTTAAATATAGTGATAATGATACAGACATCAAAATATCTCTAACCTATAACAAAGAAGACAACAGTGTCCTTTTCTCTATTAAGAATAAAGGCATCGGTATAAACAAAGAAGATGAAGGAAATATCTTCAATAAATTCTTTAGAGCTCCAAATGCAATAGCAAAAGAGCATATTGGTTCAGGATTTGGCCTATTTGCTACGAAGAACATAGTGGAAAGGCATTGTGGAAAAATATGGTTTGAGAATGAACAGAACCAGGGTACGACGTTTTTTGTGACATTGCCTATATCTTAATGAGTATGATATAATTTAAACGCATATGAAAAAGGTACTTATAATCGAAGATGACAGCTTTCTACTAGACCTAGAAGCTGCAAAGATCAAAAAGAATAATTATGATGTCCTCGTAGCCCAAACAGGCGAAGATGGCATGAAGAAAATAAAGGAGCCAGATTTAGGCATCATCCTTCTTGATCTTCTTTTGCCAAATTATGATGGATATGAAATTCTCAAGAAAGTTCGAGCCGATGAATTAACTAAAAAGATTCCTGTTGTCGTCTTCTCTAATTGTGCTGAACAGAAGGATATAGATAAAGCAATGGAGTTGGGTGCGAATAAATTCATGGTTAAATCCAACTTCTCTCTGGAAGAACTAGTAGAAGAAATAGGTAAACTCATCCTCTAAAACACCATTAAATATGGTGTTTTTTGTTTAAATGCTATAATCACAATATGAAGTTGGAAGACAAGATAGAACTACATTTTCGTATTGATATAAATCAAAAGAAAGCATTAAACACACTTGGAATTAAAACTCTGAGGGATTTGCTCTATCATTTCCCCACAAGATATTCTGATATAAGTGAGGTCAGGAATATAAATACTTTGACGGATGGAGAAAACGTTACTATCTTAGGTAAATTAACAGATCTTAAAACTAAAAAAGGATTCAAGAGTAAAATCCCGATGGGAGAAGCTCGTCTTTCTGACCTCACTGGTTCTATCAACATTATATGGTTCCATCAACCCTATTTAGCAAAAATGTTGAAGGAGGGCTCAACCGTCCGAGTAACAGGCAAGGTCACAGAAAGTAAAACTTATGGACTAACTCTTACTAATCCTGAGATAAACAAAGAAGACATTTTGCCTATAGATATTCATGATTCTCTATTCAATAATAAAGAGGCAGAAGTTCAGTTCGGATTCCCTATATATAGTGAAAGTCGCGGAATAACCTCTAAGTGGTTTTACCACGCTATACAGAAGATACTTAAAGATGATTGTGTAAAAAATATAACTGATTATATTCCAGTAGAAATTTTAAATACTTACAAATTGCCAGCTTTACACACTGCCCTTTTCTGGGTTCATATGCCACAGAAGAAAGAACATGCCGAAATCGCCAGAAAAAGATTTGCTTTCGAAGAAGTCTTCTTCATTCAGCTTGCTCGCCAGCAAGAAAGAAAAAAGTATGAAGAAAACTTTTCTTATAAATTAAAAATTCCACATAAAGACATTGGGGACTTTGTTTCTCGTTTTCCTTTCACTCCGACAAAAGCCCAAAATGACGCTATTAACACAATATTAGAAGACTTTGTGAAAGACAAACCAATGTCACGCCTTATTGAAGGTGATGTAGGTAGTGGAAAAACTTTTGTGGCCGCAACAGTGGCTTATGCTGTTATCAAAAATAGACCACTTAAAGAAAATGGTGAGAGCCAAAATTTTGGAAATTTACAAGTTGCCTATATGGCACCAACGGAAGTCTTAGCAACTCAGCTTTTTGAGAATTTTATAAAATATTTTGAGCATACCGGCATTTCTATTGCTCTTATGACAAGCTCAGGCTGTCGTAAATTTCCAAGTAAATCGGCCCGATGGGAGAATGGTTCACAAATAAAAGATTGGACTCCTATAGCCAAGAATCAGCTTTTAAAATGGATTAAAAATGGCGAAATACCAATAGTTATCGGTACACACTCACTCATATCAAAATCTGTGGAATTCAAAAATTTAGGATTGGTGATAATTGATGAACAACATCGCTTTGGCACAAACCAAAGAATGAAGCTGGCTAAAAAAGAAGGCCATGTGCCTCACTATCTTTCAATGACAGCAACCCCTATCCCCCGCACACTTGCTCTCACGATTTATGGAGACCTCGATCTAACTATTATCGACCAGATGCCAGAAGGCCGCAAACAAGTCATCACAGAAATAGTTTCTGAAAACAAAAGAGGGAAAGCATATGAAGAAATTAAAAAAGAACTAGAAGCTGGAAGGCAGCTTTATGTGATTTGTCCGAAGATTGCAGATGGAGATGACGATGAGAAGATAAAACTTGATGTGAAATCTGTTACAACTGAGGCGAAAAGATTAAAGAAAGATATTTTCCCAAATTACAATATTGATATTATGCACAGCAAGATGACTAAAGAGAAGAAAGAAAAAGTCATGCGTGATTTTGCTGAGAAGAAAATTGATATATTGGTGTCTACTTCTGTTATTGAAGTTGGCGTAAATGTACCAAATGCAACAATGATAATTATCGAAGGAGCAGAAAGATTTGGTCTCGCTCAGCTTCACCAACTCCGTGGTAGAGTCATCCGCTCAAACCATCAATCATACTGCTACTTATTTGCCGATGCAAAAAGTGACAAAACCATAGATAGACTTAAGGCTCTCACCAAAGCAGCAAGCGGATTCGAGCTTGCAGAACTCGACTTACAGCTCCGCGGAGCAGGGCTTCTTTCTGGAGATAAGCAGTGGGGCATCACAGACCTTGGCATGGAAGCAATCAAAAATATTAAAATGGTAGAAGCCGCTCGAACCGAAGCTATCAAAATGATTACCACAGATGTCGACCTAAAATCCTTTCCCCTCCTCTCAAAAACCCTCTCTGAAAAGAATCTTAAATTGCATTTTGAATAAAAAATAACCTCTTAGAGGTTATTTTTTATTCTCTTTAGAAACAAATTCTTTAAATTGTTCAATATCTTTTCTAGAACCTAGTATGTGAATATTGTTTGGATCAAAAACAACAAATTCATTCTTATTCATATGGTTTGCTATTACTGTATCAAAATTATTTTCTAAAAATTTATTATGATTATCTTGAACTTCTAAAAGTCTTTCATGAGAATTTACATATGGATTATATTTAGGTTTTTCTCTTTTATCTCTTGCTTCTGATGAATCATTATAAATATGATGGGAATTAATGATAACAGACATTAATTTATCTGCTAACCTAAAATTCTTATGATTTTCAATTTTATCTGTAAAATAAAAACCTTCACCAAAACTTAAATTACCCTTAGAAATATAAGACCTATCAAATTCATCAAAATTCTCTCGTGTTGCATGGAATAAAATATTTTTTAATTTACTCTCTGAGAATACAGTATTTAAATATTCTGAGTACTGTTCTTTTGTGCCAATCTGAAATAATTCTGGATTTTGCTCAAATACAAAATCAACCCCTTCTTTTATTTTATTTTCAGGAGTTTTTATCTCTTCTATTTTATTCGTTTCTAAACCTGAATTATTGAAATTCATATATTTGTCCGTCCTCCACGACTCGAACGTGGGACCCTCGAGGTATAAGCTCGATGCTCTAACCAACTGAGCTAAGGACGGAAATAATGGTTACTCTGACCTATATAATATAATCATATTTTAGATAAAAAGCAACAAGTTAATTTTCACTTAAAATATCTTGTATATATTCAAGACCTATTAAAATTTGAGACGCAATAGACTTATCTTCAACAATAACAGAACAGGTTCCATGCCCAAACCCATTCTTATAAGAAATAGATGAAAACTTTGACTCTTTTATGTAAGAATTTCTAAATTGTGACGTCGGGATATCGAGAGTTTTTGACCAGAACGATATCTGTTCTTTGACTTTCATATCTGAATATAAATGCAATTTCACTCTTAACTTTTCTCTAGGAACATTAAAAAATTCAAGCCATCTAATAAAAAATACTAACATTTTAGGATTTGTATTTGTAAGTGCAACAGAATAAGATTTTGTTTTAGAGCCCTCTCCCCAATACAAGAAAAACCCAGATATTAACAAATCTCTATCTGATAAAGACTTTAATTTATCTTTAATGCCTTTATAAACCAAATCATGCTGAAGATTGCGTTTATTTTGCATCGTATTACGATATCTCTCAATTCTCTGAGGACTAAAATCGCGCAATTCTTTTATCCTTTTTTCAGAAAGGGGCATATCAGAAAGCCATTCACTCAAAGTCCCCTTGCCAATACCAAGCTTTTCTTTTATTTGACTATAACTTAAACCTTTCTGCCTAAGTTTAATAGCTTTTTGTTTATCTAGTTTTCTTGCCATAAAATTGAACCTTTGGGATTGATATATTTATATTATATCAATAGTTCAGTTATATGCAAACAGCCCCAAAGCAAAGCTTCGGGGCTGTTATTTTTTCTTATTTAATTTCCTCTTTACGTTTGGGCACGATTCCATTCGCTGTTATTAGCTCGTTGTATTCAGCTTGTTCTAGGGTTTCTACTTCGATAAGCTTTTTCGCAATAGCATCCAAGACTTTTCTCTTTTCAGTGAGAACTTCTTTAGCTACTTTAAATGCATTGTTCATGATCTTTGAGACTTCCCCATCAATAAGGGCGCTTACTCTCTCTGAATATTCTTTGTCATTCACACCCTGACCAAACATTGTTCTGCCTCCATCACTCTCAAGTGCTATTGGCCCTATCTCATCACTCATACCCCAGCGTGTGACCATCGCACGAGCGAGACTTGTTGCAACTTGTAAGTCATTCGATGGTCCTGTCGTAATATCTCCAAAGACCATTTCTTCTGCTACATAACCACCAAGAGACATTGCGATGTCATCGAGGAACTCTTTTTTGCTCTGTAGTCTCTTCTCTTCAAGTGGAAGCTTGAGAGTATAACCTCCAGCGTGTCCACGAGAAACGATAGAAACTTTGTGCACTGGATCGGCATAAGGGAGCATTGAGGCGATAAGTGCGTGGCCAGCTTCATGATAAGCCGTAATCTCTTTTTCTTGTTTTGAAAGTAAGTGACTCTTTCTCTCGGGACCCATCATAACTTTTTCAATAGAGCGAATAAGGTCGAACTGAGCAACTTTCTTCCTATCTTCTCTTGCGGCAAGAATTGCTCCTTCGTTCATAAGTGAGAAGAGATCGGCACCAGAAAATCCTGGTGTACGTTCAGCGATAACTTTCAAATTCACATCTTCAGCAAACGGTTTCTTACGAGCATGAATAGAGAGAATGTCCTCTCTGTCAGAACGATCAGGCAAGTCGAGAAGGACTCTTCTGTCGAATCTTCCAGGACGAAGTAGAGCTGGGTCTAGAACATCCCCCCTGTTGGTTGCAGCCATAACTATCACCTTTTCATTTGGCTCAAATCCATCCATCTCCACAAGTATTTGGTTTAATGTCTGCTCGCGTTCATCATTTCCACCTCCAACTCCTGTACCACGCACACGTCCGACGGCATCGATCTCGTCGATAAATACTATCGATGGAGCAGCACGTTTTGCCATTTTAAATAAATCTCGCACACGAGAGGCTCCTACTCCTACGAACATTTCAACGAACTCAGAACCGGAAAGGTGGAAGAACGGCACAGCCGCCTCTCCTGCGACGGCTCTGGCAAGCAAAGTCTTCCCTGTCCCTGGTGCACCAGTAAGAAGAACTCCTTTTGGAATTCTTGCTCCTATATCTAAAAACTTTTTAGGATTCTTTAGGAAGTCTACAATTTCTTTCAATTCTTCCTTGGCTTCTTTTGCTCCAGCAACATCTTTAAAAGTAACTTTATTGTTTATATCATTTGGATCTGTGATACGAGCCTTCGACTGACCGAAGGTAAATGCCTGCATCCCCTGACCTTTGACCTGACGAGTAAGCATCCATATGAAGAAGACAACCATAAGAACTGGAAGGATGAAAGGAAGCAAATTTAGAACTGTATACCAGAATCCAGATTCTGTCTTTATCTCTATCGGAGTAGCAGTGAGCTTCTCAGGAGTAACTCCATAGTTATACAAAGTTTCAGTTAAGGAACTTTCTAATTCTTTCTTGGCTGTGCCCTTTGTTTTATCTTTAAAAGTTATATTTATATCCTCTCCTGAGACAACAATTTTCTCTATTGAACCATCTACTACACTTTTTGCCACATCAGAAATTGCCATCTTTTTTATATCCTCAGGCTTTTTAGCTACAAGCGTATAAATAAGAGTAATACTTATGAATATAAATATTGTAATAATAATTTGATTCGCAATATTAGGTATTTTGGGCTCTTTAGGTTTGTTTTTTATGTTTGGTTTCATAGTTCATACATTATACACAAATTTGGCACAAAAAAAATGCCGGATCCTGTATGAAGACCCGGCATTACCTAACCTAAACCTAACCTAAATACTAATTATAAGGGTGACTACGATGTGCCTTTGGGAGGCAGGAACTCATAACCCCTGTAAAGAACGTGACTTATACAATAGCAAATTTAAATAAATTTTACAAATTTTGATATTATTCCATATAACTGATAACATAAGAGAGTATGGCAACATATATAGACAATAGAAAAGCACACTTTAATTATACCGTTGATGAAACTTTCGAAGCTGGAATAGAACTTCATGGTTTTGAAGTTAAATCAATCAAGAAAGGACAAGGTAGCATCACATCTTCTTTCTGTATAGTGCGTGGTGGAGAAGCATATATAGTAGGTATGCATATTCCTCCGTATCAAATAAATAATACAGATCCTGGCTATGATCCGGACAGGACACGCAAACTTCTTCTTTCTAAAAAAGAGATCAAAAAATTGGCAGACAAGGATTCAATGAAAGGATTGACTCTAATTCCCCTTTCATTGTATAGTAAAGGTCCCTACATAAAGGTAGAGATAGCTGTTGCTCGTGGAAAGAAAGTTTTCGACAAAAGAGAAACAATCAAGAAACGAGAGGCAGATATAGAGATGAGTAGAGAGTATAAAACAGTTCGTTAACAAATGGGGATGATCGGCTTCGATGAAGTGAATCATCTTATATATGCATGTAGAGTACGGAGGTATCTCTTAAAACTTCTTCCAAAAGACTAAGTGCAAACAAAGTCGCTTCAGTAAAATCACCTTACGCTTTTGCGTTTTCTGGTTTTGCTCCTGCTTTCGCCTAATTTAGGCCAGAGCAGTGTCTACTCTCTCGACATCCGATGAAGAGAGTGGGCATAATTTATCGGGTTACGATTTTAGAACAGCTTGCTCTAAAATCCGACAATTTAAAGCTCGTTATTTATCTTTCTTATATATTCTCTAGGATAAATAGTTAAAACCCATGAATATATTAAACATGTAGATTTCTATAAGATTTCTCTCCACACGCGGGTTCGATTCCCGCCATCTCCACATAAAGGTACTTCTTCGGCAAAATGCGCCGCGCGCTCGCGCGCGGTGATGTCGTGGGGGCAGACGGTTTCCGAATTGGGCTTTTGAGTTAATGCGAATTCGGTGGGTGGGCAAAATGAGATAGATACGGATTTGTCACGCAATTGTTGGTTCGTTCCAGTTTTTTTGAAATAGTCACGAATTTCAAAAAAATTGTCACAAGAAACCAATTGCGTGGCTTTTTTTATATCTAAAATCCATCCCCGCAATGGTTCGACCCAATTATTTCTCTCTGCTCGGGCGAAGTCAATTTTCCTAGCGAGAGACACCTTTTCTTTCAATAATTCGTTTTTCTTCGTTAAGTAATTTTCTTTCGGAATGTCGCCGTCTAAATAAAGAGTAACTAGATCGTCTAATTTTTTCTGCGTCTCTCGCTCATTATCTTTAATCCGCCCGAGCAGACTTCCCGACGATACTTTTATTTCGTTATTCCATTCGTCCGTTTTTCGTAACATATAGTCCGTCCAATCGTCGGGAAGCGAAATTTTTTGAAGCTGTTCTTTTAATTGAAGAACGAGCAAATCTTCTCGCAAATACGATTGAGAACATTTTCCTTTTTTCTTCGTACAACGATAATAACGATAACGACCGCCGTTACCTTTCGCCCATTGAGCAGTAATCATACTTCCGCATTCGCCACAACGAAGAAGTCCCGAAAAAGGAAAATTGTGTCCAACCTTTGTTTTGCGTGGTTTCGCTCGTTCTTTCAATCGCTTCTGCACAGCTTCAAATAAATCTGGGGAAATAATTGGCGTAAAGCTTCCAGTAAAATATTCATCGTAATGTTTGGTAAGTCCGAGATATGATTTATTCGTCAACATTCGATACATGGAAGCATTGCCAAGTGGCGTTCCGGACTTCGTAACTATGCCGTGATCAGCAAAAAACTCCGCCAATGATTTAAAGCCGTGACGACCGGTAGCAAATTCTTCAAAAGCACGAACAATAATTTTTGCTCGCACATCGTCAGGTTCGATATTCCTCGTTTTCGAATTATTCACATAACCAAAAGGTGCTTTTGCAAGCCACTCACCACGGCGGAGTTTTTGGCGAATACCACGATCAATATTCTGTTTAAGATTATCAGAATAATACTTACTTTGTCCGAACGCCACTTGAAGCATAAAGAGGCCTTGCGGGGTGGGTTCAAACCAAAATGTCGGAAAGCGTAAAGAAACCAGTTTTGTCGTGTCCACAGCGTAAATGATGCGTCCTCCGTCGATACTATTGCGCGCTAAACGGTCGGGATGCCACGCGAGGATACCAACACCGTCTAAACTTTCAATCTTACTCATCATTTCGCTGAATTTCTCACGACCTGGTTTCTTTGCACTTTTCGACTCTTGAAATTCCTCAAGAA
>JAKBMK010000015.1 GCA_021831595.1 bacterium
AGATGGCGGAGCCGGAACTGATTATTGGATGTATGAGGGAGAAACTTTAGATGAAAGAAGGAAAAGAATAGAAAATGAAGAGTAATATATGAATAATTTTGAATATAAAGAAGACTATGATTTTTTCTTAAATAAACTTGCGAAAAATAATATTCCAATATTTAAAAAGGAATATTATAAGATGTTTGATTTTAGAGATTCTAAAATCAAGAGAGAAGAGTTTGATAAAATCAGGAACGATATTTTTAAAAAACTAGTTTATAAATATGGCGAGAAATGTCAATTAAATATTCATAAAGATTGTAGTAAAGAAAAGATTTTTGATGTTGACCATTATATTCCACTTTCTACTAATGAATTAAATAAAATAATAAGAGGAATGAAACCAAAAAATGGGAAAAAAGTTCCTGCGCAGAGTTTTGGTTCAAATGATATATCTAATTTAAGAATAGCTTGTAAAAGATGTAATGCTTTTAAAAAGCATAAAATAATATAATAATATTTATGAATAAATTTACTTGCAATCTTGAATCGATACCTCCATCTAAGATTATTGATAAATCAAATATAGATGACATAGATAATTTATTTTTATCCTTGGGGTTAATCTTTAATGATTTGAAGGGAATTATATTATTTAATGACCTTATAAAAAAAGATTATGAGAAACCAATTCCAGGAGAAATAAATGCTCATAGTGGAGAGTATGCTGGTATGCAGTTGCAAATAATGAAATTATCAGTGGCTCTAATAGATGAGTTCTTTATTGTACTAAGTAAAAATGAAGACATAATTAAAAGTTTTAGATTCAAGTTGATAGAAAAAGGGTTAAATAAGGAATTAAAAAATAAATGGACCAATATTTTAGCAATAGCATTAAATCCAAACAATAATTCTAACAGTTATTTATCTAAAATTGCGAGAGTTAGAAGCAATATAACCTATCATTACGATCACTCGGGTACACAACTAAGAAATTCTTTTATAAAAAGATTTTTTGATGCACCAAAAGATAAATCAAATGAAAAAGCTTATTATTCTATGGGAGGCACAATAGAAACAACTAGATATTTTTATTGTGATGCTGTAATTCACGAATACATAAATGAACATCTAAAAATTGAGTCTCTGGATTATATCGACAAAACAAATAAACTCACACGAGATATGAGTATGGTAATAGTTAATTTAATGAAGAGTTATTATAAATATAAATTAAGCAAAAAATAATATGGACGAAGAAACTTTTCAAATAGCTAAAGAGAATGATTTAAGTTTAGATGAAGCAGAACAGCTACAGGAGGTTGTTGATGATACTGGGCTCGATGCAGATGACGCACTAGAAATTTGGCAGGACTTATAAAATAGAATAGAATTAGTCTATGTTATCTAAACTAAAGAAATTAAAGAAGCCTTACATAATTATCATTATCGTAGTAGTTATCGTATTATTGTTTTCAGTTGTTAATTGGTTCGAAGATGAAGATAATCACTCAAACGTAGCTGTAATTCCAATCACTGGTCAAATTGTATCTTCTCCTATATATAATAGCGATGGCTCTATTGATAAAAGTAACGCCGTTTCTATTAATATTGTAAATGAAATAAGAAAAGCAGATAAGGACAAACGAGTAAAAGCCATCGCGTTTATCATAAACTCATCTGGCGGCGATACGGCAAGCGCGCAAGAAATAACTAGAGCAATAAAAGAGACTCACAAACCTACCGTTTCATTGATTCGTACTCTTGGAGATTCTTCTGCCTACTGGATTGCCTCAGCCACAGGGCGTATATTTGCATTACCTGTGTCGGACGTTGGGAGTATCGGCGTAACGATTTCATATCTTGATAATACAGCAAAGAATAAGAATGACGGACTAACTTTCAATAAACTTTCATATGGTAAATATAAGGATATGTTAAACCCAGATAAACCACTCACACCAGAAGAAGAGAAACTAGTTATGGTACAAGTAAATGAAGTAGCTCAGATTTTTATTAATGAAGTAGCGGAGAATAGACACCTACCTGTAGAGAAAGTCCAATCCATTGCAGATGGGTCCTCTATAATAGCCCAGGATGCTCTCAAATTGGGTCTGGTGGACGAGATAGGAAGCTTTGCAGATGTAGATAGATACTTATCTAAAATTCTTAAAAAGAACATTCATATTAATATACTAGGTTATGATAAAGAAGAACAAGAGAAGTAATATAAAAGAAGTCTCTACTGTCGATGTGGTTGTTAATAACCCCAATCCTGACCTTGTTATTGAAAAGCTAGCCCAAATAATGCCTTATATTGTAAGTAGGGTTGTAGAAAGAGAGCTTAGAAAATAAGGGGCTAGGGTCGTATTGACTTCACTTTTCAGTAATGATACACTATTGTCATAGTTATGAAAAGCAAGAAAAACCTAATTGAACAGCTCAAATCCCTACCTTATTTCAATAAGGCTACTTTTTGCCAGCTTGGTAATTCATATGGATTAGAGGATTCAACGATGGATACTTACATTAGCCGTTATATCAAAAGTAAAGAAATAATTCAGCTTAAAAAAGGATTGTACATAACAACTGATTTTTATAATAATAACAAGAATGATATATCATATATTTTTTACTTGGCTAATGTTTTAAGAGGACCTTCTTATGTTAGTTCCTGGGCTGCTTTGCAGTATTACAATCTAACAACAGAAATAATAAATACAATAACTTCTGTTTCAGAAAAAGTTACTAGAGACTATATTACTAAAATAAATACATTTTCTTATCACTCAATAAACAAAAAATTATTTAAAGACTACTCTTTGGTAAAAGGAAAGTTTGAATTTTTTATTGCGACTCCATCAAAAGCTCTTTTTGATTTGATTTATTTTAGGACCAATCAGCTGAGAGGTATCAAAATAGAAGAAATAGATAGTATTGTGGAAAGTTTAAGGATTGATATCGACGAAATGGATGGAAAAGAAAGAGATAATTTTTATAAATTAATAAGGGACTATATAAGAAATGAATAATCAGATAATTTTACAACTGAAGACAAAGATAGATGAAGTAAATGCAAAAGGTATTTCAGATATTGAAACTAAGCGTAATACCCTAAAAGAAGAATTGCAGTATTATGTCCTTAATTTTATATACCAGCATAAAGAATTTAGTAATTGGACCATGTATGGAGGTTCCGCCCTTCGTATTTGTCATGAGTTAGATCGTATGTCTGTGGACTTAGACTTTGAAATAGATGAAAAAATTGATGAAGATTTTACAAAAAAGTTAAAGGGAGAAATAGAAGACTATTTTATAAAAACATATAACACAGATTCTAGCTTTCTTACTATAAAAGAAAATAATAATCGTGGAGTAAGACTTAACTTTAATATTGGTAAAGAATTAGAACTAGGACATACATCTGATGTGGTTCATATAAAAGTTGATTTAAATTGTTTTACTGCCCCTAAAATGGCAACAGAGAAAATACCAATAAATCATAATCAGTTCTCTTTTTTGATAAAGACATACAACATGTCTAATCTAATGGCTAGTAAAATCGCAGCTATTTTTCTAAGAGGTACGAGAGGAGTAGGAAGTGAAGTGTTTGAAGAAAAAGGAAGAGATATTTATGACCTCCTTTGGTATATGGATAGAAAGATTATTCCTGATATTGATTATTTGAAAGCTAAAGGTGTTGATATTGATGATATACCAAGTTTGTTTAATAAATTGACCATACAGATGAATAAAGTCAGTGATGCCAATCTAGAGCAGGACTTGAAACCGCTATTTATTGACCAGTTTTTTATTGTAAATTGGTTAAAGAATTGGAGGGCAACTTATCTTAATCTTCTAGATAAATATAATATTAAAACTGTTACAGATTTAAAAGAGATTGTTATCTTTCAGGACTTTCATACAGATATTTTTAGTTTTATTTACTATTACAAGACCATAGATGGTAAAATTGTTAGAGTCATTTATTCTCTCAGCGATTATTGGATTGAGTTTAAAGATGGAGATATTTCTTCTGTAATAAAAGAAAATGAATCGATAAATAAAATTATTAACTTTAATGCTAATGGTTCAAGTAGTAGGCCAGCTTCAGAAGAAAAACTAAAACAGTATGCTAGTTTATTTAATGATAAGAATGTAGCTTACTTCAAGAAAACAAAAGGAATCATATTTGGAGATGTTATTTCTACAAAAACTATTCGTATGACTGCTGATAATCTAAATCAGAAAGAACAAATTTTACTTAATAAAAGTGCTTTATTGTCTTCTGAGTTGGAAGATTTACTTAAATAGAAATTGAGACACAAAGAAAGCGGAGTCGTGAGACTCCGCTTTTGTTTGTTGTATTAGGACCAAGTAGCAGATTCAAACTGAAATATGATATCTTCTGCCTCTGTAGAGGTTAGATTATCTAATTCAGCAATTCTGTCATAACGGTCATCGTCATTTTGGATGTTGTAATTATACAAACTAATGAGGCGTTCTCTTTGCCTATTTGTTATCATTATTCCATCACCTTCATAATCAAAATCAGACATATAATTTTGTCTAGATCTTCTTGAATTTCTTAATTTTGTTATCATGGTTTATTTGTTTAGTAGAGTGCTAATCTTGTCACTAGCCTCAAGTCTTGTTAATAAGCTATTATTAATTTCTCTCTGCCATCTTTCTTTTTCTGATGATGGTAATTTTTCTGCAAGAGTGAGTAGATATGACTTTTGTTTAGGTGTAGCCAAATCTGCCTCTTCATATTGCACTGGCTTATCTACTTGCTCTGATTCGTTCATCCTTAAAGCCTCAAATATCTTAATAGCGTTGTTGGAGGCGGATAGGAAAGCTCCGTTTATCGCACCTGAAATAGTTCTCTCCATATACCTATTCATTCGACTGAAGACAGCACAGCTTCTTCCGTAAGCTATTATTTGACCATCTGGGTTAGTAAACTTACAAAGAATAGATATAAGTCCAGGTATGTGACTGAACGAGCTTAAAGTAGCCGTATCTTCTTCAAAATTGACTTGAATACTATACTTAGCACTACAGAGCTTTCTTATTTCATCATGTACAGGGTGATTTCTGTCTCTTATATCAATTACATTTGATGGCTGTTTCATTTGTGGCTGAAAAGGAGAAATGACATTTCTATTAAATGTTGTTGTGTTCATGTTGTGTATTCTTGAGCTCAGTCACTTGCCTAAAATAGAACAAGTAGATACTCTTAATCTTTTTTACGACCTTTGTTGGATCATTCTTGTCTTTAGACTCTGTCATTATGAAAGAACGAATTGCAGTTTCGCCTTTCTTGGGAGCATAACCAAGCTGGACCCATTTTCTAAATGTTAGGGCAGATCTCGTTGGGTCATAATTTTTGAGTTCGCTAGGTCCCCAGCGCTTAACTATCTCTTGCTCTACTAGAGAACGAGTCTTCTCTGACCCCATATATCCAGATACTTCTGGACCTTCTAATATTTGTTTAATACTTTGAACCATATATATTTATAAATTAGTAATAATCACGACGACCAACGTGTAGAAGTATTTTTGTTATTAATAATTACTTCCATCTACATAGTTTTTGATGTTTGGGTTGTTAATTTAAAAGGGGTACCCCGCGGGGTGGTTCGATCTATAGCACCATAATGCGTGGCGCGTAGTGTGATACATTACCCTTTGTACGTTTTCAAAAAATTGTGGATTTTGAAAATTGAGCCCCTCAAAATTTTCGCAAAAAAATTTGAGTACTTTTTGGGTCTGTTGTTGCCTTTAATATGTAATGTTATAATGGATTTGTTAGTAAAATTGAATCAGTAGCCTAAACATTTAGCAATAAATGCATGGTGAATTAATAACAGTCCTGCAAAGACATAAAAACCCGATCATGGGGTTAGTCTTTGCAGGCCATACAGGAAACTGTATGAGGGACGAAAGTCTCTGCTCCGTGGTCGGATTTTTGTTTGTCTGCCACTGAGATTTATTCATAAAAACAAAAGAATATCTCATGAGAAATATAAAAAGTTATATAATGTTAGTTTTTGTACTTATGCCTATAACTTTTTCTCATGCATACTATGATCCTTCTTATCCTGGTTCTATAACTAATCCATTACAGGTAGAGATTGTGCCTACACCAAGTCAGATATATCAACAGTCATTAAGGGATCAAGCTGCGAGATTAGACCAAAAATATCAAGAAATTAATCAAGCTAGTATTTTAGAACGACAAAGAAGAATAGAGCAGGAACTATTGGACTCAAAAAGAGAATTACAACAAAAGCAGAAACTAGATGAAATATTACATCAGAGTCAAATTCCATATGTTACAAATTCCGTTCCAGTAAAATCAAATGATCAAATATGTAAGGATGAATATGGCTTAAATAGTATCTGGAATGGAACTCTTAACAATAAGGGTGGATTGGTTTGTGACTGTAATAAAGGATATCAATGGAATATGTTTAAAACACAATGTAATTTAATACCAGATAAAAAGATAATTCCTGTTGGTGGAGGTGGAGGATCAACTGTTAAAGTAATAACTCCACAGGCAGAGAAAACACTGGAAGTAAATATCACTAAAGGAGACACAAAAGAAATTACTCCTAGTATTGCTAAAGTAGAAACAGTAATCACAGAGACTAATACTGCTCCGAGTGTTAGTGAAGTAAAACATAAGGGCCTATGGGCTAAGATTAAAGGATGGTTAGGCTTTTAATGAAAAGGAAGATGCTATACGCCTCTATACTTATTATCTTAATGGTACTAGGTATCATTTTCGTTGCGGCGAAACGCGGAACGATAGCAACTCACCATAAGTGCCCTGATGATTATGATAAGACTACTGATGCTGGAATGGCTGAATATAAAATAGATATGGACAAATGGACCAATGACTTCTTTGATTCCCATCCAGGGGCTACGCTAGATGATTGGAGCAAAGCTCGATATCAATTCTGGGTAGATAATAAATGTGTAGCGGCGTTACGACGATACGCGGAGAGTAAAGATCCAGCTAAGATGGAACTAATAATAGATACTCTAAAAGAGTGATCCAGCTATGATATGTTCCATTATCTAGATTATGGATTATATTTATATTTATAAGACTTTTCTTAAATTAACTTCTATTTTTCTTTTTCGTAGATCTACGAAAACACATCTTTAATTGTTTTCAGAGTTTATTTTTTGTAAATTGCTTGCAAGAAATATATAGACTATGTTAGTATCAATCACGTGATTCGATAAAGAGTCACCAGGACAGCAGAGTAATTACGTTCAACGAAGAATCTTCTCACGACGTATCTATACTCTAGATATGTCCTGAGAGGATTTTTTTGTTTATAAAGCAAGCTACAATGTTATTAATTTCTGCTCTTGATAGCAAATAATAACTAAATAAAGTGCCGTATGGGCACATCAAGGGACTCCGTTGGCCAATTATGCAAGAGGCGGAGTCTAAAATAAAAGAGCTGAAATACTTAATCTAACTAGGGTTTTCTAGATTAATTCGCAAAGTATTTCGGTATAATGATATATCAGATGAAAGTTTGATATATAAGGCCACCAAGACTAGGACTAAAAACCTGCCATTACGTAGAATGCGAATGAAATAATTCTATGGAACCATTTAAGTATCTTTTTTGAATTGATTTTTCTGGGAAATAGCTTACAAGAAAAACGATATCACGCCCATACGCAAGCCAGAGTTTAATCTGACCAATAATTTCATTATTAATGTTCTCCCAAACAAAGAATTATATAAACCATATTCTTATCTGGGAGAAAAAAATGAAACGGTCCGAACTCGGGCTCTTGCATTTTTGTTACCTAAAACATCCAAACATAATAAAAAACGTATTCGTGATTCGATGCTTGGAATTTCTAACATCAAATTACCGTATGAGTAAAACGTTACTTGTTACTCGAAAAAACATAATACGTTAACGATAAATACATTATGAGTAATGAATAGGGGCCATTTCTGTCTGAGATTGGTCTTTTTTAATAGGGCTCCTACATACCCCCTATAGGCCCCCTATATAGCCCCTATATAGCCTATATTGGTTGTCTTTTGGTTACCATTTGGTATACCTTTTGTCATACCAAATAAATTATATTAACGACATTAAATGAGCTATTTCTTTCTTGGTTGTTTCTAGATCACCTAAAGCTCCATGCCAATCAAATGTACGGAAGGACTCCTTCCACGCGAGCAGAGATTTCTGGTGCAAATGACCGAGCCCCAGTAAAAAGTCCCAGAACCTCTTTATTTATGGGAACTGAAAAAAAGAAGAAGTCTTCAAACAAAAATCTACACAATGCCAATAAAGCAAAGAAAGATGAGTTCTACACTCAACTTATTGATATTGAAAAAGAATTAAAACATTACAAAGAACAATTTAAAAATAAAGTTGTTTATTGTAATTGTGATGACCCTTTTGAAAGTAATTTTTTCAAATATTTTGCTTCCAATTTTAAAGCATTAAAATTAAAAAGACTTATTGCTACTAGTTATAAACCATCACCGATTGCAAATACACAGTTGGGTTTATTTGGCGATGATAAAACACTAGAGTCAATAAAAGGGAGACCAAAAACAAATGCTAATAAACTTATTATCAATGAAGTTGATGATTTGGATGGAGATGGGGCTTTTGATATAAGGGATATTGCAGAGCAATTAAAAAAGAATAAAAATAATGAATGGTCACCACTTGAAGGAGATGGAGACTTTAGGAGTCCAGAAAGTATAGAACTTTTGAAGCAGGCTGATATTGTTGTGACAAATCCACCATTTTCACTTTTTAGGGAATATATTGCACAACTTATTGAACACAACAAAAAGTTTTTGATTTTAGGTAATATGAATGCAATTACATATAAAGAAGTTTTTAAATTAATTAAAGAAAATAAATTATGGTCTGGTTATGGTTTTAATATGTCAATGGTATATAAGACTCCCTATAATAACGACCTTGAGGCCAACAAACAATTTGTTAAAGGGAAAGGATATAATCCAAATGATGGATACGTCAAAGTTCCAGCAGTCAATTGGTATACAAATCTTGATACAGGTAAGCGACACGAAAACCTGGTTTTTTATAAAAAATATTCATCAAAAGAATATCCAAAATATGATAATTATGAGGCTATAAATGTTGATAAAGTATCAGATATCCCAATGGATTATGAGGGCGTTATTGGTGTACCAATTACTTTTCTTGATAAATATAATCCCGACCAATTTGAAATAATTTGGATAGCAGACAGACAAAATTCTGAAGGATTAAGAATAAAAACTTATACAATAGAAGATGCTAAAAATTATAATGACCTTAATAGAGGTCCAGTTGTTAGTATAAATGGTGAATTAAAGGTTGTTTATATGAGAATTTTAATTAAAAATAAGAAACCACAAAAATAATCTATGGATAATCAAAAAAATTTTTCAGAACATAAAGATGAAATTTTAAAGGCATTAAATGAAAAAATGTCTAAAGGAGAAATTAAAATACAAGAAAAAGTTACTATTGTAGAGGGCTTTTTTATGCAAAGTTTTCAAGATACATTACAAGGTATTCAACTTGGTGGTCGTACTGTACCTTCTATAATGCTTGTAGGCGAAGAAAGTGGACAAATATATTTTTTCGCATTAAAAGCAATTTTACCTAATATTCAAATATAAAATTATGGATGAAGAAAGTAAAAAATTAGGTCATGTTATAGTTGAAGGAATTAAAACAATTTCTAATCAACAAGTTGAAATAGCCAAAAGCGAAATCTATAAAAAACAAGATGTTATTTTTCAGCAGGCAATTATTACCACTGAGAAAAAGGCCGAAGAAATTGCTAAAAATACGATTAAAGAAGAAGTAGCTTCTCTAAAAAAAGATATGTTCGCTACTTTTGGGGTATTTACTTCTTTTATTGCTTTTATTGTTGGTGAAATAAATATTTTAAAAACAATCGATAGTATTTATGACAAAATTGGTTTTAGTTTTCTTTTTGTATCTTTTATATTAGGCTTTTTATTTGGGGTAATGTTTTTATTAGACTCAGAAGTTATTAAAGATAAATATAAAAAAATAGGTTGGGTTTTTTCACTGTTTTTCTTTATTGGCTTAGCTTTTATAATAATCCCTCATTTATTAAATAAAATTTAAATAATATGAAAATAGATTTGCATAAAATAAGAATAAGAGATGTTGTAAAAGACTACAGAGACAGCGCTGAAGAAGGGGTCTCTGCTTTTAGTGGTAAGTTAGATATTCGTCCTAAATATCAACGAGAATTTGTGTATAGTGGAAAACAAAGAGATGAGGTAATTAAAACTGTAAAGAATGGTTTTCCACTCAATGTGATGTATTGGGTTAAAAAAGAAGATGGAAATTTTGAAGTATTAGATGGACAACAAAGAACAATCAGTATTGCTCAATTTGTAAATGGAGATTTTTCGATTGAATTTAATGGGAGGATAGCGATGTTTCATAATCTAACTAAAGAAGAACAAGAGCAAATTCTGAATTATGATCTTATGATTTATCACTGCGAAGGAAATGACAAGGAAAAACTCGATTGGTTTAAAATAATTAATATTGCCGGTGAAAAACTAACAGATCAAGAATTGAGAAATGCTGTATATACTGGTCCCTGGCTTTCTGATGCAAAATTAAAGTTTAGCAAATCAAATTGTGCAGCTTATTTACTTGCAAATGATGGGGGTCAATTAATTACAGGATCACCTATTAGGCAGGAATATTTAGAAACTGCTTTATCTTGGATAAACAACGAAAAAATAGAAGAGTACATGGCAAAACATCAACATGATAAAAGTGCCGATGAATTATGGAAATATTTTCAAGATGTAATTCACTGGGTACGAAAAACTTTTCCAAATTATAGAAAAGAAATGGTGGGTGTAAATTGGGGTGAACTTTATAATGAATTTAAGAATAAAAAGCTTAATTCTGAAAAATTAGAAGAAGAAATTAAAAAATTAATGCAAGATGAAGATGTTACAAAAAAATCAGGAATTTATCCTTATGTACTAACTTGTAAAGAAAGATATCTATCTATTCGTGCATTTACACCAAATATGAAAAGAGAAGCATATGAACGACAAGATGGTATTTGTCCTAACTGCAAAGGTGAAAATAAAAAAAAGAAATGGGAGATTGGAGAAATGGAAGCTGATCACATTACTCCATGGCATGAAGGAGGAAAAACTATTGCTGAAAATTGCCAAATGCTTTGCAAAGATTGCAATAGGAGAAAATCAGGGAAATAGGATAAACTCAAACCGACCGACCCGCGTCCCGATCCCACTTCAAAAGTAACTCAAAAACCCTTACAAGATTTGAGAGGTCAAGGTTCTGAACCTGTATCGGTAGCCAAAATAAAACCCCCAGAAATGGGGTATTTTGTTTTGGCTGGATATTAAAAAAGTAATATAATTAAATTTATGAATCTAATTAATAAATGGCATTCATATCTCGATATGCCCAAACATGATATAAATTGGCATATTCAAGATGTAAAAGATGAGCTGGAAGAATTAGAAGAAGCTCAAGGTTTTATTCATAAATGGAGTGAGATATCGGACGTAGTGTATACGTACACTAGAGCTAAATGGTCTGGGCATCATGAGCTTGATTTTCCATTGAAGAAATCACATTTTTATATTGGTCTCGTTTATATGTTTCCTAAATATACACTGAGGTGGAGATTCTTTAGAAAAATAGGGAAAAGCTTTGATAGGAATATAAAAATAACAGAAGTTAGAAATCCAAAGAAAATTCATAAATTAGAAGATATAGCGGATAAATATAATTTAGATAGAGATATTTTTAAAAAGAGATCAGAAAAATTATTGAAAAGATGGATACTTCTAAAATGAGGTAGATCTCGTTCACGGAGCAGATATTGACAAATATGTTATATTATGCTATACTACTAAGGTTAGTATAGTTCTTTGATACTTTGATTTTATTGGTCCCCAAAGGAGATTTAGGTCTTTTTTGGAAACCAATAAAACCAATAAAATGAAAAAAAGTTTGAGAGCTCTTGAAGCTACAGCTTCAACCTCACTTATGTTATCCAAGTATTTTCTGGCATTAGGAAGTGTATGGGGTTGGTGGTTATCTATTTTAGGATACACCCTAACTTCATTTTTTAATGTAGCAATAAAGTTAAGAGCGGTAGCTGGGATAGTTGCTGGTCTTGCAGTTTTATCTGCTTACGGATTATACAAATGGACTTACCACATTTCCGGGTTACAACTTTTTGATTGGATAGTGATAATCACAAGTTTTGCATTATCAATTATCTTAATTGTAAGAGAAGTAAAAACGAAAAGGCCATATTGGATATTTCAAACAGTAGCAACAATTGCTTTTGCATTTGCTTTTATTGCATTAGGGATGAAGATGGAGATTGGTTGGTATGCTTTACTTATAGGGCATATCAATAATACTTATCTTTATTACAAAAAAGAAGCCTATATTATTAGCTTCATGCAAATAGTAAGTATTGTAATTGTCTTAGTAAAGATTTTTTAACCCGTAAAGAGAAAACTCTTACGGGTTTTCTCTTTCTTGACTTTACAAGCAGTAAAATGTAATGTGATATAAAATTGTTACAAATCTTTTAAAATTTTGGTTATGAAAATTATGATCGTTCAGTCGATTCCGGATGCTCTTTCTGTTATCGAGAAAAGAATCAAAGAAGTGTTCCCCCTATTAGACAATGTCATTTATGAGGGGAATTTCGAAAAAGCCCTTCAGATTGTCCCAAAGGATGAGGATGTAGTTGTTATCACAAGCGACATGTTCCACGACGAGAAGGACGAGCTTTTCACAAGGCAGGAAAAAGATGGAAGTAAACTTGCTGAGGAGATTAAAAAAATAAACCCAAAAGCGAAGGTTTATGTCTTCTCCACCTACTCACCCAGGCCCCATTTTGTAGACGGCTTTTTCCCTAAAACCCAGATGGGGAACAATACGGGGGCAGAAATCATTAAAATTTTTCTGGATCTAAATTTGCAGTAATTATTCAACGGACATTATTCGTGAGGCAACCCCTCACGAATTTTTGTTTGCGGACGTTATTTAGAGTGCTATACTTAATTTATGCAAAAAATAGCAACAAAAGTTTTTATTTGCCTAATCACTGGTCCGGCAGGGTCTGGAAAGTCTTCTGTATCAAAAGCATTAGCTAGTAAATTTGAAAGAAGTGCTGTAATAGAAGTGGATACACTTCGTCATATGATAAAGGGCGGTTATGCAAGACCTTGGCCTCATAGTGAGGAAGTGGATTTACAAGTTTCTCTGAGTGTCAAGAATGCCTGTGATATGGCAAATAATCTACTAGAAAAAGGTTTCAGTGTGTTTATTGACGATGTAGTTGGGAGAAAGTTACTAGCACAATATTCAGATTCTTTCAAAGACAAAAACTTCAAAGCATTTTTACTTATGCCATCACTGGAAGCCCTGCTTGCACGTTTTGATAATAGGGGTGATGATAAAGATCTTCGTGTGAGAACCATTGAACTTCATAAAAATTTTTCAGAAAAGAAGAATGAATTAAATTGTCAGATTATTAATTCTAGTGATCAAACTCTAGAAGAAACCGTAGATGAGATTTATAAATCGATAGTCTCATCGTAAGCAATATTGAATAAAAACCCCCTCGAAAGAGGGTGTTTTCTTTTGCTTGACTTTACAAGTAGGAAAATGTAATGTGAAAGAAAATTCATTCACTTAATATAGGAGATTTGAAAATGGAAATAAAACAACCCGTAACAGAAACTGACTATTGGGAAGCTATTGAAGGATTAGGTGGCTTTATATGGAGCACTAACCACGGATTATCCCATGGTCGCATCGAAGACCCTGACGGAGAGATTTCAAAAGCAATCAAAGAAGCAGGGGAATTATCGGTCCGCTTTCTGAAAGAAATTTCTGAAAAATTCGGAATTATTCCTCCGAATGATTACCCAAAAGTTGAACAAGGGCAAACTCTTCCTCCTGCCCCAGAGGGTAAAACCTATTACTGGGATTGGTACAAAAAAATGAAGCATGATTGCTATCAGAGGGATTACGACGGCATTATATGTTCTGCTTGTCCCTTTAGTGAAGGCGTCGAAAGGATGATAGACCTAGGTGGGGTAATTCCTTGCAGTGTATTCAGAGGCATGATTTATCACCTTCGTGCTCCTTATGAATGTGGTATGTTAACCAACTGGAAAAGAGAAGAGCTTTATCAGAAAATTCTGAACAAGTCAGACAATGAGGTTCTTCTGAAGTTCCAAAACAAAGAAAAAGAGCTCAAAGAAAAGCTCACAAAAGTTCCACAATAAATGGAATGAAAACAGCCCAACGACAGAAATGTTTGTGGGCTGTTTTTGCTTATTGGTACTTAATTGGGAGTTTTTTATTGGAAGTGTATTTGTGTTATACTTAACCTATGCAAAAAATAGCAACAAAAGTTTTCATCTATTCATCCATACTCTTTGGTCTCATTGGTATTTCAATGATTTTGGTTGGAGGACCAGATGGAAATAGTCATGTATTTCTAATACAAAAATTACGCCAATTTTTATTGGCAACTGTCTGTGTAATTCTTCCTTCGTTTGCTCTAAGTATTGCTGGTAAGTATCTAAATGACAAATCTTAACCATGTTACAATAGTAGTATGAATAAAACTATTAAAATAATTTTTGCATTGATATTTATTATTGTCGCGGGTCTTGGTATTTTCTTCTATTATCAGAAATCTAATAATGGGCAATCGGATACTAAAGAAACAGTTCCAGAAGAATCTATCGTTGGTACTTATATAGGGCATTTGGCAAATGATGTATACATCCTTACTATCTCATCCGAGCAGAGCGAGTCTGTATCTGGAACACTTGATATTAAAAATTTTGAGAAGGATAGCTCGACCGGTAATTTGAAGGGGACTTACAAGAATGGAATAATACTAGCCGACTACACGTTTCAATCAGAGGGGATGGAGTCTACTAGCTGGGTAGCATTCAAGAAAACTACTGATGGATTCATACGAGGATTTGGTGATGTTGGACCAGAGACGAAAGCAGAGTCTATAGATATAAATAAATTAACTTTTGACTCATCTGTAGTTTATAAATTTTCAAATACGATTGTGAATAAAGTTGTCTTCAGTTGCAAAGAGGGGAAGAATATCAAAGCCGACTTCTATAAAGATCGAGTATATGTTTCCCTGTCTGATGGTAGAAATATGTCTTTGCCTCAAGTACTTTCCGGCTCTGGTGCTCGCTATGTGAACTTTAACGAATCTATCGTATTTTGGAACAAAGGAGATACGGCTTTTGTAGACGAGAAGGGGACTATAACATACAAAGATTGTGTAGTAAAAAATATTTAAGTCATATTTGACAAAAGTTTCTATAGGATGATATTGACATAATGTTACAAATATGCTATTATATAAGAGTAATTGCTCCTTGATATATGATTTATATTCAAGGATTTATTTGAATTGCTTTGAAGTTCTATATGGAATTTAAAGTAATTCAAATAAGTCTAACAAATTAATAAATCAAAAAAAATGAAAAAAACGATTGTTTTAATTTTTTTGTTTATCTTCAATTGTCAAACTGATATGTTTGCCAAAGTTGGGGGTGGTATTAGTAGTGGCGCTAGAAGTAGCAGTTTCAGATCTAGCAGCTATCGTAGTAGCAGTAGTAGTAGCAAAATTCGATCAAGCAGTTCTTCTTCGAGTTCAAAAACTACTAGGGTTAGTAGCAAAAACTATTCCAAGGTTGGATCTGGTGGATCAAGAGGGATAAGAAGTTTCAAAAAGACTTCAACATCTACAAAATCGATCAGTAAGTACACAAGCAGTAAACCATTTGCAAAGCCAAAGACGATTACTACTTCAAAGTATGCACATCATCAGGTTTCTTTTGTCTACACGCGGCCGGTAATATTTTACAACCCGTACTATTATCACTCTTCTTACCATTCTTATCGTCCTGATAGTGCAAAGGTGGATACCACTGCATTTCCAGGTTTTGGAAAGGGTAAATCAGGCGGTGCTGGTGCCTCAGCTTCTTTTGCAGATTCTCTGCAAAAGCATACAAGCAAAGACACTCTCGAAATCACCGATCTCCAGCCGATAAATTATTTGTCGGATTATGCCAGTATTATTCCGGATAAAGATGAAGCAAAGATTAATTCCATCATCCGTCATTACAAAAAGAAGACTGGTGTTGAAATAGCTGTGCTAACAATTCCGACCCTAGGAGACGAAATTGATATGGAGGATTATATCCAAGTCATATTCGATAAGTGGGGTGTAGGAGAATCTGGAGTGAACAATGGAGTTTTGATGATTATCTCGTCCGAAGATGAAATCTTGAGAATTCAGCCTGGTTATGGGATGGAAGAGTTTCTTCCAGACATTACTTGCCGTCAGATTGAAGACGAGATCACTATCCCATTATGTGAAAAAGAACAGTGGGAGGAAGCCGTTACAAGTTCGGTGAATGATATTATCAAAAGACTTGGTGATAAACCAGTTGAGATAATGAAGCAAGAACTTGCGGCTAGAAAGAAAAAACAGCACGAAGAGATGATGAATGTAATGTATATTACATTCGAAGTCTTGGGTGTATTTGCCCTAGCTATCATTGCTTTTTTTATTTTTAAGAAGAAAACTCGCGACTATTAATCGCCTTTCATAGAAAATCGTTGAAAGGCGATTTTCTTTTGCTTGGAGATAATCTGAAATTCCCAACGACGACAACGGGTATCGTTGAGAATTTAGTTTTATTTTAAAATTATTTATTGATTAGATGGGTTTATTGGTTCCTTTTTAGTCATCAGGTTTTTGAATCCCCATGCTACGAGGAAGAATCCAACAGTAAGGATTGAACGATGTATAAGGTGTACGTCGAATACATTGTTATCAAAAAACATAAGCCCTGCAGTTTCAACCATCTGAGAAAACCCAATAATAACAATTCCGTAACCAACTTGTGATAAAGATCTTCCTATCTCACCTCCGTAACCTATTAATTTGAAGAGAACCCAAATTGATAATAAAGCTATTAATACATCGAACAATATAGTCATATTTTCCATGCTCATATTATACTACAGTTTCTTTTAATAATAAAAGTTTTTGTTATATATGGTGTTTTAAACAAGCCATTATTTTATGATATAATAAACACATGGGAGAAATTATACGATTTGATTTTAATAAAAATAAAAAGGTTGATAACAGTGAAGAAGATTCAAAAATACCTAAGGCTGTTGGAGTTGATACTGGGGTCAGTCTTAGTGAAGAAAACAAGATCAAAGAAAATGATATCTTGTTTAAAAAGTTTGTCCACTTTGTCATTTCTGATGCACATAAAAGATTTAAAAATTTAGAAATCAAACAGCTGCCATACAATGAAGCCAAGAATCTTGTAAAGGACTATACCAATGAACAACTTGTAAACTGGATTGTAAATAGTAATGAAAGCGATTGGGTCGCAAAGCCGTCTTTTTATAAGGCTGTTTATTTTGAAATAAAGAGTAGATTACCAGATCGTTATAATAAAGAATAATTATATGAAAGATAATAAAAAAGAGGCGACACAAGAAGAAGCAAAGACATGGCATGAAAAGCATAAACGAGCTATGACAATAGGGGATCGCATTGCAGATAGTGTAGCAAACAATATGGGATCTTGGAGATTCATTATCCTCCAAACTATATTTGTTGTTTTATGGATGACTCTAAATATTATTGCTCTCATAAGTCATTGGGATCCATATCCCTTTATCTTGTTGAACTTAATTTTTTCAACTCAGGCTGCTTATGCCGCTCCTATAATTATGATGGCTCAGAATCGCCAGAATGAGCGTGATCGTCACCAAGCTCAGAGTGATTATGAGACAAATCTCAAGGCAAAAGTAGAGATAGAAAATCTTCAGAAAGAAATTTATAGTATGGATAATGAAAAGCTGGAAAAAATCATTGAACTTCTTACAGAGATTAAAAATTCTAAATAAATATTAATTAATTCCTAATAAATACCACATTCTTGACAGAATGTGGTATTTATGCTAATTTGAGCAAGATATATAATTGTTCAATTTTAAATAAGAATCAAAATGAGAAACACAGATTTGACCGTAGACGCGATTCTCAAACAACTGAAGAGTAAAAAGCGGGATTATCCATCATGTATGTTGATCAACGAAATCGGTATCATGTGTACAGAGGAGAAAAATAAAGATGCAGAAAAGGCCCTTCTTTCTTTCCTCGATGACGTAGAGGCTGCGTTCCGAGCAATTTCGTTTTGTTTCCTTTATACAGACGAAGAGATGCAAAAGAAGCATCATGAAGTGTTGGCAGAATTCCGGACGAGACCAGAGAACCAAACCGTCAATTTAGACATCGACGTCATGCTTCTCAACTTCAAGCACAGAGCTGTCTTGTAGTGTCATCTCAAAAAAGAAGAAAATGCACAGCCGTTGGAAATTCCAGCGGCTTTGTTGTTTTTGACTAATAAATAGGTATATGGTACGTTGAAAATAAGAGAAATTTTATTGTTTAATTTAATAAATATACAATTATGGCAATGCCAAAAAATTTGTTCCTTGTCCGTCATGGGCAATCAGAAGGGAACCTAGTTCGCAAGCAATTTGAAGAATCTAAAGATGAATCCTTGTACTCGAAAGAGTTCTTGGGTTTGCATGAGTCTGAGTATTTGCTTACAGAGCTCGGTATCAGTCAGGCGAAGAAAGCAGGAGAGTGGTTTGTTCAAAACAACTTCACTTCTTTTTTTAGAATGCTTGTCTCAAACAACGTGAGAGCAATGCAAACTGCTGTTTATCTTGGCCTTCCAAATGCTTCGTGGATGATGGATTATAATCTTCGTGAAAGAGATGGAGGTTTGTTCAATGCTATTACTCCAAGCGAGAGAGATTCAGAGTATGCTAATGAACAAAAGTTCTATGACAGTCAGCCATTTTTATTCCGTCCACCTCAAGGAGAAAGTATCGCTGATGTGTGCATGCGGGTCAAAATTGTCCTAGATACACTCGCTCGAGAATGTGATGGGAAGAATGTGATCATTGTAAATCATGGTCACGTGATGAGAACTTTTAAGATTGTGCTTGAGAGGTATTCTCTCAATACTGCAAATGATTATCTTTCCACAGAAGAAGAATGGGGGAGAGTTCCAAACTGTGCCATCATTCAATTCACAAGAGAGAATCCATTCGATAAAAGTCAGGGGCTCTCTGATAGTTTCGGATGGGTACGTATGATTCGTCCTGCCGGAGGTGGTCCACTCGAAGATCCATTTGTTCCCATTGAAAGAAAGAAGTATTCCAATGAAGAACTGTTGGAAGAAGCTCTAAAAAACAGAAATGTTTTGTAATTAGGTAAAGGCAGTATGGTCAAAAATACTGCCTTTATTAATTTTATGCATCATTGACAAAACACTATAAATATGCTATTATACCGGGGTATTTAGTTCTTTAACATTGGATTTAAGTCTTAGTTTATTTGAATAATTTTGGGCTTCTGAGGAGGAGTTTGGAATTATTCAAATAAACTATTTATTAACTTAAATCCAAAAAAATGAAAATTATTAAAGTACAAGTGTTAGATGCAATGTTGCGTATTTGGGAAGATGCCAACGTCTATGGAGAGTTTTGTTTTCAGAACTACCACAGGATGAATGGAACCGGTCAGCCACTGAACAATCTGAAGGTTCAACCTGGCTCTGAAATGAGTATGAATGGAGTATTTCTGTTCCGAGCTATCAACAACTACAAGAGTCTTCGGACTTTGTTAGAAATCAACAAAGAGCCAGTGAATTATTATGCTTTTCTTCCAAGAGTTCCAAAACTATTGAGAGAAGATATTGGTGATGATCGGGAGCTTTTTGCTGAAATGATAGAGATGGGAGGAGTTCTTCTTTTTCCAATGTTTATTTCAAAGTGGATGTTTGGAAAGAAAGTTTTTTCGGTGGATGAAGAAGCCGAGATACCTTTTCTCCCCGTTCAGAAAGGAAACTACTTGAATGCTTTGCCTTACGATAATTTTATCATTAAAACAGAGAATTCATTCTTTGAACACTCTTCAGATAATGGTGAAATATCATTAACGTTTAAAACGATGATGGTAAGTCGGAAGGAAAAAGAAATTCAAATCCTGATGATCCCGGACGAAATCGAAAGGTTTTGTAATAGCGACGAAGAGAGAAAGGAATTCGAAAAACTGACAATTCTCTCAAAGGGCAAAAATGATCATGCTTATCAAAAAGAAAAAATGCATGCCATAAGACTCTTTGCAAAGGATGGTAATCTTGATTTTTTCGGAAACTTTTCTCCAGAGTCCATCTTTATACCTCGAGTGATTCGAGTAAATATGGAAACAGGGGAATATCCTTCTACTAACGATGGTGAAGCTGAGGGAATCGACAACTACAGCGAGTTCAATATTCGCTGGGCAGCAACTGTGTCATTCTTCAATGGCTTCTGTAAAATCATCTCGGAATTTAAAAACGCAAAAGGAATTCATCTCGAAACAGGCAGTGACCCGTACTTTGGTCCAAGACAAAATGGAGATTTTGACCTAGGTGTCCATCTGGATACTGAAGGCAATAAACTTAATTGGGACGAAGTTACCGAAGGACAGGTGATGCATTTGGTAAAAGAAGAGAGCAACGGCAAGACCTCTTTTGTTATTAGGAGAAGCTCAGAGAAATGCTTTCATCTTCGCAGGAGGCACGAACGCCATTATGTTCAACCGGATAATTCTGTCAAAACGATTTTGGTCAAAGCTTGTCCGGTTAGACCAGACAAATTCCAAAGCAGTGGACAGCAAAGCGGAGCTTCTAATGTGAGAGACTAAAAATTCTCTCTATATTTTCATTTTAATTGTTTAACAGGGGGCGCTCATAAAAGAAATGGAGCGCTCTTTTTGTGTTTTACTAAATAAAAAATGCGCATCCTGATTAACAGGTGCGCATTTTCTGATGTTTGAAGAACTTTTGTTTTTAGACTAAGTTCTCGGGATTACCTACTTTCCAGGGTTTCCTGATTTTTTGAGCTGGAGTAACTTTAAGCCCTGATTTTTTTACTTTCTTTTTGTATCTGGCTGTATAAGCTCTCCTGACTTTTACAAACGCAGTAGCCTTGAGTGGTAAACCAAAATCCCAAGGAAGGAAGACAGGCTTGTCTTCTGTGTGCCGGATATTGTTTCGGCAAATCCAGTAATACTGGCGTTTGTCATCCTTCTTTGCGATATGCATCAAAGCTTGGCATTCCGGGCACAGTGGGCGATGCTCCACCTTCCATCGGCTAACCCAGGCATAACGCAGAAATTTCAAAATGAATCCTTTTGTTCTGCTGAATGGTTTAGCAAAATATTTTGCCTTATCTCCTTCAGTTATTAGATTCCATCCTGCGTCAGTTTCTTTATCCCTCCACTTTTTTGAAGCTTTGAGATATGTAGTATGAAGAATAACAGTATAATTGTTACCCTTTTCTCTAGCCTTGTAGCTAAAGCTCACTTCTCTCCCGACTATTGGTCTTGGGGGAGATAAGTTCAAACGGAGAAACTCTTTCTTTGAGTCCCCAGTTGTGAATTCTCTGTAACCCATATCGAGGAGCATCCTTTCTATAAACAAGAAATCATCCTCGGTTAAAACCAATTCTTTTTCAGCCTTTTTTACTTTTGTGTCCACTGTGTACCTCCTTTGTTAAAGATTTATTTGTATTTTTTCTGATTATTCATTAATTTTATCGATTTGTCAATTTTATGTTTATCTAGAATTCGTGGTCTCATGCTGTATTTTATTGATAAGAAAAAGTATATATGTTATTTTTAATAAACACACAATAAATTGAAACATTAATAAATAAAAAATAAAATGGATAAAAAAGAAAATAATAAATCACAATCTTTAAATCAATCACAAGATATAAAATCACAAATTAAAAGCACGACTGAAAACCTCGATGTTGCAACACTAGAGAAGCGTTTAGAGACCCTTGAGAATTATATAAACATATTGAATCATGATCTCAGAAGTCCACTGGCAACAATCATTGGTTATTCGAGTTTTCTCATAGAAGATGAACTAACTAGAGAGGAGATAAAAAAATATTCTACAGTAATAAATAAAAGTGGAAAGAAAATGCTTCAAATGATGGAGAGTCATCTTTCTTTGGCCAAAATAGAGAGAGGTCATGAAGTCCAGGGCAAAAAGATGATAAAAACAGGAAGATTGATAGACAAGATAAACAAAAACTTTCTAGAATTAATGAATCAGAAAAAGATAAATCTCATATTAAGAAATTTAGAGAATAGAGAAGTAGACATAAATCTTTTAGAAAAAAATATTTTAGTAGATGAGACTCTCATTTATTCTGTTGTAAATAATCTTATACGTAACGCTATTGATGCTTCGCTAAATAAAGAAGATGAGATAGATGTGAACATCTACGAGTCGGACAATGTCTTACATTTGAATTTTTTCAATAAAGGAGAGATATCAAAAGAATTCCAAAAAAAGTTATTTAAAAAGTTTAGTAGTACGAAAAAGCATGGTACAGGGATAGGATTATACAGTGCTAGACTCATAGCCAGAGCACACCAAGGGGATGTCTTGTATGAACATGTCGAAGGGGGCACACGATTCATCTTGCAAATTCCTTTTGTCTAAATTGACAATATCTGTATTTAGGAATATGGTTAGTAAAAATGATTTTAAAATATATTTAGATAATTAAAATAACCATTATGGAAAAAGAAGAAAAGATTATCAAAATTGGGGCTTATAGTTTTAAGGAAATATTGAGTCCAGAGTTACTTGAGTCAGAGATTCAAAAAATAGCAAAGAGGATCTCTCAAGATTATGTTTCTTCAGAAAATCTTGTGTTGCTTTTTGTCACGAACGGAGGTATGTACTTCGGTACAGCTTTGTCTATGGCGCTTCAAGATCTTGGAGTTTCTCATTATGTAGATACAGTTCGTATTAAGAGATATGTTGGTGATGGAGAAGCTACGACCGAAGTAAAAATTAGTAGCAAACCCTCACTTAAACTCTCTGGCAAAGATGTAATTGTTGTGGAAGATCTGATCGATGAAGGTCTCACCATGAATTATCTCGATAACTATCTCAAAACCACAGAAGGAATGATTCCGAAGTCTGTGGAGTATTGTGTACTAGTCGAGAAGAAAGAACATGTAAAGCTTTCTTTTGATATTAAGTACTCGATTCTTGATAAGGCAGGACCACAGTGGCTTGTTGGTTTCGGTATGGATTCAAATTTTGGTTACAGAGGCCTGCGTGGCATTTATGCCAAGATAGACTAATATCTAAAAACTCGTAAGGGCAATCCTTGCGAGTTTTTTGATATTTAGATTGAATTTATTCTCCTGTATCGTATTTTTCTAAATAGGAAGTTAGTTGTCTATTTACTTTTACGAAAGTTGCTCTTTTAGGAAACTCTTTCAGTTGTCTGGCTCCTATGTATGTAGCTGTACTTCTAAGAGATCCAAAAAGATCTTGCAGGAATTCATGAATGTCTCCTTTGTATGGAATCAAAGTATACCGTCCTTCACTAGCGCGATGTTTCTCCTTCTTGCCATAGAATTCTTCCATAGCTTTATTCGAAGATGAACCGAAATATTCTTTGTACTTCTTTCCCTCTTTTTCTATTGTCTCCCCATTGCTTTGTTCAAAGCCAGAGAAGAGCGAACCGCACATATTGAAATCAGCTCCACCACAGAATGCCTTGGCAATGTCTGAAGTATACTGTTGACCTCCGTCTGCAATAATTCTACCAACACCTCTCTCATTCGATAATCCATGAGCAGAGTCTGCACACTCGATGACAGCTGAAAGTTGTGGATAGCCGACGCCAGTCATCTTCCTGGTAGTGCAAGCTGCACCTGGGCCGATACCAATCTTTACAATATCTGCGCCTGCTAAAATGATTTCTTCGGTAATTTCATTAGTGACGACATTTCCAGCAATGATGATATGTTTTGGACACATTTTGCGAACGATCTTGATATCATCTAGGAATGTTTGTAGATATCCATTTGGAACATCAATACAAATGAATGAGAATTTGTCGAGTAGCCCTTTATTTTTCATTAATTTTAATTGTTTTATATCTTGTTCTCTTATCCCTGTTGTGTAGCAGATATAATCTGGATTATTGAAAGTTTTAAAGAATCTTACATAATCATCGATAGAATAATATTTATGGAAAGTTGTTATCATCTTGTATTTAGAAAAGATGTGAGCCATCTCGAAAGTTCCACAAGTTGCCATATTGGCAGTCATGATAGGGACACCTGTCCATTTCTTTGGAGAGTGATAGAAAGTAAATGATCTTTCGATTAAAACATCTTTTCTTGAGGAAAGGGTACTTCTCTTGGGTCTTAATAATACGTCCTGATAATCTAGTTTAACATCATCTAATATTCTCATACTTAGAGTATACACCCAAAAATATAAAGAGGGAAAGTATTAATATATTTATCTTTATCAAAATAAATATTTAACCAAAAACCCTCTGTCTAGACAGAGGGTTTTTAAAAAGAACAAATTTTATTGAAATGTGAGTTAAATTATTTAACTGGGCAAGCTTTTAGGGCAGCTGTATAATCTGCCTTGGCCTTCTTTAATGAAGTTGCAAGTGCATCATTTGCTGCTTTTACAGCTTTCTTGTAAGTATTGTTCGCTTCTTTTAGTCCATCAGCGACAACCTTCTTGTCTGTATTTGCACGAGCTGTCTTAACAGCTACGTCTTTTGCGGTTTTAGCATCAGCTTTTGCTTGTTTAGCTGTATCATTCGCAGCTTTTATGGCTGCTGTTCTTGCTGCCTTAGCCGTTGTGATACAAGTAGTTCTCGCAGAAGGAGTTGTTGTTGCTTTAACCTCTTTTGGCGTAGTGGTTTTAATAGTATCAGTTTCTGGCGCTTTAGATGTAGCAGGAGCTGTAGTTTCTACAGCAAATGCTGGGCTCGCTATTACCATTAGACCAAGAGCTAAAACTGGGAATATCAATTTAATTTTATTTGTCATATAATTTGAAAATTTAAATTTTAATCGACCTACAATCCTACTACGCATGAGATATTTAATTTATCTCAAATTTTTATTCTTTACATTTTTCACACTGGGCTCGTACTGCTTCTGGGACAAAACTACAAGAGGGAACAGAGCTAAAGTTACCACAATCTATTTGTGGAGGAGTGCCACTTGGTCCGCCCATTTGAATTCCACCAGGGATACCATCTGGTATCATTTTTTTTAAATCTTCTTCATCTGGAGCACCTCTTTGCATATTCTCTATATCTTCTTTGCTTGGTCCCATGCCTTCCGGTGCTCCGAAGCCTTCTCCTTCACCCTGGCTACCGGCCTTCTTCATCATAAGGGCTTTCATCTTGGCCTCTATACCGGCAAAGCAACTTTGTATACTTTCTCCTTGGTTTTTAGTAGGACTTACTTCTTTGTTTAAAATCTTTTGGAATTTATCTCTACCAATTTTACTATTCAAACATTCTTCTACAACACTACGAACTTCTGCTGGCATGCCGTCTAGTGACTGCTTCATTTGGTCTATACCATTTTTCATTAAGCCTTTTGTTTTGTCATCTACTAATCCTTTCTCTACTGCAAAGTTTGCACATTCATCTGCATGGTTTTCATCTTCACAATATTTCTCACATTCATCTTTACCTTTACATCCACCAGGTCCGGCTCCTCCGACCTTTCTAGCAATTTCTGCTTCCTCTTTAGATATGAATCCAGCCTTTTCTGCAAAGTTTAGACATTCATCTCCATGATCTTCTTCTTTACAATAATTATCACATTCTTTTTTACTTTTGCATTTGCCTGGAGTCTCTCCATTTTTTAAAAATGCGGCAACTTTCTTGGTTTCTTTTAATTCATCAGCGGGCAATATATTTGCGGCTTCTGCGAATACAAGACACTCATCGATATGATTGCCATCTTCACAATAGTTTTCGCATTCATCTTTTGATTTGCAAGATCCTGGTAACTTTGCACCTTCTTTCATTGCCTTAGCTACATTTTTGGCTTGTGCAAGTTCACTTGCTGGAAGGATATTTAATTCTTCAGCAAAAGCAATACAAGCATCGATGTTCTCGACTTTACCTTTACAAAATTTCTCACAACTATCTTGATCCTTGCATTGGCCCGGAGTTTGACCTTTGGAAATTTTTTCGGCGACTATTTTAGAAATTCTCAAATCTTCTCCTTTAAGTAGCCCTTGTTTCTCAGCAAAATTCATACAAGCGACCATATTCTCGCTCTTAGAGCAGAAGTTTGCACAGTCGGCTTTGTCCTTACAGCTACCGAGTTCACCGATAGGGTAGGAGATATTTGAATCATCGACAGATTTTACTCCTGCGGTGGTGGCATAAACATTTGTACTAGCCAGAAAAACTAGAAGGAAAGAAAATACAATAGCAATATAAACATTTAGATATTTTTTCATAAATTTTATTTGAATGGATTCTTATATCCTTGATAAGGGTTCACATCGACATTGAACGGATTTGTTTTCTCTATCCCTCCAGACACAGCCGTACTTGCTTGCACTGGTGGAGTAACTGGTGTCTCTGTAGCTTTCTTTTTATTTACTTTTATTAGAAAGTAAGATCCGACAGCTACCAAAATAACAATAATAATTGCTATATATGTATATTTTTTCATATGAGAATATTTAAATTAATAATAACTATATTTTATAAATAATAGATTGATTTTACAAGGCAAAATAGGGGATAATTGAGGTACTTGATAAAAAGATAAAAGTATGTTATAATACAGGACAAAATTTGTAATTCATTCATAATAAAATAATTTAAAAAGGAGATTAAAAAATGGAAGAAAAAAGTAAAGAAGAGCTAGAAATAGCTCGTCTGGAATCACTTGTTCAGCAACTAAATGATGAAAAAGAAGTTTTGAAAGACGAAAAACGTGCTATAGAAAATTACATGCACACACTTATTCACGATTTCAAAACTCCTATTTGTAGCATTAGCAATTTTTCTGAATTCATTTTGGATGATTCATGTTCCAAAGATGAAAAAGATGAATTTGCCAAGATCATCATGGATGTTTCTGGCCGAATGCTTAGAATGGTAGAAAGTTATCTTCTCTTAAGCAAACTTGGTCATTTGGGTGGAAAATTGGACAAAAAGACGAAGACCGTTATGGAAATAATCAGCGGGGTAAAGCAAGTATTTTCAAAAACTTATGATGACAACAGTCTTCATATAAGTGTTAAAAATCCCGAAGATTTCACTGTCGCTAGCCTTGATTTTTTGAAAAAAGAGGTTGAACTTGATCCAGATCTGTTCTTTAGTGCCATGACCAATTTAGTAAACAATGCTATTGAAGCTTCTGGTTATGCAAATGTTAATATTTTCAGTGAGAACAATTTTTTCTGTGTTAATGTCTCTAATAATGGAACAATTGCTAAAGATATAGAAAAGAAGCTGTTTCAGGAGTACAACACAAATAAAATTAATGGCACTGGATTGGGGCTATTTGGCTCAAAACGTATTATGGAAGCGCACGGTGGCAGCTTGGTCTATAAACCAACTCCCAATGTTGTAAATTTTGTCATTTCTATCCCTTTTAAGTAATGAAAAGAATTGAACCACTTTTGGTAAATATCAAAAGTGGTTTTTTTTTATGGCATTTTTATAAAATTAATGTATAATGTGGGTATCTTATTAATAATATAATCAATATAGTATATGGCAAAAAGAGCTACAGGTTTAAAGCCTCACAAAAAGTCACCAAGATCACACAAGACAGCAAAGCGTTTAGCAGCTAAGAAAGTAATGCTTGCTAACAAACCAGACAAAAAGAAGTCTCTCCACAAGAGAAGTTCAAAATAATAAAGAATTAATAAAACAGGGCTAAAGTTAGTCCTGTTTTGTATTTTTATGGCTTATATTTGTATCTTTTTTCTTATTAAATGATATAATGTAAGTATGTTTAGTTTTCTGAATTTGAATTTCAAAAAGGGAATTAAAAAGGTATCTAGCAGCACACAGCTTATATATACGATTATTGTCGCTCTTCTTATTGTAGGCTCTTTTATTTTTATGGCCGAACGATTTGTCGGAATTGCCAATGATGCCCAAGAAAGGCTTATCAATGTGCGTATTGGTTCGCTCCAAGATGCTTTTGTCTCTTTTGCGGCGGACAAAATAGAAGACCCTATCTATCTAAATAAAAAAATTGATGAAATAATAAGTACCAATGAGACTATCAAGAATTTCAAAGTGATAGTTAAGGGTACGAATATTGATCATCAAACAAACACAAATACCATCGTTTACAATGTCATTGCTTCAAATAATAAAGATGAGATTGGCACTGTTGATACAGAAGTGTCTTTTCTTTTTAATTTGGCCTCTGGTGACCCAACACATTCTGTGACTGTTGCTCTTAATGATGGGAGTGAAAGGTTGTTTAAGACAACTAGAGCTATCACTGATGTGAACGGGAATGTTTTAGGTGCTGTTGTTACAACTCAGACACTTTCTCTGGCCGATATTGCTATAAAGAGCAGTATCACAAATAGTAGAATTCTTCTTTTTGTAATTTTAGCTCTTATCATGCTTCTATTCTTTAGACTTTCAAAGATTATCGATTATATGGATTTATACAAGAAACTCAAAGAAGTTGATCAACTGAAAGATGACTTTGTTTCGATGGCTTCACACGAATTACGTACTCCGCTTTCTATAATACGAGGCTATGCGGATTTTATGAAAGATGCACCTGAGTTATCTCCTGAATCAAAGGATTATGTTTCTAAAATTAATTTTTCTACAAAAGAGCTCGATTCTCTTGTGACAGATATGCTGGATGTTTCAAGAATTCAACAAGGAAGAATGTCTTTTGAGTTTGTTAAAACAAACCCTAATTCATTAATAGAAGAAGTAACCAATTCTCTAGTTCTACCTGCTAAAGAAAAAGGTTTGAATATTTCTTTTGATAAATCTGGAGTAAAAGATACCCAGTATATAAATGTAGATGTAAGCAGATTGAAACAAGCATTGATAAATATTATTGGTAATGCTGTTAAATATACTAAAAAAGGTGAAGTTACAGTCAGAACTTATGAAGAGAAGGGTCGCTTATTCATTAGATGTAGTGATACGGGAATAGGCATGAGCGAAGAAGAAAGAACAAAACTCTTCGAGAAGTTTTATCGTATTAAGAATGATGAGACTGTGGGTATAAGAGGCACGGGTCTTGGTCTCTGGATCACAGCCCAAATTATTAAACAAATGAATGGTAATTTATCGGTAGAGTCTATAAAAGGGGTCGGTTCGCATTTTATAGTATCTTTCCCATTAGTTAATTAAGTTAATTTAATTATAAATTTTAATAATATAAGTAGTATTATGGACAAAATTAAATCAAAGATGCATAAGGGGAATAAGCATTTTGTTTTAGGGCTTAGTTTTGTAGTTTTCTCTTTAATTTTATCAATATATTGGGGGTTCACATATGCAGATGACACGACAAACCCGCCAACAATTCCGTCGCCAGTTACTAATCTAGTTGGCGCTGTTAATGGTAATTCTATTGTTCTAACTTGGACAAATAATTCCACAAATCAAGACAAGTTCAATATTTCAAGAAGAGTAAGTGGTTCTACTTCTTTGATTTCACTAGCTTTGGTTCCTGGACCAGATGCAACTTCTTATACGGATAGTTCTGTGACAGCAGGCAATACTTATGATTATCAAGTTGAGGCTTGTCTGTCTGGAGTAGGATGTTCTTATATGACAGAAGTCGTAGGTATTGTTGTTCCTTCTCCTTCTACAGGGAATTCTTCTGGAACAACAAATGGAAATCAATCACCTCAAGCTCCTCCAGCTCCTTCAAACCTAAGAGTGGATGCATTTTCTACTACTACCTATACAACCAACGTAGTTCCTTTGTCTTGGACTAATAATTCTACAGCACAAGATAAATTTAATCTCGAAAGAAAATTATCTACAGCTACGACGTGGACGACCTTACCCCAGATTATGAGTGGGACAGCATCTTATTATATGGATTCTTCTGCTCCTATAGGAAATTATTATGACTATCGTTTGCAAGCTTGTCTTTCTGGATCAGGATGTTCTCCTTATGTTACTCTTGAAAAAGTTTATGTTCCTATGAACGGTACACCAAATACTACGACCAATACAACAAATACAACAACAAATACAACCGGAACTACCAATACCATCACCGACACTACCAAACCAGCAGCTCCTACAAATCTTACTGCGACAGTAGATGGGAATAAAGTAACATTGAATTGGATAGATAATTCAAATAATGAAGCTGGATTTAAGATATATAGAGGTCCTTTGTGGACTGATATTGGGGATGTTGGTCAAAATGTTACTACTATTACTTATTCGGGTCTTGCAGCAGGAACTTATACGTATCACTTAAATGCTTTTAATACAAATCGTTTATACTCTACAATAACAAATGATGTATCAGTCACAGTTGGAGGGACTACGGCAAATACGATGGCTCCATCTGCACCATCAAGCTTTAGAAAAGTAGTTTCAACTCTATCTAATGCTATATCTCTTGCTTGGACAAATAGTTCTACAACTCAAGATCAGATAAGTATTGAGAAGAAATTATCAACAGCTACTACTTGGCTAGTTTTGACCAAACTCACAGGATCAACAATTTCTTACTTTATGGATAATCTAGTAGCAGCTGGAGTTTCTTATGATTATAGAATTCAAGCTTGTTTAGCGGGTATTTGTTCAAGTTATGTTACTCTAGAAAAAGTTACTACTGATACTGCATCAACATTAAATACTCTAAACACAACAACAAACACAACAGTAAATACTACAACAAATACTACAGGAGCAATCACAACTACCACCGACATTACCAAACCAGCAGCTCCTACAAATCTTACTGCAACAGTAGATGGAAACAAAGTAATATTAAAATGGATTGATAATTCAAATAATGAACTTGGATTTAAAATATACAGAAATTCTACTGATATTGGCAATGTTGATTCAAACGTTACAGTCTTTGTCGATCAAAATCGCCCTGCTGGAAATTATACTTATCGTCTTAATGCTTTTAACAAAAATAATTTAGTTTATCAATATTCTCCAATATCAAACGACGTGTCTGTGGCAATTGCGATAACAGCAGTGAAAACAGATACGACAACTCCTGTTTTAGTTCCAGTTGCAACTCCTAAAATAACAACAGTTACCACCAACACTCCAACTACAACCCCCACTCCAGTATCTACTACTCCAACACCAACAAAGATTACAACTGAAAATACAAGTACAGCAATTTCTATTTATCCTCCAACGACAACTATTACACCAGTCGTGAATCCTGTTGCAGTATCCATAGATAATAAAGAAGCTTTCCGTGTAGAGACACCGACTGAAATAATTAATAATGTTACGGCAATATTGAATATAATTCCTAAACTTCCAGAGACAAGTACAGAAGTTGCACAGACTGAAATCACCCCTAAGGAAGAGCCAGTAAAAACACAAGAGGAAATAAAGAAAGAAGAAGTAGTAAAACAAGAGGTTGTTAAGTTGGTATACCAAGATACAAACAAAGATGGAATTTCAGACTACGACTCGAAATATATTTATAATATGGATCCTGTGAAGCCATCACCTGTATCTAGTTATGGAGGCAAAAGTATAAATGCTGGAGAAAAGGTTTTGCTTGGTTTCGATCCTTCGCAAAAAGAATTAGCTAAAGTTGTAACCGAAGATCCTGTTCAAGCTAAAGAAGCAGCAATAGTAACTTCTTATAAAGTTCAAGAAATTAAGTTAACAGAGAAAAAAGAAATTGCACTCAAGGGACAAGCACTACCAAACAGTTTCGTCACATTATATATTTACAGTACTCCTATAATGGTCACAGTGAAGACGGATAGTAATGGTGAGTGGAAATATGTTTTGGATAAGGAGTTAGAAAATGGTAATCACACGGTTTATACTGCCACCGTCAATAATACAGGTAAGATTGTGGCGAAAAGTGCTCCATATAGTTTCGTAAAGACAGCAGAAGCTGTGGCATTACAAGACGTAGCTCCTAGTGTAGGAGGTGTGCCAACCACAGTAGTAGAAAAGCCAGGATTTTTGCAGTCGAAAAATATTTTTATCATCACAGTGTCAGTATTATTGATGATAGGAATTACATTAATATTAATAGGTTTATTCAGTAAGAAAATAACTATTCCAAATGAAAATAATTAAAAAAATATATAAGTTTATCCATCACAAAGGAACAAAATTTAGACAAGAATTAAGTAGACGCCCGATAATATATGCTTTTGTAGGAAGCATTGGGGTTGTCTTAATCTGGAGAGGGGTTTGGATGATAGCCGATGATTTAAATATGTCAGGGTTTTGGTCTGTAGTTTTGGGTGTTTTTATATCAGTTGCGTCTGGATTGTTCGTCTCATTTTTTGTTGGAGATCAAATTATCATTGCTGGTATTAAACACGAGAAAAGAATAGATGAAAAAACAGAAGAAGAAATCAAACAAGAAGAAGTTGATCTCAATGAAATAAAAGAAGAATTAAAAGAAATAAAAGAAGAATTATCATAAAAACAAAATGAACAACCTACCTATAATTTTAGCATTAATACCATTTGTTTTTTTTGTATTTTTTCTTTTAATTTATAAAACTTCTTTATTAAAAGCATCTCTCATCACCTTTATACTATATACGCTACTCGCTGTATTTTATTGGGGGATATTACCTAATTTTATCTTCGTCTCTTTTGGTAAGGGGTTCTTTTTAGCTTTTGATATTTTGATTATCATTTTTGGAGCTATTTTTTTCTTAGAAATTCTAAAAGATTTAAAAGTAATAAACAATATTTCTTATTACTTGGAGCATTTGTCACACGATTATCGAGTTCAGATTATTGTCATTGCTTGGCTTTTTGAAGCCTTTTTGGAGGGGACAGCCGGTTTCGGGACTCCAGCAGCTATTGCTGTGCCTCTTTTGATAGGCTTGGGTCTGTCTCCTATCAGAGCTTTAATAATTGGACTTTTAGGGAATAGTACTGCCGGAGTTTTTGGTGCAGCAGGTACTCCTATCAAAGTTGGATATGCAGGACTAAACGTAGCATCAGTTCCATTTGTTGCTTCTATTCTTAACTGTGTGGGTATAATAGTCCCTATATTTATGCTTTGGGCTATAACTCTTGGTAGAGAGAATAGGAAAAAAGAATTTTTTGAAGCATTACCTTTTGCTATTTGGTCAGGAGTAGTGTTTATTTTGCCTTCGATTTTCTTTGCCAAGTTTTGGCCTGAATTTCCAACAATATTTGGATCAATAATTGGAATAATCTTAATTTTAATTACTACCAAGTTACATATTTTTGTTCCCAAAGAAAATTTAAGTCTTAAGAATGAAAAAGATCTAGTCAGAACAATGTCACCATTTCGATCATTCTTGCCATACATTATTCTTGTTGCATTTTTGATTCTAGGTAAAGTATTTTTAGGGAAAATAGGACTACCTATAAATGTTGGCTTTAAATATGTTTTTAATTTGTTTAATCCAGGTTTTGCTTTTATTCTGGCAGGTTTTGTTGTAGCTCTAATATGGAAGAGTAAAAAAGAAATTTTAAAAGATTCTCTTAAAGAAGGTGTTAAAGAAGCGATACCACCATTCTTAGTTATAGTATCTATGCTTGCTATGGTTCAGATAATGATAAACTCTGGGCAAAACACGACAGGTTTACCATCAGCTATTGCTATCATTGCTCACTTTTTCGAAACTTCATTCTTGCCTTTCTTTGCTCCTTTCATTGGAGCTTTTGGAGGATTTATAACTGGAAGTGTTACTGTTTCAAATGTTTTATTTGGACATTTATTTTACGCAGCATCTACGCCTCTCGGCTTAAATTCAGAAACAATTCTTTCTTTGGGCGTCGTTGGTGCTGCTGCAGGAAACATGATAGCACTTGCTGATATCCTTACAGCTGAAGCTGTAGTTCGAGTGAAGAATCAAGAGATAGATATTCTAAAAGGGGTATTTATCCCATGTATGACTTACTTAGTACTTGTAGGAATAATTGGAATGATATTCTTTTAATTATGTTTCCCGTACGAAATTGCGGGATTTAGATTGTAAATTAAATAGTTCTTTCTGAAAAAATATTGAAAGAATTTCGTACGGGATGTTCATAAAAGTTAAAGTTATTGCCGGAGCTAAAAAGGAAAAGATAGAAAGAAAGAAGGAAAATTCCTTTGTCATCTCTGTGAAGGAACCGGCGGAAAGGAATCTGGCTAATACTCGCATAAAAGAGATAATAGCTGATATTTATGCGATAAATTCGAAATCTGTGCGTATTATAAGTGGGCATCAAAGCCCTAGCAAAATACTCTCGATACAGGGTATAATGTAAGTATTATTAATAACTTAAGTATAAAATCATATGACAACAAAAATAAAAGCAACAAATATGGAATTAACAGATGCTATAAGTGACTATGTTAATAAAAAGATTGAATCGATTAATAAGTTTGTTTCATTTGGTGAGGAAGTTATTATTTATGTAGAAGTGGGGAAGACGACAAACCATCACAAGCAGGGAGATTATTATAAAGCAGAGTTTGAAGTTATATTAGATGGAGAAAAATTCTTTACTGATTCCGAGAAAAGTGATTTATACAAAGCAATAGATGATGCCAAGGATGAAATAATTAAAAGAATAAAGAACAGCAAAAGTAAGAAAAATACTCTTTATAAAAGAGGAGCCACAAGTGTTAAAAAAATGATAAAGGGTATTTCCAAAAGAAATCCATTTACATCCAAATAAATCTCATAAAACAAAACCCACCTTCTAAAGTGGGTTTTGTTTTATGAAATCTTTATAATCTATCTCCTTTTTTCCTTCAGGGACAACTCTATTTATAATAAAAATATTATTTAAATATGAGGCATGTTTTATTTTGACTCGTATCTTTTTGTCATTTCTGTAAACAAAGAAAAATGTTCCGGGCCAGTCCTGATAAGCTCTATATTTATTCCAGTTTTCTCTGGCGTCTCCATTAATATCTATTTCACCATCTTCTTTATTTATTTTTTTACAAAATGTTGCCATATTCTCATCTTGTTTCTTCGGTGTAATTTCTTTATTTTGTATTTTAGGCAAAATATCTGAGAGGACATTTGCGCCCAAGTCTATGAGAGTGTCACGTAATTCTTTTTTTGTATCATTTATTCCTATTTCTATTTTTTCTTCTCGGAGGATTGGTCCACTATCAAGCTTATATTCCATTTGTTGAATAGAGACTCCTGTTTCTTCATCTCCATTTAAAAGACATGCTTCAAGAGGAGAAGCTCCACGATATTTAGGTAGTAAAGAATAGTGAATATTTATAGTTCCAAGCTCTGGTTTATTTATAAGGATTTCTGGAATTATTTTGCCATAAGCAACCACAATATTGAGATCTGTTTTTTCTAGGCTTTCTATAAATTCAGCTGTTAATTTTTCTGGCTTTAAGCATTTAATATTATTTTCTTTGGCCCATATTGCTACAGGTGTTTCGTGCATTTCTAAACCACGTCCAGATGGTTTGTCTGGTGAAGTAACTATTAATTTTGGTATATATTCTTTTTCTTTAAGTATCTGAAGTGTCCTACTTGCCACAATTGGTGTTCCAAAGAATATAAAATTTAAATTTTGGCTTTGCATTTTTGATTTGCTATTTATTTCTTAAATTCTTCTTCTGGTGGTGCATCGTGTAAATCACGAGCTTTATCTATGAAAAGAACACCGTCTAAATGATCAGTCTCATGTTGGAATATATGGGCGAGGAGACCAACTCCGTCTTTGGTAAATTTTTTACCATTTTCATCATAAGCTTCTACTGTCGCACGGGTTGCGCGACGAACCTTGCCGTAGGTAGGTCTGACAGAGAGGCACCCTTCAGATAGAAGTTTTTTATCTTTAGATAATTTTTTAATAATAGGATTGATGAATACTAAATCTTTGTGACGAGCCTTTTTATAAAGATCGCCCTCAATTGAGCCTTGTCCTCTGATGAAATCTTCATCAAAAATTTTACCAGAAACGACAAAGATACGGAGCGAAACTCCTATCTGAGGTGCAGCAATGGCTACTCCATCACTTTCGCCATTTAAAGCTACGACCATATCAGCAATTATTTTTTTAAGTTTTGGTTTACCTATTTGCGATAGGGGAACTTCCTTTGCAATTTCTCGCAAAACAGGATCTTCGCTTTGAACTATTGTAACCATATATATTATTTAAGATTTTTAATGTATTCAAGTAGATTTTCAAGCTTCACAGTATCTTGTGATCTGTTTGTCATGTCTCTGAAAATTACGGAATTTTCCATAGCTTCCTTTTGACCAAAGATAATAGCATAATGCATTCCAAGCTTCTCAGCGACGGCGAGTTGTGCCCCTAGATTATCTTTTGAAATAGATTGTGCTATTGGCACTTTGCCCTTTCGGAGTATTTCGATGACATTTAGTGACTTTAATTTTGCATCAAATCCAAGTTGTATGAAATATATCTTTGGCTTTTTGATTATACGAGGGGAGAGCTTTGCGAACCAAGGAGCTTCGACGACTCTGTCGACTCCGATAGCAATACCGACAGATGGTATGTCTTTTTTTGCACCTAATTGTCTGCCTAGATAATCATATCTACCTCCGCCAGCAATAGTGATCTTTTTGCCTGTTTCCTCATCTTCTATCATTATTTCAACGACAGTTCTTGTGTAATAAGAAAGACCTCGAACCAAACATTTGTTGATTGTATAAGGTATTTCCATTTTCTCTAAGTATTCCAAAACTTCTTTGAAGTGTTTTTTACATTCAGGACAAAGATGAGAAATACTTTCTGGAGCATTTTGGTTCAATTCGATTGTTCTCTCTTCTTTAGAATCCAAAATTCGAAGGGGATTGGTCTTTAATCTTTCCTTGTCGATAGCTGGTAAGAAATTAATATTCTTTTTATAGAAAGAAACAAGCTCTCGGATATATCCATTACGACATTCCTTGTCTCCGATTGAATTTATATCGACAGACAAATTTTTTGCTCCAGCTTCTTCAAGAATTGTCCAAGCTGTTTTGATTACTAGTGCATCTAGTATACTTTTTTCACTTCCAAGTACATCCACGTCAAATTGGTAGAATTGGCGATATCGTCCTTTCTGAGGGTTATCGTGTCTAAATGTTGGTCCATAACTATAAAAGAGTAGTGGCTGTGGAAGAGATTGCATTCCGTGTTCAATATAACTACGCATAAGCCCCGCTGTGTGCTCTGGACGCATCGCTAAATGATCACCTCCTTTTGTCTTCAGTGTGTACATTTCTTTGTCTACGATATCAGTACCTTCACCTATAGAAGAAGTAAATACAGCCTCGTGTTCGAGGATAGGCGTGTCGATAGGTTTAAACCCATAATAGACGGCTATTTCTTGGGCTTTTTCAAAAAAACCTTGAAACTGATAGTATTGATCATCAACGATGTCTCGCATTCCTTTTAATGATGCTAATGCTTCTTTGCTAGTTTTTTTATTTGGAGTTGTCATTTTATTATTGTTTATAAGCCCCTGGTAAATATGATACTTCACTTACAGGAAGTAATCGCAAAAATGCTTTTCCTATTAATAATTTTTTGGGTAGAACTCCCCAATATCTTGAATCTGAACTTCTATTTCTATTATCTCCCATAACAAAGTATTCACCATTTTTTGTCTTGTATTCACTGCCTTCGAAATTCTTTTCATTGATGTATGGTTCATTTAGTTTGAATCCTTCAGGATGTTCTTTGTTTATTATTGTGACTTCATTATTTTTTACTGAAATTGTTTCGTTTGGTAATCCTATGATTCTTTTTATAAAAAATCTTTTCGTATCTCCTGGGTATCGGAAGACGACGACATCGCCTCTATGGGGTGTTCCTAAAATGTAAGATATTTCATCAACTATCAAATATTGACCATTATCAAAAGTAGGGAACATGGACTCGCCCGAGACGACGAATGGCTGAGCTATCCATAGGCGGATAGGTATAACTATGGCCAAAGCAATAACGGCAAACTTTAATAAATCCCAACCATCTTTTAAAAATTTCTGAAATTTTGTCTGTGTAGGAACTTGTTCATTTAAATTATTTTCCATATTGTGCTCATTTTATCATACAATTTCTATTGACAGAATAGGAATTAGTGTGGTCTGTTGATTTCGTAATTATAATAAGTTTGTGTTATTATAAATTCATGATGTTAATAGTAGGACTTGGGAATCCAGGCAAAGAATATGAAAACACTCGTCACAATAGTGGGCGAATTATTTTAGAGAAAATTGCGAAAGCTAATGATTTTTCAGATTGGAGAGATGATATGAAATTAAAATCTTTTAGAAGTAAAGGAGAACTTGATGGAGAGAAAGTAGAATTTCTTTTGCCGAATACTTTTATGAATAATTCGGGTAATGCTGTTTGTCAGATTATTGATGACAAAAAGAAATTAAAAAATTTAGTGGTGATTTATGATGATATGGATCTGCCTATTGGAAGCTTGAAAATTTCTTACAACCGCTCCTCGGGTGGACACAATGGCCTCGAGTCGATAATCAAGCGTGTGAAGTCGCAAGAGTTTGTTCGTATCCGTATTGGTGTTTGCCCTCTCACTCCTACAGGTAAATTCAAGAAGCCAAAAGGGGAGGAAGCCGTACTTAAATTCCTATTAGGAGTTTTCAAAGAAGACGAGTTAAAAATCCTTAAAAATCAAGCTAAAAAAGTCTCTGAAATTATAACCATGCTCGCATCTGAAGGCAAAGACAAGACAATGACATTGTTCAACTAATAAAATAAAAAATCCCGATTACTCGGGATTTTTTATTTTATTATTCAGCTTTCTTTTCACTATCTAAGTGAACTAAAGTCATTCTCTGATCTTTTGGTTCAAAGAGAGTTACTTGGAAGTTATAAGTCTTACCAAGTTCCAAAGTTTTCTTGAGTTTCTCTTCAGATCCAAAGCTTGAGTTGTGAACGAGTCCGGCAACACCTTGCTTGATAGATACGAGAGCTCCGTGTTTGTTGAACTTGATGACTACTCCTGAGACGATATCTCCTTTCTTGAGTGTGCCGTCGAATTCTTTCCATGGATTTTCTTTCAAAGCTTTGATTGATAGAGAAATCTTTCCATCTTTGATATCAATAATTTTAGCTTTTACTTTTTCTCCAATCTTAAACATTGAGCGAGGATCTTCTACAAGGCCCCAGTCGATTTCAGATATGTGTACAAGTCCTTCAAGTCCTTCTTCAACCTTTAGGAATACTCCGAAGTCTACGATTCCAGCGACAGTACATTCTATCTCATCTCCAACTCCGTATTTACCGATAATTTCCTTGCGTTCTTCTGGATTATTATCTTTTTCAGAGAAGATTAGCTTGCCTTCTTTTGGAAGAGCTGAGATCATAACGACACTAATTCTTTTGCCAACAAGAGTTTTCAAGGCTTTAAGGATTTTATCTTTATCAGAGTCTTCTACGCGAGGGTAGTGCTCACTCTTAAGCTGTGAAGCAGGAAGGAATCCTGAGATGCCTTGCCAGTCGAGGATAAGTCCACCTTTGTTTGCTTCTTTAACTGTAAGTTCAAGAGCAACTTTTGATTTGATGGCTTTATCAGCTTCACTCCAGATAAGAGCTTGTTTAGCTTCTTTCAAAGATAATTCTATATAACCTTCATCATTGTCTGTACCGACGACTTTTGCTTTCACAACGTCACCGATATTTATTTTTTTGATTATATCTTTTGCATTAATGAATTCACGTCCGTATATGATACCTGTTCCAAAAGGAGCGAGGTCGATATATACAGATGATTTCTGAATAGAAATCACTGGTCCTTCTACTAATGCATCCACTTGTGGTGGAAGTTCTGCTTTATCAAGCATTTTACCAACACTTGAAAGTTCAATTTTTGCATGTTCTGCGATGCTTGAAACTACATCATCTTTTTCTTTTGTCATAATTTCCCACTAAAAAAACCGCATTTGCGGCGCAGTCTGAATTGCTTTCTCCTGCTTGGCCTCCAAGTCAAAATAAAGGGTTAAATTCAGTCTGAACTGTTAATGCTCCAACTATACTACAAAAGGGAACATTCCGCAACCTTATTTCCTCACAGATAGAGGTTTAACCTCTATCTGGGGAGAGTTTAATATAGTATAATAAGAGTATGAGTATAAGAAGACAACCATTAATAACAGGTCAGTACTATCATGTTTATAATCGGGGGGTAGATAAACGGGATATTTTTACCGACAAGCACGACATATATCGCTTCATAGAAAGTATTAAAGAATTTAATAGGGAAGAAAAAATCATCAGTCTTGCCAATCTTCGTAAATCAAAGCAAAATTCCCAGATAGAGGTTAAGCCTCTATCTGGGGAAGATTCTAAAAATGAATTGGTTGAAATTATAGGATATTGTATAAACCCTAATCATTTCCATTTTATATTAAAGCAGGTTTCAGATAATGGTATTTCATTATTTATGCAAAAACTATTGGGAGGATATACATATTATTTTAATGTAAAAAATACTAGATCAGGTTCTTTGTTTCAAGGAACATTTAAATCTCAGATTATAACTGGTCAAAATTATTTTAATAAACTTATAGGTTATGTTAATAAAAATTATTTAATACACAGTATTCCAGAAAATAAAAGCGAGTTAGTTTTTTCTGGAGATTTTGAATATGAAAATAAAAAATTCAATATTATTTCTAAAAAAGAAGGTGGGAATATTTTAGAGGTTTTTGGTGGTGTAAATAAATTTAAAAAATATTGTGATGAGATAGTTTCAATAATTAGAGAAGAAAGAGGGGAGAAATCCCTACTCGAAGATGAAGAAATTAGTGCTGTTATAAAAAGTCTCCCAGATAGAGGTTAAGCCTCTATCTGGAGAGTGAGGGGAGTTTGAGGTGTTATATGCTGTTTGGGGTGTGATTTTGGGTAAAATTTAAAGAATTTTGCTTTCTTTTTTGGTTTGTGTTTGATATAATATACGTATGATTATCACATATCTAGGCAAGCAGTTTTTTAAGATACAACAAGGAGATTTAACGATAGCATTAAATCCAATTAGTAAAGATTCTAAATTAGACATTAAAGGAGCTCGATTCGGTTCAGACATAGCACTTTCTACGACAAACCATCCAGATTACAATGGTTTTGACATGGTGTCTCATGGGGACACTGTACCTTTTGCTGTTAAAGGCCCTGGAGATTATGAAATACGAGGTAATTTTATTAAGGGGGTTATGACAGAAACAACTCTTAGTAACAAAAAATATATCAATACAATATATTTCCTAAATATTGAAAATATTTCGATATGTTTCCTTGGTTGTATGTCTGATTCAAAAATAACTGCTGAGGTGAGAGGTCAAATAGGAAATCCTGATATTTTGTTTGTACCTATTGGAAACAATGATTTACTCAATTCTGGAGAAGCTTATAAGTTGGCTGTTTCTTTGGAACCGAAAGTTATTATCCCAATGGATTATGATGATAAATCTCTAAAAGCATTTCTAAAAGAAGGAGGACAAGACAAAATAAACCCTATTGATAAGTTAACAATCAAAGCCAAAGAATTAATTGGTCGTGAAGGAGAGATAATAGTATTATCAAGTTAATATTTAAATATTATATGCGCCAGTATATAAAAAAAATACAATCAAAAAGCGAAGATACGCGTAAGCTTATCTTTGTAGGGGTTCTCATTCTTTCGATGTCCTTTGTCTCGTTTGTTTGGATATATAGCTTGGGTCAACGTTTCGGGAATCCAGAAATTAAAGAACAAGCAAGAGAAGACATCAAACCTTTTAAATTATTTTCTAACTCTCTCTCAAATACATACAAAAGTTTAGGCGCTAGTGTCGAGAAAGCTTCAATTGTAAATGAAATTAAAAAAGAGACAGAAGTAAAAACACAAAAACAAGTAGATTTAATACCAGTAGAATACACAAACCAATAATATGCCTAAAGAAAAACCTGAAGAAATTACAAAAGAACATATAAATGTAGTAGGAGTAGATATAAGTCGAGAAATGAAAGATTCGTTTATTGACTATGCGATGTCGGTCATTACTGATCGTGCTCTTCCGGATGTACGTGACGGATTAAAACCAGTTCATCGTCGTATTTTGTATGCAATGAATGAAATGGGTCTTACCTCGTCTTCGAGATTTCGTAAAAGTGCTGCCGTAGTCGGAGATGTACTCGGAAAATATCATCCACATGGAGATGTGGCTGTTTATGATTCCATGGTAGGTATGGCTCAAGATTTTTCTTACAGATATCCACTTATTCATGGACAGGGTAACTTTGGTTCTATTGATGGAGATGGCGCAGCGGCTATGCGTTATACAGAAGCCAAGATGTCAAAGCTTTCGTCTCTTCTGCTTCTTGATTTAGACAAAGAAACTGTTGATTTTCATCCGAACTATGATCAGACTCGTAAGGAACCGGTAGTTCTACCTACTGCTGTTCCTAGTCTTTTACTTAATGGAACACTTGGTATCGCTGTCGGTATGGCAACAAATATTCCTCCACATAATTTGAGTGAGGTTATTGATGCAACGATTCATCTTATAGACAACAAAGATGCCTCAACAGAAGATTTGATGGAATTCGTTAAGGGTCCTGATTTCCCGACTGGAGGTATTGCTTATAACAAGACAGATTTGCTCCACGCATATTCTACAGGACGCGGAGGAGTTGTAACTCGTGGTGAAGCTGAAATAGTGGAACAGAAATCTGGAACATTTCAGATAGTAATAACTTCTATCCCTTACAGAGTAAATAAATCAAATTTGATAGAGTCGATCGCTCTTCTTATTCAAGAAAAGAAACTCGAAGGAATAAAAGGTCTTCGTGATGAATCTACGAAAGATATACGTATTGTTATTGATCTAAAGAGTGGAGTAATACCAGAAAAAGTTCTAAATTATATTTACAAACATACTCAACTCGAGCAATCTTTCAACTACAACATCGTGGCTCTCGTCGATGGTGTACCTCAAACTCTTTCTCTAAAAAGTTTGCTAGGAGAATTTATCGGCCACAGAGTCGAGATTGTTCGTCGTCGCACAGAATTTGATCTTAGAAAAGCTAAAGAACGCGAGCATATTCTCCTTGGTCTCAAGAAAGCCCTTGATCACATCGATCGTGTCATTTCTGTTATTCGTGCTTCTAAAGATACAGCTACAGCTAAGCTAAACTTAATGAAAGAGTTTAAATTCTCTGACCTACAAGCCACAGCCATTCTTGAAATGAAGCTTCAAAAGCTTGCCGGTCTTGAGAGGAAGAACGTAGAGCTTGAACTCAAAGAGAAACAAGAGCTTATCAAAACTCTTGAAGCCCTACTTGCAAGTCCAAAGAAGATGCTCAAAGTAATCAGTGATGAACTTGCAGAAATAAAAGAAAAGTATAGTGACGAGAGAAGAACTCGTATTGTTAAGGGTGGAGTAAAGTCTATTAATGAAGAAGATCTTATCCCAGAGAAAGAGTCTGTTCTTGTATTCACTAAAGGTGGATATGTGAAGCGTACTGATCCAGGAGAATACAGAACTCAAAAGCGTGGAGGTGTAGGAGTTATAGATATTGAAACAAAGGATGAAGACTTTGTGACAATGCTTGTCTCTGCTAATACACATAGCGACTTACTATTCTTTACCAATAAAGGAAAGGCCTATCAGATCAAGATGTATGATATTCCTGAGGGGAAAAGAGCAACAAAAGGTAAGTCCATTATGAACTTTATGGCTCTTGAGGGAGACGAGAAGGTTACTTCGATATTGCCAATAGACAAAGAGACTAAGAAAACAGTAGAACACCTGATGATGGTTACCAAAATGGGTGTGACAAAGAAAGTTGCGGCTGAGAGTTTCAAAGATGTACGCAGAAGTGGGCTTATAGCTATCAAACTTGATAAAGATGATGAATTACAAGCAGTTCTTGCTGTATTGAAGGGAGATGACATAATGCTTGCTACAACGAATGGTCAGTCTATAAGGTTCAAAGAAAGTGATGTACGTGAGATGGGTCGTGGAGCAGGAGGTGTCCGTGCTATGAAGCTTGGCAAAGGTGATTTCATCATTGGAGTTGATCGTATTGCGAAAGGTGAGACCGCTAAAGCATTCCTAACTCTTTCTTCAAACGGCTTGGGTAAAAAGACAAATATTAAAGAATATAAAACCCAAAAGAGAAGTGGATCAGGAATTAAAACCGCCAAGGTAACACCAAAGACTGGCAAACTAATCGTGGCTAAAATAGTCGGTGAAGAAAATGAAATTATTGCCGTATCACAGAAAGGACAGGTCATCAGAGTTGATTTGAAATCTATCCCTACATCTGGACGTCAAACTCAAGGAGTGACAATTATGAAACTTCATGCAGGAGACTCTATCGCCTCTATTACATGTTTATAGGTTTTAAAATTAATTTCATAGTGTTATAATATAACTATGTTTTCAAATCCAGAACAAAATATTCTCAAGTTGGGTTTAAGAGAAGGAATGCGTGTCGCAGACCTTGGAGCTGGTACTGGCGCTTATTCTATTGCTGCTTCAAAGCGCGTAGGTCATACTGGTCACGTTTATGCTATTGAAGTTCAAAAAGAGTTAGTAAAAAAGCTTGAAAGTGAAATAAAAGATTTAAAAATTTCAAATATTGAGTGTATTTGGGGTGATATAGAGAGAAAACATGGTACTAAAATAGCGGATGGGTCCATGGATGTAGTTATAATTTCAAATGTATTATTCCAAGCTGAGGATAAACTCGGTCTCATAGATGAAGCAAGACGAATCTTAAAAAAAGGAGGTAGAGTTTTGCTTGTGGATTGGGTAGAATCTTTTGGTGGATTTGGTCCATCTAGGATGGATGTTGTCAGCGAGGATGTTGCTTCCGATTTATTTACGAAAAGAGGGTTTAAATTATTAGAAAAAATTACCACAAGTGAACATCATTATGGTATAATTTTTATACATGAATAATTTTCAAACAATATTAGTTGCAATTTTTTTAGCTTTTTTTGTTTTTGGAGTTTTGATATTTTCTGGCGCTCTTAAGATAGGTACAAGTAAGTCTGGAGTAGAGGCCATAACAGGCAAAATAACAATTTGGGGAGATTTACCAGCGAAAGATGTAGCTGGAGTATTTCAGGGCACCTTACCAAGCAATGGTGGGAGTTTTTCTGTTACTTATGTTGAACAGAGCAAGAATGAATATCAGCAGAATCTTATAGAAGCATTTGCAAAAGATGAAGGTCCTGACTTGTTTATAATAAGTCCAGATATGATTCTAAAGAATAGTAACTTTATTTATAAAATCCCATATGCAAGTTTCCCTGAAAAATCTTTCAAATCGGCATATATAGATGGAGCAGATGTTTTACTTTCCAATGATGGCGTTGTTGGTTTTCCTCTAGTTGTTGATCCTCTTGTTCTTTATTACAACAAGGATATGTTGTCTAACGAAGGTATATTATATCCACCAACTACTTGGGATGAATTATTTGGTCTAGCAACTAAACTTACAAAAAAGAAAACTGATGGTTCTATCAATCAAAGTATGATTGCTTTAGGTCAGTATGAAAACGTGAATCATGCCAAGGACATCCTCTCCATGCTTTTGCTTCAAAGTAATAATCCTATAATCTCTCGTACAGAAACAGGTTATGCTTTAAATATTAAAGATACTACTCCAAGTGGTACAGAACCTTTTGCTCAAATTGTTAACTTCTTTTTAGAATTTTCTAATCCTTCAAATGAGTCATATTCTTGGAATCGTTCTTTGCCTAGCTCTTTTGATATGTTTACTAGTGGCAAGCTTGCTTTCTATATTGGATCGGCCAGTGAATTATTCAAGATTCAAGCGGTTAATCCAAACTTAAGTTTTGATGTTACAAACATCCCACAGACAAAAGGTACAAACATAAAGAGAACGTTTGGGAATATGCATACTCTTGTAATTAATAAAAAGTCTAAAAATTTGGCTTCCGTTGTTGGTGTTGCAGGACTTACTAATAAGCCAGAATTTTTGAAGGAATTAGCTGTTGCCACTTCATTACCTACGATGAATAGGTCATTGTTAAATGATAAACCAACAGACCCATATTTAGTAACATTCTTTAATTCGGCTGTTATTTCTAGGTCTTGGCTTGATCCAGACAGAGATGCAACAAATGGAATGTTTAAGGAATTGATTGATAATTCATTATCAAATAAGTTATCTGTGGTTGACGCTATAGATAAGCTCTATAATCAAATGGATCTCTTGGTGAGATCATATGAAGTAAAGAAATAATTATGAATAAAAAATTTTTTGGATTTATTTCAGTTTTAGCCTTTTCTTTAATATTTATTTTTTCTTTTGTAAATATCAGTAATGCTTTGTCTGATGTTAATATAAGTGCAGATTCATCAAATATTACAACAGATTCAGTTGTTCTGGAAGCTTTTGGTAGTATAACTCCCGGTACTTATAACTTTAGTGTTTATGAAGAAAGTGGTTATCCAGAAAATAGGAATAAGCGTGAGTTTGCTTCTGGTCCTGAAAGTTATACAGCCAATGCTTTTCTTTCTAGAATTGCAGTTACTTTAGTAGGACTAAAGCCAAGCACGCGATATGTTGCTGTCGTCTACAAAGATAATTATAATGATGTGTCAGAGGTTCGATTTGCCACAATAGATGATCCAAATTCTGGAACGGAGACAATAACACTTGGGGCTGTTACCACTACTTCTGTTGAAATAACAGTAAGTGGTTTAAGTGCTACAGACACTTACCAACTGTATGTGTCAGGGGATACAGGGAAAACTCCTAGTGTATCTTATGAACAAAACAAGAACGTTTCTTCTTCGAGTGGAAAAGTTACTTTTAATGGTTTAACTGCCAATAATAATTATGTTGCTTATCTTGTTAAAAATGGGAATAATAATTATAAGCTAGGTAGACAGTATTTTGTAGCGAAAGTAACATCAGCAAGCAATAATCCTAGTGTTTCAAATACACCGTTTTCAGGAATTGTTCCTACTTGTAATGTTGGGACAGTTGATCCAAAAACGGGCAAATTCCCAGTACCTTGTGATTTTAATTTCTTTATGAAACTTTTGAATAGTATAATCAAATTCTTGCTCTTTACTATTGCTACACCTCTCATTGCTCTTATCATTATGTATACAGGTTATTTATACTTAACAGCTGGGGGAAATACTGGCCAAGTAGAGAAAGTAAAACACGTATTATTCAGTGCTGTTATTGGATATGTTGTAGCTCTCGCAGCCTGGCTCATAGTAAACACAATATTGTCTTCGTTTGGTGTTGATTCATCTGTCACAACTTTCTTGAAATAAATTATTATTAACATTATTAAATCTTGTATGAAAATTTTTAACGAAAAAAAATATAGTATTCTAAGAAATATTTTAAAATATAGTTTTGTGTTAGTTTTTGCAGCTTCTCTATTAGCCCCATTTATATTTGTCGGTGCAGCTGATGCACCTGGAGTGACAATAGATGCTAAAATTGAGAATCCTTTGGGTAAGAATGGTCCACAAAATCTACAAGATTTCATAAAGAAAATGATTGAGATAGTCCTTGTTGTTGGAGTTCCTGTTTTAGCTTTAGCTATTATATATGCTGGTTTCCTATTTGTTAAAGCGCAAGGGAACAGTGAAGAACTTACTAAGGCCAAGCATGCATTACTCTATACAGTCATAGGTGGAGTCTTGCTTTTAGGAGCATTTGTCATTGCTAACGCTATACAAGGCACAGTCAAAGATATACAGAGTGGTGTTTAATTTATTTATAAAACGGTCGAAAATATTTAATTAATTTTTTAAATCAATAGATATGAATATTATTAATGTAGCAGAAGCAGCAAAAGTTTTAGGAACAGATCTAAATTGTGGAGCAGGGATAACTAATCTGACAAATTTGATTAATTTTTTCACTTGTACGATTATTGATTCTGTAATACCTTTGTTGTTTGTTCTATCAATCGCTGGGTTTGTATATGGAATTATGCAGTATTTCTTGAATCCAGAAAATGAAGAGAAAAGAAAACAAGGGAAAACTTTTATGCTTTGGGGTATAATTGCTTTGTTTGTGATAGTAAGTATTTGGGGATTGGTGGGTATATTATCTAATACCTTCTTAGATGCTAAACCAGCAGTAATGCCTGGTTTGAACATTAATCCATAGGATAAATATATTGTATATATCATATCTTATTGATATAATATAGATAGTCTTGTACGTTTAGTTTATTCCTACAGTCGGTGGGAAAAGATAAAATTATTATAAGTTTATTTTAAAAATTAAGTTTTTATATGAAAAAATTAATTGCGTTTGGTTTGGTTCTAGGTGCACCAGCTTTGGCTTTAGCAGCAACAGGAAATATTGGAGGTATCCTTGCTCAATTGTTGAGTTATGTCAAAATGATCGTTCCTGTATTAATTACAGTTGCTATTGGTTACTTTATTTGGGGAGTTATCCAGTTTATATCAGCTTCAGATGAAGAAGCAAAGAAGTTGGGCCGCACAAGAATCATCAATGGTCTTATTGGTCTATTCGTTATAGTTGCTTTCTGGGGAATTATCGCAGTTGTTCAAAATACTTTTGGAATTGAATCACAGGGTAAAGTAGGAAGTGACGCTATTATCCCAGGTAACTACTAATATTCACTATGACTTTTCAGTTTATCCCAACAGCAGAGGCAAGTATCGTTACCCTTATGGGTAGTATAAATAGGGTTATAATTAATCCTCTTATATACTTGCTATTTGCTCTAGCGCTTGCTTACTTCTTGTATGGTTTAGCAAAATATTTGTTATCACCTGATAATGAAGAATTGCGTTCAAGTAGCAAGAGTCATATGCTTTGGGGAATATTTGGAATGTTTATAATGATAGCCGTTTTTGGAATAATGAATCTCATACTGAAAACAGTAGGGGAGGATAGAATACAAATAAACAATGGAGATATAAAGATAGGAGAATTACAGTAAAAATTATCTCAATAAAAAATACCACTCTAAAAGAGTGGTATTTTTTATGTTGTGACCCTAGGGGGTTGGAATTGGAACCAGATTTGAGGAAGTATAAGGGGATTTTGATTGGACAAAATTAGAGATTTGAGGTAATGTGAAGAAAAATTCACTTTTAAATATATTAATATGAAACTAAAAGAAGGAATGACTTATTCGGGGACGGGTGTTAATTATGAAAACATGGATCCTTTCAAAATTGCATGTCAAAAAAGAGCAGGCCTAACTGCTAAGAACGCAGAAAGACTGAGTGTAAAATCAGCAGAATGGACACGCGGCGAAAGTGTATTTATCGTAAACAGATTTGGAGAACTCTATTCACATGTTGAAGAGGGATTGGGTACAAAAAATCTTGTTGCCGATGCAATGGCCAAGATTACTGGCAAATCATATTATGATCAAATTGCACAAGATACTGTTGCGATGATTGTGAATGATATGATTACATTGGGACAACTTCCAATAACTCTGGCGATGCATTTAGCTGTTGGGGATTCAGATTGGTTCAATAACACACAGCGCACTGCCGATCTTATTAAAGGTTGGGGTGATGCTTGTGATTTGGCCGGATGCATTTGGTCCGGAGGAGAAACTCCAACGCTTAAAGGTATTATTTACCCTGAAGCATCATTACTTTCTGGTTCTGCTGTTGGAGTCGAAAAATGTAACATTCATCCATCTAAAATTAAAAGTAATGATGCTATCATAATGTTAGAATCATCTGGTATTCATGCTAATGGATTAACGTTGGCAAGAAAGATTGCAGATAAACTTCCAAATGGTTACGAGACATTACTTTCAGATGGTCGTATGTACGGAGAAGCGCTACTTGATCCAACTCACATTTATTGTGATTTTATTGAAGAATGTGCCAATTCTGGAGTAAACATTCATTACGCCGTAAATATTACCGGACATGGATGGCGTAAACTGATGCGCGCACAACAATCTTTTGCTTATGTTATTTATGATTTGCCAACTCAATTACCGATCTTTGATTTTATCCAAGAGCATGGACCGGTTACAGATGAAGAGGCATACGGAAATTTAAACATGGGAGCTGGTTTTGCTATTTTCATTAATTCAAATGATTTTATGAAGCTTCCAGAAAACAGCCGTTTTAAGTTTCGTATTGCCGGTTATGTTGAAAATTCACCGGTTAAAAAAGTTGTAATTCAGCCTAAAAATCTGGAATACAAAGCAGAGACACTGGCAGTTAGATGATCTAACCGCTCAAATAATATTAAAGAATCTTGGTTATTAATTTAACTAGGATTCTTTTTTTTGTTTATAAATTTGATTTTTTCATCAAAAATGTTATACTGTGTAAGTTATTTTTGGCCTTATCGTCTAACGGTTAGGACATCGGCTTTTCAAGCCGGTAATCCGGGTTCGATTCCCGGTAGGGTCACAAAGTGAAACTCGTTTCGAAAAATCGTCCGCGCGCTCACGCGCGATAGTCTGGCGGGGTTCGGCGGGGGTTGAAATCGTCTTTGAATTAAATGCGAATTCTGTGGGTGGGCAAAATGAGACAGAGATAGACTTGTCCCGCAATTGTGAGTTCGTTCCAATTTTTTTGAAATAGTCACGAATTTCAAAAAAATTGTCGCTAGATTGCAATTGCGCGGCTTTTTTCATATCCAAAATCCATTCCCGCAAGGGTTCGACCCAATTCTTTCTTTCTGCTCGAGCAGATTCTTTTTTCTGAGTGAGAGACACTTTCAGTTTCAAAAGCTCGTTCTTTTTTGATAAATAGTTTTCTTTCGGAATATCGCCGTCTAGATATAAAGTGACGAGTTCGTCGAGCTTTTGTTCTGTCTCTCGCTCATCTGTTTTAATCTGCTCGAGCAGACTTCCCGACGATACTTTTTCTTCGTTATTCCATTCGTCAGTTTTTCGTAACATATAGTCAGTCCAATCGTCGGGAAGCGAAATTTTTTGAAGCTGTTCTTTTAATTGAAGAACGACTAAATCCTCTCGCAAATATTTTTGTTTACATTTTCCTTTTTTCTTTGTGCAACGATAATAGCGATACTTTACGCCCATTTTCCCTATACACCATTGAGCAGTTATCATACTTCCACATTCTGCACAATGAAAAAGTCCTGTAAAAGGAAAATTATGACCCTTCTTTGTTTTGCGAGGATGAGATCGTTCTTTAAATCTTTTCTGCACAGCTTCAAATAATTCAGATGAAAGAATTGGCGCAAAGCTTCCGGGAAAATACTCATCACGATGTTTCGTTAAACCAAGATATGCTTTATTCGTTAAAATACGAGACACGGAAGCTTTGCCAAGTGGCGTTCCGGACTTTTGTGTTACTCCATGCAAAGCCAAAAACTCAGACATTGATTCTAGTCCGTGGTGTCCTTTAGCATATTCCTCAAAAGCACGAATGATAATTTTTGATTTCACAGGGTCAGGTTCAATATTTCTCAACTTTTGATTATTCAAATAACCGAATGGTGCTTTTGTAAGCCACTCACCACGGCGGAGTTTTTGGCGGATACCTCGCTCAACATTTTGTTTTAAATTATCAGAATAATATTTAGATTGTCCGAACGCCACTTGAAGCATAAATAGACCTTGCGGGGTAGGTTCAAACCAAAATGTCGGAAAGCGTAAAGAAACTATTTTGGTCGTGTCCACAGCGTAGATGATGCGACCTCCGTCGATACTATTTCTCGCTAGTCTGTCGGGGTGCCATGCGAGAATACCAACACCATTTAAACTTTCAACCTTAGCCATCATCTCGCCGAATTTCTCACGACCTGGTTTCTTTGCACTTTTCGACTCTGTAAATTCCTCAAGAATTTGCAGATTTTCTTTATGTGCATATTCGCGTAATTCGAAAAGCTGAGCCTCGATAGACATTACTTGTTTGTCGTCGTCCTCGGTGGATTTTCGAGCATAAAGAAAATATTTTGGTTTTATCATATATGTTTTTGGATTATGAAAAAAGAAAGTCTATGTCTCGTCTCATTTATGTACCCATTGCCCACCCACAGAATTCGCATTTAATTCAAAGACGATTTCAACCCCCGCCGAACCCCGCCAGACTATCGCGCGTGAGCGCGCGGACGATTTTTCGAAACGAGTTTCACTTTGTGATGTATTACTATCCTTTGCACGAACTTATTTTGAACAAAATGAAAGCTAATCTTACGCTCGACTTTTGTTATTAATTTGAATCTCTCTACACCGCTCTACTAATGTATTAATTCGCTAAAAGAATGCGGACTCGGTTTTGCGAAACTAATTTGCGGGAAAGGATTCGCAAAACCTCGACTTATTTCTATTTTGCCTTGATTTCTCTTTTTGCCGTGCAGAAGGAATTCGGAATGCAGAACTAAATGGAAAGCCTCGATAATTATAGCATATTTATTTCCGTGATTATCTATCGTTCTGGGTGGCACACCTCGGCATCCGCCTCGGGCATTACCGCTATGGCTACTCGCGCCTACATGCCTAGGTATGGTAACGGCTCAAATACCGGGGGAATGAGCCGTTACCATTCTTCTCGGGGAGAGGAAGTTTCCTCTCCCCGGGTCGGGTGCTTCTGGATCACCAGAAGTCCACCCTCGCCACCCCCACTCTACGCTATTTATTCCTTTGTTTAGTGTGTCGCTTTCGCTACTAACCTTTAGATACTTCGATTAACCTCGGCGCTCATCCTTTAAGCCACTGGACGCCATAGCGGTAATGCCCGAGGCTCCTTTATACTCGTGCTTGCCCCAGCTCCGTGTGATTACACACGGAGCTATCCCTCCCGTGCGTGCACGAACTCACTCCCTTATTAAATTTTAGAATAGGACACAAACTTTCCTGTTTTTCCAGATTGTTTGATTTTATTTTCCTTTTCCAAAGTATTTAGATATCTCGTAGCTGTTGCATCTGATACATGCATGAATTTCTCAACTTCGTCATTAGTTATCTTTGTTTGCTTCGCAAACAAAGTCATGATTTTATAGATTAGTTTTGATTCACTAATTTTTAGAAAACTACTTAAGTGTGTTAAGTAAAATATCTAATGCAGATTTACTTCCAGCTTGAGTTGGGTTTACCGCCCGCAATTCCCTTAATGTTCTATCTGTCGCATTATCAATCTCTGTCCACTTTACTTTGTTCATTGGCTTAAGTTTTGATTGTGAGTTATCCCACTCATACTCAAAATCAGCTATACGTGTTTTAGCCCCAGCTAAATTATTAGCAATAACTAGATTTCGTGTATCCTCCGTAATTTTAATAAAAGTAGATAAATCACCAAGTGGTGATAACAGTAATACTGGAGAGTTTTGATTGGGCGTAGAAGTTGTAACAGCTAGCTTAGCTTCTGCTTGAAGGGCATTATGTCTAAAATAATAAGCTCCACCACCTACAACCACAAATATAGCTACTGTAATCACTGTCTGCCATATTAGCCCTGTCCCTTGCATATCTTCTTTTGCTTCAACTAAAGCGTTTTTGATAACGTCTTTTTTAGAAAAAGTAAAATACAAAACTACTGCTAAAATTCCAGTCAAGAATATGACACTAGTGACAGTTGCTCCTAGTCCTAAACCTCCAAACTTAGTTGGCTGTGATAATAAGTCTCCAATTGAAGCTCCTAACGGACGAGTCATTATGTAAATAATCCAAAATGAAAGCACTGAATTAAGTTTAAGTCTTTGAGCAACAACAATAGAAGCGATTACTACGGCAACAATAATACCAGTCACAAGATAGCCGAGCCCTAAACTTTCTGCCATTAAATCACCTGATGCCGTACCGAGAGCAAAAGTGAAAAGAATAGTCAGCCAATAAAAAACCTCTCTTCTTTTAGTAAAAATTGAATGAATGGATAGTGTTTTTTCTTTCCAATACCATATGACAAAAGTTAACATCAACATAACAGAAAAGAATATTGTGGTGGTCTCAAGCGGGACACCTATGCTGTCAGTGAGAATATCTGTAACTAGTGTCCCAAAGACACTTATAAAAACTACTGTAATCCAGTAAACGCTTGGTATATATTTCTTTGATCTAAATTGAAAAATAAGTGCAATTATTAATAAAATACCCATAACAACAGAGGTTCCTGTTAGACCAAAATTTAAATTAACATTTAAAAAATCGGCGAAGGTTTCTCCGACCGTTGTACACAAAACTTTTATTATCCAGAATAAAAGCGTAATCTCTGGAACTTTATTAAAAATCTGACGACCAATAGAAATATCACCCTGAGACTTATTTTTTAATATCTTCATATCAGTCTATTCTATTATTTAATAATGAAAAAATAATGAAGATTCACATATCAAAAACGCCACTTTATCTAAGAGGTGGCGTTTTTGATATAAAGAACAAGTTGTATTATTTAATTTTTATTCCCCGAATTCTCCCTGCCCAGAATCTTTTTCATTCTGTTCGTTTTGTGCGTCAGAATCATTATCACCTTGGTCGTTCTTTAATATTATGCCATTTACTGCATCAATTTTAACTTCTGATTTATTGGATAGTTTAACCTCATAAATTGCTTTTCCATTTTCATCTCCAACAACAATGTTTTTAATAGTTGTATTTGGATTTGCATCTAGTGCTATTTTAGTAGCATCTGCCTCAGAAATTTTAACTTGAGCAAGAACATCAGCGGAAACAACATCCTTACTATCATTTTCCTCTGTATCATTTCCTTGTGCATCCTTTTGATCAATATTTTGATTTTCTTGATTAGGAGTTGTGGTAGATACAGTTACTTGTGATAGAGCTGGTGTCGTGCTTGGTGTTTGAGCAAACGATTGATAAGCGATAGAGCCAACTGCTCCAATAGCGAGCATTCCAAGTGCTAATAATGGTATTTTTTTATTCTTCATATTTTTATAAATTATTAATAAATGATTATTCATATGACTAGTATGAATTACACTTATTATATAAAGTTAAAATGAGAAAAAAATGAAGATGGATTAGTCTTTTTGCTCAGCTCCACCCGCGTCTTTAGCTATCTGGATAGTGGCAATTTTAAACTCTGGTGTACTAATTTCTACATTAAATTGCATTTTGTTCTGACCAGTAAAATACATGCCATTCTTGTTTAATCCAAAATGATTTTCTCCTACACCATTATCAAAATGAATTGTCTTTGTTTCTCCTGCTTTAAGTGTAAATCCTGTTAGTTTTTTGTAATACCCTTCCTTCTTTAGTGTTGTTAAATCTGTAATTGTATAATATGCCTCAAAATTACTCATATCTTTTACTGAACTATTTTTTAAAACTAATTCTAAATGGTCATCAGCGGTTTTACCATTTTGATCAACATTATTTTCTACTAAACCAGATTCTATTCTGAGACCAGAAACAGTTGAAGTATTCTTAATAAGATTGGTGTAAAGACCAGGGACTATGTCTTGTGGGTCACTAGAAACATTTTGCGTCGTACCAACAGCTTGATTTGTAGTATTTACTTTTTGTTTAGAAGAATGCGATACACTTATAATTACACCGACGATAACCATTAAAACGATAATTCCTATTATATATTTATTTTTATTCATAATTTATTCTTATAATTTACTAATAATGATTAGTGACGAGCTATTCATTTTGTTGCCATAGATTTTTACTTCTATTAAATGCATATACAGGTGTTATCCCAAATACTAAAAGAAATATTACAATTAAATCGAGGTCTTGTAATTTATCTTTAAAGATAAAACCCAAAAACTTATTATTATACATATCTTTTATTCCCAAAAATGCAAAAACTAGTCTTTCGTAATGCTTAGTAATAGAAATTTCTTCAGTACCATTTCTTAGTTTTTCGTAAGTAGAGAAATCTTTGAGAATAATATTAGATTGTTCTTTGTTTACATGGATTGCATTAAAGAATCCTCCAGGAACTTGATTATCTGTATCCATTGTATCTCCAATCTGAGGAACAATAAGCACAAAGAATAACCATATTACAAACGAAAAGATTAGTGCATTTGATGGATGTTTTACTATGATTGTAAACAATGCCGATAGTGAGAAAAATATAAATAAGTATAATATCGTTGCTCCAGTTGTTAATAATATTTTTGTGATTTCTAAACTGTTCAAATTAACCCCACCGACGAATCTAATTAGCAAGAACGTAAATAAAAATAATATAACCGATATAGAAACAATCAAGGCTATATTGCCTAGCATTTTACCGATATAATACTTCTTTCTGGAAATAGGTCTAGTGAAAATAAGTGGCAATGTCCCATTTCCTTTTTCTTTTGCAATGCTTAAATATCCAAGCGAAATAGCAAGGATAGCCCCAATAATTTCCAAATATTCAATTGTCGCTCTTAGGAGTTGTAGTGGAAAAAATTCTGGTTTTACCAAAGTATCCGAAGGTTGTCCATTAACGATAAGTTGTGCATAAGTCTTCTCAAAAAGTGAAACCTTGGCTTGATAATTCACTGAACCTACATAAATAGAGATAGCTGTTAACCCCAAAAGAAAAATCAAGAAAGTAAGAAATACTTTGTTTCTAATGGCATCTTTAAATTCTTTTTTTGCAATAGTTACTATTTGATTCATATATTTATTCGTTGACGACATCTCCTTTAGAGTCAAATCTCTCTAATGATTTGATTGATAAAAATAAAAAAATAAAAGTACCTCCAAGTAGTGTAAGTATTTGAAGGATATTCTTCATTAAGACTTTTAAGATTGGGAGACTTGCAGTGAATGAACTTCCGAGCAGCTCACCACTGATTGTGTAATAATGCCACGCTAAAGAAAATGGGGCTAAAAGTTTTTGTGAGACTTGGAAAAATGTATCGAGTATGGGTAATTGTAAAAGTGTTACAGGGTTAAGTAATGCGGTAGGAGTTAAGCCAGTTCCTAGCTCTGGCAATATAAAGGTTATACCTACCCAAATACAAACAGGGAGAAATAAAGCTAAAGATTGACTCTTTGCATTTATTGCAAAATATAATCCTATAACCGCAAAAAATAACATATATAAAAATGAAATAAAGAAAAATACCAACAAATGAGATATATCTGAAAAATTTAAAGGTGTAAGAGGTAAAAAGTAAGAAGACAAGATACTTATTAAAGCAGTAATACCAACGATTGAAAAAATTGTAATACTTAAACCTAGAACTTTACCAAATATTACCGATTTTTTCGTTACTGGTCTGGTAAATAAAACTTGTAATATACCAGACTTTCTTTCATGCATCATACTATGATGGCCTACGATAATTGCAAGAAGAGCACCAATTAGAGATATATAAATAATTAAATTATCAAAAGAAGTCAAAGTTGAAATTTTAAGAAGTGGATTACTGGCAATATTAGTTATTCCTTGCCCTTGTAAAAATACTACAGAAGATTTATATACAGCATTTGCAGTTGTAAAAGTAGACCATCCTATAAAAGATGAAGCCATAGACATTAAAATAAAAACAAGAGTTATTGAATATACTATCCTTTCCCTAAATAGTGATTTTATTTCAGCAAATGTAATGGTGAGAGTATTCTTCATATTATTTATTCTCCATAGAGAAATATATCTCTTCTAGCGAAGACTCATCTTTAAATTTCTTCATAGTATTCTCAAGTGAATCAAGATATATTAAATTTCCATGATTAAGAACTCCAATAGTGGTACAAGTTTTTGCAACCTCAGAAAGTAAGTGAGTATTCATAAAAATAGTCATTCCCTTTTCTTTATTTAATTTAATTATTATTTCTCTTAGTTTCTTTATTCCCATTGGATCAAGTCCACTTGTCGGCTCATCTAAAAACAATACCTCTGGGTCGTGTAATATAGCTTGAGCAATACCGATACGTTGTCGCATTCCTTTTGAGAATTCTCCTAATTTTTTATTCTCATATCCAGTAAAATCAATAAACTTTAATGCCTCGTCAATCTTACCCTTGGGATTATCTGTCCCTGAAAGTTTTGCTAAATATTCAAGATTTTCATATACGGTCAAATTATCATAGAATTTTACATTCTCAGGTAAATAACCAATTCTTTTTTGGACTTCTAGGCCTTCCGTTTGTGTATCATATCCACAAATAGAAGCAGCCCCAGATGTAGGAGCGATAAGTGTTGTCAAAATACTTACAGTTGTTGTTTTACCTGCTCCATTATGTCCCAGGAATCCAAAAATTTCACCCTTGTTTATTTCTAAATTTAAATGATTAAGAGCAATATCATCTTTATATTTTTTTGTTAAATTATTAGTTGAAATTATTGGTTTCATATATTTTTTTAATTAGATTCTTGGAATAGTTATTGTAACTATTGTACCGACGTTTATTGTACTATTAATTTTAATATCTCCTTCATGTTGTTCTACTATTTGTTTCGAAATACAAAGTCCAAGCCCAGATCCAGATAGGTCATTTCTTGAATGTTCCGCCTTGTAAAATCTATCAAATACATAAGGCAAGTCCTGCTCATTTATTCCAACACCTGTATCTTTAATTAAAATTAATGCTTTTTTAGACTCTTCTTTTAAACTAATTTTAATATTGCCATCTTTTGTATAGTGAATTGCATTTTGTAATACATTTGAGATGGCTCTTTCAAAACTATTTAGGTCAATCTTTACTAACATTTTTTCATATTCATCCATTTCTAATTTCAAACCTTTATTCTCTGCTTGAGATTTCATTTTAAATACTATTTTCTCTATAAAATTATGTAGGTCACTAACAACAAAATTATTGGTTGTATTTTCATTTTCACTTCTAGAGATAGCAAGTAAATCATCCACTAGAACGGACATTTTTTTAGCTTCTTCTAAATTACTTTTTACTATATCCTTAAAATCATTTTGCTTATTATTACCCTGTAGAGAAACTTCTGATTCTGTAATAATAATAGCAAGTGGAGTACGTAATTCATGAGAAGCATCAGCAGAGAATTTTTTCTGAGCATCGAGACTATTTTGAATCGGTTTTAATGTTCTCCCAGCTAAAAAATAACTTGAAAAGGCAATGATTAAGAGCAAGATTCCATCAATTGAATAAACAATAGTTTCTATGGTGTTATTTGCATGCTCTATAGGGTCTTCTTCTGTCTCAACCATTATAATCCTCCCACTTAGAGTTTCTCTCAATTTTAATTCAACTGTATAAATCAAAACACTGCTAAAAATAGCTAAAATAATAAGCATTATTCCGACATAATAAGCAGTGAGTTTAATTCTAGCATTTTGAAATATGTTATTTTTCATATTAGGCATTAAATTTGTAACCAATTCCATGAATAGATTCAAATATGTTTTCGTTCTTACCTTGTAATTTTTTTCTAATATTTCTAACATTTACATCCACAATATTACTAAATGTGTCATAGCTAAAATCCCAAACATGAGCGATAATCTTGTCTCTACTTAATACCTGATTTTTATTTCTTAAAAACAATTCAAGAATAGAAAATTCTTTAATCGTTAATTTTATATTTTTACCATTCTTTTCTACTGTATGTTTTATTGTATTTAGTTTTATTCCCGCACCAGTAAGTTCAGTTTCTAGTGCTTCTTTGGGTCGACGAAGTAATGCTCTTATTCTTGCAGTTAATTCCGTAAATTCAAATGGCTTTACTAGATAGTCATCAGCACCAACATCAAGACCTTCTATTTTGTTTTCTAGAGTATCTCTGGCGGTGAGCATCAAAACTGGAGTTGTTATATTTTGACTTCTTATTTTTTTACATAAATTTATGCCATCTAGCTCTGGAAGCATTATATCTAAAACAATTAAATCAAAATTTTCTGGACTTGCTTCTATTCGTCTTAAGCCTTTTAATCCATCATAAAGCACATCAACAGCATAGCCTATATTCTCTAGGCCTTTTTTGATTGAGTTTGCTAGCTTTATTTGATCTTCAATAACTAAAATTCTCATGTACATACATTATATCAAAGAAATGAAGAAATAATGAAGAAATATTTTAGAACAAAAATATTAAATTAATTATTATTTTAATAATTCACTGTTCGAAATCCCAAGAGCTTTAGCAATCTTTTCAATATTTTGAAGAGATAAATTTCTAGCACCTCTTTCAATATCACTAATATAAGTTCTGTGTAATCCAGATTTAAAAGCTAGCTTCTCTTGCGATAAGCCCTTTTGAATTCGTGTTTCTTTAAGTTTTTCTCCAAATTTTTTCTGTATGTTTATCATGATATATTGTCACTCATTGACTACATAATAACTTTTTGTGTATAATATGACCATAGACTATAAGTGACATATAAATTAGCTCGGCCGTGCATTCCTCCCGCACCCTCCTGCACGGCAAAAAGAGAAATCAAGGCAAAATAGAAATAAGTCGAGGTTTTGCGAATCCTTTCCCGCAAATTAGTTTCGCAAAACCGAGTCCGCATTCTTTTAGCGAATTAATACAT
>JAKBMK010000025.1 GCA_021831595.1 bacterium
TCGCGATGTAGAAGATATAAAGAAAATACCGAACGTAAAAAATGCCTACGGAGCTTCTGTTGGTCAGCAAGTTGTAACATATAAAGGAGTATCAAAGACTGCACTTATCTTTGGCGCACATGCTGCACGTTTTGATATTGATAAGGGTGTCATTGAGAAAGGACGTGGTTATAGTGTACAGGAAGATAAATCCTTGGCTCAAGTAGCGGTTTTGGGGTACAAGATAGCGAATGATTTATTTGGAGATACAAATCCTTTAGGTAAATTGATACGAGTTGGGAATTATAATTTTGAAGTTATTGGTGTTTATAAAGAAAAGGGGAGCTTTGGTCCAATGAATGAAGATGAGCAGGTATTTATTCCCGTGACAACTTTGCAGAAGAAGATTCAGGGGATTGATTATCTGATATATTCAGTTGTTGAACTTGTCGACAATGACAAAGCTTCTGCTACCAAGTTAGACATTATCGATGTACTCCGAAAGAATCATTACATTACAGATCCATCGCGAGATGATTTCAAAGTAAATACTCAAACAGAGAGTTTAAGTGTCTTTAATACAATTCTGAGTGCTGTTACATTTCTTCTCATCGCTATTGCTTCTATCTCTCTTATTGTGGGTGGGGTAGGGGTTATGAATATTATGTATGTAGTTGTAACAGAGAGAATTGGAGAGATAGGTCTCAAGAAAGCTCTCGGAGCAAGAAGTAAAGATATACTTTATGAATTTCTTTTAGAGGCGGTAATTCTCACTATTATCGGTGGAGTTATTGGTATTATCGGAGGGTCTTTCTTTGCCTTTCTAATATCGAAATATGCTCAGAGCACAGGACTCACTTGGAAGTTTATAGTACCTATTTGGGGTATTATTGTCTCTGTTTCAGTGTCTATGATAATAGGTATTATCTTTGGTGTTTTCCCCGCTCGCAACGCCGCTCGACTCGACCCAATCGTAGCCCTCAATCGCGAATAATTCTCCTAATAATTCTCCTCCGGGTTCCCACAGGACTTGCCTGGTGGAACACTTTTCTATATAAAATAAGGGTTATTTTCCACCCAGGCCTTGCCTGGGGGGAGGCTGTGAAAGATTGGAGGGAGGGTGTGTGAGGAGGCATTTTTTATGTTATACTCATAGGATGGAAACATTTTTAAACAATAAAAAAGTTAGCGTTTCGGTTTTTGTATTATTAATAATTATTTCGTGTTATTTCGTAGTTAAAACAGTAAGTGAAGTTCGAGATATTGATAACAAGGGCGACAAGCAAGTAAACACAATCACTGTTTCAGGTAAAGGAGAGGTGACAGCTGTTTCTGATATTGCTTCTTTGTATGTTAATTTAAACAAAGAAGGTAAGACAGCAAAAGAAGCTCAAGACTTGCTCAATACTGAAATTACAAAAGTTTTGAAATATTTGAAAGATCAAAAAATTGCTGATAAAGATATAAAATCTGAATACGGAGGACTTAACCCAAAGTATTCTTATGAACAACCTACCTGCTTCACATATCCTTGTCCTACAAGAGATCCAAAGATTATCGGATATACAGCATCACAGTCTATTACTATAAAGATACGTGAAGTTGATAGTGCAAGTGAGATCCGCACAGGACTTGCTGGAGTAGGGGTGACAGATATAAGTGGTCCAACATTTGGAATAGATGATGAAGAAGGTTTCAAGGATCAAGCTCGCTCGAAAGCAATTCTTGATGCAAGAGAAAAAGCTAAAGTTCTCGCAGGAGAATTGGGTGTCAGACTTGGTCATGTTGTAAGCTTCAATGAGAGTAACGGTGGAGGGTACCCTATGTACGCAGCAAAAGCAATGATGGCAGATAGTGTATCTGCTTCTGCTCCAGCTCCAACATTGCCAAAGGGGGAGAACAAGATTACTTCAGACGTGAATATAACTTACGAGATTAAATAATGAATAAAAATGGGCCCGAAGCAAAGCTTCGGGCCCATTTGCTTATTCTTCCATCTAGTGGTATTATATATCTATTACACCCCCGGGGTGTTTTTTAATAGAACTAATCAAATTATATATGAGCAAAATCACTGAATATTTCAAAGAAGTTTACGCCGAATCAAAGAATATTACTTGGCCTACACGTAGGCAAGCTCTATTTTTTACAATAGCAGTATTAGCTATTTCTATCTTAATCGCTTACTACCTAGGATTGTTGGATGTATTGTTTAGTACAGGTCTATCAAAACTATTACTTAATAGATAACTAATTTTTATAAATAATATATGGCAAAACAAGAACTAAAAGGGGAGAGGAATTGGTACGCTATTCATACTTATGCAGGTTATGAAAATGCTGTCATGAGAAATCTCCGTCAGCGTATTGATTCACTAGGGGTCAATGATAAGATTTTTAATGTAATAGTCCCTACAGAAAAGAAAATCAAAATAAAAGGAGGCAAGAGAGTAGAGAGTGAAGAAAAAGTTTATCCAGGATATGTCTTAGTAGATATGATAGTGGATGACAACTCTTGGTACGTAGTTCGTAACACTCCTCGTGTCACAGGATTCGTCGGTGCTGGAGTAAATCCAGTTCCACTCGACAAGAAAGAAGTAGACGACCTCTTTGGAAAGATGGAGAAGGGCAACAAGACTAACAAACATCAGATGGATATAGAAATTGGAGAAATAGTTCGTATTGCTGATGGTCCATTCAAAGACTTGGAAGGCAAGGTGAACGATGTAGATAGTGAGAGAGGTAAGGTCAAGGTTCTCGTTTCAATGTTCGGTCGTGAGACTCCAGTCGAATTAGATTTCTTGCAAATTAAGAAGATATAAGTATAATCAGTTTATCGTGTTCGGCCAAAGGCCGTGCTTCTCACGACTAACTAAAACAAATTTATGGCAGCTAAAAAAATTACAAAAAAAGTTAAATTACAAATACCAGCCGCAAAGGCAACTCCAGCTCCTCCACTAGGTCCAGCACTTGGTCAGGCCGGAGTGAACATCGCAGAATTCTGTCAGAAGTTCAATGCTATGACTCAGAAAGATGCAGGGGATATAGTAGGTGTAGTCATCACAGTTTACGAAGATAGAACTTACGATATAAAGGTGAAAACACCTCCAGTATCAGGTCTTATATTTAAAGCAGCAGGAGTAGAGGGTGGTTCAGGTAAGCCAAACTTGAGTAAAGTAGGTAGTATTACAAAGGCTCAAGTTCGCGCAATTGCCGAGAAGAAGATGCCAGACCTCAATGCCAAGGATATCGAAGGGGCAATGAAGATAGTAGAAGGAAGTGCTCGTTCAGCTGGTATTAACGTAATAGGATAATATTGATTCTAGAAGGAAAGGCCCCGCGGATTACCGCGGGGCCTTTCTAATTTGCCCCCAAAATCCTTGATTGACAATAAGCTTATTTTATGATATAATACCCCAAAATATATATCAAAATCCGCTTTCTAGGAAAGATGATTTTGGGGGCATCCTTATATGCCTCAAGCCCAAATAAGGAAAGTTTTTTTGACAAAGTTAAATTTAAATTAAAGTTTGTTTACATGAATGAAGCAAAATTAAGTCGTGAAGAACAAGTGGAGCTGGGCAAAAAAATTGCCGCACTTGTTGAAAAGGAAGTCGGTTCAGTATTTGCCGCAGATTCTAATCAAGGAGCTGGCGTAATCGCCATCTTGAAAATCGTTGCTCACAAAGAAGACGTTACGAACAAGATTAAAAAGTTCCTGAGAGTTGATCTTGGATTAGCCCTTCAAAATGGAAAAGAGAACCACAAAAACCACGGAAGTGGGATGAAGTGTACCGCCCTTGTGAACCTGGCCGAGATTCGGCTGGATGCTGTGAAAAGGATCGAAAATCTACACAAGTTAACTTGTGTGGAGAAAGTGAAACCGGTTGTGGTGAAGAATGTCAAATCTGAAAACAAAGAGGTTGCTCCACCTGCACCTGTGATTACCGACTCAGCACCAAAAACCGAAACTGCAATAGAGAAGCGCAAGTATTCACAAAGGATGCAGTCGGGCCAGATGACTTTGTCTCTGTACATCTCCTCTCTTCTTTCATTTGGAAAGATGTTGGATAATGGGGGAGAGGAGCCTAAAGACTTCAGTATCAATGACTATTTCAAGTACGGCAAAAAGACTGATGATAATTTCGTCACCTTGAGTTGTATTGATGAGAAAATTGCTACAAGTATCGAGCAGCTGGTTTGCTGGCTTATCGGAGCCGAAGGTGTTTTGAGAGATGAGATGGATGTAACGGTGGATTTGTCCAGAATGAAAAATTTTGAGAACAAAAAACATTACATCCAATTCACTTTACCTCCTAAAGAAGGAGTAACTGCAGCCAATCTGAAGAAGATGTTGCTGCGGGTTAACTCTGGTGCGAAGCCTAAAAAGGTGATAGCTCACAAAACTATCCCAAACGTATTCGTTGTGTCATATGTAAAAAAGACTACAGCAAATACTGTTAAGAATATCATCGTCGGTATGGGGTGGAGTGTCATTGAATCTCCGGAGAACGAAGGATTCATTTTCATAAATGTCGGACAGAATGTTCCTGCTGTTGAAAAAGAAGCCCAGGTTACTCCTCTGAACGATGTTCAAGCCCACAACGAATCGAATTCTTCCGAAGAGCTTCCTCCGCCACCGGCAATTGTTTTTCTTCCTGTTGAAGGCGAAAATACTCAGAGTAAACATCTGAACAATTCCGTCGGCACCGTTCCTGATCAGAAGCCTCATGCTTCTTCTTATGTTTTCCCTGGACTCCAGGTGAACTTTTTCAAAAAGTTGCAAACGAAAGAAGAGGCTTATGCAGAGCTCGAGAAAATATACAATGACCAGGCACTGTTCTCTAAGTTAACAGAAGAGAATCAAAAGCAAATCGTTGATATTCTCGAAGAAGGGTATGCCCAAGCACACCCGAACGAATACGTTGAGATGCTTCTCAAAATTTTAAAATAATTTAACTTTATAACCAAAGAAAAGAGACTGCAGGACCTAAAGGACCCTGCAGCTTTTTCGTTTTCCACAGGACTTGCCTGTGGAGTTCCTGTGGGGTTTGGGAGAATTACAGACATAAAATGCGTCGCCGTAAGGCGACGCATTTTATATTTACTTGTTTATTTACTGACTCTTTCTACGTATTCGCCGTTTTCGGTGTTTATGACAACTTTGTCGCCCTCTTCTACGAAGAAGGGAACACTTATCTTGATACCGTTTTCGAGAACAGCAACCTTGCCTCCACCATTGGCAGTATTACCACGGATTGATGGGGGAGCTTCTTTCACAGTGAATTCCATCTTGATAGGAAGCAAAACTTTTATGATTTTTTCATCATCATCGTCATCCCAGATCATAGCTGTGACCTTCTCGTTGGCCTTCATGTACATAGCCTTATCACCGATAACTTTCTCGTCTATCTTGAAGCGGTTACTTGCATCATCTAGATCGCAGAACCAGTATTCACCCTTGTTGGAATATAGGAATTTGATATCTCTTTTTATAATATCTGCTTCGTCAGCTTTATCAGCTGCATGGAAAGTTGCATTCCAAGTACGGCCAGAGAGCAAACTCTTGAGCTTCACTTGGTTTTGAGGCTTTCTCATTTGAGTACGAGCGACGTGATTATCGAGCACTTCACAAGGCTCATCTTCATATATAATTATTTTTCCTGTGCGTATTTCACTGTATTCAAGCATATAATTTTAGTTTAACTAATAACAAAGTGAGTATAACAGAATTGAGTCAAAAACGGAAGGATATTATCCTATAGTCTCTTATTCCCCAGCGCTTGCGACCTGTATTTCTCCGAAACGATTGCGAACTTCTTTTAGTATTTCGTCAGCGAGCTTCTTGTTGTCTCTGAGATATGTGCGAGCGGCATCGTACCCACGGCCGAGCTTTATCTCTTCGACTGGACCTTTCTCTTTCTGTTTGGCTGTGCCTGTATAGGAGAAGATTGCTCCGCTAGTTTTCGTGATGATACCGAGCTTCTCGCCTAGAGCCATTATTTCTCCTTCACGAGAAATTCCTTCACCATAGAGTATATCGAATTCTGTCTGTTTGAATGGGGCAGCGACCTTGTTCTTCACTACCTTCACGCGAGTACGACTTCCGACGACTTCTTCGCCTTTCTTTATCTGGGCAATTCTTCTTATATCAAGTCTGATAGTTGTATAGAATTTGAGAGCCTTTCCTCCTGGTGTTGTCTCTGGATTGCCGAACATGACTCCGATTTGCATTCTGATCTGGTTAATGAATATCACAACTGTCTTTGAATTGTGAACTATTGCAGTGAGCTTGCGGAGAGCTTGCGACATGAGGCGAGCTTGCTTACCGACATGTGATTGACCCATGTCTCCCTCGATTTCATCCTTTGGGGTGAGGGCAGCGACAGAGTCGACAACGACGACATCTATCTTGCCAGAACGAATGAGACTTTCGGTGATCTCAAGTGCTTGTTCTCCATTGTCCGGCTGTGAGATTAGCAATTCTTTGGTATTGACTCCGAGTTTACCAGCATAGTCTGGATCCATCGCATGCTCTGCGTCGATATAGGCGCAGACTCCACCTTTCTTTTGTGATTCAGCGACGATGTGTAGGGCAAGTGTCGTCTTTCCTGAAGACTCTGGTCCGAATATTTCTATCATACGGCCACGGGGAACACCACCGACACCGAGTGCCATATCGAGCCCGATTGATCCAGTAGGGACGACGTCGATATCTACCTTTGGAGCATCTCCGAGCTTCATGATCGCACCTTCACCGAATTTGGTCTGGATAGATTTGATTGTATCTTCTATCGCTCCACCTGTTTCCTTTGGAGCTTTTTTTGCTTTCTTTTGCATATGTATATTTTTTAATTTTTCTACCCAAGGCCTTGCCTTTGGGCTCTCCTTAAGGCAAGGCCTTCGTCCGAAAAATTTTAATAATTGATAATCTCACTACTTTTAAATGCGACTGATGGAGCACCTTCTTGATACATCATCTGGAACTTCTTCTCTCTATTATTTCCAAATTTATCACTTGCATCGATTGTCACGACAGAGAATCCAGGAATGAGAGCGATCGTTTCTTTGAATGTGCCATCTTTGTCTATGAATATTTCTCTGCCATTGAGACTTATGTATGTAGCATTTGGGGCCTTACCAGTAACTACTGCCACAGGGGAGTCGCCGTTCTTTTCTATCTTTGCATTTATCTGGACTCCGTTCATGAGGAAAGACATCTTCATGTAGCTGAAAATTCCGATGACAATAAATAAAAGAGTACAAGACGTTAATCCTATCCACCACTTTATATTTTTGTTCTTTATCTCTGTCATTTGAATTAGTGATTAGTGATTAGTGATTAGTGATTAGTGATTAGTGATTAGTGATTAGTGATTAGTGATTAGTGATTAGTGATTAGTGATTATTCTTAATTATATCATATTATACTTGCATTTTACTAGAAACTAGTCACTAGCTACTAGCACCTAACCCACAGCAATATCATCTGTGTGGTCCATAGGTTTTTCAAGCAAATCTCTAGGTTTTGCGCCATTTTTAGGACCTACGACGCCTCTTTCTTCGAGCATATCTATGAGTTTGGCAGCACGAGCGTATCCGACGCCTAACTTTCTCTGTAGATATGAAGTCGAAGCTTGCTGATCGCGGATGACTATCTCGCGAGCTTCTTCGAAGAGATCATCATCTCCATCGCTTCCACCCTCTAGACTGTCACTGAATAGTCCACCTCCACCTTTCTCTATACTTCCTGAGAGTTCTATTTGATCTGGAATCTCATCCATATAGGCATCTTTTAGATAAGAGACGACTCTCTTGACCTCTTCTTCTGATATGAAGGCGCTTTGCAATCTTTCTGGCTGTGGGGATTCGGCACTAGTGTAGAGCATGTCTCCGGCACCAAGCAATTTCTCGGCTCCTCCTTGGTCGAGAATTGTTCTGGAGTCTACTTGTGAGGATACTTGCAATGCGACACGAGTAGGAACATTCGCTTTGATGAGACCGGTAATGACGTTCACTGATGGACGCTGGGTCGAGAGTATGAGGTGGATACCGACAGCACGAGACATCTGGGCGAGACGGACGATAGCACTTTCGAGTTCTCTTGGATAGGCTTGCATGATATCGGCGAGCTCGTCGATGATGACGACAATGTAAGGCATTCTCTCGGCTTCACCATCTTTGCTCTTTGCGAGAACTTTCGTATGGTAGCTCTCTATGTTCTGTACAGACTCGGCTTGGAGTATGTCGTAGCGACGATCCATTTCCTTCGCTGCCCATTTGAGAGCGAGGATTGTCTTCTTTGGATCGGTGATGACGGGAGTGAGTAGATGAGGAATCTTGTTGTACAGAGTGAGCTCGACTCTCTTTGGGTCCACCATGATGAGCTTCATATCTTCTGGTCCATTTCTATAGAGGAGGGAAGCGATGATGGAGTGGATAGTGACGGACTTACCCGAGCCAGTTGTTCCGGCGATGAGGGCATGAGGCATCTTCGCAAGATTGCCGAAGACAGCCTTACCAGAGAGACCACGGCCGAGGGCGACAGTGAGAGGCTTCGGTGAATTCTGGAATTTATCGTCAGCTAGAAGTGTGGCGAGTCCAACTGTGGACTTCACTTTGTTTGGTATCTCGATACCGACGAGCGACTTGCCAGGGATAGGAGCTTCGATACGGATAGGGTGGGCGGCGAGGGCGAGAGCGAGGTCATTTTGAAGTCCGACAATGCGTGAAAGTTTAACCCCTTGGGCAGGCTTCAATGCATAGCGGGTGACAGTAGGACCGACGGTGACCTCATCCATTTCTACTGGTATGCCGAAGTTGAGGAGTGTGCGCTGGATGATGTTCGTATTGCCTTTCATGTCGCCGATGTTTGGCTTGCCTTTGTCTTTCTCGAGGAGGTCGAGTGGGGGAGGGACATAGTTCGTCTTGAACTTTTTTTGTGGTGACAACTTTTCTTCTTTTGGAGCTTTTACCGTCACTTCTTCATACTCCAATTCTTGCTCTTTTGGAGATATCTCTTTCTTCTTCTCGATGATCTCTTCTATCTCCTCTACTGGCATCTCGGAATTTGTGAATGGAGTCGTGACATCTCTACTTAGAAATTCTTTGAGTCTGCGCCAGAGTGAGAGTAAGTTTGGACGTTCGTTGAAGAGGACGAGTAGGGAAGCGATGAGGGCTGTGCCGAGTAGGAGGATGCCCCCGTAGAGACCGAAGAGTTTCAAGAATGGCCAAGCTATCATGCTGCCGAGTCTTCCACCGTAAGTGAGGATAGTGGAAGGACCAGAACCATTGCTTGCAAGGTCCATGATACCGAGAGTGGAGAGCAGTAGTGCGAGCGCCATGATGGCGTGAATTCTCGCAATCCAGAACTTTCCTTCACGCATAAAAGAAACACCGATGATACCTAAAATAATAGGTAGTAAGTAGTATCCAAAACCAAAGAATGAGCTCAATACTTTGTCTGTAAAATTTCCGACAATTCCTGCTAAATGAAAAATTGATAATAAAATTAAAAGCCCCAAAACGAGGATTCCGATACCCCAGAGACTCTCGGTAGTTTCTTCTTTTAGCTCTACTTTTTTGCGTCTATTTTTAGTAGATTTCTTGCCTCTTTTTGGTTCATCAAATTCCTCTTCTTCTATATCTTTTTTGTTCATCCCGTTAGAAGCAGGTCGCGATCTATTTGATAAGAAATACAACCCGCAAGCTTAAAATTATAAATAATAAAATCAAAAAATGTGTCCAGTTTATCGTGACCGCGGCTTCTAACGGGACCATGTAAATGTATGTATATTATATCACTTATTAAATCATTTTAAAAATAGAAAAATATAGCAAATATGCTGTATTTGGAATAGTTCCTGAGAAGGAACTTGCGCAAGGCCGACTGGGCCGAGCAGAGGAATTTTTCAGCAGAAAAATATACGTGTCCTTCGAGGGAAGCTATTCCAAAGAAGGCTATAAATTATTTAAAAAATAATACCAGTCTTTTGCTATTGCCAAGAAAAAATATCGGTATATAATGGACGCATTAAAGACATAAATATCTTGTCGTATAGCAAGAAAAAGACATATGAATAACCAAAAAGACAACCAAAAGACAGGTTTGAATTCATACGGACAGTCAAATGTCCTAGACGTAAAAACGTTTGGTAATAAGCATGTTTATGAGTTTGCAAACAAAAAGACAGAGAAGCTCGTAACCGCTCTCTACATGGTTACAGATTGTATGGATACCGACGATGCACTGAAGGGGAAGTTACGCCAACTAGGAGTAGAATTGCTATCGGACATGTACAAACTTTCAACCCTTTCTCCGATGGATAAACACATGCATTTGGGTGCCTCAATGTCGCGAGTAGATGAGATACTTTCGTTCGTAGAAATAGCCTACACAATCGGATTCATCTCAGAGATGAATACGATGATATTGAAGAAAGAATTTATGATCCTGATAGGGGAGCTCGAGAGTCATCAGAAGAAGGACAAACACTTCACATTTACACTCGACGAAGAGATGTTCTCTCTACCAGTTTTGCCAGAAGAAAATATCTCGAATAATGGAAATAATTTGGTAAAGGACAAAAGGACAAACTTCAACAATATGTCCTATACAAATCCTGCATTGAGACATTCCATAAACCAAACACCAACAACCAAAAACCATATTCATTCTGTCTCTGATAAGAAAGAAAGAACTGACAAAATTCTTGCCTTGATAAAGGACAAAGAAGTTTCCATAAAGGACATCTCAATTGCTTTCACGGACTGCTCAGAAAAGACAATCCAACGCGAACTGAACTCTCTCGTCGCAAAAGGACAAATAAAGAAAACTGGATCCAAACGTTGGTCCCGCTACAAGTTAGTGGCTAGTAATTAGTGATTAGTGACTAGTATTAAGCCCCCGAAAGCTTCGCTTTCGGGGGTGTGTTTTATTGTATTTTTTTCTAAAACCTAGTCACTCACTGCTAATCACTGCCCATTAATCACTAGCTACTAGCCCCTAATCTTGAGCCCCATACTAGTCACTATTCACTAGCTACTAGAAGCTAATCTTTTGGCCCACTTATCCACACCCTTATAGCATAAGGGCTTGCATATAAATGCCCCCCATTATATAATCTTATTGTATATTAGTGTATTGGCATTTTTATGCATTTATGCTAGTATATAGTATCCCTGTATGTGTGGCTTAAAACCTCGCAAACGGGATAAGATCATTGAAAATAAAATACCATTAATTTCTAATACCAAGAAGGTAATGGCCCTTTCGTTTTCATTGGTCAATCCATTTAGTTTCTTACGATTTTCTTTCCGTTTTCTTTGCTCATTTTTTCTTCTTTAGACCCGACAATTTTTTGATAGAGAAATTTTGTTTGAGGGATAATGAAAGTAGAAGAGCACATTGTGCATTTCTTTGATATTTATCCGCCAAACAATTTTTTGATAGAGAATAAATTGTGGCGGAGAGAAGAGAAATAGCATAGAGGACTCGCAAGAATATTTTAAAATTCTAAATGTGTATCGGCCCTGTCGACAAGGCAGATATGCTTGTCTATATTTGTAAAGAATTCACTAAAAGAATTTTTTATAAATGAAGCAAGCAGATCATGGTTTATGAATTTCGTTTACTATTCTAAATTTTGTTCCTAGTCTATATATAACTTTTTTGATAGAGAGAAGTACGTAGATAAGTTTCAAAGTTTAGAAGTTCAGTAAAAGATTATTCTTTACTATTAAAAAGTATAGAGTAATCAAATATACACACACATTGGTTTTTTCTGGGGAGTATTATTATTTTATTAGTCACTCCACTAGACAAGTCGAAATCAATTTAAACGTGTATAAAAAATAATTAAAAATATGTTAAAAAAATATTTAATCGGAACATTAGCTGTAGCAGCTTTACTCATAGGAGTAACAGCAGCAGCAGCTGATTTCGGTACAACAACTTTGAGAGTTGGAAGTAAGGGTGAAGCTGTGAAAGCAGTTCAAACTCTTGTCGGAGCATCTCCAGTTGATGGAATCTACGGAAGAATAACAGCTGCAAAGGTAAAGGTATGGCAAGCAGCTAACGGCTTAACAGCTGACGGAGTTTTTGGTCCAGCATCAAAAGCTAAAGCAGGTTCAGTAACAACAGTTCCTACAACACCTGGTACAACAGTAGCAGGATGTCCAGCAGGCGCATTGTTCAATTCATTGACAGGCGCACCATGTACATCAACTACACCTTCAACAGGTACAGTTACAACAACAGGAGCTGAAGGATCAGTTGCAGTATCTTACGATGGAGCACCAGCAAATGGTCTTACTATCAATAAAGGTGAGAACAAAGACGTTTTAGCTATCAAAGTTAAAGCTCAAGGTTCAGACATGAAAGTTACACGCGTATGGGTAGATGTCGGTTCACGCGTATGGCTATCTGCAGATACAGTTACTCTAAAGGATGGTTCAACAGTTCTTGCAACTCTTCCTTTGACAGCTTCTACAGTTACAGAAGTTACAGCTGGATCAGCATACAGACTTGAATTCAATGGATTAAACTTCGTAGTTGCAAAAGACACTACAAAAGTTTTGACAATGAATGTTAACCGCCCAACTCTTACAACAAACGATGATGACTGGACAGTTTCAGCTATTTCAGTCAGAGCAGTTGACGGAGCAGGTATCACAGATACTTATCCTCTAGCTGGTCGTTCAGTAGTTATGGGAGACACAACAGCTGCAACAGGAACAATGACAGTATCTTTGAATGCAAATTCACCACTTGATATGTCAGTTTCTGGTCTAAGTTCAACATCAGGCGTTACAACAAATGTTAAGTTGATGGACTTTGATGTTAAAGCTACAGACGGACCATTGAATGTTACAGAAATCGTAGGAACACTTACTTCTTCAAGAGCAACAGACGTTGCTTCTCTAGAACTTCGTGATGGCACAACAGTACTTGATTCAGTAACAGTAGGTGCTAATACATTATTAGCAGCTAATGCGTTTGATTTCACAGAACTAAGTGTTGATGTAGCAAAAGACACCACAAAGACATTGTCTGTATATGCTGTTGTAAATAGCATTACAGCTACAACTGGAGTTACAGCAGGAGACTCAATCAAAGCTACTGTAACAAAGGTATATGCTACATCTGGCCCAACATTTACATCTAAGAATCAAACAAGCCTATCAGTCGCAGGAAACACAATGCATTTGTTCAAGTATGCTCCTACACTCACATTGGGTGCAGTTTCAGCAGTACAAGCTGATGAGTCTACTTCAACAACAGTACAAAAGGGTGCTAACTACTCTATTGCATTTACAGTTGCCGCTCCATCAGGAAGTGACATCTATGTAGATACAACATTGGTTCTTGCTTCAACAGGTAAAACAGTTGATAAAGGAGCAGCAATTCAGACAACTTCAACAGTATCAGGGGTAACTTCACAAGGAAGTACAACTCCTGCATCTGATAAGATTGCCGCAGGTACATCAAGAACATTTACTATAACAGGTTATGTTCCACATGGTGGATCAGCTGCTGGATTTACAGCTATGTCTCTAGCAAGTATTCCTTGGAGTACAACTGCTGATGATTCAGATCAGATTGCACAAACATGGGGTCTTTCAGACTTCAAAACAGCTTCAGTATACGTAACTCAATAATAGAGGAAGTATAGTAAAGATTGTGAAAAGTTATTACTCTTCAAAAGTATTCAAAAAACCACCCAGAAATGGGTGGTTTTTTGTTGTCTATTTTGGTAATATTGTACTATGAATAAGTTTCTAAAATTATGCTTACTGGCACTTGCTATCACTCCACTCATACCAGATAATACGATTTTTACCCCAGAGAATAGTATCTTTTTTATGAGGACTATTTTGGTAATAATTGGTGTTATATTTTTAATAGGGTTTGTTTCATTAAAAGATTTTCGAACATCAATATCAGAAAGAATAAAGATATTTACTAGAAATCCTCTTTTTGTGTCTTTGGGATTATTTGTCTTATTTTTTACAATAAGTACTATATTTGCATCAGATAAATATATAGCACTTTGGAGTAATACTGATCGCTTCGAAGGGCTGGTGGGGATTATGTATCTATTTTGTTTTTCAATTTTTTCTTTACTTATTTTCAAAAAGGAGGATTATTTTGATTTTTTTAAGTTAAGCCTTTTTGTTTCTTTCATCGTTTTAATTAAAGAATTTTCAGAATCATTCAGCGGAGCAGTTCGTCCCGATTCGTTTATCGGTAATCCTACCTTCCTTGCCGGATATTTACTCTTTTCAATTTTCTGTTCAATATTGGTATTCAAGGAGACAAAGAATAATTTCTTCAAATATTTCTCTGTCTTGATTTCTACTCTATCTATTATAGGTATCTTCCTTACACAAACGCGAGGGACTCTTTTAGGACTTGTCGCCGGAGTTGTCGCTCTCTTGTTCTATGGGGCTATCAAAGGAAGGGGTGTGTCTTTGAATAAACGGAAAATAAATAAACTATCCGTTATTATTCTATGTATAATTTTTGTATCCTCTAGTATTTTTATTGCTACTCGCAAGAATGAAGTTTGGCAAAAAGTTCCAGGTTTATCGCGTGTTGCCCAGATAAGTAGTGAAGATAATACAACCAAGACCAGATTGATAATGGGTCAGATAAGTATGAAGGCAGTGAACCCAAAGGAAGAGGGGATGAAGAAGTTTCTAATAGGTTGGGGGCCAGAAAATTTTAGTCTGGCTTATGCAAAATATTTTAATCCAGTTCAATTTAAATATGAAGTTGGTTGGTTTGATAGGTCTCATAATAGACTACTCGATGTATTAGTTATGACTGGGCTTTTAGGACTTTTGGCCTATCTTTCTATATGGTTTTTATTTTTTAAATTTATTTTTAAGACGAAAGGATTCTCCATTTTAAATATTGGCCTGATATTTTTTGGAGTTTCTCTTTTTGTTCATTTACTGTTTGTTTTTGACCAGATTACCACATCGGTACCATTTTTCATTGTGCTAGCCTTCTCTATTTACTTAATAGAGTCAGATAAATTTAAAGAGATTGAAACAAAAAAGAAGATTCACAAGGAAGTCAAAGACAACCTAGTAATTGCAATGGATGTTATATTCTTAATACAGATTTTGTTTATTGGTTTTGCTTATTTTAAGAATGATTTACCTGCCTTTATCCAAATAAAAGAATATGGTATCTTAAGAAAAGATAGTGAAATCAGTAATATTTTACAAAATATAAACACAGTATTTGATCCATTTACATCTGCCCAGATGAGGATTAGATATGATTTTATGGGTTTTATTTCTAAGAATTATGATGAGAAAAATGAGAAGATTAAAAAGTTATCAGATATTTCATTAAATAGAGCTGTAGAATATACAAAAAAAGTTCCTTTAGATTTACAATTTTCCAATTATTTAGGATTAACATATGTCAATCAAGGTATAGCTACAAACGATTTAGAGAATTATAAAAAAGCTGAAGAAATTTTTAATAGGAATCTTGTTTATGCTCCAAATAAGTTAGATTTTAATTATGGTTTAGCTGTTAGTTGGTTCTATCAGAAGCGTTATGATGAAGCTTTCAGTAAATTTGAACAAATTTTTGATTTATCTCCAAGCTATTTTCAACAGAAAGAAGGGAAGGGACCTGAGAAGATTTATACCATGTTTATAAAATACTTTTATGATAAAAGAGACAAGACCAATTTTGTAAAGACGGCTAAGCGTTTGAAAGACAATGGTTTTGCTAATAGTCAGATCCTAGATCAAATAATCTCAATTATTGACGAGACTGGTACTTGGCCGTATATTAATTTCAAAAATGACTGAAAGACTTTTTAAATTAATAGAAAAAATAGTTCCAAATAAATGGCATTGGGTTCTTCAGCATGAAGGGCACAAGAGGTACTTTGCGAATATGAGCTGGATGTTCGGAGGGCAGATGTTCTCGCTTCTCGTTTCTTTCTTCATTGGTGCCTGGGTTGCTCGCTATCTGGGTCCAGAGAATTACGGAGTACTGAACTATTCTATTGCATTTGTAGGAATATTTGGATTTATCGCTACACTGGGGATAGATAGTATTCTGAACAGGGAACTTGTTAAGACTCCTGAAAGAAAGGAAGAATTGCTAGGGACATCCTTCCTTTTGAAATTAATAGGTGGAGCTATCGCGTTCTCTCTAGCAATACTAAGTGTATTGATATTTCAATCCGAGCCACGAATCAAAATACTCGTGTCGTTGTTCGCTTTTTCTTTTATTTTGCAGTCTGTCAATGTCATAAGTATCTACTTTAATGCCGAAGTAAAGTCAAAGAATAATGTGAGGGCAAGTATTATTGCGACAATTATTTCATCGATATGAAATACGCAAGAACCGTTCTTGCGAAATATTCTTGCGAAATATGGGGGCCACGGCTTTGCTTATTATCTGTATTTTCATGTTGGTTTTCTTTGTCTATCTGCCTATGGGCAAGGCCGTCTCCTACAATAAACTTATAAGTATGGGTATTGATGAACGTCCTAGCTATTACAAAGAATTGCTAGGGGGTTCTTCTGTCGGCAGTACGATAGATGCTAGTAGTATGGCCTCTACTGTATATGCTTATTATGCTGCCAATTTACCCCAGATCAAGAGCGATGTCAGTATGCGACCATATGTAGAAGCCGACTTAAAGGCTCTGACAGAATATTTGGATGAATTGATTTTAAAAAATAATACAGATTTCCGCTTATACATTACCGATGTATTTTTGTACAACACTCTTACTACCTTATCTGAAAGACCTTACGATAAAGCTCTGGCCAACTATTTATTTTCATTATTAGAAAAGGCTCACCGCCTTTCCCCGGCCAATCCGGAAGTGTATTGGGCGAGGGCCAACATCTATGCTTGGCAAGGGGATTTGAAATCGGCAGAGAATGCATACAAAGAAGCCGTCGCCTCAGACAGGGAAGCCCCTGGCTCTTACCGCCTCCTTATAAATTTTGCCAAAGTGGTAAAAAACCAAAAATTGTACGAAGAAACTCTAAAAGAAGTCCAAAAGCATATACCAGATTTTCAGTATTAAACACCCATTTATGGGTGTTTTTTGTTTTGTGTTAAATAGTCAAACTTTATAAAGTTACCTTAATTTTGACTAACTTTATAAAGTTTGATAATATATTAGATATATGAATATAAGGCAAAAACTTGAGATAATTAAGAAAAAATTAGGATTAACTCAGACAGAATTGGCAGAAAGATTTGGGGTTTCTTTTGTTGCCTTTAATAATTGGTGGCTAGGGAAGTCAATTCCTCGTAAAAAAGCAGAAGCCCTTATTGAAGATTTATTTTTGGAAGTTACAGGACAAAAAACAATTTCTATTGATAGACTCATAATAAAGAAAGAGAGACTACAAAAGAAATCTCTTGAACACAAAAGTATTATAAATGAGATTTTGAATAATAAAGATATCTATGATGAATTTGTTTTAAAGCTTACTTATCATAGTAACAGCATAGAGGGTAGTACTCTTACAGAAGCTGATACGAAAGCAGTTCTCTTTGATAATGTTGCTTTGCAAAATAAGACATTGATTGAACAGTTGGAAGCAAAAAATCATCAAACGGCCTTAAATTATCTTTTTGATCATATTTTTAAAAAAAGAGAAATTAATGAAGATTTAATATTAAAACTTCACAGTATTCTTATGAATGGAATTAGACCAGATGCAGGATTCTATAGGAATCACGGAGTTCGAATTGTAGGAGTTAGCCTACCTACTGCCAATTATATAAGAGTTCCAGAAATAATTAAATCTATTATGATAAGTGTAAAAGGCATAAATAAAGATATTGTAAGTCTTTCCGCAAATGTGCATAGCCGTTTCGAGCAGGTTCATCCTTTTTCAGATGGGAATGGAAGAATCGGACGATTGTTGATGACAGCAATGCTTTTAAAAGCAAACATGGCTCCAGCTGTTATCCATCAACAGCAAAAGCAGCTTTATTATACTTATCTTTATAAATCTCAAACAAAAGATGACCAAAGTCAACTTGAGGATTTCTTGTGCGACACAATATTGAGTGGGTTTGATATCTTAGAACGAAATTTCTAAACAGAATATAAACTCTCGAACCACAAAAAACACCCGTATGGGTGTTTTTTGTTTTGCCGAATTATCGAATTTCCCCCTCTCCAGTAATCTGGAGAGGGGTAGGGGTGAGGTGTATCGATCCCTCCTCCTCTCTCTCCTTCGATGCGCAAGGACCGTCCTTGCGCATTGCAGGGGGGGGCGGAAGCCTTCGGCTTCCGCCCCCTATTTTGGTATTTTATATGTATTTATGTTATCATTTAGCATATAATATGCGCTTTATTGCATACATTAAATGATTAAAAGACATGAAAATTACAGAGAGTTAGTCTTGCGTCTTGCCAAGACAGACTTCAAGCTTCGCTACCACGGCAGTGCGCTCGGCTACTTGTGGGCTATCTTGAAGCCACTTCTCATGTTTACCGTTTTGAATTTTGTCTTCTCTTCACTTTTCAATTTTAGGAATTCTGGGACGCCGTACTACCCCCTAGAGCTCATAACTGCCATACTCCTCTTCCAATTCTTCTCCGAAGGGACGACCAGCGGGATGAACTCTCTCGTCTCCAAAGCCCAGCTCGTCACGAAGATATACGTCCCTCGGTGGACTATCGTCTTGGGCTCTACGGTCAATGCACTTTTTGTTTTCTGTATGAATCTGATAGTGCTCGCTGTCTTCTTGGTCGCGTATAGCAAGCTCCCTAGCCTCCTTGGAGTAGTCATGTTCTTGGTGTATTCTATGCTCCTATACGTCCTCATCGTCTCATTCTCTTTGATCACGGCACCTCTATTCGTCCGCTTCCGAGACCTCAGTATGATCTGGGAGATCCTCCTATCTGTCTTGATGTATGCTGCTCCGATCGTCTACCCACTCTCAATGATTCCAGAGAAGTTTCGGCATTTAGTCTTGATAAATCCGCTTTCTTTCATTATCCATTTCGCCAAGCAAGCCCTCATCTCCAATGATTTTACGAAGTTTAGTCATTTTGCAATTCTCTTTTTGGGAGTGGCCAGTATCGCCACCGTCTCATTCTTAATATTTAAAAAGTCCGAAAGGAGTGTCGCAGAGCTTATATAGTATATGACAAGCAAAGAGAACAACAAGGAAATACTAAACGCGATTGAAGTCAAGAATATTTCAAAGAAGTTTACCATTCCGCACGACAAGGTTAGCACTCTGAAAGGAGCTTTTGTGAACCTTTTCAAAAAGAATAATTCCGAGATATTCTACGCCCTAAGCGACGTCTCTTTTGAAATTAAAAAAGGAGAATTCTTTGGTATCATCGGGCGTAACGGCAGTGGCAAGTCCACACTGCTGAAGATCTTAGCCGGTATCTACAGGCCCAACAAGGGGGTAGTGAAGATAAACGGCCGGATCTCGCCATTCCTTGAGCTCGGCATCGGCTTTAATCCGGAACTTTCCGGACGCGACAACGTGTATCTAAACGCCACTGTCCTCGGACTGACCAAGAAGGAGATTGATAGGAAGTTTGACTCTATCGTTGCCTTCTCAGAGCTTGAGAGATTCATAGACCAAAAGCTCAAGAATTATTCTTCCGGTATGAACGTCCGCCTTGCCTTCTCTGTCGCCATCCATGCCAATCGTGATATACTCCTTATGGACGAAGTTCTCGCCGTCGGCGATGCGAACTTCCAATCCAAATGTCTAGCCGAATTTGCTCACTACAAAGAAATGGGTAAGACCGTCGTACTCGTGACTCACGACATCAGCACAGTCCAGCGCTACTGCGACCGAGCAATGCTCGTACGCAATGGCCGGATAGAAATGATCGGCAACCCAGAAGAAGTCGGCAATGAGTACATTTACCAAAATATGTCCGACGAAGAGAAGAGGATATATAGTGAGGAGAAAAGAAAAATAAACCAAGCCGAAGAAGATTTAGCCAGTCTTAAAGGGCAAGCACTTGAAAATGAATTAAAAAGAATTGAAGATGAAAAAATAAAATTAGAAGAAGAGAAAAAGAACAAAATAGCGGAAATTACCGAAGTAAAATTCTTAGATAAGGATGGCAAAGAAAAGAATGTCTTTGAAACAGGGGAGGATATCACAATTAGAGTTTATTTTAAAAAACGTAAAAATATTGACAAATTAAACTTTGGTATTGCTCTTTTTAATCAAGAAAATAATTGTATATTTGGTACTAATACATTTATAAATAAAATAAATACCTCCCAAATGTTAAAAAATGGTTTTTTTAACATAAACTATAAAGGAGTATCACTGAGAACAAATTCATACTACATTCAAGCTGGAATATGGGGTGATATAGTTACTGTCAATTATGACTTTTTATCAAAATCTAAAATATTTAAAGTGTTTACGAAAGATCAGAACATAGGTATAATAAACATTAATCATAGCTGGAATTAATAAAAATGAACGATTTAAAAAAATATTTTGAAAATAACTACAAAAGCCTAATTCATAAATGGAATCATTATTTTGAAATATATGATAATCATTTTTCACGTTTTAGAGGTAAAAATATAACTATTCTTGAAATTGGAGTTTCGCATGGTGGGTCTTTGCAAATGTGGAAAGATTATTTTGGAGAAAAAGCCACTATTATAGGGGTTGATATTAATCCCGATTGCAAAAAACTTGAAGAGGATGGAATTAAAATATACATTGGGTCTCAAGAGGATCGAGCATTTTTAAGAGATCTTAAATATAAAATACCAAAAGTTGATATTTTAATTGATGATGGTGGCCATACTATGAAACAACAAATCACAACTTTTGAAGAACTATATGATCATGTAAAAGATGATGGAGTTTATCTTTGTGAAGATTTACATACTTCTTATTGGGAAGAATATGGAGGAGGGTACAAAAAAGATGATTCTTTTATTGAATATAGTAAGAATTTTATTGATTATATAAACTCATGGCATTCACATTCTAAAAATGAATTAGATGTAAATTTTTTTACAGAATCAGCCAATTCTTTACATTATTATGACAGTATTTTAGTTATTGAAAAAAGAAAAAGAACCGAACCTTATCATGAAATGACAGGAAATCCAACAATATAAAAATATGAACTGGGAATATTACAATCCAAAATTTGAATATGAAGAAATTTTTGAAGATTTATCTTGGCCATGGGCAGGGCATAAATACTTTGCGTATGATTTAATTTCTAACATTAAACCAAAAATTATTGTTGAACTTGGAACACATTATGGCACTTCGTTATGGTCATTCTCGCAAGCCGTTAAAGACCAAAAACTAAATACAGAGATTAATGCCATAGATACATGGAAGGGGGATAAACATGCTGGTTTCTATGGTGAGGAAATTTATGAAACAGTAAAAGATATAAAAAACAAATTTTATTCAGGAGTAAAAATTAATTTAATTAGAAAAACTTTTGATGAAGCCCTATCCGATTTTAATGATGATTCAATAGATATATTACATATAGATGGTTTACATACATATGAAGCTGTAAAACATGATTTTGAGAATTGGCTTCCAAAAGTAAAAAATAATGGAATTATTATTTTTCATGACACGGTTGTTTCAAGGGAAGATTTTGGAGTATATAAATTATGGAAAGAACTAAAAAAAACATATCAATCAATAGAATTTTTTCACTCATATGGTCTAGGCGTTTTATTTAAAGATGAAAACAATTCAATTTTTGGGCTAAAAGAAGAATTAGAACTTCATTATGCATATTTATTGGAAGACATAGAAAATGGTAAAATTGTTAAGTTATTTAATGATTTAAATGAAAAAAATAAAATTATTGAAAAAAAGAATCAAGAAATTGAATCAAAAGAATCAATAATTCAAAAAAAAGATTTGGAAATTAATTCTAAGATTTTTGAAATTGAGTTTATGAAATCGTCTAGATTCTGGAAAATAAAAACTTTTTATGAAAAATTTAAAAACCCGATTTTAAAAGCTATTAAATTAATTAAAAAAGCTATAGTTATTTTGAAAAAAGATGGATTAATTATTTTTACAAAAAAAGTAATTAATTTTATTCTTAATTATAAAACAAACCGTAATATTTTTTTAATGCCATGTTTAAATGTTAATAATATTTCCAATGAAATTTTTAATAAACAACAGAACGAATTTTCAAAAGAAGAAATAAAATTACAAATAAAAAATTTTTCTAAAAAACCACTTATCTCAATAATTGTTCCAGTATATAATACTCCGCCAATATGGCTGAGAAAGGCAATTGATTCTTTATGTAATCAGTATTACGAAAATTGGGAGATATGTGCAGTTGATGATTTTTCTACCAATGATAAAACACGATTAATTTTAAAAGAATATGGCAAACTTGATCCGAGGGTAAAATTTATTTTTTTAGGAGAAAATGGTGGTATTTCTAATGCGTCAAACATAGCCTTGGAAATGGCAAAAGGAGAATATGTTGCGTTGCTTGATCATGATGATGAACTGACAAAAGATGCATTATTTTGGGTGGTTAAGGAGATAAATGATAATCCAACTGCTGATTTTCTCTATTCAGATGAGTGTAAAATAGATGATACCGAGGAAAGAAAATTATTTGATTTTTTCTTTAAGCCAGACTGGTCCCCAGAATTTTTGTTTAATTTTATGTATACAGGTCATTTTACTATTTATAAGAAAAAATTAGTTAATGAAGTTGGAAATTTTCGTAGTGAATATGATTTCTCTCAAGATTATGATTTAGCTTTAAGATGTTCAGAAAAAGCTAAGAACATTGTCCACATTGAAAGAGTTTTGTATTTATGGAGGGCAGTAGATGGTTCGGCTGCAAATGGTGGGAAAGATTATGCAAGAAAAACAAATATTGCTGCATTACAGGATTTTGCACATAGAAAAGGTTTACTTGCTCGTGCAACAATATTACCTAATGCCAATTATTTAAATATTATAAATAACATAAACAAAAAAATTTCAATAATAATACCATCAGATTCAATTGATAATATTATTCGATCTATAGAAAATATAATTAAAAAAACAAATTACCCATTGTTTGAAGTAATAGTAGTTTGTAACTCTAATATTAAAAATAATCTGGAACAAAAATATAAACAAAAAAATATAATTTTTAAACCATATGATAAGCAATTTAATTTTTCTGATAAATGTAATCAGGGAGCCCAAAAAGCCTTAGGGGATATATTAGTTTTTTACAATGATGATGTTGTACCTATTAATGATGATTGGTTAGTCAAACTTATTGAATATATAGATATAAATGGTATTGGTGGAATATCTCCAAAGTTATTATATGAAGATGGCACTGTGCAATATGCTGGAATGACTACTAATAGCCTCCCTTTTTGTGGAACTTTTCTACATCAAAAAAATGAATCTGAAACGATGGTAAATTTATTAAGGAATGTTTCTATTTTAAGTGGAGCATGTTTGGCAATTAAAAAAAGTATTTTTTTTGAAGTGGGAGGATTTGATTCAATTAATACACCAGCGGGACATAGTGATTTGGATTTAAGTTTCAAAATAAGAGATGCTGGTTATAGATGTGTTTACACTCCTTATTCCGTTCTTTCTCACATAGGAAATCACTCTTGGCATATTAAAAAAGATAAGGCCGATATTTATGTATTAAGTAGGTGGGGTAAATATATATCAAATGACCCATATTATACAAAAAGTATGCGTGCCACATATGAAGGTTATTTGCCCGAACAATTTGGTATTTTTTCAAAACAATCAGAATTTTTCAAAAAGAAATTTAATGTACTAATAGTTATACACGAGCTAACAATTACTGGTGCTCCAATTATTGCATTTGATATAGCAAAAGCCGTATTAGAACTTGGTGGATACCCAGTGATGTATTCATATTCTGATGGACCGCTTCGTTTTGAATTAGAAAAATTAAATATACCCGTTATTGTTAATAATATTGCGAAACAAGATGAATTTAGTTTTATAAATTTTGCCAAAAATTTTGATGTTATAATAGCAAATACTGTTGTTACATATCCAGCTGTTCATATGATACAAGATATTGTACCAACAATATGGTATATACACGAAGCCCAAAACATTGAATCATTTTTTATTCCTTATTTTGACAATAATAAAATTAAATTAGAAGATACATTAAAAAATACCAGAGCCACCATTTGTGTTCCAAGTGAATATTCTTTGAATGTTGTTAAAAAATATAATAAAAATGTCCAATTATTTAGGTATGGTTTTAATGATTTGTATGATAAAGAAATTGATATAAAAAAAGATATACAGTTTAGTATCATAGGAACGATTGAAGACAGAAAAGCTCAAGATATTTTTGTTGAAGCAATATTATTAATGCCAGAAAAATATCAAAAGAAAGCAAAATTTAATATTATAGGTAATGATAAAACTTGTCTATCTTTTTCTCAGAAATTAAAAGAAAAAACTAAAAAAATACCATCAGTTGTTTGGCACGGATTAATTTTAGATCAGAATAAAAAAAAGAATTTATTCATAAAAACCTCAATTTTAGTTGTGATTTCTCGTGATGATTGTGCTCCGTTGGTGGTTACTGAGGGAGCAGTATTAATGAAGCCATCAATTATTAGTACAAACGTTGGAACTTGTTTTCCTTTTGATAATGGAAAAACTGGTTTTATTGTTGAAACTGGTAATATTAAACAGTTAGCAGAAACGATGATGAATATTATTGATAATCCATCTATATTAAATTCTATGGGTGAAGAAGCAAGAAAAAGATATTTAGAAACATCAACTATTGATTTATTTAGAAATAAGATCTTATCTTTAATAAAAGAAAAAACGAATTTAAAAATTTAGATAAAACAAAAACATAGCAAGAATCGTTTTTGCTACAACTTACTACAATTTTTGACATTTTGGGGGAGAAATGACTCGCAAGAACCGTTCTTGCGAAAGGAAAACGAGATTGATATAATTAAATTATGTTGAGAAAAGATCCATTTATTACTGGTGAGTACTATCATATATATAACAGAGGAATAGACAAAAGAAATATATTTAAACTAGAAAGAGATTATGAGAGATTCATGATGCTTTTGTATGTTTCTAATTCTACTAATGAAAATTCTTTACGATTAGATGATCTTTTAAATAAACAGCATAAAAGTTTTAAAGAAGTTTTGATTTTAGATAAAGGTAAGCCACTAGTTTCTATAGGTGCTTGGTGTCTTATGACCAACCATTTTCATTTATTAGTTAGGCAAGAGGTAGACGGAGGGATAACTAAATTTATGAGAAAAGTGGGGGTAGGGTATTCAATGTTTTTTAATATTAAATATCATAGGCAGGGAGCCTTGTTTGGGGGGCTCTTCAAATCTAAATTAATTGGTAAGAATGATAATTATTTAAAAATGCTTTTGGCATATATTCATTTAAATTCACTTGAGATAAATTTCCCAGATTTAGAAAATAAAAAAGGGGAGTATAAAGAGGATGAAATGAAAGAATTTTTGGATTCATATCGGTATTCTAGTTATAGGGATTATATGGGAATTAATAGAACAGAGAAGAGTATTTTAAACAGAGAATCTTTCCCGGAATATTTTCATACAGATCAATCCTTCATTGAATTTGTGGAGAATTTTTATCTTTATAAACAACAGCACTAATCTTTCTAACCTTTCGCAAGAACCGTTCTTGCGACAAAAATCTTTCTAACCTTTCGCAAGAACCGTTCTTGCGACAAAGTTCTTGCGACAAATAAAAAGAAAAGGGCTCCTTAGGTAGTTAACCGTTCGGATCTCTCTTCGTATTGATATGGGTATTATATATCTTTGTGGTGCTACGGACTCGCAAGAACCGTTCTTGCGACAATCTTGCGACAACAAAGGCAAGACCTTTGCACGGACAGCAAATTGCAAAGGTCTTGCCTTTGCGTCTATTAAGTTTTTATTAGATAAGTTCTTCCTTTGAATATACGATACAGGAATATCAAGAAGTTGATGATGGATACTCCCACTACGTCCAAGAAAGATAAAGCCCAGCCGATGTAAGCAGGGAGGAAGAGCTTCTTGGTCTTGATAGACTTTTTGAAGTTTGATCTACTTGTTTTTGTATCTCCTCCTAAGAAATACATGATCCCAAGGCGGAAGTATCCTACGTGGACATAGTTGTATTTTGAATAAAGATCATAATGCTTTTGGAAGACGTATTCGGCGTCTTTCACTTTTATCAGCTTGTCCTTTGATGCCTTTGTGATGTTATTCTCATGAAAATAATAGTTGAACAATGGCTCGTTTATAAAAGTTATATTGTAGCCAAGGCTCATGACCCGTATCCACATATCCCAATCCTCCGAATATTTCATTCGTTCGTCTCTCTTGCCAACAGCGTAGGCGACTTCGCTTTTCATTAGTACACTGCTGTTGCTGTATATTGGGTTCCTTAGCAGAATTTCTGGGATCGCGACTTTTTCATTGATAGGATTATAAATGCTAAAGCAGTTGCCTTTGTCATTTATCAAGTTAGCTCCGCAGGAGACAATGCAAAGCTTCTCGTCTTTGGATTCTTCAAAAGCTTTTAATTGTTTTGCCAGCTTCTCGGGTAGCCACTCGTCGTCGTGGTCTAAGAATGCGATGTACTGGCCCACGGCGCGCTCTACTCCTACATTTTTAGGAGTGGCGGGGCCACCGGAGTTTTGAGATGTTTGCAAGAGTTTGATCCGTGGATCTTGCCTGATGAATTCGCCGATCAATTCTGTCGTATTGTCAGTAGAGTGGTCGTCCACTATCAAGTATTCCCAGTCTGTAAATGTTTGAGCGCGGACGCTCTCAACTGTCCTCTTTATGAAAAGGGAGCTGTTGTAAGTCGGTGTGATGATGGATACTTTAGGGTTGTTCATTCTAGTGCGTTGTTGTTCTACTCATTCTTAATATTCTTTGGCAAACATATCAGCATTCTAGCATAAATAAAGGGCATACGGCAGGGTAAAGCCACAAAGGCAAGACCTTTGCAATTTGCTGTCCGTGCAAAGGTCTTGCCTTTGTGGGTTATTCTATTTGTATCAAAAGCTTGCCTTAATCGTATCATAATGATACGATTAGAGCATATAAATGATACGATTAAATATATGAGGGATATGAGTAAAAGACAAATTAATATATTAGAAAAGTTTCCAGAAGAAGGGAAGATTTCATCTTCCGATATTTTAAAAATTTTAGGAGAGAAAGTGTCCTTAATTACGATCAAAAGAGATTTAGAGAGTTTGGTTGTACTAAAGTATTTAGAGAGAAAAGGAAAGGGTAGATCTACTGTATATGAAAAGACTACCTTAGGAATGTTGCTATCCCCAGTAGATGCTTCCAAGTATAACGCAGTAGACCCCGATGTTCGGAATGGAAGAGATAGTTTTAATTTTTCTCTGTTTGAAAATTTTCCTAAAGATGTCTTCATGAGTGATGAAAAAGAATCTCTAGATAATGCGACAAAAAAATATCAAAAAAATATTAAAAATATAAGTCAGACAGTACAGTTTAAAGAATTAGAGAGGTTTGTCATAGAACTGTCTTGGAAGTCTTCAAAAATTGAAGGGAACACATACACCTTGCTAGATACAGAGAAGCTTATCCGTGAAGGCATTCCCGGAGAAGGACGTACCAAAGATGAAACGACGATGATACTTAATCATAAAAAAGCTTTTTCTTTTATTATGGATAATCTGGGTGACTTGCATAAAAATGGTGTCAACCTAAAATTCATAGAAAAAGTTCACGAATTACTGACTTCTGGACTAGGGGTTTCAAGGGGTATCAGGAATGGTTTAGTGGGTGTTATCGGTACTAAATACAAACCACTTGATAATAAGTATCAGATAAATGAAGCGCTAGAGACTCTTTATAAGAGAGTGAATCAAATGCAGAATGTGTACAGTAAGGCTTTAACTCTACTTGTTGGAATTTCATATATCCAACCCTTTGAAGATGGGAACAAAAGGACTGCTCGTTTGCTTTGCAATGCTATCCTTTTGTCTTTAAAGTGTGCTCCATTGTCGTATCGCAGTGTAGATGAGAATAATTATAGGGAATCCATTCTTGTTTTTTATGAGAAAAATTCTTTGGTGCCAATGAAAAAAATATTTATAGATCAATATATTTTTTCAACGGAGAACTACTTAGTTAAGTAGGAAATATAATTTGGCTAATAATACAACAGGCGGAGGCGTAAGCCTCCGCCTGTTGTATATGTATTTTCTAATGCGTAAAGATTATTATTATCGTCCTTAGTATTATCCCAAAGTCGATGAAGATATTTCTATTTTTTATATAATACAAATCATACTCAAATTTTTCTTTTGAGCTCTCGATCGTGTTTGCATAGCGGTACTTGATCTGGGCCCAGCCGGTGAATCCTGGGCGGATGATATGGCGGAGGTTGTAGTGGGGGATGGTCTCGGACATATGGGTATTCTAGCATAAATAAGGGGGATACGGCAGGGCAGAGCAGGGTAGCACTCTGCAAAGGTCTTGCCTTTGTCGATGCGCAAGGACGGTCCTTGCGATTAATGAAGCAGGGCAAAGCTTTGCTTTGCCCTGCCGGTCTCTGTATTAACTAATGTGGCATTTTTGTTAATACTATGTTTCTAGTGTAAACCAAAACGCCATGTTGGTTTACACTTTGTCGATGCGCAAGGACCGTCCTTGCGCATCGATATGAGCGTATATATCAGCCTTGTTGGTAAAATTATACAATGGTTTTATGTTTTGTAAATTTTTTGTTTGTCTTTTTGTTTTTTATTTGAGATAATATAAATATGGATATGGATGTGAAAAAAGTAAATATTTATATAGATGGGAACAATCTTTATCGTTCAGCAAAAGAGCTCGGTTATGAAATAGATTATAAAAAGTTTAGAGTGTGGTTATCTCAAAAATATAATACAAAAAATATATTTCTTTTTATTGGATATTTAGAAAATAGGAAAGATTTTTATAATCATTTGAAAAATTGTGGTTTTAATTTGATATTTAAGGAAGCTATTCTTCATGAAGGAAATATTAAAGGTAATTGTGACGCTGAATTAGTATTAAAATCAGTTGATGATTATCATTTGAAAAACTTTGATAAATTTATATTGATTTCAAATGATGGTGATTTTGGATGTTTAATAGAATTTTTAATAAATAAAAATTGTTTTGATATTATACTATCACCTGATATAAGTAAATGTTCTATATTGTTAAGAAATAAAACAAATAAGATTTTATATTTAAACGAAATTTATAAGAAATTTTCTAAAAGCAAGTAAATTACTTATCCCAAAAGAAAAAGCTCCCGGCATGGGCGCACCCATACAAGGATCTCTTTCATAATGATATAGGTATTATATACCAACGTGACACCAGTGTCAAGACTATTTCTAATGCGTAAAGATTATTATTATCGTTCGTAATATTATTCCGAAATCGATGAAGATATTTCTGTTCTTTATATAATATAAATCGTATTCAAACTTTTCTTTTGAATCTTCGATTGTATTTGCATAGCGGTATTTTATTTGAGCCCAGCCGGTGAATCCTGGGCGGATGATGTGGCGGAGATTGTAGTGGGGGATCTTGCCTTCGAGAGGAGTGACGAATTCTGGGCGCTCTGGACGGGGACCGACGAGCGAAAGATCGCCACGGAGTATATTTATCATTTGCGGAATTTCGTCGATGTGGAGCTTGCGGATGACTCTGCCGACCCGAGTGACACGAGGGTCGGATGCTCCTGTGGCCCAGACGGCGCCATCCTTCTCGGCGTTTATCGTCATAGAGCGAAGCTTGTAAAGCCTGAATATATTGCCATTGAGTCCAACTCTATTTTGAGTATAGAAGATTGGACCTTTGTCGTTTAGATATATGAACACTCCACTGACAAGCAATATAGGTGAGCAGAGTACTAGTATGATGATAGCGAACAACTTATTCACAATAAACGTCATTATATTGTAGGCGACGTCTTTCTTTATATTTATATTCTCTACAACGAAAGACATATCGATATACCCAACAGGAATTTTGAATAGATATTTCTCATAAGCTTTGGCTGTGTCGATGATGGAGCATCCTTGCTTGTATAGTTCCAAAATCTTTTCGTCTGGAGAGTCTATTTTCTTGTCTAGGATTATCACCAAATTTTTTGTAATTTTCTCTACTGACTTCATCTCATTCATACTGTCTAGATGACTTACGATCGAGAGCCCGATCTGAGGATTTGCTTTTATCGTATTCTCTAATTCTTTCAGATAAGTAGAAGTCCCGACGAGAATTACCGGCTGTGTTATGCCCTTGGCGAAAAGGGTATAGATAGTTCTACGAAAGAAGAAAGAAAAGAAACCGAACAGAACGACCTGGATCAAGAGGTTCATCTTTGGATAAATACCGAATATAGGGGCTAGGTAGAATAGGATCAAGCCGACGACGAAGGAGGAGGCCAGGGCTAGGGCCCATCTCTTCATATAGGGGATAGTAGGCTTTATCGTCACCAAGTCATATAGTCCAAATATATAGAAAATAAGCACCCAGATGAGATATAGGAGGAGGAATGGCACAGTATGACTGTCGATAGCAGAAAGGTACTGGTCGGGAGAGAATCTTATGAAAATAAGCAATATAAAAGAGATGAGAAAAGATAGAAAATCTCCGAATATGATAAGCCAAGTTCTATTCGTCATATGAAGACATTCTAGCACAAAAGGCGGGAATATAGCACCGTTTTGACATTTTGGGATAGAAGGAATATTCTCTATATGAAATCAAACATTCAAATAAACTCAAGATATGGAAAGAGATGAAAAAGAACAGAGCGACGAGATTTACCGTGGGTTCATGGAAACAGTTGAAGCCATGGTAAAAGCTTCGAAAGGCAAGCTCACTCTAGTCATAGAAGAGGACGAACACTTCCTACAGCTTCTTTCTGAAAGAGAGATGCATAGCGTAGAACATTTCGTTCGTCTTTCCCTAAAAGACAAGATGGGTCGGGCTCTGCCGGAATTCTATCTGATGGTCAATTCATATCAGTACGATTGTCCCAAGGAAGTGGCAGCAGGTAAGGCTCGTCTAAAAGAGCTCGGCAATGTCATCCTCGATGACAAGTATCAACTAAGCTGGAACCAGCTTTTCCGTTAACAAACATACCCCAGAGGCTAAACCTTTGGGGTAAATTTGTATGATTTATACCCCGCACTTTCCACAGGAATTGCCTGTGGGGAGGGTGGGGAGACTTGGATTTGACAAAAATGATATTATATAATATAATAAGAGCGAGTTAACATTTTTGTTCATTAAATTAAAAGTTATGAGGTACATGGTTTTTTTGTTTGTCTTTATTTTTTCACCAGTTATGAGCATCACAACTGGAAGTCATGGAAGCCTAAAGACAGATAAACTAATGGAGTTGCGGACTGATATGAAGCCCGTAGCCCCCAAAACTGTAGAGGATAGTATAAAAGAGGTTTTTTCTAATTGGCAGGTTGCCAGTGCTTCTTTTTATGACAGCAAAGACTCCACGCAAACCAGAGAGGATGCGGATGGGGTAGGTGCTTTTGGACGTACGATAAAGTCAGGGTCCATAGCACTAGGTTCTTCCTTTGCAGAAATTTTTCGAGATAATGATTTGAGTGTTTATATTCAAATCAAAGATTTCAACATTGTTACACCCTATGGAAAAGGAATTTTCCGAGTGGATGATATCATGGCTTCCAAGCACAACAGGAAGGGGAAATTTCGTATTGATTTTAATCAAGACGATCTCAACACTCATTACAAGCGGAAAGGACGCTTTAAAGTAAAATTTAGAATCCTTAAAATCGAAACAGTTGGTGAATAGCCAACTGTTTTTTCATTATAAAATAAATATGATATAGTATAAATATGATTAACAAAAGTTCTATTAAGGTTATACTCGCATTCACAGGAATGATATTACTAGGGCTCATATCCCTAGTCGTTTTGGACTCATACAAGGGGGATTCGCTCGATAATACTGCCAAAGCGGGGAGTGGTTTGACAAAATAGGATTATTTGATAGTATGGTTTTGTAGCCGTAGAAAGCAGGCAATCTATGATTGTCCCGACGAAAGGAGGGGTGACATACGATAGAGGTCCTGCCGAGGTCGAAAACGATTTTTTTGATTATATCAAAAAATTGTCTACGCAAGCGGCCCATAAGGGCCTTTTTTATTAGAAATTAATGAAGCCAGCAGGCGATTATAATTTCTTATAACCCTGTTAAATGATTTTAAATCTATGAAGAAGTTCTATTACATATATGTACTTCGTTCAGGTAAGGATAGTAATTTTTACGTTGGATATACAGAAGATTTAAAATCACGATTTAAGGAACATACAAGCGGTAACGTTATCTCGACAAGAGAACGTCGGCCATTAGAAATAATTTATTCTGAGGCGTGTTTAAGTAAGAAAGATGCTCTTCACAGAGAAAAGTACTTAAAAACGTATCACGGTAAATTATTTCTAAGGAATAGACTTAAATCGTATTTAACAGGGTAATGATTTTTATATTTCGTTTCACTTCATTAAAAATTCATTATGCCAATTACATTAGAAAAAAAGAAAGAATTAGTAGCTGGTTTAGAGAAAGCACTTAAAGATGCTAAATCTGTTGTTTTTGTGAAATTTGATAAATTGACAGTAGCTGACAACAACGCACTTCGCCGCACTTTGCAGAAAGAAGATGTAGGTTATACAGTAGCAAAGAAAACTTTGCTCAAGCGCGCACTTTCTACTTTCGGAATTACAGGAGACGCTCCAGAGATTCCAGGTCAGATAGCTGTTGCTTATAGTACTGATCTACTAGCAAGTTCACGTGGAATCTTTGACTTCCAAAAGGGGCACAAAGAGAATGTAGCAATCGTTGGAGGAGTTTTCGAAGGCAAATATATGTCTGCCGCAGAAATGACTTCAATCGCAACTATTCCTCCACTACAAACTTTGCGTGGAATGTTCGTCAATATCATCAACTCACCAATACAGCGTTTTGCAAGTGTGCTTGATCAAGTCGCACAGACTAAAGGTTAAATTTATGGATCCCGTATGAAATCGCGGACGCGAATAATTCGGGAAACATTGTTATTATTAAAAAATTAATTTAAAAATGGGATTGTTGATTTAATAAATTATTTTAAGTCCGCGTCCTATTTCATTCGGGATGGAAGAAACAAAAGTAACAGTTCCTGCAAAATTCAAGGACATCGTTGCAACAATCGAAGCAATGTCAGTTATTGATTTACACGAACTAGTAAAAGTATTAGAAGAAAAGTTTGGAGTTTCAGCACAAGCTGCAGTAGCAGCAGCTCCAGCAGCAGGTGCAGGTGAAGCAGCAGAAGAGAAGAGTACATTCACAGTTGAACTTACAGCTGCAGGTGAACAAAAGATTGCAGTTATGAAAGTTGTTAAAGAAGTTTTGGCTCTTGGACTCAAGGAAGCTAAAGACCTCGTTGACGGCGCACCATCAGTTCTTAAGGATGGTATGAAGAAGGAAGAAGCTGAAGATTTCAAGAAGAAAATCGAAGAAGCAGGTGGTAAAGTGACTTTGAAGTAATCTTCAAAGTCATCCTGACATCAATAGATGGAAGGGTTACTCATCGGAAAGAGCCCCGCAAGCGAAGCTTGCGGGGCTCTTTTTCTTGGCGTATACTATAGGCGGATATGGATCACGTATGAAATTCCTATGTTTTATACTTATGTACTACAGAGTAAAAAAAATGGAAGTTTGTATATCGGATATACGGGTGATTTACGAAAACGTTTTAAAGAACATAACGATAATAAGTCAACTTATACTCGGAACCGTGGACCATATGAAATTATTTATTACGAGTCGTGTCTAAACAAAGATGACGCTCGGTCGAGAGAATTATATTTAAAAACAGGAATGGGAAGACGATATTTAAACGCACGTTTAAAACGTTTTCTATTTCATACGTGATGGAAACACTAGCAAAACTTTTCGGGGGTGGGGCACGGGTCAGAATAATGCGCCTATTTTTACTAAACAACGAGACGTCTTTCGAGATCGAGGATGTCGTCAGTCGAACCAGAGTGACGAAAGCTAATTCTCGTAAGGAGGTAAACGCTCTTCTGGCTATGAACTTTATAAAGCAGAAAATGGTAACTCATGAAGGTTCTCGTGGTGCCAAGAAGAAAGTTCCTACATACCAACTCAATCCACACTTCCCTTATATAAATTCTATTCGCGATTTACTCGTAGATCCATCGCTTCTCCTTCGCGAAGATTTGTCGGCACGATTCAAGCAAGTAGGGAAGATAAAGCTCATGATTGTCTCTGGAATATTCATAGGGAGCGACAAGAGTCGAGCAGATATACTAGTAGTAGGAGACAAGCTCAAGAAGAACGTCATACAGCAGATCATAAAGGGTCTGGAATCCGAGATAGGCAAAGAGCTCAATTATGTGGTTCTAGAATCGGATGAATTCAAATATAGAATAGATATGTATGACAAGCTCGTCTGCGACATCCTAGACTGGCCACATGAGAGGATTATAGACAACGGGCAGTTATCCACATATATATCTAAAAAATAAAAGAGATGATATAATAATAAGGTATTCCACTAGGTCGAAACTTTGTGAATACCTTATTATTTTTTTATATAATTTATTATGACATTTTTAGAAAACTTAGGATTAGTATTTCAAGGTTCACTTTTGGATCTTTGGTATGGCTTTATTAATTTCGTTCCAGGACTATTGCTAGCAATAATTCTATTTATCGTTGGATGGGTAGTTGGATCAGTATTGGGTAAAGCTGTAGCGCAACTAATCTCTGCGCTCAAAGTTGATAATCTTTTTGAAAGTGCAGGAGCAGAAGAAGTAATGACAAGAATGGGAATGAAACTCAATCTTGGAAAATTCTTTGGATTGGTTGTAAAGTGGTTCATCATTATCGTATTCTTGATGGCTTCACTACAAATAGTCGGACTCACACAAGTTAACGACTTCCTCAAAGAAGCAGTAGTACTCTACTTGTCAAAGGTTATCATTGCAGCTATCGTTCTAATCATTGCTACTATTATTGCTGACGCAATGCAAAAGCTCGTTGTCGCTTCTTCAAAAGCAGCACATATAACTTCTGCACATATGCTAGGATCAATTACTCGCTACGCTATCTGGGGCTTTGCAATAATCATTGCTATCTCTGAATTAGGTATCGCTGCAGCATTTATGCAGATACTCTTCACAGGATTAATCGCAGCTCTTGCTCTAGCCTTGGGTCTTGCATTTGGTCTCGGTGGAAGAGATGCAGCAGCTCGCGCTATCGATGGTATCTCAAAAGAGATGTCTGGCAAGTAAAAGATTTTGAAATTAAAGAAGATAAAAAGCCCGCAGGATTACCGGCGGGCTTTTTAGATGCTATAATAGTATTGTTATATATTAATAATCTAATTTTATTTACATGAACAAAAACAAAGGATTTATAGGTCTCGGTCTAATACTAGTAATTGTTCTAGGAGCACTAGTCGTCGGTGGGGGAGCGTATTATTTGGGGAAGAGTAGTAACAAATTAGAAGTTATAAAAGAAGAAAATATTCCACCAAATACTGAAAATAAAAATTTGCCAATTGTTGAAAATAAAGTAAAAGATATTCCAGAAGAAACTGGGGAGTATGGGGATGATAAGAATGGAAGACATATTGGTTATATAAAAAAGATTGATGAAAAAAACAATTTGTCTATTGATTATGTTCAATGGATTAGCCCTTGTGCTCCAGATGCTCTAGATTGTCAAAATGGGTTTAAGACTAAAAATAGCAGTAATCAGTTGAGAGTATTTCCAGTATTAGATAATGTACAAATAAAACTACAGACATATGGGCATGATAGTTCGGGTAGTCTTATTTGGAATCAAGTTGTTTCTTTCTCTGTGTTTAAAACAGCTCTGAATGTGGATTTATTATATTGGATCACATTAAAGGATGGAAAAGTTGTTGAGATTACCGAGCAATACCAAGCATAGACAAGTAGAAGATGAGATCGGATGATATGATAATTTAAGCTTTAAAATAAAGGGGAATTGGGGCCGGCGACAGTAGTCGCCGGCCCTTTCCTTTTTCTCCCCAGAAACGCTTGACTTTATTTTCACTTTCATATAATATACGAATCACGATGTTAATGAACAAAAATCACCAAGTAAAGCGGTTAAAGTAAGACCAATTGGTTTCGCTTTGTCCGCCAAAAGGCGGATTTTTCTTTTAAAGACATCGAGAATGATATTTGAAAACTGAATGCTGTTCCGACTCACTGTTATCCTTTATTTTAGAGGGTCTTTTGAATCGAGTCGGAAACAGAACACAACAATAATAGATGTATAAGCACAGAAGGAAGCGGTTCCTGAGAGTGTTTACATCGGATCATGTTTTGCCCTAGAGACAGAGCATGATCGTTTTTAAATTTCCTAATAGGAAATTAAGAGTATATGGCGGATGCCTAGACTAAAAAAGGCGATGAAAGACGCAGCATGGCGGCGATATGTTTCGGGGAGGTGCCTAGCAACCTTTGATCCGGAAATTTCTGAATGAGGAAACTCCACTCGGTAACCCCGAGTGACACTTGCACTTGATGTAAGTGAGCATACCAAGGGAAGTAAAACATTTCAGTACCTTGAGGAAAAGAGAAAAATATTTATTTTCTGAGTAGCGGCGAGCGAAAAGGAAAGAGCCCAAACCGAGCGTAGCAATATGCGAGGGGTTGTAAGGTGACAATGTAGATTTATCTAGAGAAGTTACAAAATATGTTATTAGATTAAATTTCTGGAAAGGAATGCCACAGACGGTGATAGCCCGGTGGTCGAAAATCTCATATCTTCTTGATTGTCATTCTTGAGTAACTCAAGACACGAATAGCTTGAGCGAATCCACCAGAACTAACTGGTAAGGCTAAATACTTTTTTAGATCGATAGTGAACTAGTACCGTGAGGGAAAGGTGAAAAGAACCCCGATGAGGGGAGTGAAATAGACCTGAAACCATATACTTACAAGGAGTCGGAGCGGGCAGCACTAAGTTTTCAAAAACTTTGAAGATTTAGTGCTGTCCGTCACGGCGTGCCTATTGAAGAATGAGCCAACGAGTTTATCTATGTTGCAGGCTAAGCTGTTAGAACAGTGGAGCCTTAGGGAAACCGAGTGTTAATAGCGCGAACATAATGTAGTCTAGATAAGACCCGAAGCGAGGTGAGCTTGCCATGAGCAGGATGAAGTTTGTCGAAAGATAGATGGAGGTCCGAACCGGTGACCCGTGCAATAGTCTCGGATGACTTGTGGTAAGGAGTGAAAAGCTAATCGAACCTCGTAATAGCTGGTTCTCTCCGAAATAGCTTTAGGGCTAGCGTTGTGTGTTCCTCTTGGGGGTAGAGCACTGGAAGATTTCGACAGGGAGCAATCTCGCGACATCTATCAAACTCCGAATACCAAGAATTAAAAACACAGCAGTTAGGCTATGGGGGCGAAGCTCCATCAGCCAAAAGGGAAACAGCCCAGATCTCTAATTAAGGTCCCTAAATATACGCTAAGTGCATATCAAGGAGGTGAAATTTCTCTGACAGTGAGGATGTTGGCTTAGAAGCAGCCATCATTTAAAGAAAGCGTAACAGCTCACTCACTAAGAGATTTCGCACCGAAAATAATCGGGGCTAAGCGTATTACCGAAATTGAGGACTCTGAATACCTTCGGGTATGAAGAGTGGTAGGAGAGTATTCTATACAGCGTCGAAGGTAAAGGGGTGACCCATGCTGGAGCGTATAGAAGTAAGAATGTTGGCACAAGTAACCGCAAGGAAGGTGAGATCCCTTCCCGCCGAAAGATCAAGGTTTCCTGGGCAATGGTGATCATCCCAGGGTTAGTCGGTCCTAAGGAGATGGAGAAATCCGCATCCGATGGGCATAGGGTTAATATTCCCTAACTTCTGTTATATTCGATGATAGGACGGAGTATAGTATATAAAGCTCATTATTGGATTTGAGTTTGTTAGTAAGGATGGTTTCCAGGAAAATCCGGAAGCTGACGTTAAAGTAACATCCAAGCGAAGCATAAATGTGAGGGTTCGTCTTCATAGATTTTATAAAGCATACTTCCAAGAAAAGTATCTAAGGTTAATATAATAGAATCCGTACCGCAAACCGACACAGGTGATCAGGTCGAGTAGACCAAGGCGAACGAGTGAGAGGTCTTCAAGGAACTCGGCAAAAAAGCAGCCGTAACTTTGGAATAAGGCTTGCCATTTTAATTTATTAAAGTGGCCGCAGCGAAAGTATCTCTGGCAACTGTTTATCAAAAACACAGCTCCCTGCGAACTCGCAAGAGGATGTATAGGGGGTGACACCTGACCAATGCCAGAAGGTCAAATATCGATGGTGATATGTCGCAAGATGTATTGCTGGTTGATATAAGCCCTGGTGAATGTCGGCCGTAACTATAACGGTCCTAAGGTAGCGAAGTACCTTGTCGGGTAAATTCCGACGCGCACGAATGGTGTAATGACTGGAGAACTGTCTCGAAGACTTGCTCGGTGAAAATACAATACCGGTGAAGATGCCGGTTACCTGCAGATAGACGAAAAGACCCTAGAAGCTTTACTGCAGCTTGATATTGAATATATTGTTTTAATGCGTAGCATAGATGGGAGAGGTCTGATGGTCACGATTTCGGTTGTGATCTACTCGTCAGTGAAATACCATTCTTTACAGCGATATGTTCTAATCTCTAAGGCAAAAACTTAGAGAAACAGTATCTGGTGGGTAGTTTTACTGGGGCGGTATCCTCCTAAAGAGTAACGGAGGAGTTTATTAAGGTTAGCTAGGCGCGAATGGAAACCGTGCCGATAGTGTAATGGCACAAGCTAGCTTAACTGTAAGACGTACTTGTCGAGCAGATACGAAAGTAGAACATAGTGAACCGACATTTCGCATTAGATGCGGATGAAGATTAACGGATAAAAGCTACTCTAGGGATAACAGGCTAGTTCCGCCTAAGAGTTCATATCGACGGCGGAGTTCGGCACCTCGATGTCGGCTCACCTTATCCTGGTGGTGGAGAAGCTGCCAAGGGTTTAGCTGTTCGCTAATTAAAAAGGTACGCGAGCTGGGTTCAAACCGTTGAGGAATTAGGTTCTAGTAGCTAGGTTCTAGTTTCTAGTGAATGCAAATGCATTTACTAGTCACTAATCACTAGTCACTAATCACTGATTCTTGAACAGTTTGAACCGTCGAGGAAAGTAAAGAAATATAGAAATTTCTTTCAATGTTTTAATCTGAGATTTATCCGCCAACCCTACTTTATGTTGGGGGCGGGAAAAACCGTGTGTACTGTGGTACACTCACGGCGGTACTACATTAATATGTAGTAAGAATTTCACTTATATCGGTGAAGTCCTTCGTGCTAAAGCACTCAGGATAATACCGAGGGAAGAGTGGTTCGGAAATACTCACCATGAGTTTTTCCAAAACTCACCCGTAGAGACTAAATGTGAAATATCCCGAATGTATATGAGGGAGAAAGTTATAGTCCAATCCCACAAGTAATTGTGGTTCTGCTATCATTATTTAAACGCGATGATAGGGAAGTAAAATATAGATGCGTGAGACAGGTTGGTCTCCTATCTACTGCAGGCGTTGATTCTTGAAAAGATCTGCTCTTAGTACGAGAGGACCGGAGTGGACTGACCTCTGGTGTGTGGGCTCTACTGCCAAGTGGACTGCCCAGTAGCTATGTCGGGAATGGATAAGTTCTGAAAGCATCTAAGAACGAAGCCAACTTTAAGATGAGGAATCGTTTGAGAAACCTAAGAGATGATTAGGTTGATAGGCACTAGGTGTACGTACAGTAATGTACTGAGCCGAGGTGTACTAATCGTTCGATTCCTATTAGGAAATTTGGAAATTATTATTGTTGTGTCAGCATTCAGTTTTCAGATATTATTTGTATCTGAGAAAGGTCGCCTTCGCGTAAAGCTACGGCGAACCGAAGTTGAAAATTTTGTGTTGGTGATTTGATATGGTGGTCACACCTGTTCTCATTCCGAACACAGAAGTTAAGCACCATTATGCCGATGATACTCTTTATGGGGAAAGTAGGTTGTCGCCAGCACAAAGTTTTTAACTCACAAAAAACACCTAGAAATAGGTGTTTTTTGCTACTCATCTTGATTTTTGGAATATTTCGTGTTATTATATGAGTAATTAAGCACATTTGTAAAACAAACAAATATTTTTTTGCATGGCAAATTTTCGTAAAGCGACTTATGCGACCTGGCAAGAAGCAAGTGATGTAGTAAAGAAATTTAATTTGGAAAGTGGAGATGATTATAGACTTAAATACGATAAGATAGATCCACTCCTTCCGTCAAATCCAAGAGTTTTTTATCCAGATTTTCCAGGGTGGAAAATATACTTGGGCAATAATTGTTACTGTTCTTGGCAGAAGTCCAGAGACGTATCAATTGCATCTGGCGTAACAAACTGGAAAGAATATCACGAGTTAAGACACAAAAACCGAAAACTTCGTTCGTGTCCAGCAGATATTTATTCTGATTTTGTGGGGTATAAGGATGCTTTTGATCCTTTTTCATTTACAAATTTACTGGTGGATTATATTAATCTACCACTTCTAGAAATAGAAGATTTGGTTTCTGTTGCGGGGAAAAAACTTGTCCTAGAAGAAGCAGAAGAATTTTCGATGTCATATTAGGCATTGTCATAAAATTTAAATGTATAGCACCTGTCCTATTTATGGATAGGTGTTTTCATTTGCTCTACCAGTTTGAAGTATTTTTTGCTATACTGTTTTTATGACTTGGGCAGGGAAAAGAAAATTACAATATTTAGCAGGAGTGTTTGGAGTTGTATGTATAATACTCTTTATCTTTCTCTATCCTGTTATTTTTCAAAAGCCAACATGCTCTGATGGCAAAATGAATGGTAATGAGACTGGAGTAGACTGTGGAGGATCTTGCCAGCTTATGTGTAAAGAGAAGACTTCAGATCCTGTGATTCTCTGGAGTAGAGGATTCCCCGTGCTCGGCAGTATGTACAATCTCGTAGCCTATGTCGAGAACCAGAACAAAAATTCTGCAGTTGAAAATATCAATTATCGATTTAATGTTTATGACGAGAAGAATCGTATGATAGGAAGCAGAGAGGGTACAACCTTCATCCCTCCTAACAAACAGTTTGCTATTTTCGAACCGACATTTGATGCCGGTTTGAGTAAAGTAAAAAGTGTTTCTTTTGAATTTACAGGACCTCTCACTTGGGTCAAAAAGGAACCTACGATTAATAATCTAGATATATACGCAGACAAGATAACAATGGGGGATGATGTGAAAAGCCCTAGCCTCTCTGCTATTATCAAGAATGAATCTATATACGACATCCCTTCATTTGATGTTATCGCAATACTTTATGATGAGAAACACAACGCTATAAATGCTTCAAAGACTGTTAAAGATGGACTCTATAGTAATGATTCTCTACCAGTATTTTTCACTTGGCCAGAAGTTTTGACCGCCACTCCTGTCTTGGAGGATGTTCTGATTTCGATTAATCCTTTCACTGTGTCTTTTTAACTTTTTATGAAATCGCGCTTATTTAGTATAGATTGGCTACTAATTCTTTTTATCTTACCTGTCCTCTCTGCAGGACTTATTACGATGAAGTCTTTCACCGAAGAGACTCCTTTCTTCTCGCACCAGTTGATGTGGATTGGTATTTCCTTTGCTGTACTTTTTGCATTATCTTTTATAGATTTTAGATTTCTGAAAAGGACAAGTATCCTCGTTGCACTATTTGGGATATTTTCTTTTCTATTAATTTTGTTGTTTATAATTGGACACACTTCTAATGGGGCGCAGTCCTGGTTTAATCTCGGAGGCTTTTCTTTCCAGCCATCGGATATGATGAAGTTGGTAGTGATACTAATGCTTGCAAAATACTTTTCTCGTCGCCATGTTGAGATAGATAATTTCAAACACATATTTATATCTGGACTTTATGCTTTTATACCTTTCCTTCTAGTTTTCTTACAACCGGACTTTGGTAGTGCTATCATCATATTATTTATCTGGATAGGAATGACTCTAGTATCTGGGATTTCTCGTAAATACTTCTTGTTAGTTCTAGGAGCGGGAGTTGTCGCCTTCACGATGTTGTGGTTCTTCGTCTTTCAACCTTATCAAAAGGATAGAATTATAAACTTTGTTGACCCAATGAGTGATGTCAGAGGCTCGGGGTACAATGTCTATCAATCAACGATTGCTGTAGGCTCCGGACAAATGATGGGGAAGGGTGTAGGGTTTGGCACTCAATCAAGATTGAAGTTTCTCCCCGAGTATCAGACGGACTTTATATTTGCTGCCTTTGTTGAAGAATGGGGTTTCGTCGGGGCTATGCTCCTGTTCCTCCTATTTGGACTCATCCTATGGCGGATACTCCATATGGCTCTCCTTGGAGCGACGAATTTTGAAATACTTTATGGTGTAGGACTGTCGATATATTTTATTAGCCACTTGATAGTGAATATCGGTATGAATATTGGTATAATGCCTGTGACGGGTATCACACTACCATTCATGAGTTATGGAGGTTCGCATTTACTGACAGAATTCATGGGGCTGGGAATATTGATGGGGATGAGTAGATATAGACGCGTTGCACATCGAGACGATATGAAAAACGAGTTTTTAGGAATATAGTAATTTTAGTTCTGCAAAGGTCTTGCCTTTGCGCAAAGGCAAGACCTTTGCAGAATAATATATGCAAATTATAGACGGACGAAAAATCAAAGAAGAAATTTTAAACGAACTAAAAGCAAAAGTCGAAGCTTTGCCTTTTCCGCCTATCTTTTGTGACATCTTGGTAGGGGATGATCCGGTGTCGGCTTCTTATGTTCGTATAAAAGGGAAGGCTGCCGAATCTATTGGTATTAAATTTAAAGTTGTAAACTTCCCAGAAACTGTCACGACAGAAGAAATAGTAAATGAGATCGATAATCTGAATCGTGTACCTCTTATGTCAGGTATTATAGTTCAGCTCCCTTTGCCTTCAATTATAAATACTCAAACAGTTCTCGGTGCTATAGACTCAAAGTTGGATGTAGATTGCCTTGGGTCTATCAATAGTACAAATTTTTATGATGATAAAGGAGGGATTGGCTATCCGACAGCTCTGGCCTGTATGAAGCTTCTGGATTCACTGAATCTTGATTTGAAAGACAAAAAGATTGCAGTCATAGGCCGTGGCAAACTTGTAGGGTTACCCGTTACACACATTCTAGAATCAAGAGGCTTCAAGGTAAATGTTGTACATAGTCAGACAGAGAATAGTGAAGAAATTATTTTAAATGCTGATGTCATTATAACTGCCACAGGGAGAAGTAAATCTATAACAGGGGATATGGTCAAAGAGGGAGTAGTTATTATAGATGCTGGAACCTCAGAAGATAATGGTGCAGTAGTTGGAGATGTAGATATAGAATCAGTAGAAGGTAAAGCCTCGTTTGTCAGTCCGACACCAGGAGGAGTAGGACCTGTCACCGTCGCAATGCTTCTAGAAAACGTTTATCAAGTAGCTTTAAATAAATCACAAAATGATAAATAATATAATTTTTTTAAAAATATTTAGTTTAGCTCATCAATCTCCATTTCTTGATTGGCTTATAGTTTTCAGTGCGGAAACATTTGGCTACATAATGATAGTGGTTGCTTTCATATATCTACTATTCCATACAGACGGAGTTTTCGATTATAAAAATCCATTTCTACAACTAAAGAATAAATTTAGGGAAATATTTTTTGTTTTCTTCACGAGTCTTTTCGCTTGGGGACTTGAAGCGGTTATGAAGCACCTTATATCTTCTCCTCGACCATTTTTGTATTATCAGAATCTTACACCACTCTTTGTGCACGGAGGTATGGATTCTTTCCCTTCAGGGCATGCGATGTTCTTCTCGGCTTTGGCAGTGTCGCTTTACTTTGTACACAGAAGAATTGGTATCTTGTATATCTTTGTCGCTCTTATTGTAGGACTAGCTCGTATCGCAGCCGGGATTCACTTCCCAGTAGATATATTAGCGGGCTATTTAGTGGGTTCCATAATAGCCTTAATTATGAACCTTATTTTCGTAAAAATTAAACAAAAAAGATAAAATTCCGCCCAAGTAAAAAGCTTGATTTTTAAGGTAAAAAGGGCTAAAATGACCCTATTATGTGGAAAACAAGAATTACAGCATTACTCATTTTATTATTAGGCGCAGGTATAGGTTTCTTTGTTTATAAATCAGAATTATCTCACAGAACTCTCGTTGCAAAGAATGCGACAGCAGAGACGAAGCAAGCACCCACAGGGTTTGCCAAGTGGCCATTCAAGTTAGGCCTCGACCTTTCAGGTGGAACACACTTAGTGTATAGAGCAGATGTCTCAAGAGTTAACTCTACTGAGATAAATGATTCAATGTCTTCACTTCGTGATGTTATCGAGAGACGCATAAATATTTTCGGAGTTTCAGAACCTTCAATCCAAGTTCAAGATGGCGGCTTTTCTAATCAAGGGGAACAACGTTTGATTGTTGATCTTCCTGGTGTTACTGATGTCTCTCAAGCTATTGAAATGATAGGTCAGACTCCTACTCTTGATTTCCGTACAGAAAATCCTGTGAAGGATGCTCCACAGACAGCTACTGTTGATAAGAACGGACAAGTTGTATTAGATCCTTATGCTTCAAAATTTGTTCCTACTGAACTCACTGGTCGTTTCCTTCAAAAGGCAAACTTGGAATTTGATCAGACAACAGGTGAACCAATCGTTGGGCTACAATTCAATCCAGAAGGAGCGGCTTTGTTTGAAAAAATTACAAGTGAAAATGTTGGAAAGACTGTAGCTATTTTCCTCGATGGATCACCTATTTCAATACCAACAGTTAACGAAGCTATAAAGGGTGGCAAGGCTCAAATCTCTGGAAACTTCAAACCACAAGAAGCCAAGACTCTCGTCGGCCGCCTAAATTCTGGCGCTCTTCCTGTGCCTATCGAACTTATTTCTACAGAAACAATTGGTCCATCTCTCGGAGCTAAGGCAACTACCGCTGGAGTTCAAGCTGCACTTATCGGATTCCTCGCTATAGCACTCTTCCTTATAATTTGGTACAGACTACCTGGAATGATTGCTGTTATCGCCCTTACTATATATGCAGTCACAATGATGGCTATATTCAAGACGGTGCCTGTGACTCTAACGGCCGCAGGTATTGCTGGATTTATCATTTCAATAGGTATTGCTGTGGATGCGAATGTGCTTATATTTGAACGTATCAAAGAAGAGCTAAGAGCTGGAAATAACGTTACAGATTCTATGCATAATGGTTTCAGACGTGCATGGCTCTCAGTTCGTGACTCAAATATTTCAAGTATTATCACAGCTATTATTTTGTATTGGTTTGGTACAACTCTCATAAAAGGATTTGCATTGGTATTCTTAATCGGTGTTCTTGTTTCTATGATTTCTGCAATCTCCATCACACGATTGTTCCTCTATACTCTTAATATTAAGAAGACGAGTAAGTTTACTAATTTCTTGTTCGGGTCGGGCTTTAGTAGTGCTAAATCTCAAAAATAATTTATGTTCATAATTAAACACAAAAAAGTATTCGTTTTAGTTTCAGTTGTCTTGGTTGCCCTCTCTATTGGAGCGATCTCGTTCTTTGGTCTTAATCTAGGTATTGATTTCAAGGGAGGGTCTCTCACAGAAGTAGAATATGCGACAGTTCGTCCAGATCAGAGTGTAGTTGAGGCTGACTTGAAAAATTTGTCTCTCGGTCAAGCTTTAGTTCAGCCAATAGGGGACAAAGGTTATAGTATCAAGACTCGTGCTGTGACAGACAAAGAACACCAAGAGTTAGTAAAAGCACTTGGAGCAGATGCAAAAGAAAAGAGTTTCACTTCTATTGGTCCATCAGTAGGGAAGGAGCTTGCTCGTAAGTCACTCCTATCATTCATTCTTGTATCCCTCGGTATCATTTTCTGGATTGCTTATTCTTTCCGTAAAGTTTCAAAGCCTGTCTCTTCTTGGAAGTATGGCCTTGTAGCTATCGTTACTCTTATTCACGATATCATGATTCCTGTTGGAGTCTTTGCAGTTTTGAGTCACATCTTTGGAGTTGAGATAGATACATTGTTCGTAGTAGCTATCCTTACTGTCCTAGGTCTTTCTGTGTCAGATACAATCGTGGTTTTCGATAGAATTCGTGAGAATATCCGTGTTGGTCACTTTAAAACTTTTGAAGAGACTGTCGGTAATAGTATTTCACAAGTTTATACTCGTTCTATTGCGACTTCAGCAACAGTTATAATCGCATTGCTTGCTCTCGTCTTCTTTGGTCCTACAAGTACAAAAGTGTTCGCAATGATGCTCACAGCTGGTATGTTCTTTGGAACTTACTCATCTATATTCCTTGCTTCACCACTTCTTGTTTTTGTAAAAAATTGGCAGAAAAGTAAATAATATATAGCTAATTAATAAATGCCCCGCCGACTTTGTCGGCGGGGCATTTATGCTATAATATACTGACGCCGAAAGTCGGTAAATTAATATTAAAAATAACAATCATATGTCAATAATATATATAGTTTTGGGAATAATAGTTGCATTCGTTTTATATCTAATCTTCAAATATAATGGTTTTGTCAGTTTAAAGAATCGTGCACAAGAAGCTTGGGCAGATATCGATGTCCAGCTAAAACGCCGTTATGATCTCATTCCAAACTTGGTGAATACAGTCAAGGGTTATGCTACACATGAATCAACAGCATTTGAGAAGGTGACAGAGGCTCGTGCTAAAGCAATGGGTGCAGGTACAAGAGCTGAGAAGGGAGAAGCAGAGAATGCTTTGTCTGGAACTTTGAAATCTTTGTTTGCTATATCGGAAGCTTATCCAGAATTGAAAGCTAATACAAACTTTATACAATTACAAAACGAACTTGCCGATACAGAGAACAAGATTATGGCTTCACGCCGTTTCTATAATGGTAATGTCCGTGACTTCAACACAGGTGTACAAACTTTCCCAGGCAATCTCATAGCAGGTATGTTTAAATTCACAGCCTTAGAATTCTTTGAACTTGAAGCCGACAGCGCCGAGAAGAATCCAGTAGAAGTTAAGTTCTAGAACGAAAATGATTTCCATCTTTAGAAGAATTAAAAATAAAACAAATTTTATATTTTTAACAAAGATATTCATTTTTGTTATCTTTTCATCGTATTCTTCTATAGCTCTTGCTCGAGGTGGAGGGGGAGGATCTGGCGGTGGAGGTGGAGGAGGCGGCGGCGGAGGCTTTTCTGGTCATGGCTCTGGAAGACCTCTAACTCTTTGGGATATGGCATATGCAGCCTTTTGGGCTCTTCTCATTATTATTCCTGTTGTAATTGCATGGTATAAAAAGAAGAAAAAAATTGAAAAGGCAGAAATATTACTAAAAGAGGCTAAGTCTACAGATTCAAAATGGGATAAAGATTTGCTGAAAAATAAGGTGACGGAAACTTTCCTAAAATTTCAAGAAGATTGGAGTAATTTCAATGTTGAGAGAATGAAAGAATATCTGACAGAGGATTATTACAAAAGAATGGTTCTCGAGATGAATGTTCTAAAAAATGAGAATAGACAGAATATTATGTCTGGTGTATCTATAAGTAGTTTGAACTTTTTAGAAATCCAAGACGAGAGTGACAATAATAAAGACAACTTCACAATTGAAGTTAATGCTATGGCACAAGATTCTCTGTATGATACAACAAATAATAGTTTATTATACAGAGACTCAAATCCTTTTTCTGAATACTGGAATTTTTTGAGACAGGGAGATGATTGGAAACTTAATCTGATAAAACAAGTAACAGAAGATGCACAAAGCATAGAAAATGATATTGTGGATTTTGCCAAGAGAAATAATTTTTACTATGATCCAGATTTTGGCTGGCTTATGATGCCAAACAAAGGAGTTATTTTCAGTAAAAATAATTTTAAAACTTCCGATATTAACAATCATGTGGTTGGATATTTTAGAGATAAAATTGTTGAATTTTATACATTTATTCCAAATGCTCAAAGTAGAGCGTCGCAAAATTTTCTTGTTGCACAAATGGTTCTTCCAATACGATATAACGATATCTTGGTTAGGAGGAAGAGAGCTCTGATTAATATCGGTCCGTGGGGAATGAGAAGAATTAAAACGGAAAGTAATGATTTTGAGAGGAAGTTTTGTCTATGGGCTGATCCTTCAGATCAAATAAGTTCTTTTGAGCTTTTGTCTCCGGATTTTATGGAAAAAATATATGAATTACCGTTTGAGCTAAATATAGAAATAGTTGGTAACTTTCTATACTTCTATTCTGAGAAGAGGTCTGGTGTGAATTATGATAAAATGTTAGAAATATTGTCTTGGGCATTTGACGAGATGAAAATGTAATTTTATTTATTATTTTAATTTTATGGCAACTTTATATACGCAGCAATCAAATAATGTAGCGAAGACTTGGATGCTCATGAGCGCCTTCTTGGTCATCGTCATAGGGCTTGGTTTTTTGTTTTCAAGGATGTACAACAATCCTAGTATTCTTTATATTTTCGTAATATTTTCTATTGTTATGAATATTATGAGTTATTGGTATTCCGACAAGATTGCTTTGTCTCTTGCGAAGGCCAAGCCTGCCACAAGGGAACAGTATTTTGATTTCTATACTCTTGTCGAGAATTTATCTATCACGGCTGGACTACCGATGCCAAAAATTTATGTTATAGAAGATCCTTCCCCAAATGCTTTTGCTACAGGTAGAGACAAGAACCACTCCGTTGTCGCAGTGACGACAGGTCTCCTAGCTATTATGAACAAGACTGAGCTTGAGGGTGTGATTGCTCATGAAATGAGTCACATTGGGAATAAGGACATGCTTCTCTCTACTGTAGCTGTTGTTCTCGTCGGATTCGTGGCTATTATCTCTGATATGATGCTCCGCATGTCTCTCTTTGGTGGTAATCGTGATGACAGAGAAGGAAACAACCTATTTATGATTATAGGTATTATTGTGGCTATTCTTGCTCCTATCGCTGCGACTCTTATACAACTAGCTATTTCAAGGAAAAGAGAGTACCTCGCGGATGCTTCCGGTGCTCTCCTTACACGTTATCCTGAAGGGCTGGCAAGGGCACTTGAGAAGATTTCCCAATATGGAAGACCTATGCAATCTCAATCGACTGCTATTGCGCATCTGTATATAGCAAACCCACTTGGATCTGGTAATTTCGCTAAAAAAGCTAGTAATTTGTTCTCGACCCACCCCCCAGTAGAAGAGAGAATTAAGAAACTTCGAGGAAGTTTATAATTTTACTTGGTAAAAAATTAAATATTTAGTATGATACACTCAGATGTTCTTTTTAGAGCGTAGCTTTTTATTTTTAATTAAAGGCTATGTGTATCCCATATCCACTTTACTCACGTAAGGTGGATATTGGGATATGGATGGTTCGCATAGTGGTCGAGTGCGCAGTCCTGGAAAGACTGTATACCTGAAAGGGTATCGAGGGTTCGAATCCCTCACCATCCGCAATTGTCTATCAGATATTTAAAATATTTGATACAATAGACCTATGAAAAAATATATTAAACTCTTGATGACTTTTAGGAAGAAACTAAAAACATGGCTAGCTAAAAAGAAAAATTTTAAATCAGCTTTAATCGTTGTAATCTTCGGGATTTTTATATTGCTGATAACAAATATGAATCCAGGAATTTTGAATAATCCAAAAACAGAAATTTCTAGTTTTATTCCATCAATAATGATAGATGGTCTAAAACTTGATAGAGTAGAAAATCTATCAACTCCAGATGATCAAGGCTATGTACAAAAAGGGTTTGCCTTTTTTAATGTAGATGGAGAGGAGGTAGTTAGTTCTATTAATGACAAGGGGGAATTAATTGTTCAAACTAAACCAATTATATTAACAGTCTTCGTTTGTAATAGGGGGAATGCAGCTCACTGTCAGGAATATCTAAGTAATGGAGTAGTAGAAGTAAATAAAGGAGTTACTAACAAAAAAACATCAATTCATAATAGGAAGGTATTTCTAGCTTCATTTGAAGAGAGTAACCAGGATACAGACCCAAATTTTGATAAAACAAAATTAAGTTCGACTAGTTATTTGTGGTGCGAAGGGAAGCACTGTTTCCAGGTATTTTCATATAAAGAATTTAGTGATGTGACCGAGAAGCTAATAAATTCAATAATAGAAAACTATTCGAACAAAAAGTAGATATTTGTACTAGAATAATTCATTGACTTAAATTCTATCAAGTTATAGAATTGTATTGCGAACGTCTCTAAAATTTAATAGCAATCCTTTCGACTTATATTATATAAGTCTTGTGTTTTGGGTCTCTTTGTGAGATTTCACCAAAGATAGATCCTCGTTTAGTAAAATTTTAACAATTTAATTAAGATTGAAGTTGCTTTTTAAACGACTTCAATTAGAAAATAGTATGAATAAAAAAATAATTGTTCCGATAATAGTAGTTATTGTTGTAGTTGCTTCTTCGGTGTTTTTAATGGCTAGAGGTAACTCTTCATCTAAAAATGTTACAAGCAATGTCCCAGCCAAAGAGTTCTCTATGACCTCCTATACAGACATTGTAGATGGGAATTACCATCCTAATTTCTCAGTAAAAGAAATTACTGTAAAAAAGGGCGATAGAGTTAGAATTAAAATAACAGAAATAAGTGGAATGCACAATTTCAATATCGATGAATATGGAGTTCACATAGATACACCTCTCAATAAAGAAGTCGTCGCCGAGTTTGTCGCCGATAAGGCGGGGGAATTCATCTACTATTGTTCAAAGCCTGGGCATAGAGCAAATGGTCATTGGGGGACTCTTAAGGTCTTGGAATAGAATATAAAAAATAAAAGCACCCATTATGGGTGCTTTTAAGTTCTATGGTTTTAGTCTGTATTTGTGCTAGTATTTATATATAAACTTATATGCTGGACGTAAATAAAATAAGAGAAGATTTCAGTGTTTTGAACAGAAGGGGGTCTTATATTCCTATTTATTTTGACAGTGCCTGTATGAGCCTCAAGCCTGATCAGGTTGTAAAAGTGATGGATGACTATTATAAGGAAGGCTTTGCTTGTGTTGGTAGGAGCGCTCATCGTTCTGGTGTACAAGCTACTAAAAAAGTAAAAGAAGTGAGGGGTATTGTAGCCAAGTTCATAAATGCAAAAAACGAGAATGAAATCATCTTTACTCGTAACACAACTGAAAGTATAAATTTATTTGCAAATTCTGTAGGGCTATCGAAAGGGGACATAGTTTTGATAACTGACAAAGAGCACAATTCCAATCTAATTCCTTGGCTTTTTCTTCGTGATAAGATAGGCATAATAGTCAAAATAATCCCTTGCAATGGAGATGGAACTTTTTCCATAGATAATTTTTCAGAAATGATAAGTGGTGCGAAGATTGTTTCAGTTGTTCATACTTCCAACTTGGATGGAGTAACAAATCCAATAAAAGAAATATCACAAATTGCACACAAGAATGGAGCTCTAATCTTTGTGGATGGAGCTCAAGGTATGGCACACAAGAAGATAGATGTTAGAGATTTAGATATAGATTTTCTAGCCTTTTCTGGGCATAAAATGCTAGGTCCTACTGGGACAGGAGTGCTCTATGGCAAGGCTTCATTATTAGAAAAGCTAACGCCATTTATGGTAGGAGGGAACACAGTTTCAAATTCAACTTATACTAATTATGAGTTTCTAGGAGTGCCAGACAAATTCGAGGCTGGATTGCAAGACTATGCAGGTATTCTAGGTCTTGGTGAAGCAATAAAATATTTGAATAACTTGGACTGGGAGGAGATAGAAGAGCATGAGCTTAAGCTGAATACTTATCTGACAGAAGAATTAAAAAAGATTTCCAAAATAAAAATTATAGGACCAGAAAATGGAGCGGAGAGATCAAGCGTAGTTAACTTCTACATAGAAGGGGTAGATATGAACAAGATAGCTATAATGCTAGATGAGATGGCGAATGTAGAAGTCCGTTCGGGCCGTCACTGTGTTCATTCTTGGTTTGAAGATAAGAAGATTTATAATTCTCTACGTGTTTCTTTTTCTATTTATAACACTATGGAAGAGGCCGAAATATTTATTACAAACTTGAATAAAATAATGAAGATATTGTAATTTATGCCTTGTGTCATAGCCTTAATAATATTTGGAATAATAGGAATATTTAGTGCTTCTCATAGAGACCTAGCGAAGGAAGCTTTCAGTTGTGTATTTAAACGCATAACTCTTAGACCTTGTGATACCGGTTTTAAGGAAAAGATAAAGGGTAAAGTCTTATCCAAGATTATTAATCGTTCTACATTTCTGGCCCGTATGGTAAACAGGCATTATGAAGTATTGTCTTGGGTTTTCTTTGTATTAATGATAGGGAGCACTTTTTGGGTATTTAGTGGTGTATATAAATTCTATGTCTATGGGAGTTGCAATGGATTGAACCAAAGTGGATTTTGTGCCTTTGATCCAAGTGGCGAGAATAACAAAGTAACTACCCTAGGAGATAATTCGACTTGTGGTATTACACCTGCAACAGAATCAAGTCTCACATTAAAGGGTGTTGATCTTTCTAGCTTTGTCAGAAAAACTAACATAGGGAAAGATGAAGTTGTTGTTATTGGTTGCTATGCTTGCGACTATAGTAGAAAAGTTTATCCTGATATTCTGAAATTAATTGAAAACAAAAAAGCCAATTATACTTTTGCTAGTTATCCAGCAAAAGGTGATACGACATTCTTGGCCGAAGCCGGATACTGTGTAAATAAAATTTATGGTGAGAAATATTGGGAGTTCAATAAATATTTGCTTGAGGGTGAGAAGGATTTTATTTTAGACAAATCTAATTTAAATAAGATACTAGAAATTTTTAATTTTGATATTAAAAAGGTAAATGAATGTAGTAATAGTACAGAGGTGAAAACTATAGTTGAAAATCAGGCCAAAGAATTGAAAAAGACAAATATATATGGTACTCCTACTATATTTATAAATGGCAAAGCTTTTGTCGGTCCAAAACCATACAGAGTCTATAGAAGCGCTATGAATAAGTATATTTTCTTCTAAAAAGTTATGCACTTGCCAAGAATAATACCTTCTGGTATTATTCTTCTTATGTTTAGGTTAAATTATTATTCAAATAAAATTGGGAGAGAGACCATTATGTAAACCGCGGAGAGCGGTTTTTTTAGTACAAATTTATGGAAAAATATAAAGAAAAACTATTGAATAGTCTTAAATTGCATATCGATTTTGTTCGTAGAAAAATAAAAGAAAACTTAGAGAAAACTAAGGTTATAGCTAGTAAGAGTTTGCGAGATATATCGAAGATGAGACCTGAAGATCAAATGGTCCAAATGCAGCTAGTTGCTAATGCTCAAAATAGAATAGTTGAACTAGAGAACCTAGACAGCTCACCATATTTTATTAAATGCTCTATAAAAGATGAAAACGGAGAGGACAAAGATTATTTCTTTTCAAAACATCAATTATCTGAAGAATCTATCTACTCATGGGTAGCACCTGTTGCCTCTATTCGTTTTGAAAGTCCTGGAGAGGCAACTTATAGACTTCCTGATGGTACTTTCAAAAAAGTTTTGATAAAAGAAAAAGAGCAATATATGATCGTAGATGGAAAAGTAATTTTCTTTGCCAGAGAAACGAAAGATAAACCCAGAGAATTAATATATCAGGAACATTTTACTAGACAAAAAAGTGAATTTGCTCTTCCTGAAATTGTAGCTCAGATAGAAAAAGCTCAGGATCAGGTCATCCGTGCAAGCCACAAGGGCCCGCTTGTTATCTCGGGGCCCGCTGGATCTGGTAAGACAACTCTAGCTCTACACCGTGTCGCTTATCTCACTCAGGCTCCTGATACAGCTTTATTTTATCCACCACGATCTATTATTGTTTTTGTCCAAGATATTGGAACGAAAGAGTATTTTGGAACTCTTTTGCCAGGGCTTGGTATAAACGATGTGAGTATTGTGACTTTCCATGAATGGGGGATGAAGGTTTTAGGATTAGACGAATACACATACGTAGAACGATATGGGCAAACAGAGGAAGAGAAAGATATCTATGAATATCAGAAACTCAGGGCAATGAGAGAAAAGCCGTCACCTAAATGGAGTCGCAATATCTTTAGTTTATTGAGCATAAAATATGATTCATATTTATTGAATAACAAAAAATTATTTGAAAAACAGAAAAAAGAAAAGAAACTAGACCGCTTTGATTTGAGTATATTATTGCAATCGCATTTTGAAAAGTACGGGAAATTTGAAACAAAAAGGGAGTATAAAACTTTTGTGAAAGATAAAATCGTAAAGAAAATAGAGAAGACACTTGCCTCGTATTCGCTAATGATTGTTGATGAATTCCAGAACTACTTACCCGAACAACTGAATATATTTAAGAGTTGCCAGCAAGAAGACACCAAGTCGGTAGTATATGTCGGTGACATAGCCCAACAAGTAAAGCTTGGAACTATAAGAAGTTTTGATGAGCTGAATGAGACTATATCACCAGATAGGAATATTAGACTCAACAAGGTCTACAGAAATACAAAAAATATTTTGTCTTTCATTGAAAATCTTGGTTATAAAGTCGAAATACCAGAAGGTGCCAAAACTGGTCCTAATGTAGTTGAAATTATTACAAATACAACTGATGAAGAAATAGAGCATATCAGAAAACACATATCAAAATACGAAGAGGGTAGTATAGGAATTCTGTCGAAGAGTGAATCGTATCTTTCTCCATTCAAAAAAGAGTTTAGAGAGAAGAAGAATATTCATATTTTAACTATGCTAGAATCTCAGGGGGTTGAATTTGATTTAGTGATCATTGTAGGAGTAGATGCAGATTCATTTGAAGTTAAGCACAATATAGATGTATTACCTGCACACCTAGAAGAGAGGAGAAGGATTCAAAAAGATTTGCTATACGTGGCACTCACTAGAGCTATTACGGAGTTACATATCCTCGGTTCAACTAGATTAAAAAGTATCTTTTAGAATACGTCTAGGACTAATATTAGGATGTAGATTATTATTAAGAATGAAAAGATAAGGACGCCGCCATATAATTTCTCTGGGGCGTATTTATGTTCACGGAAGAAGTCAGAAATAATTTCGTATTTCTCATTAAGCTTGATGAACCATTTCTGACGACTTAGACGATTAAGAAAGACTAAACTATTTTCTCTAAATGAGCTTGTGAGAGTATGTCCTTTCTTTTTTATAACCCAATAGAAAGAAGCAACAATAAAAGATAATATTAATATGTAAGTTATTCCTTTTGACCATCTTTTGAAGATGGTTACGATTAGGGACCCAGAGAAGTAACCAGCTCCCACATTGAGCATTGCCCAGCCTATAGCACTTATAATATTCCATAAAATGAAAGGTCTTCTCTTCATACGAAGAAGTCCTGCAATGAAAGGTATGATAGCACGAATCGGACCAAAGAAACGTCCCCAGAGTATACTTTTGTTCCCGTATTTGTAGAAGAACTGTTCACCGTGGAGTAGTATGCTGTGATTGATTATTTTCTTTTCTTTAATCCAAGCACCGCCCCACCTGCCGAGAGAGTAGCTGAAAAAGTCACCCAGTATTGCTCCCAGGGTAGCAAAGAATACGATATCCCAAGCATGGAGATATCCCTGAGAAGACAGGAATCCTCCTATAGTGACAAGTGTTGCCCCGGGTATGAACATACCTACAAGAGGGGCAGATTCGATAAAGGCCAACACGAAAAATAGCCAGTTTCCAAGCCAAGAAAATTTTGTTAACAAACCTAAAAGTAAATTAATATCTGGCATATATTAAAACATCAACCAACGAATTATATCATTTTATTTATATATTATAAACATTTTTGATTATTGATGGTTTTCATGCTATAATATGGGTACATAATTTTGGCCTTACTTTTTGGGGCCTCTTTATTTTATAGGATAATAATAAACATATATGATTAAAAAAACAAAAATAGTAGCAACAATAGGCCCTGTGACGACTTCCGTAGAAATGCTTTCGAAGCTCCTTAGGGCCGGGATGAATGTTGTTCGTCTAAATTTCTCACATGGTGATTTTGCTGAACACCAAGAGAAGGTAAACAATTTTAAGATTGCCATGAAAGAGACTGGTATAGGTGGTGCTATCTTGCAAGATCTTTCAGGTCCTAAAATCCGTTTGGGTGAGTTTTCTACAGAGAGAGTAGAACTTGTCGCTGGGAAGAATATAACTATTACTACCAAGAAAATAATTGGTAGTGAGAAAATTGTCTCAATTAATTATCTACCTTTTCCAAAAGAAGTTAAAAAGGGAGACAAAATAATGGTAGATGATGGTAAAAAGAAATTCGAAGTTTTAAATGTAAAAGGGGATGAAGTTCTTTGTAAGATTCTTATAGGCGGAGATACGAAAGGGCGTCGTGGAGTTAACCTCCCAGATTCTGACCTTTCTATTAAATCACTTACAGAAAAGGATAAAAAAGATATAGAATTTGGTATCAAGAATAATGTAGATTTCTTTGCTTTTTCTTTTGTTCGTACACATGAAGATGTGAAAGAACTACGAAGTATTTTAAATAAGAAAAAATCTAAAGCTAAAATCATTGCCAAGATAGAGACACCACAAGCTGTTAATAACATTGATGCTATACTAGAGCTTTGTGATGGACTTATGGTTGCTCGTGGAGATTTGGCGATAGAAGTGCCAGCAGAAAAAGTTCCAATGATACAGAAAATGCTTATAAAGAAATGCAATGATGCTGGAAAGATTGTTATAACTGCTACTCAAATGCTCGAATCTATGATAAAGAGCCCTGTGCCTACTCGCGCTGAAGTTTCAGATATTGCCAATGCGATACTTGATGGCACAGATGCTGTGATGCTTTCAGAAGAGACAACACTAGGGAGTTACCCAGTTGAGGCTGTGAAGATGATGAGTAAGGTTGCCTATGATATTGAACACAACTACCCAGAAAGAAAAGTTATACCAGTAGTGGGTAGAGGGGAAAGATGTGTCACAGATTCTGTCACTGGATCTGTGGTCAAGATTGCTCACGACTTAGACGCGAAAATAATTATCGCATTGACGAAGACAGGGTATACAGCTCGTATGATTTCTCGTCATAAACCAGAATCTCCTATAATCGCTGTCACTTCAGATGTTATCACTTCGCATCAACTCAATCTTTCTTTTGGTTGCTTGCCAGTACTCATAGATTCATACAAAGAAATTCCGGAAGCGTTTAAAAATGTCAGAGAATATTGCCTAAAGAACAAGATAGTAAACAAGGGAGACAAAGTGGTGATAGTCGCTTGTTCTTCTACAGAAAAAAAGGATAATTCCGCAAATTCTATAACAGTAGAAACAGTATAGTAAAAGTGCTAGAATAAAATTATATGGCACACCAAGGCAATGCGTGGGATAGGGAATACAGGAATCCACTACTAGTGACTAAGAATGATGGTCCGCAAAAAGACACTTTGCGATTTTTGAAGTATCTGAAAAAAGTAGAGAAGTATAGAGTGGAAGAAAAGAATATTCTGGATCTTGGTTGTGGCACAGGCAGGAATTCAAATTATTTAGCAGATTTATACAATAAAGTTATTGGCATAGAAATATCAAAGACAGCCTTAGATATTGCGAAAACTCGCGCACACAACATGGGCGTGTCTGTAGACTATAGACTAGGGGATATAGGGGAGAAGTATGATATACCAGATAATTCTATCGATGTAGTACTAGATATCACATCTTCGAATTCTCTTGATGAAAAAGGAAGAGAAGTTTACTTGGAAGAGGTACAGAGAGTAATGAAAAAAGGTGGGTACTTTTTTGTCCGGGCGCTTTGTAAAGACGGCAATCAGAATGTGAAGAATCTCCTCAAGATGAGCCCCGGCAAGGAATATGATACTTATATAATGAAAGATATAGGACTTACAGAGCGCGTATTCTCTAGGACTGATTTCTTGGCTATGTATGGCAAATATTTTAAAATTTTGAATTTAGAAAAGAAAACAAGTTATACTACTTTCAATAATCGTATCTACAAACGCGATTACTGGCTCGCTTATATGCAGAAGTAGTATGAGTAAAACAGAGTAAGGCAAGACCTTACTCTGTTTTTGTTTTGTAGTTTTGTATGAAAATACCTACAAATATAAACAATAGTCCAATAATAGAAGATATTAAAATGGTTTCGTGGAGCAGGAAATATATATAAACAAGAGAGAAGAATGGGGTTAAGAAAGCAATGTTTGCTATTTTTGCTGTATCTCCATATTTGAGAGCAAGAAACCATAAAAGAAAAGCTCCTCCACTCGTAAATATTCCAGTCCAAATAAGGCCTAGGATTTGCATCCCCTCAATTTTAGGAATAAAACTAAATGAAGTTACTGCTATCAATGTAAAAATAAAAGTAAATAAATAGTAAAAAAACATACTGGTCGTCTTGTCGTAATTTTGTCTTTTTCCTAGAACAGAGAATAATCCATATGACATAGCCGCTATAATTGCGAATATTACACCAATAGGTTTTTCAAAATGTAGTTGTTGCAGATTGCCTTGGGTTGCAATAATTATGACTCCTATAAAAGAAAAAATAACAGCCAGTATTTTTTTATAAGTAAATTTTTCTCCCAATATTGGAATAGCAAATAAAACTATCATAATGGGCCATAAATAGTTAATAACGAAAGCTTCTTGAGCCTTTAGATAAGAGATGGCTATATATAAAAATAGATAATAAATAAAAACACCCACGAATCCCATATAAATAAAACGCCAATAATCTTTTAATCCATAGGATTTTATTATCGAGATTTTTTCTGTATTAAAACAATTATGAATAAACTTAGTGATGCGAAAAATGAAGCGAAAAGTAAAATTTGTAGACTATTTAAATTTTTTAATAACAGTTTTACTACTGCGGCAGTAGATCCCCATAAAAGGGTAGCTGACAGTGCATATATGTATGCTTTGTTCATGATGTAGATTATAACATAGAATGTTTTCAATATAACAGAGTAAGGTCTTGCCTTACTCTGTCGGAGGAATATAATGTAATATATGTCTTTAAGAAAAGTTAATTTTGTAAAAGGAGAATATTATCACATTTATAATCGCGGAAATAGTAAACAGAAAATATTTCATGATAAATATGATTATTTTCATTTTGTGAAATTAATGTTTATTTGCAACAATATAGATAATGTAAGAATTTTTAATGATGATCGGTATGGCATTAATGTATTTGATAGAGAGGTAGAGAATATTGTATCTATTGGAGCATATTGTTTAATGCCGAATCACTTTCATATATTAATTACAGAAAAAATGGAAAGTGGCATAAGTAAGTTTATGCAAAAATTATCAACTGCGTATTCTATGTATTACAATAAAAAACATAATCACACGGGTGGATTATTTGAAGGGAAGTTTAAGTCTGTGCATATTGATGGAGATATTCAGATGAAATATTTGTTTTCGTATATTCATTTGAATCCAATAAAACTAATATATAAAGATTGGAAAGAATTTGGTATCAAAGATAAAAAACAAGCATTAGATTATCTAGGGGAATATGATTATTCTAGTTATAAAGATTTTATATTAAATGAAAGAATACAAAGTAAAATACTAAATATTAAAGATTTTCCCAATTATTTTCATATTAAAGAAAAGTTTCAGAAAGAGATAATTGAATGGTTGTCTTTTAAAGACAAAACAGAGTAAGGCAAGACCTTACTCTGTTTATAACCGTATCTACAAACGCGATTACTGGCTCGCTTATATGCAGAAGTAAATTATGCTAATATAAGTATATGAATAAAGGCAGTATTGGGGTATTTGATTCAGGACTGGGTGGACTTTGGGTACTTAAACACTTAAAAGACAAGCTTCCGGAATATAATTATGTTTTTCTTGGCGACCAGGCGAATGTACCATTTGGAGGGAAAACTCCAGATGAACTTTTTGCTATTGCGACGAAGGCATTAGATTATCTGTATGGAGAGAAAAATTGTATGGGAGTAGTGCTTGCTTGTAATACTATCAGCTCGACTATTTATGATAGACTACGTGACTGGAAAGATGAAAAATATCTTGGCCGAATACTTTTCGGTATTGTACGTCCAACTGTAGAGTCGATAGATAAAGGAAATCCGGTTGTTGTATTTGCAACTCCTAGAACTTGTCTCTCAGAAGTCTATGAAAAATTTCTGAAAGAGAATGTAAAGAATTATATTAAAATACCACTTCCCCAATTAGCATACTTGATAGAGAACGGGGGAGATGCGCTTGCTTATATAAAATATTTTAAAGATATGATCGGGAGTGACATAGAAAGTGCAGCGCTTCTCTGTACTCATTATGGAATTGTCCGTGATGATTTCAAAAAAGTTTTTCCTGCTATAAAAAGTTGGGTTTATCAAGAAGATTTAATTCCTAAATATTTAGCTGATTATTTTGTTGAGTTCCCGGAGAGAGAAGCTTTCTTTGAGCACGGCAAAACAGTCTCTATCTTTGTAACAAAAGAAAGTGAAAACTTCAACAAATTTAGTCAAGAATGGTTCCCTGGTATTACACCTAAGACTATTAATTTATAAATGATATAATACCAATATGGATAAATCTATTTACGACGAAGCATACAAAAAGTTAAATAAAGCCCAAAAAGAAGCCGTAGAAACGATAGACGGCCCTGTGATGGTGGTAGCTGGTCCTGGAACGGGGAAAACTCAGATTCTAGCTCTGCGTATAGGGAATATTCTAAAGAAGACCGATACAACAGCTGATAGTATCCTTTGTCTTACTTTCACTAATTCTGGTGTCAGTGCGATGAAGAATAGATTAGAAGACTATATAGGCCCTCTAGCTAGAAATGTCAGTATATCTACCTTTCACTCTTTTGCTTACAACCTGATAGAGAAGCATTATGAGCTTCTAGACTTTCCTCAAATGCCAGAACTACTTTCTGATAATGAAGCTGTTTTTTTAGTGGATGAAATTTTGAATAATAATGACTTTGAATATATATCTCCTAGAGGTAATCCTGCTATGTATTTCAGTGATTTGAAACAACTCATATCAATACTTAAAAGGGAGCGTATAGGAGCTATGGAATTCTTATCATACATAGAACAAGATATTAAAAATCTGCAAGAAGATCCTGATAGTATTTCAACTCGCGGTGAGAGTAAGGGTAAACTTAAAAAAGAAATAGAAAAGAAAATCGAGCAGCTAAACAAAACAAAAGAAGTTGTAACTTTTTATAATTTGTATGAAAAAAGTAAAAAAGATAAATCTTTGATCGACTACGATGATGTACTTGAATATGCAGTAAGACTTGTGGAAGAGTTCGAAGAAGTCAGTAGTGATGTGAAGGAGAATTATCTTTATGTCCTTGTGGATGAACATCAAGATTCAAGTGGAGTTCAGAATAGCTTCCTTAAAGCTGTGTGGGGTAATATTGAGGCCCCCAATATATTTGTGGTGGGGGATGATAGGCAGCTCATATATGCCTTTTCTGGTGCTTCACTTGATTATTTCACAGAATTTCAGCATTATTTTGGTAAAGCTAAATTAATAGTTCTTACAGAGAATTATCGCTCGACAGCTCCGATTTTAAACATTGCTGATGATCTTCTAAAGAGCTCTATTACAAACGAAAAACTTCATAGTAATAAAAAGGGTGATCACAAGATAATGCTTTCGGGTTATAGCTATCCAAGAGATGAAATTATTGGAGCTGGATTATTTTTCAAAGAAAAAATAGAGAAAGGCATGGACCCCAATGAATGCGCGCTCCTAGTGCCAAAGAATTATAATGTCCGCGCAGCTATTTCTATACTGTCTGGTATGGATCTGCCTGTGTCCTCTGGTAAAAATTTGTCACTCTTCTCTGTCATAGAAGGAGACTATTTCAGAAATGTTTTAAATATAATAGCTCACCCATCTGATGCTCTGTCTATTTCAAAATCTATTCTAGACAAAACAAGCGAAGTACCATACCTAGTGGCTCATAACTTTTTGAAGAATACAAAACCAGATAAGCTAACAATTGAAGAACTAATTTCTTATGATGGAGACGATCATCTTTTTGCGGGCGAGAATCCTATTTCAAAATGGGGTAAGAAGTTAGAATCTTCCGTGAATAATCTGCAAGGGGAATTGCCTAGTAGCATCGTAAGTCATATTGGTAATGAACTCCTTATAAAGGGGGCGAAGGGTAGCGAAGAATTACTCACTCGTGTGGAAGTTGTCCGAAGTTTTATACACTTGGCAATGCTGTTTGAGCAAAGCAACAGGAAAGCAACACTCTCTTCCTTCTTAGAGTATATAGATCGACTAGAATCATATAATACCCATATAGAACTTGCTAAATTTGGGAATGATAATGGTATCAAGGTTATGACTTTGCATAAGTCAAAGGGCTTGGAATATGAGTGTGTTTGGGTGGCTCATATGAATGAAGAGACACTTATGTCCGAGAAAAGAGGAGGTTTTACTTTACCTGAAAAAATAAAAGAACATATAAACAAGAGAAGCATAGAAATGGCTAAGAGGGAACTTTATGTGGCTATAACTCGGGCCAAAGAATTCTGCACTCTTTCATATGCAGTAGAGAATTATAACGGGACAGTTATGGAGGTTGCATCTATTGTGAGAGACTTGGGAGACATTCATTTTATAAAAAAGACAGCAGAGGAGACAGAGAAGGAACTACTCGCTATTAGCCCCAAGGTGTATGCTAGTCAAAGGGTAGAATCAGATGGGGGTATGATTTCGGAGATAAAGAAATTAGTGAAAGATAATTATAGTAGTATAAAAGTTTCTGTTTCGATGCTCAACAACTTTTTCGAATGTTCTTGGAAATGGTATTTCAGGAATTTCTTACGACTACCAGAAGTAAAGATGGTGCACTTGTCTCTAGGAACTGTAGTACATGGCACTATCGAATATATCTTGAATAATAAAGGCTTACCAAGTGAAAAAGAGATTAAAGAAGAGATCAAATTACAATTTGAGAAGGAAGGGGTATCAGAAGAAAATGAATTGAAGAAATTGAGCACTGATGCATATCTCGCTGTGAAGAATTGGATAGATAACTATTATTCTCATTTAGAGAAAGAATACAAATCAGAACGCTCTGTCTCATTTATTGACAGGAAGAATTTCCCAAATTTGCAAATGTACGGCAAGATTGACCTTACAGAATATCTTCCAAACGGCGAAATCTATGTGACTGATTTTAAGACGGGTTCTGTCAAAACAAAAGGAGTCATAGAAAAAATAAATGAAGAAGGCAAGATGTCCGATTTGATGCGCCAGCTCGCAATGTACTCGTACCTCCTGAAGGGGGAAAGGGATGATATAAAGGTGACAAATTCTCGACTACTTTTTTTGGAATCAGAGACTGGGGACAAGAATGCGATGTACAAGACGAGAGTGGGAGACGAACAAATAGACTTACTCAAGAAAGATATCAAGGAATATGATGAATCTCTATCTTCTGGATCTTTCATAGAGAGAAAATGTAACTTTAAACCTTATGGCAGTGGTTCTAGAGAATGTGAATATTGCCAAATGGCGAAGAGACTCTTCAATAGTAATTAATTTGAAAAAAGGCATGAAAATGCTATATTCTATATATGGAAAATAACGAAAAAGGCAATTTGCATCCGCTTACTCTTATAATGAATGAGGCTGTTTCTATATTTAAAGATTTCGGTTTTGTTGTTGAATCTGGTCCTGAAATGGAAGATGACTGGCACAATTTCGGTGCTCTGAATTTCCCGGATGATCACCCAGCTCGCGACATGCAAGACACCTTTTTCATTAAAGGGCAGAAGGGAAAGGTTCTACGCACTCACACTTCGAATACTCAAGTAAGATTTATGGAGAAGCTAGTTGCTATTGGTGGCAAACCTCCATTTGCTATTGTTGTACCAGGGAAAGTTTTCCGTAATGAGTCTACAGACACAGGGCATGAAATGCAGTTCTATCAACTTGAAGGATTAATGATTGGTGAGGATATTTCTGTTGCCAATATGAAAGGTGTATTGCTTGAATTTTTCAAAAGATTTTTCGAAGGAGAAAATGTGGATATCAGACTTCGCCCAAGCTTCTTTCCATTCGTTGAGCCTGGATTTGAAATTGATTTGAAGAGAGGAGATAAGTGGATAGAACTTCTTGGAGCTGGAATGGTTCACCCCAATGTCTTAGAGAATTGTGGAATCGATAGTAAAAAATACCAAGGATTTGCTTTTGGTATGGGGCTAGACCGTTTGATGAATATGAAGCTTCATACACCCGATGTCAGGCTTTCTTATCAAGGAGATCTAAGACTTAATCAATTTTAGGAGGAATGAATCCCGTACGAAATAACGGGAATGAAATTATAAACTTAATAATTCTTTCTGAAAAAATAATGAGAGAATTTCGTACGGGATGAAAATTTCTTATAACTGGTTACAAAAATATTTTAAAGATAAACTTCCATCTCCAGAGGAAGTTGCTTCTGGTATAATTTTTCATTCATTTGAAGTTGAAGAGGTGAACGTAATGGGGAATGACACTATTTTTGAAATAAAAATTTTACCTGATAGAGCCCATGATTGTCTTTCTCATTTTGGAATTGCCAAGGAGCTCTCTGTAATTTTCAGTAAACAAATGATTGTGGATGAGCCAACCAATATTATCGTTTGCCCCAAATCAGATTTGGAAATAGAAGTCAAAGATGCAAAGTGTCGTCGTTATATGGGGAGAGTTGTAAAGAATGTGAAAGTCTCTCCATCGCCAGAGTGGCTTCGCCAAGCACTCGTTTCTATCGGTCAGAAGTCTATCAACAATATAGTTGATGCGACGAACTATGTGATGTTCGATCTAGGCAACCCTATCCATGCTTTTGATCTAGATAAGCTTGCCAGTCATAAAATCATTGTAGATAAAGCATTAAATGGCGAGAAATTGACCTTGCTAGATGATAGAGATGTGATCCTCGATGAATCAATCCTTACAATTCGTGATGAGACAGAAGCTCTAGTTGTCGCTGGAGTTAAGGGAGGCAAGAAGGCAGAGGTTGATAATAATACTAAAAATATAATGATCGAAGTAGCGAACTTTGAACCAGTTTCTACTCGCAAGGCAGCTCAAAAGCTTTCTATCTTTACTGATTCAGCCAAAAGATTCGAGAACGAAATTCATCCAAAATTAGCAGAGATAGCAATGGATAAAATCACAAAATTAATTCTTGAAATTGGAGGAGGGGAGGTGTGTGAAGTCGTAGATATTTATAACAATAAGCAAGAAGAATCCAAGTTAATTAACTTCAGTAGAGATTATATAGAGAAAATGCTAGGCATAGATATATCTTCTACTGTTATTGATGATATTTTAAACCGATTTGGTTATGAATACAAAAATGAAAATGGTAATTATGAAGTGAAGATACCCCTACTTCGGTTTGATCTGAGTGGTCCACATGATATGGCCGAGGAGATAGGGCGAATCTATGGTTATGATAAAATCACTCCAGTTTTGCCTCATGAGGATTTCAATATAAATGAAGATGAGACTTGGTACAACATAAATCTAGCGAAAAGATATTTGGCTAGTCTTGGCTACAAAGAAGTGATGACTTACACTTTCGTCGACAAAGGGGAAGTAGAGCTCATGGCTTCTGCTTCTGACAAAAACTTTTTACGCACGAATTTGCTAGATGGAGTAAAGAAATCTTTTGAAATGAATAAACTTAACATGCCTCTCTTGGATTTGAAAGAGTTGAAAATTTTTGAAATCGGAAGTATTTTCTTGCATGATGGAGAAGTTATGAATGTTTGCTTTATGAACAAAAAAGAATCTAAAGAAATGAGTCTTCTAGAATTTGTGAAAACAATCCCTTCAGATTTTTCTTCTGGAGAAATAAAAAATAATTCCAAAAATTATTTCAAAATGTGGTCTAACTATCCATTCATCTCTCGCGATATCGCCGTCTGGGTACCAGTAGAGGAAGGCAAAGAAAAATTAAAAAATATTTTAAAGGAGAATGGGACAGAGCTGCTAGTGAAGGAACCATATCTTTTCGATGAGTTCACAAAAGAAGGAAGAACTTCGTATGCCTATCGTTTAGTCTTCCAATCATATGAAAAAACTTTGACAGATGAAGAGGTAAATCCTATCATGAATAAAATTACAGAAAAAATTTCATCACTAGGTTGGGAGGTGAGATAATATCCTTTATTTATAAGGCTAAAATTCCTTTTTAAACACTAGCTTAAAGAGGAATTTTTTGATATAATTAAAGGAGAATTGCCCATTTATATAGGGGGCATTTATCATTGTTTAATTTAAGCATTATTATTAATTTCCAAATCAAAAATGGCTAAAAAAGAAGAAGTAAAAAAGGTTAAAAAGGATAGTTATGGAGCCGAGCAAATTTCCGTTTTAGAAGGGCTTGAGCCTGTCAGACGTCGTCCCGGCATGTATATCGGATCAACTGGCATAGATGGACTTCATCATTTGATTTGGGAAATTTTTGATAACTCTCGCGATGAAGCGATGGGAGGATTCTGTGATCATATCGAAGTTACACTCTTGCCAGACAATTCTGTTCGAGTGGTAGACAATGGACGTGGTATTCCTGTTGATATACACCCAAAGACAAAAGTTTCTGCGCTTGAGACAGTTATGACGACTCTACACGCTGGAGGAAAATTCGGAGGGGATGATAGTGGTTATAAAGTTTCAGGAGGACTTCATGGAGTTGGAGCTTCAGTCGTGAACGCCCTTTCTATCTATACCAAAGCCGAGGTTCATAAAGATGGAGGTAAATATGTTCAAGAATATTCTCAGGGTAAGAGAAAAGCCGCTGTTAAGAAAGTAAGTAGTACGAAGAATCATGGAACGATTATATCTTTTCAACCAGATGAAGAAATTTTCAAGCAGGTTAGATTTGATCCTGATACAGTTATTGCTCATCTACGTCAACAGGCTTATTTAGTGAAAGGTCTTCGTATTGATATTATCGACGCCCGCGAATGGGATCCGATAACAGGAGGCAAGGGCAAAAGTAGTGACTATGAAAATGCTTTTTGGTTCTCTGAACTCGAGTTGGAAGTTCCTTCAACAACATTTTATTTTGAAGGAGGACTGGTATCTCTCGTAAAGTTTTATAATAAATCTGAGAAGCCAATACACTCTACTGTATTTTATGTAGAGAAAGAGATAGACCAAGTTGGAGTTGAAGTGGCCTTGCAATATGTCGATGGTATTAATGGTGATATCATTCCTTTTGCAAACAATATTCACAATCCAGAAGGAGGTACTCATGTCACAGGATTCAAAACAGCGCTCACCAGAATACTCAATACCTATGGTAAGAAGAACAATCTGATCAAAGAAGCCGATGGAGGATTCACAGGAGATGATGTCCTAGAAGGACTCACGGCTGTGGTGTCTGTGAAGCTTCGTGAAATTCAATTCGAAGGTCAGACGAAAGCTAAGCTTGGATCAACGGAAGCTCAAGGTGCAGTTGCAACTGTCTTCGGAGATGCATTTAATGCTTTCTTGGAAGAGAATCCAGATGAAGCTAAAGCTATAATAAGTAAATCTCTTCTTGCTCTGCGAGCTCGTAAAGCTGCTAAAGCTGCGAAGGATTCCATATTGCGTAAAGGTGCTCTTGAAGGTATGACTCTTCCTGGAAAGCTTGCAGACTGCCAAGTCAAAGATGCTGAAAGTGGAGAACTCTTCATTGTGGAGGGAGATTCTGCTGGAGGTACTGCTAAAATGGGACGCGACAGAAAGACTCAAGCGATCTTGCCTCTTCGAGGTAAAATACTCAATGTCGAGAGAGCTCGTCTTGATAGAATGCTAGGATCTGAACAGATCAAGAACTTGGTGATAGCCATGGGTACATCGATCGGAGATACTTTTGATATAAATAAAATGCGCTATCACAAAATAATTCTTGCGACAGATGCCGATGTGGACGGAGCGCATATCCGTACTCTTATACTCACTCTTATGTATCGTTATTTCAGACCAGTATTGGATGCAGGCTATGTCTATATCGCTCAGCCACCACTATTTAAAATAAAGAAAGGTAAAGAAATTTTGTACGCATATACAGACGAAGAGAGAGATAAAATTTTAGGTAAAGATGCACCTTCTCTCGAAGAATTGCTAGTAGAGTCTGCTAATGAAGAAGGAGGGCAAGAAGAACCAGAGGAAGAGGAAGAAGAAAATCCAAAAGCAAAGAAAACTCAAAAGATTCACGTCCAGAGATACAAGGGTCTCGGAGAAATGAATGCCGAAGAACTCTGGGAGACAACCATGGATCCAGGCAGAAGAATTTTGAAACAAGTTTCTGTTGTGGATGCTGAAGATGCCAATAAAGTATTCGATATGCTTATGGGCTCGGAAGTTCCTCCTCGTAAATCATTCATCCAATCTCACGCCAAAATGGCAAATCTAGATATATAATATAAACAAAATCTCCTTATTAATAATAAGGAGATTTTGTTTATGGTAGACAATTTTATTTAAACGGAGTACGATGAATAATAAATTTTAAACTTACAAGGTATGATTTATAACGAAAAACCAAAAAACTTTTCTCCGGAAATAGAGGTAGTTGCTTGCTTGATGGAATTTAATGGAAAATTTGTTTTATTACATCGCCAAGACAACAAAATACACGGAGATAAGTGGGGTCAACCTGCAGGGAAAGTAGATCTTTCAGATGCTGATATTTTCGATGCAATGACAAGAGAATTGAGAGAAGAAACGGGGATAGAAATAAAAAAAGAAGATTTATCTTTCTATAAAACATTTTTTGTTTCTCATCCAGATAGAAATTTCCTTTATCATTATTTTGTTCTACATCTAAAGAGAAAGCCCAAAATTATTCTCTCAGACAAAGAGCATAAAGATTTTTCCTGGAAAACCCCACTTGAAGCCTTAGAAATGCCACTTATACAAGATGAGGATCATTGCATAAAGCACTATTACGGTCTTAAATAAAAAATCCCCGCACACATTGAACGCGGGGATTTTTATTTATTAATTTAGAATCCTTTCTTTAATTTCTTTTTGAAGTTTATTTAGGAATGCTTCGACTGTTATTCCTTCGAGTTTCTCAGTGCGGCCTTCGACGGTTATAACACCTGATTCTTTTTCTTTATCGCCAATAACTATTACATAAGGCACCTTGCTCATCTTGGCATTTCTTATTCTCTTGCCCAGAGATTCATTTGAGTCATCTAAGCCGGCTCTTATATTTATTTCTTTTAGAGATTCATATACAGAATTTGCATATTCTTTCTGATGTTCGGAGATCGGCAACACGACGACTTGAACAGGAGAAAGCCAGAGAGGGAAATTACCCGAAGTGTGTTCTATGAGAATAGATAAGAATCTTTCTATCGATCCCATAATAGCGGCATGGATCATCACAATTCTCTCTTTTTCTCCCTTTTCATTCATACAAGTGAGATCAAATCTTTCTGGCATATTCATATCAAGTTGGATTGTGGCTACTTGCCATTCTCTACCTAGAGCGTCATTTGCCATAAAGTCGAGCTTTGGACCATAGAAAGCAGCTTCGCCTATGCCGTCATATGTTGGTACGTTTTTGCTTTCTGCTATTTCTGTTAGCATTTTCTCTGCAAAACTCCATCTTTCCTGGTCTCCTAAATATTTTTCTATATGCTCGGGGTCGTGTTTTGATATTCTTACTTTTAATTCAAATCCAAAACTCTTATAGAACCCCTCGACAATTTCCCAAATATTTAAGAACTCTTTCTTTGCATCACTCATTCTGCAGAAAACATGTGCATCATCTTGAGCGAAAGCTCTAACTCTTGAAAGTCCAGATAATTCACCGGATTGTTCGTCTCTGTAGCAAGTAGTAGTGTTGGCATATCTTTGTGGTAACTCTTTGTAACTCCACATTTTGCGATCATAGATCTGAGTGTGATGAGGACAATTCATTGGCTTCATCGCGAACTCATGTCCTTCACGTGTTGTAATGCGGAATAAATCATCTTTGTATTTTTCCCAATGACCACTTTTCTCATATAAATCTTTTTTAGTGATATGAGGAATTTCTACTTTTTGGTATCCTTTCATTTGACGGAATGACCATACATAATCGTCTAGCAAGTGTCTAACTAAAGTTCCTTTTGGAGTCCAAAGAGGAAGACCTGGTCCTACAAGTTCAGAAAATGTGAATAAATCTAATTCTAACCCAAGTTTCTTGTGATCTCTTTTCTTGGCTTCTTCTTGCATTTTTATATATGAATCAAGCTCATCTTTTGTTTCAAAAGCAAGTCCATATACACGTGTAAGCATTTTGTTCTTCTCGTCTCCACGCCAATAGGCTCCGGCAATACGTTCAATCTTCCAAGAACCATCCTTCACATCCTTCATATTTTTGATATGTCCGCCACGGCAAAGATCAGCAAAGTTACCAGATCTATAGACTGTAATTTCTTCTCCTTTTTCAACTATTCCATCTATTAATTCTTCTTTATAAGTATTTCCAGCAAACATAGAAAGAGCTTCTTCTTTTGAAAGAACTTCTTTTTCAAAAGAGGTCCAAGTCTTCATGAGTTCCTTCATCTTTTTTTCAATCTTTTCTATGTCGGCATCAGTGATTTTACCCTTAACATCTACATCGTAGTAAAAGCCGTTATCAATAGCCGGACCAAGAGTGATCTGTGATCCAGGGTAAAGTTCTAGTATAGATGCTCCTAAGAGGTGAGCTAGAGAGTGACGGATATGTTCTAATTTATTTTCCATATATTTTTAAAAATTATTATTGATAAAATAAAATCGCCCCGACAAAAAATGAAAAATTCATTTCTTGTCGGGGCGAGTCTAATCGCGGTTCCACCCAACTTTGTGCTTTATTTATAGATTAGCCGTTAGGTCCCGAAGGGGATTGTGGTTGGTAGCCACAACAATCTCTATAGGTACAATAGTACAATGTATAGATTCAAATAGCAATATTTGACAAAATAGTTTATTTATTATATTATTTGGCTGAAATTTATTGCTAAAATCATAAGATAACCCAAAAGGAGGGGGTTAAAAATGTCAGTTTTAAAGTACATAAGGACCCGGGAGGAGATGGGGAAATATATAGAATCCCTACAAAAAAATGGTCCTGTAAGTGTGCGCCTCGTAGGAGGTACATCTAAAAATGGCAAAAATGCGGCTTTTGTTATTTTCAAGTTGAAGTTTTTAAATGAATATTATTTATTAGTTATTCCATACAATGATACATATCATTTGAAAGAAGAAGTGGAACTAATTGATGAATATGAATCACCCAGAGAAACTGCTGCTCGTGAATTCTTCGAAGAAGTTGGGATTAGAATCAGATCCGATTCTAAATCTCTTAAACTTTTCGATATGATACGAGTCAGAAGTAATTTGAAAAAAGGGGCAATTCATAAAAAATATTTCTTTAGATACATAGAAGAGATTCCTGATTTTTGGGATTATTCAGTTCTCTTTGAAGAAAGAGAGGATGAAACCCAAACGCCGTTTTTTATAAAGGAATCACTGATCTCTGAATTTCTATATAAAGAGCACTATAAAGCTTTTAAAAGAAATTGGCGAAAAAGATTTAATTAAACCCCGAAGCATGTATATGGTTTCGGGGTTTCTTGCTTTTTGGGCAAAAATCGGTATACTATTCAATATGGTAATACGAATGAGACATACACGAGCCCACACAGGGAATCGTCGATCACATCATGCTTTAAAAGCAAAGACTTTTGCGGTTTGTGCTAATTGTGCGCAACCAAAAGAGACTCATGTAGTTTGCAAAAACTGTGGCTTTTATCGTGGCCGTAAGGTAGTCGATGTGGTTAATAAAGTTGAAAAGAAACAAGCAAAGAAAAAAAGTGGTAAGTAGTAAGCAGTAGGTAGTAAGGTTTAGGTCTTGCTACTTCCTACGTATTTCTTACACATAATTATAATTATGGCAAATAGGCACCTTTCACGTTCAATTGTTCTTCAGACACTCTTTGAGTGGGATTTTGGAGTAGAAAAAGACACTAAGTCTGAAGACATGTTAGCTCGAAATATAGAAGAATTTGGACCAGGTCTTGATGACTCGCATTTTATGAGCGAGTTATTTTTAGGTGTTACAAAGAAGAAAGCGATTATCGATGAGATTATAGAGAAAGCTGCACCAGATTGGCCTATCGATAAGATTTCTGCTATTGATAGAAATATTCTTCGTCTAGGATTGTACGAACTTCTTTTTGGAGATAGAGAGCAGGTGCCTCCTAAGGTTGCTATCAATGAAGCTATAGAACTCGCCAAAAGTTTCGGCGGAGAGAATTCTAGCCGTTTTATAAACGGAGTACTCGGTGGTGTCTATAAAGAAATAGGTGAACCAGGCAAAGACGATGTAAGTTCTCATAAAAAGCATAAACATTTTGAAACAGATCCATCCAAGTTTCCAATAGAAAAGAAAGCCGGAGCCGTCGTATATGCAAAACATGACGGTGATATATATTTTGCTTTTGTTCATGATGTTTTTGGTTATTGGACCCTCTCAAAAGGTAGTATAGAAGATGGAGAAAATGAAGAGCAAGGCGCAGTACGTGAAATAAAAGAAGAAATGGGGGTTGATATAAAAATCAAAGAACTTCTTGGGCGTAGTGAATACATAGCAACGCACCCAGAGAATGGAAAGATCCGCAAGCAAGTAGTATTCTTCTTGGGAGAGACACAATATGGAGATTTGGTACTTGAAAAGGGTAGTGGTGGTCTTGATGACGCAAAGTGGTTTAAGATGGAAGAAGTTGCAGGACTCAAAATGTACGATAATATGGTGCCACTTCTCACAAAAGCTGTAGAAATTTTAACAAAAGAATAGTATAAGTTCTCACAAATTTTATGATTGATTTTTCCTTATTTGAAAAAAAGACAAATATAGTTTTCAAAGATAAGAAGCTCTTAGAACAAGCTTTTATTCATCGTTCATATATAAATGAAAGTAGTGGCACCAAATTATCCCATAATGAGCGCTTAGAATTTTTGGGTGATGCAGTTTTAGAGCTCGTTGTTACGGATCATTTATATGGCAAATACCCTGATCGTGACGAAGGTGAATTGACGGCCTATAGATCTGCTCTTGTGAACGCTGTGATTATCGGTGAAGTAGCTCTTGCTCTCGGAATGAATGATTATCTATTGTTATCGAAAGGTGAAGCAAAAGATATAGGCAAAGCTCGCAGCTATATATTGGCAAATACTTACGAAGCTTATGTAGGAGCAGTTTATTTAGACCAAGGATATAATGTTGCTCGTGATTTTATAGCAGAGTCTCTCTTTGGAAAGATAGATGGTATTGTAAAGCAAAAATTGTGGAGAGATGCAAAAAGTTTGGTTCAAGAAAAATCTCAAGAATATATAAATATTACACCCTCGTATAAGGTTATCAATGAAGCAGGTCCTGATCACGACAAGAATTTCACAGTTGGAATATTCTTTGGGGGAGACTTGATAGCAGAAGGTAAGGGTCACAGTAAGCAAGAAGCCGAACAATCTGCTGCGCGAAAAGCATTAGAAGTTAAAGAGTGGCTTGATTAAATGACACTTAAATCTATAGAACTTATTGGTTTTAAATCATTTGGGAAGAAGAGCCCTCTAACTTTTTCAACACCTATAACTTGTATTGTGGGTCCAAACGGATCTGGAAAATCAAACATTGTAGAAGCTATTCGCTTCGTACTTGGAGAACAGTCTATGAAATCTCTTCGCGGAAAAGGTGGAGTGGATTTAATATTCAAAGGTTCAAAAAGTTTAGCGACTTCTAATAGAGCCGGAGTAATTATAACTTTTGATAATAGTAATAAAATATTTTCTTTTACCAATAGTGGTGTAGGAGTATCTCTCGACTATGATGAAGTTTCTATTGGACGTGAAGTATTTTCTGATGGGGCAAATCGTTATAGTATCAATGGGACAGAAGTTAGATTGAAGGATGTTATAGATCTGCTTGCTTCGGTTAACATTGGTAGCTCGGGCCATCACATAATTTCCCAAGGGGAAGCTGATCGAGTTCTTAATGCTTCGAATAAAGACCGTCGAGGTATGATTGAAGATGCTTTAGGACTTAAGATATATCAATACAGAATAAAAGAGTCTGAGAGAAAATTAGAGAAAACAATATTGAACATGAAAGAAGTTCAGGCTCTTCGTCGTGAAATAGCTCCACATCTATCATTCCTTAAGAAACAGGTTGAGAAGGTAGAGAAAGCTCGAGCAATGCGAGAGGACTTGAGAGATTTGTACAAAACATATTTTAGTGGAGAGGCTACTTATATAGAGAAAGAGACTAGCCGCATTGGTGAATTAAGAGGGGAACTAGATAAAAAAGCTTTGTATTTGGATGATAAGATAAAAGAATCAGAAAGTTTGAAAAATATAGATTATACAGAAAGTGAAAACGTAAAACAGATTAGAGAAAAAGAGAGTGAGATACATGAACTTCGTAGCAAGAAGGATAGCCTCGCTCGTTCCCTAGGACGTATCGAAGGTATAATCGAAGGGATTGAGAGGCAATATGCAAAAATTCCAGAAGTTAAAGAAAAAATAATAAAAGAATCAGAATGGAAGTCTCTTGTAGAAGACTTGGAATCTAAAATTAATGAAGCTATTAATTTTGAAGACTTACAAAGTGTCAAAAATATTTTGATAAACATCAAGGAAAAGCTTGGATCTTTTCTTCATAGCGGAACGGAGAGTGAATTTGAAAAGCCAAAGCTAGAAGATAATACAGAATATCTAGAGATGGGAAAGGAAAAAGATAATATAATTTTAGAAATAAATAAAGTAAAATCTCAAGAAGAAGAGGTTCAAAATGCAATAAATATTTTGAAAGAAAAAGAAAAGGAAGGGGAATCATTATTGCGTGATAATGAACGTATGCACTATGAACTCTTGAGGGAGAGGAATGATGTCACTTCCTCTATACATACTCTTACTTTCCAAGAAGAAAAGTTAATGGCAATTAAGACAGCTTTTGAAATGGAACTTGCAGAAGGAGCAGTTCTAATAGGTAGAGATGTTGTAGCTTTTGCTCAAATTAGAGTAGAGGAAGAAGTTATCAGAAGTACCCAAGAAGAAATTCGTAGAAAAATTGAGCGCATAAAGATTAAATTAGAAGATGCCGGAGCATCAAATTCTTCTGAGATAATGAAAGAATATGATGACACAATGGAACGCGATGTTTTCCTTGGAAGAGAACTGGAAGATCTAAATAAGAGTATTGATTCACTTCGAATCCTTATACAAGAGTTGAAAGAAACTTTAGATAAAGAATTTAAGAGTGGAGTTGAAAAAATAAACAAACAATTCCAGGAATTTTTTGCTTTGATGTTTGGTGGAGGTGGTGCTTTCCTTACTATTACTATGGAACACAAGAAGCCAAAAAAGAATGACGAGAAGGTAGGAGAAGAAGATATGGATGAAGAAGATGAGGAAGACGAAGATAATAGCGAGCTTGGGTTTGAACGCGGAATTGAAATCAACGTCAATCTTCCTCAGAAGAAGGTGAAAGATTTGCATATGCTATCCGGAGGGGAGAGGTCACTCACTTCTATTGCTCTTCTCTTTGCTGTCTCACAAGTAAATCCTCCTCCATTCCTAGTTCTCGATGAGACAGATGCCGCACTCGACGAAGCGAACTCTCGTAAATACGGTAATATGCTCGAGAATCTATCAAAATATTCACAACTTATCGTTGTCACGCACAATCGCGAGACAATGTCTCGAGCCCAAGTGCTTTATGGAGTCACAATGAGTGCCGAAGGGGCTTCTAAGCTTCTCTCCATACGTCTCGAAGACGCTACTTCTTACGCCAAATAACCAGATAGGGGTTCAACCCCTATCTAGAAAATTTTTATAATAGAAAGGTTATTTTTATTGACTTTTATGTATTTTTATGATATAATATGGCAAATTTAGATGCAAAATAAAAAAATTAAATCTATAAAATAAATTTTAAATTGGCAGTCATGAAAAAAATTATTTTGTTATTTGTTTTTATGGTTTTTTCTTTAACCTTCACTCGCGCACAACATGGTTATTATAAATTTGACCAGAGAGCTACTTATGTCAGTGGCTTTGATGGCAAAAAACCACTGAAGAAGGATACAATGGTAGAAGTTACAGAAGTGTTCTCGAATGGTATAAGAACTATTTCTGAACCATATCAGGCTTATAAAGGTGAGACTGAAAAAACTTTTTTGAAAAGAATTCATACAAAAGATTCTCTTGCTATAAGCAAAAAACTTTCTGTTATGGATTCTCTTATAAAAGAAGTTTATGAGGAGGATCGCCTGGCTAAAAAAGTCAAAGAAAAAAAGGCCTTGGAGGGTACAGAAAATGTATTGGTAGGTGCGGCTATAGTTTTCCTACTAATGTTCATTTTTGCATTAGCAGAAATTGTTCATCGTTTGATGAACCGTGGAAAGAAATAGAAAAAGCCCGTGGAATAATCCGCGGGCCTCTTTTTATTCTGCTAAGAATTCAGTTATTGTTTGATTGTTTTTTAAAATTTGTTTTGCATTATCTATCCCTACATATCGATAATGCCAAGGTTCATATATGTAGCCTGTGATATCTGTTTTATCTTTAGGATAACTCTCTATAAAACCATAATCACTAGCATGTTCCTCGAGCCATTTGGCTTCCTCTGTGTAGTTGAAAGCTCTGTCAGCACTTGAAAAGTTTATAGACTCGCCAGATAGATCAACCGCCGTACCGAGCTGGTGCTCTGAGTACCCAGGTTTTGCAATTGATAAATTTGCATCCGAATTTCCATTATCTGTTGCTGTTTGTAGAAGACCTGTCTGATAATCAAAGGTTCTAAAGGCAGAAGTAACTTTTATTATATGCCCATCTATCTTTGCTTGCGAGAGCATTGCCTCGAGGTTTTCTAGTGTATCATGAGTAAGACAAATATTAGTTCGAGCACTATAAATATTTGGTATTTTTTCTAAGCCTTTTGGTATATATGTTGTGTCGGGCAAACTTATATTTTGACCCAAGTTAAAGAGCCACATATCATCATACTCTTTTTCTGAAGTAAGACAGGAAAATGGAATGACTTTTTTCTTTGGAGGATCTTCGTCTTTCTTTTCTGCTAAAGGAGTAATATCTTTTGTATTTTGGTCTTCTTGAATTATGTTTAAGTTCTGAGGATTTTGTTCTATGGGCCTGCTTGGCTCAAAACTTATTATTTTACCCTCTTCAGGATATACAACTTCCACCACAGAGGCTTTCCCCTGAGTTGAATTTAATTTTGAAAACTTTCTATCAAGAAGAGAACCACTGAACAACAAAGCAGTTGAAATTAAAATTACAGCAAATATGTAGAATTTTTTGGAAGGCATATTATTCTATAATATCTTTTGGATCAATGAAGGTATAACCTTTTTCTTCTATAGCAGTTAGTAGTCCATCTAGATTAGCGACAGACCAAGGGTGTTCGTGTATGAGTAAGATAGATCCAGAATGTAGATTTAGAATTGCATTATTTATAAAAACGTCTTTTTCTATAGTAGATTTCTCCCAATCTTTAGCGGCACCAGACCAATCCATAAAAATCATTCCATCTTCTTTGACTAGTTTTCTCACATAAGGATTACTTTCTCCATAAGGAGCTCGGAAAAATAATGGGGGAGTTTTTGTGAGATTTTTTATTAATTCTGTGTTTCTGTTTATTTCTTTTTCTATTGTAACTACATCCTTTTGTTTTTTAAGATCTATGTGACTCCAAGTATGGTTACCAATCGCAAAACCTTCTTTGTATGTTTCTTCTATGACTCCTTTGTTGTGTTTTTCATTTATACCATTTATAAAAAATATCGCCTTGGCATTATGTTTGTTTAATATATCCAATATTTCTTTTGTTCTTTTGCTAGGACCATCATCGATGGTAAGTAATACAGCCTTTTGTTGATTCTTTGCGTCTATAGGAGTGACTAGGTCTCTATTTATAATTTTATATTTTGTAGAAATAGAACTATTGCTGTTTATAAAATTATCTTGTGGAGCCACTATTACACTGTCTTTTATGACAAATTCTTTATCTTCAACTATCAAAGGGACACCATTTAGTTTAGGTGCTTCTGTCTTCCTATAGAGAAAAACATAAGTGATTACTGTCATAATCAAGAATATTAATATGGCCAACAGCTTTTTATTCTTCATAAATAGAATTTATATTATTTCGTAATCGATAGTTTTCTTGTTCATATCGGCTCCTTTTACTTTGAATTTCACCTTATCTCCTAGGGTATACTTCTTGTGCGTCTTCTGGCCTTTTATACTCATAAATTTTTTATCAAATACATAATAATCATTTTTCATATCACGCATTCTGACCATTCCTTCACATTTAGTTACTTTATCTTCTATATACAAACCCCATTCAGTAACTCCTGTAATTATACCCTCATAATTCTGGCCGACTCTTTTCGACATGTATTCTACCTGTTTGTATTTGATTGAAGCTCTTTCTGCTTCGGCTGCTTCCTTTTCTTGGTTTGAAGCTTCTATACTCATATGTTCATATTCAAACCATTTTTCTTTAGGTATTGCTTTATCGGCAAGGAATTCTTTGAGGAGTCTATGAACTATAACATCAGGATATCTTCTGATTGGTGAAGTAAAATGTGTATAGAATTTAAATCCAAGACCGTAATGGCCTATATTCTTTGTGGAGTAAATAGCCTTGGCCATTGTGCGAATTATTGCGGTATGGACTGTATCACGAAGGGGATTATGCTCGAGCTTGCCGATAAGATCATTGATTTCCTCTGATGGTATGATACCGTCTTTAAGCTTCAAATGATATCCAAGTTTTTTTAAAAAGCTGGCTAAGTCACTCATTTTATCTTTATTTGGAAGATCGTGAATTCTATACAAGAAGACTCCCTGGATTCCTTTCTTTTTACTGGACATGAATTCTGCGACGCGACGATTGGCAAGAAGCATGAATTCCTCTACAAGTTTATTCGTATCTCCACGAGTTTTAGTGTAAACAGAGACAGGGACACCCTTGTCATCTAATTTAAATTTTACTTCATCTTGTTCAAGGATTATAGCTCCTTCATCAAATCTTTTCTTCATTAACTTTTTGGCTATTAAATTCAAAGTATGAAGTTCTTGGTAGAAAGTGCCCTTTTTGTTATCTAAAATTTCTTGGGCATTTTCATAAGTAAATCTTTTGTTGGAGTTTATAACAGTTTCTCCGAACCACTCTTTGTGTATTTTGCCATCATGATCAAGTTCAAATATGGCAGAAAAGGTAAGTCTATCAACTCCTTCATTTAGGCTACAAAGTCCATTGGAAAGTTCTTCTGGAAGCATTGGTATAGTACGGTCTACAAGGTAGACGGAAGTACCTCTACTTTGGGCTTCATCGTCGAGAGCTGTATGGAGTTTTACATAATGAGAGACATCTGCAATATGTACACCAATTTCAAAATGACCATTTGGAAGTTTTACAAACGATATAGCATCATCGAAGTCTTTTGCATCTATTGGGTCAATAGTGAAAGTTGTAACACTTCTCATATCTCGACGGTTTTTCAAATCAGATTCTATAATTCCTATTTTTGCAATTTCTTTAGCTTCATTCTCTACGAGGGTAGGGAATAGAGCTGAGAATCCTTTTTCCAAAGCGATAGCTTCCATTTCAGCATTGTGTTCCATTGGTTGACCCAAAACTCTCTCTACTTTACCTATTGGTGCTTTCTTGGCATCTTTCCAGTCTGTGATAACCACAAATATCTTTTGTCCGATTTTTGCTCCATTTAATTTATTCTCTGGTATCACGATATCGGCGTACATGCGGAGATCGCTAGGGATGAGGAAGTATGTATCATTTTCTTTTTCTAAGATTCCGGCATATCCTTTTTTCGAACGGCGAAGAATTTCTACAACTTCACCAGTTTGTACTCCTCCTGATCTTTTAGGATGAAGAACAATCTTAACAGTGTCACCGTGGCAGGCAGTACGAAGGAAGCTATGGTCTATCTCTATTGGGTCATCTTGACCTTTGGTTCGGACACTACCAAAACCTTTATGAGATATGGTAATAATCCCTTCAATGAACCTATTTTGTTCTTTGCTCTTATGTTTTTGACCCCTATTATGAAAATGCCTTTTCTTACTATTCTGTTGGTATTTCTTCTTATTTTTCACAATGTCAGTATAGCACAAATACATAAATAGTCTTCTAGATAGAGGTTAAGCCTCTATCTAGTGATTCTATTGATTAATAAACATATATATGTTAGTATGCTTTTACATATGTTAAAGATAAGATTACAAAGAATAGGGCGCAAGAATGATCCAGCTTTTCGCGTACTTTTGACAGATTCTAAAAACTCTGCAAAAAGTGGAAAGTTCAAGGAAATTCTAGGCTCATATAATTTAAAGAAAGGAGAAGTTTTATTCAAAGCTGATCGCATTAAATACTGGATGAGTAATGGAGCACAAGCTTCAGATACAGTTCATAACTTTTTGGTTAGTCAGAAATTGATAGAAGGAAAGAAGAAGAATGTATTATCAAAGAAGTCTAAGACTGTAGCTCGTAAAGAACTTAAAAAAGCGTAAATAAAAATGCCCCGCAGGCTTCGCCTGCGGGGCATTTTCCTTGTTGCACTTAAAAAGCAAAATATGATATATTATAAGGAATAGTGTAGTCGGTACACTAGAATATTAAGATTAATTACTAAATACTATTATATGGCAGACGACAAAGCATTTCTAGAATATATTGTTAAGGCATTGGTTGATAATCCAAACGATGTGAAGATTGATAGAACTGTAGACGAAATGGGCGTTCTTATTACAATGACAGTAAACAGTGCAGATATGGGTAAAATAATTGGCCGTCAAGGCAACACAGCTAAAGCTATCCGTACACTACTACGCGTTATTGGTATGAAGAATAATGCTCGCGTAAATCTAAAGATCAATGAACCAGAAGGTGGCAGAATTATGCCTGAACATACAGAAAGAGCAGAAGCTCCTGTTTCAACAATGTCAGCAAGTGAAGCATCAAAGTCAGTAGATGCAGCACTCGAGGACCTTAAAGGTATCTAAATAAAACAAACAAAACGACCCCATCTGTTTGGGGTCTTTTTGTTTGTTTTACGGAATTCATGGTATAGTAATTTTATGAAATTTCATGTAATTACACTTTTCCCTGAAATGTTCGACTCTTATTTGAAAGAGTCTATTTTGGGTCGCGCCATAAAAGAGAAGAAGATCTCTGTCTCTTTTGTAAACCCTCGTAAATTTGTGACTGGTAAGTATAGGAAAGTTTGGCCAGATGGAAATGTTTCCGCTCAAGTAGACGAACGTCCTTATGCTGGGGGTCCTGGAATGGTGATGATGGCTGAGCCGATAATCAGAGCAGTAGAATCTGTATCCAAAAAACTTTCCAAAAGTAAAAAAGCAAAAATTCTCACAATAAATTTTGTTCCTTCTGCCGAAAAGTTTACTACTGAAGTTGCCAAGAAGATTTCAAAGAAATATACAGACATAATTTTAATTTGCGGACGTTACGAAGGTATCGATGCTAGGGTAGATAAAATTCTTAAAACTACGAAATATTCAGTAGGGGATTATGTGCTGACTGGAGGGGAAATTCCAGCAATGATTTTGATAGATTCTACATCTCGACAAATCGAAGGGGTCCTTGGCAATTTTGACTCTCGCGAAGAAGAACGAGTCTCTAGTAGCGAAGTCTACACCCGTCCAGAAGTCTTAATTCACAACAAAAAGAAGTATAAAGTCCCTGCTGTCCTTCTCTCTGGGGATCATAAGAAAATAGAGGAATGGAAAGAATTGACAAAAAAGGCAAAATAGTATAGGATAAGGCCCAGATTGAATAGATTGAGTTATGGCAAATCAATCCTCGTTTACTAATGTTTTAGCATAAAAAAGTGTTAAAAAATATCATTGCCAGTAATTATAAATAAAAATTAATACCGTGGTTTGGTCACCTCGGGATTTTTCTGTTTTTTAGTGTTTTTATATTTTATTATGAAAAAATCAGATACAGTTGTGAAGAAGTATTTCTCGCATTACAAGAAGCCGTTAGTAGAGTTTCCAAATCTAATCGAAGATCAATTGAATTCATTCAATTGGTTGGTAGAAAAAGGTATCAAAGAAGTTTTCAAAGAATTTTCTCCGATAAATGATTACTCAGAGAAAAAGTTTCAACTTGATTTTACTTCCTTCTCTCTTGGAGAACCAAAATTCGATGAAGAATATACCAAGCTCAACAAGCTTACTTACGAAGGACCACTAAAGGCCCGTGTTAAGCTCTTGAACAAGAGTATTGGAACTTCTAAAGAACAGGAAATATTTATGGCAGATGTACCGCTCATGACCAAGCACGGTACTTTTATCATAAATGGTGTTGAACGTGTTATCGTTGCTCAGCTTACTCGTTCATTCGGAGTATTTTTCACAGAGCAAGAAATGAAAGGCAAGCGTTATTTTGGAGCAAAGATAATTCCAGCTCGTGGTGTATGGATAGAAGTTGAGTCAGACACAGATGGTGCTGTATATGTACGTATCGACAAGAAACGCAAATTCTCTGTTGCTTCACTTCTACGCGTACTTGGACTTACTACAGATGAAGCCATGCTTAAAGCTTTTGGAGACAATGAAGAAATATTGAAAGTTATCAAGACTTCTATAGAGAAAGATCCAGCTAAAAGTCTGCAGGATTCATACATAGAAATATACAAGCGTCTCCGTGACGGCGATCTAGCTACTTCTGAAAATGCTAAGGAATTTATGAATATTTTGCTTTCAGAAGAGAGATATGACCTTTCTCCAGTTGGAAGATTCCGTTTCAATAAGCGTTTCGATAAGAATATGGATGAGAAAGAAATGGAACGTCGTACTATTTCAGTAGACGATGTTGTAACCATTGTAAAGAACATAATTGATCTAAATAATGACCCTCATGCTAAAGGCGATGATATCGATCACTTGGGTCAACGCCGTGTTAGATATGTCGGAGAAATGTTCCAACAAAAAATCCGCACAGGTATGGCTCAGATCAAGAGAAATGTCCAAGACCGTATGTCGACAATAGATGTCGGTACGACAATGCCTATCCAGATAATAAACCAGCGACCACTTCAGGCTCGTATCAAGGAATTCTTCACTGCGAACCAGCTTTCTCAATTCATGAACCAAGAAAACGTAATGGCAGAAGTAGAGCACCTACGTATTCTCTCTGCTCTTGGTCCTGGAGGACTTACTCGTGAAAGAGCAGGTCTTGAAGTTCGTGACGTACACACTTCTCACTATGGAAGAGTTTGTCCTATACATACACCGGAAGGTCCAAACATTGGTCTTATTCTCCACTTATCAACTTATGCCAAAATAAACGAGTTTGGAATTATCGAGACTCCATATGTGAAAGTAAAGAACGGAAAGATTACAGGTGAAGTTGTATATATGAATGCTCTTGAAGAAGAGAGATACAATATTGCTCATGCTGGAACCGACTATGATGAGAATGGAAATATCAAAGAAGAAAAAGTAGAAGCTAGATTAAAGACAAAGCCTGGAATGGTTTCAAAAAATGAAGTTGACTTCATTGATGTAGCTACAAACCAAGCTTTCTCAGTGGCGACTTCTATGATTCCTTTCCTAGAACACGATGATGCTCACAGAACACTCATGGGAAGTAACATGCAGAAACAAGCACTTCCTTGTATTATTCCAGAAATACCACTTGTATCTACTGGTATGGAAGAACTTGCAAGTAAAGATTCTGGACGTTTAATTTTGTCAGAAGTATCAGGTGTCGTTTCCTATGTAGATGCAAAGAAAATATCAGTTAAAGATGATAAAGGGAAAGAGCACCACTATCCACTCATTACTTTCTCTCGTACGAACAACTTCTCTATATTCCATCAACGCCCATCAGTTTCTCTTGGAGACAAAATAAAGAAGGGTCAAGTATTGGCAGATACAAGTACAACAGACCATGGGCAAATATCACTAGGTCAGAATGCCTTGGTAGCATTTATGTCATGGGGTGGAGCAAACTACGAAGATGCGATTATTCTTTCTGAGAGATTGGTCAAAGATAGTAAATTTACAAGTATTTATGTTACTGAATTTATCTGCAATGTTCGTGATACAAAGCTAGGTCCAGAGATAACAACTCGCGATATACCAAACGTTGGTGAGAATAAACTTAAAGATTTGGATGAGGATGGTATTATCGTTGTCGGAGCAGAAGTCACTGAAAATGATATATTGGTAGGTAAAATTACACCAAAAGGTGAGACAGAACTTACTCCAGAAGAAAGATTGCTTCGTTCTATCTTTACCGAAAAAGCTCGTGATGTGAAGGATACATCACTACGTCTTGAACATGGTAAGAAGGGTAGAGTTGTCGGTGTGAAGATATTCTCACGCGATCAAGGTCACAATCTAGAATCAGGAATTATAAAGAAAATTATTGTTGAGATTGCACAGATTAGAAACATTTCAGTAGGAGACAAGCTTGCTGGACGTCACGGTAACAAAGGTGTTATCTCTGTTATCTTACCTGAAGAAGAAATGCCATTCATGGCCGATGGTACACCTGTAGATATTATTCTTACTCCACTTGGAGTTCCATCTCGTATGAACTTGGGACAGATTCTAGAAATGCATCTAGGTTATGCTGCTCACACACTTGGCTATCAAGCTATTGTACCTACCTTCTCTGGAGCAACAGTTCCAGAAATTAAAGCTGAACTTGTAAAAGCAGGAATGCCAGAATCAGGAAAGGTTACTCTATATGATGGACGAACAGGAGATGCTTTCGAGCAAGATATTGCTATTGGATACATGTATATGTTGAAACTTCACCACATGGTGGAAGACAAACTTCACATGCGTTCTATCGGTCCTTACTCACTTATTACTCAACAGCCACTCGGAGGTAAAGCTCAAGGTGGAGGTCAGAGATTCGGAGAAATGGAGGTCTGGGCTCTCGAAGGTCATGGTGCTGCTTACTCTCTACGTGAAATGCTTACAATCAAGTCTGATGATATTATGGGTCGTTCACAGACATTCGACGCTATTATCAAGGGCAAACCAATCGGTGAACCAAATATTCCTGCTTCATTTAATGTTCTATTAAATTACTTGCGTGGATTATCTCTTGATGTGGATCTTAAAAAGTCGAAAGAATAATTAATCATAATATCAAAATCTAAAAAATATATATGAAAATAATAGATACAACAGATTTCGACTCAATAACACTCAAACTAGCTAGTCCTGAGAGAATTAAAGAGTGGTCATATGGAGAAGTTACAAAACCTGAAACAATAAACTATCGTACAGGTCGCTCTGAAAGAAGTGGTTTGTTCGACGAAAGAATATTCGGTCCAGAAAAGGATTATGAATGTTACTGTGGAAAATACAGAAGAATTCGTTATAAAGATATTGTCTGTGAGAAATGTGGAGTGGAAGTTACTCGCTCTATAGTTCGTCGCGACAGAATGGGGCACATTGAGCTAGCTTCTCCTGTATCACACATCTGGTTCCTACGTGGAGTTCCGTCTCGCATGTCTACACTCCTAAATATTTCAGTTTCAGATTTAGAAAAAGTTATTTACTTTGCTGGTTATATAATCATAAAAGTATCAGCTGAAGAAAAGGAAACTATTACCAAGAATCTAGAAAGTGAATTTAAATCAAAAATTAAAAGTGCTGCTAGTGAAGAAGAAAAAGAAAAGCTAAAAGAATTACTTCTAAATACAAAGAGAGAAATAGCTGAAATCGTTCCAGGAAAAGTTCTAAATGAAATAGCATATCATCACTTTGGACTTAAATATGGAAGTTGTTTTGAAGCTAGTATCGGAGCAGAGGCTATCTACACTATCTTTAAGAACTTAGATTTGGAAAAGATTAAAGATGAAACGGCCGCAATGCTTCCAAAGGCTTCCAGTATTGATAAAGAGAAATTGGAGAAGAGAATGTCTCTCATTCGTTCTATGATACACTCAGGAATTCGTCCGGAATGGATGTTCCTTACAGCTATCCCAGTTATTCCTCCAGCACTTCGTCCTATGGTGGCTCTTGATGGTGGACGTCATGCTACATCAGATCTAAACGACCTATATCGCCGTGTTATTAATCGTAACAATCGTTTGAAGAAACTTAAAGAGATAGGAGCTCCAGATGTAATTCTCCGTAACGAAAAAAGAATTCTGCAAGAAGCTGTAGATGCTCTTATAGACAACTCAATCGCAAAACAAAATGATTCTCAAGCTACTTCTGCTTCTCAGAAGCGTGCTCTTAAATCACTTTCAGATAACCTAAAATCAAAACAAGGTTTGTTCCGTCAAAACTTGCTTGGTAAGCGTGTGGACTATTCAGGACGTTCAGTTATCGTTGTAGGACCTGGTCTTAAACTTAATCAGTGTGGTTTACCAAAACACATGGCTCTTGAGCTCTTCCGTCCTTTCGTGATTTCAAAAATTCTTGAGACAGAACTTGCTTTCAACATCCGTGGTGCTAATAGACTTATAGAAGAAGGGGTGCCTGAAGTTTGGGCAATTCTCGAAGAAGTAATTCGTGGTAAATACGTTCTCTTAAACCGTGCTCCTACTCTTCACAGATTAGGTATTCAAGCTTTCAATCCTATTCTTATTGAAGGACATGCTATTCAAGTACACCCACTTGTTTGTGCAGGATTCAACGCTGACTTCGACGGTGACCAGATGGCTGTATATGTACCACTAGGAGACATGGCGCAAACAGAAGCTCGCGAATACATGGCTTCAAACAAGAACTTGCTCAAGCCTCAAGACGGTTCTCCTATCGTAATGCCAAAGATGGATATTGTTCTCGGTTGTTACTGGATGACAAAGTCTGTTGATGGTGAAAGAGGTGAGGGTATGGCCTTCTCAAGTCCAAACCAAGCTATCACAGCTTTTGACTTGGGTATAATTACTTTCCGCGCAAAGATTAAAGTTCTAGGTACTGATAAGGCTCGCTATTCTCGTTTTGAAAATAAGCCATTTGAAACGACAGTTGGAAGACTTTTCTTCAACACTATTTTCCCGGATGATTTCCCATACTTAAATGAAGAAATTACAATCAAGCGTATGTCTCTTCTTGTAGATGAGCTTATAGTTCACTATGGTATTGATGCGACACCAAAATTCCTAGATAAAATTAAAGATTTCGGTTATCAGTATGCTACTTATTCTGGAGTAACTTGGGGTATAGACAACTTGAAAGTTCCAGAAGGTAAGAAAGAAATTGTTGCTAAATTTAGAAAAGAAGAAGAAGTTGTTCGTGGCCAATTCGCTGATGGACTTCTATCTGAAGATGAACAATATCAAAAAGTTATAGAGATATGGGAACATGCCAAGAAAGAAATTGAAAAGGAAATTCCTGCAACTCTTGATCCAAAAGGTTCAACTTACGACCTTATAACATCTGGTGCTCGTGGAAGTATGGGATCTCTAATACAGATGTGTGGAATGAAAGGACTCATTGTGAATACATCAGGAGCAACTCTAGATTTCCCAATTATTCCTTCATATATCGAAGGCCTCTCACCACTCGAATACTTCATTACAACTCACGGTTCACGTAAAGGTGCTGCCGATACGGCCCTAAACACAGCGAAGGCAGGTTATCTTACACGTCGTCTAGTAGACGTCGCTCAAGACGTTGTTGTGACAGAAGAAGATTGTGGTACTAAGAATGGAAAGAAAATCGTTGCAGTCGAAAATGCTTTTGCCAAGTATATCCACGGCCGAGTATTGCTCGCAGATATAAAAGATACTGATGGAACAGTTGTTTACAAAAAAGGAACTCTTATAATGAAAGAAGACGCAAGACGTCTAGAGAAAATGGGTATCAAAGAAGCTTTAGTTCGTACACCTCTTTCTTGTGAGACAACACATGGAATCTGTCGAGTATGTTATGGACTAGATTTGGGAAGAAACTGTATGGTAGAGCTAGGTCAAGCTGTCGGTATTATTGCAGCGCAAGCTATCGGTGAGCCAGGAACACAGCTTACACTTCGTACTTTCCACGCCGGTGGAGTCGCTACTGTCGACATTACTACAGGTCTACCTCGTGTTGAAGAAATTTTTGAAAGAAGAATTCCAAAGAATCCTGCAATTATTTCACAAACTGATGGAGAAGTTATTGATATAACCGACAATGGAAAAGAAAAGATAGTTAAAGTTCTCTCTGATTCAAAATCAGATGGAAAGAAGAACGAAATGGAATATATAGTTGCCAATCGTCGTCAGCCTGTGGTTAAAATAGGATCACATGTTAAGAAAGGAGAATTAATAACTGATGGTTCTGCTGATATTAACGAAATTGTTAAATATGGAGGTAAAGATATGGCAGAGGAATACATTGTAGATGAGATCAATAAGGTTTATGACCTACAAAGTGCTTCAATCTCACGTAAACATATTGAAATAATTATTCGTCAAATGTTCTCAAGAAAGAGAATTAAAGATGCAGGTGATACTACATTCTCTCCAGGAGAAATAGTAGAAAATATTGAACTTATAGAAGAGAACAAGCGTCTCGAGGAAGAAGGAGGTGGAACAGGAGCTACAGCAGGAACTATCGTTCTTGGTATTACCGAAGTATCTCTCACAACAAAGAGTTGGTTATCAGCTGCTTCCTTCCAAAACACAAATCGTGTCTTGATAAATAATGCTATACGTGGAGGAGTAGATAATCTAAGAGGGCTAAAAGAAAATGTTATCATCGGAGGTTTGATACCAGCTGGAACAGGTTTCGGTGTAGAACGTCCAACAAAAGAAGAGGAAGAAGTGAACGAAGAAAGTAGTGTTGCTTAACAACCGGCATTAGTAATTAGGCTTTGGATCACACCTAAAGCCTAATATACTAGGGCTTAAAATCTAATAATATGTCATCATCAGTTCCGAAAATCAAAGAAAGGCTTTCTATTGTTGATGTAATCTCTTCATATATCCAAGTAGAACAATCAGGAAAGAATTTCAAAGCTAGGTGTCCATTTCATAATGAGAAAACACCATCTTTTTTCGTATCACCTGATAGAGGTACATACTATTGTTTTGGTTGTGGAGAAAAAGGCGACATTTTTTCTTTTGTTGAAAAATTTGAAGGGACTGATTTTATGGGAGCACTCAAGTTACTAGCTGAAAGAGCTGGAGTTAAACTTGAATATGAAAAGGGCGATAAGGATAAAGACAAGAAGGAACTATATTTTGAAATATTAGAAGAAGCTACAAAATTTTTCGAAATTAATTTTGAGAAAGATCCAAAGCCGCGTGCATATTTACTCTCTAGGGGTTTAAATGATACTAGTATAAAGAATTTTCGTATAGGATTTGTCAGAGATGAATGGAGATCAACCTCTGATTATTTACTAGGCAAGGGTTATAAAGTTGAAGACTTGGAAGCAGTTGGGCTTGTGAAGAGAACAGAAAAAGGAACATATGATAGATTCCGTTCTCGTATAATGTTTCCTATAAGTGACTCTAGTGGTAGAATTATCGCTTTCTCTGGAAGAATATTTGGCAAAGAAGATGCAGCCGAAGCGAAATATCTTAATTCTCCAGATACAATACTTTTTAATAAATCAAATGTTTTATTTGGTATAGATAAAGCTAAAACTTCAATAAGAACTAGAGGATACAGTATTGTAGTTGAAGGACAGATGGATTTGATACTTTCTCATCAGATTGGTTTTACTAATACTGTTGCAGTTTCGGGTACAGCTTTTACTGACAATGTTGTTGATAGTGAATCAAAAATAAACAACCTAGGGCTTATCAGACGTCTATCTCCAAATATTATTTTTGCTTATGATGGAGATTCGGCTGGAATTCGTGCTGCCAGCCGTTCATCTATGATCGCTCTCTCACTAGACATGCAAGTAAAGATTGCTGTCCTACCAGAAGGGAAAGATCCAGCTGATACTATAATGGAAAATAATGATGCCTGGAAAGAAATAATAAAGAATGCGAAAGATACAATAACTTTTCATGTAGATAGAATTTGTCAGAATACAAGTGATATAAGACAAAGAGGAAAACAAGTTCGAGATATTATTTTTCCATTCTTAATGGTTATAAAAAGTTCAATAGATAAATCTTCATATATTTCTCTTATTCATTCCAAGACTGGAATTCCTTCTAGTGCCATAATTGAAGATTTTGAAGTGTATGAGAAAACTCATCAAGTGAGTATTGGTAATGAAATGAATGTAAACAATTTAGATAAGAAAAAAGATATAATTTCTAGACGAGAACATTTAGAAAAGAGATTATTTGGAATTATATTCTGGCAAGAAAAAGGAAATTTAGGTATTGATATAAACAATGCATATAAAATATTAGAAGAAAAGATAGGGAAGGAGACATTCCTGAAAATATGTGAAGTTCATGAACCCTGGAAAGATGCTCTCGCACAAGAGGCCGAAATGTGGTATGGTAACAGAATAAAAGATATCCCTAGGGATTTAGAGGAAATGATGCTTTCTTTAGAGGAAGAAATTCTAAATGAACGTTTAATTTTATTATTAGATAAAATAAATCAGAGGGGGGATATGGTTGAAAATTTTGACCCTGGTCCAATCCTTAAAGATTATCAGAAAACAGTCGAACGTATAGAAGAAATAAAAGGATATAGATTTAAATAATTTTATGATAAAAAAACTTAAACAAAAAACAAAAAAGATTGTATTGAAAAAGAAAGCTGTTGTGAAAAAAGCAGTTAAAAAATCTGTAGCTAAAAAGCCAGTTAAGAAAGCTCTCAAGATGAAAAAAATTGCTAAAAAAACTACCAAGAAGGTGATAAAAAAAGTGGCAAAAAAGATAACTAAAAACAATAAGAGTAAGGCTAAAAAGGTAGTTTCCAAACCAAAAGTAAGACGAATGTCTGCTTCTAAGAAAGAGCAACTAGAAAAGAAACAATTAGATCAAGAAGCAAAGTCTCTACAAATGATAGAGAAGGGTAAGAAGAGAGGCTTTGTGACGTATGATGAAATAATAAAAGAATTTCCTGATATAGAAACAGATATACTTTTCCTCGACGAATTATATGAGCGTTTTGCTGTCGCTGGAATCGATGTTCTAGAAGGTGGTAATTTGCTCGATGTGACTGGAGATGTAGAGAAATTAGCTCTCAAATATAGTAAAGATGCCAAGACCTATGATTCTATTCAAATGTATTTGAAGGAGATAGGTCAGTATCCTCTAATTGCTGCAAATGAAGAGAGGGATTTGGCAAAGAGAATTGAGAAGGGGGATGTCGAAGCCAAGAATCTTCTTGCTCGTGCAAACTTGCGTTTGGTTGTCTCTATTGCTAAAAAATATGTAGGGAGAAGTTCTGATTTAACACTACTTGATCTGATACAAGAAGGTAATTTAGGTTTGTTTAAGGCTGTTGAAAAATTTGACTGGACAAAAGGATATAAGTTTTCAACTTATGCTACCTGGTGGATTCGCCAATCAATCACTCGTGCTCTAGCCGACCAGTCTCGAACAATTCGTATCCCTGTTCACATGGTAGAAACTATTTCTAAATATAAACAAGTAGTACGTCGTCTTTCTCAAGATTTGGGACGTGAACCGTTAGTAGAAGAGATTGCAATGGAAATGAATTTGGAAGTAGAGAAAATCCATGTTATCGAGCAGATTAATCAGGAAACCGTCTCTCTAGAGCAACCAATAGGAGATGATGACGATAAGTCAACAAGAGGAGAATTCATTCCGGATGACAAGATTCTTCGTCCAGATCAAGACTCTTCTCGTAGAATTCTGTCTGATCAAATTAAAGAAGTACTCGATACTCTATCTCCAAAGGAAAGAAAAATATTGGAACTTCGTTATGGTCTTACAGATGGAGTGCAACACACTCTTGAAGAAGTAGGACAAGATTTTGGGGTCACTCGTGAGCGTATTCGTCAGATTGAAGCCAAGGTCCATGAGAAGCTTCGTAATAATGAAAAGATAGCGAGATTAAAGAATTATTTTGATTAAACTAAAATAATAAAACACCCACATTGTGGGTGTTTTATTATTTTAGTTTTTATAGATTGCTTGCTGGAGGTGTTGGTTTTGGATCCATAAGTCCAAATACTAGTTCTATGTATTTCCAGAATGCATCATTTCCTTTAAGTTTTGCAACACATTCAGATGCGACTAGCTTGTCCATTGAACCAGCATGTATAGGCCAGTGGCGGTACATCCAAGCAACTTGTCCATTTGATTCATCTACAACTTGCTTCATAGTTGTCTGGAAAGCTTTACAGTAAGGACATTCTAAATCTGAATATTCTATGACTACAACTGGAGCATTAGCATCTCCGTATACATGATCTCCTTCTTCACTTAATACAACTTCACCTTTATAAGGAGCTGTAACCTTACCAGAGGCAACTTCAGAAATTGTTTTCTTTACCTGATCGATAGGGTAGGCTCCTTTAATCTCAGATTTAGAACCATTCTTTCCAATTACAATAGCGTAAGGGGTTCCTCTTTCTTCTGGCTTAAGAGCTTTCATTGCACTCTCTACACTTGCTGTTATTTTTGCTTGTAATGCTGTCTTGTCTGTACCAGAGACACAGGCATCAAAGTCTGCCTTTTTGACTCCTACTTGTTCAGACAAAGTTTTGTCTTTGTTACTTTCTGTTTTATTTTTACTTAAACCACTTCCTCCTCCGTTAGTTATTAATATACCTAACATGATAATAAATCCTGCAACTATTATAGCTGTAGGTGTGTTAATACTTAATTTTTTATCGTTTTCCATTCGCTTATTATATCACATTATCAAATTAAGCAAGTAAAATTTCATATTGAAATGATTGGGTATTTGTGATATAATGCTTGTGTTTATGGAGCAGGTATATAGTGTGATATTTTATGGGTTTGCTTTCGTCTCTGTCTACGTACAGGTGTTTTTTTTATTGACATTTTTTGATAAACGTCGCCATATATCATGGAGCCCTAAGGAAATAGAACTAAAAAGATATCCTACTATAACCATTGCTGTCCCTTGTTATAACGAAGAGAAGACTATAACAAAGACAATGGAATCACTCCTTGCTCTCGATTATCCTAAAGATAAATTGACTCTAATCATAGTAGATGATGGAAGTACCGATAATACTTGGGAACTTGTTAAGACATTTGATAATGGTAGTAATGTACTTGCATTTCGTAAGGAGAATGGAGGAAAACATACAGCAGTGAATTTCGCTCTTGAAAAGAGTACTGCTGAATTCTTTGGATGTCTTGACGCTGATTCTTTTGTAGATAATCAGGCAATGAAAAGAATCATGAGGTATTTTGAAAATGATCCGAGAAATATGGCTGTCATACCTTCAGTTCTTAGTTATAATCCCAAGAATATGATTCAAAAAGCACAGAAAGTTGAATATGATATGGGAGTTTATATAAAGAAAATGTTGGGTCTCATTGGTGGAATCCAGGTTACTCCAGGGCCTCTATCAACATTTAGGAAAAAAGTCTTTGATGATTTGGGGCCATACAGGAAAGCTCATAATACTGAAGATCAAGAAATAGCTCTTCGAATGCAGGAACATGGGTACAAGATAGATTATTGTCCTGATGCTTATATCTATACAAATACACCAAATTCTGTGGTTAAGCTTTACAGACAAAGACTAAGATGGATTTATGGTTTTATTAAAAATTTAGTTGATTACCGTCATTTATTGTTTAGGAAGAAATATGGTACAGTAGCCTTGTTTACTTTACCAACAGGAATGATCTCTATCTTTGGTATATTGTTTATGTTTTTTACTGTTATCTATAATCTTCTAAGAGTTATATACGAAAAGACTATCCAGATAAATACTATAGGATTTCATAATTTCTTTAGCTTGAATTATAAGTTTGATTGGTTCTTTATAGATACTAGGGCAATGTTGTTCTTATCTATTATTTTGTATATACTAGTCATTACATCGGTATTGTTAGGCAGAAAGATGTCAACAGGAAAGGCTAATTTTACCGTTTCAATTATTTATTTTATTATTATTTATAGTATTGTAGCGCCGTTTTGGATGCTTAGAGCAATATTTAATTCTCTAATTTCCAAAGAATCTAGTTGGACATTTGAACGACGAGTTACAACAAGCAATTAATTATATGCATCAACACGAACCCAATGATTGGAAAAAATATGTGATCGTATTGTTTATAACAGCAACTCTTTTTGCTATAGGAATTTGGACTTCTAGTTATTTTACTAATAAAAAAATGACAGAACTTAAATCAATTGAAGATAAAATATCTCTAGACCTAATGTCTTCAGAAACTCAATTTTCTTTGCTTCAAGAATTATCATGTAAAGATATCTCAAATACGGTATTGTCTTCAGAGCTCAATTCTCTTGCAGAAAAGATTTCTTATAGTGAAGGCAATCTAGGAAATGACAATAGTAATGTTGTAAGCCTCAAGAGATATTATTCTCTTCTAGAAATTAAAGATTATCTCTTAATGAAAAAAATAACTGAGAGATGTGGAGAAAAATCAATATTCGTCCTTTACTTCTATAAAAATGAGAAGTGTGATGATTGTACCAAGCAGGGATATGTCTTAACCTCTCTTCGTGAAAAATATCCAAACCTAAGAGTTTATTCCTTTGATTATAATCTAGATCTTTCGGCTATACGGGCTATGACTTCTATATATAAAGTTCCAGATGATTTACCAGCTATTGTTATAAACGGAAAGGTTCATAGTGGTTTCCAAAGTATTGAAGATATAGAAAAAACGTTTCCTGAGCTTGAAGCAATGAGAAAAGAAGAAGAGGCTGCTGCTAAAAAGGCTGCTACAACTAAGACAAAGACCTCTACTCCAGTAGGTACGACAAATAATTAATTGAGGACAGACTTGGCCCGACGGCCTCCATCTTTCAAGTCTGAGTGCCCATAAAACAATACCACCCTGTATAGGGTGGTATTGTTTTATGGAGCCGCTTCTCAGACTTGAACTGAGGACCTTCGCTTTACAAAAGCGTTGCTCTACCAACTGAGCTAAAGCGGCGTATGCTTTTTGTTTACCAAACAGCCAAAGCGGCGTGTTTATAATGCTATACTAGCATTTTTAAACGATTTTATCAACTTCTTCTTGTTTGATCTCGCTCTCTGCATTTTCTGTCATTTGTGCTTCTATTTTCTCTTCATGTTCTTGCTTTATTTTCTCTTTAACCTTTTTTATCTTTATTTTTGATTCCATTACAGCTCTTTCCACAAAAGATATTTTTCTTGGGTCAGTTACATTATTTTCCTTTTTACTAAAGAGTTTATTTAACTTAGGTAATTTGTTCTGTATTAACGTTTTCAATTTTGTGATTGTTGTGAACCATAATTTCACAACAGACAAAACTATCCATTGCACGATATGCTTTGTAGTATAGAGAATTATTTTCTCTACATATCTGAAGGATAGTTTTGGTGTGAAAGCTTTAACTTCTTCTTTTACTACTAGTCTATTGGTTCTTATCTCCCAAGCACGATACATTAGCATGCCAAAGGCTGCTATTATTGTTACTAGAAAGATAATAATAGATATAGTCATAATTTAGCGAATTGATTCTGAAACAGAACTTACAAAAGTAGCCCCTTTTTCTTTCAATAGATTTCCTACTGTAACATCAGGGTTCTTAATAAAAGCTTGATCCATAAGAGTTTGTTCTTTGAAGTATGTAGAAATCTTACCGTCTAGCATTTTCTTTTTAATCTCTTCTGGCTTGTCTGACTCTGCTACCTCTTTCTCGAAAACTTCAACAACTTTAGATTTGTCATCTTCTGTAATATCATCTGCTTTTATGAAAGCAGGCTTCATAGCTGCTATATGCATTGCTATGTCCTTTGCGAGTTCCGATGTTCCTCCTTTGAGAGACACTATAACAGCACTTTTACTACCATGAACATAACTTCCCAAAACTTCTCCTTCAACTATTTCAACTTTTCCTAATTCAATCTTCTCACCAACTTTTTGAACTATAGGATTTATCATGTCGAGAGATTTTGCTTTCATGGCCTCTACTCCTTCTTTCACAGCCAAATCTGCTAGTCCATTTGCTAACGTTACGAAATCTTCATTTCTTGCTACGAAGTCAGTTTCTGAATGTAGAGTTACGAGCAAGCATTTACCTGCCATTTCTCTGACGACAATTATTCCGTCCTGGGCATTTCTGTCGGCTTTTTTCATAGCGATACTACTTGATTTCTTTTTCAATATAACAAGAGCCTTTTCCATGTCTCCATCGGCTTCTTCTAATGCATTTTTACATTGCATTACAGATACTCCTGTACCATCTCTTAACTCTTTAACTAATTCTGCAGTTATTTTAATAGACATAATTTACTATAGATTGGCCAATTGGCCTTAATTAATAAATAATTCAAAACTACTTTTATTTCTTTTCGCCCACGATGCCTTTGTTGTAAGCACTTTTTATCTGAGAAAGGAAGAAGCTGATACTAGATACAGATGCATCGTTAGCAACAATAGGGAAGTCTGCTTTTTTCATATTGCAGTCTGTATTCATAAGGGCGATAACTGGTAAGTTCATCTTGTGAGCTTCTGTAACAGCGATATGTTCTTTCTTTGGATCAACAACGAAAATAGCATCAGGAGTACGAGTAATACCAGTAAGACCCTGGAAGTTCTTTGTCATGTCATTCATTTCACGGTCTATTAATAATTTTTCTTTCTTAGTATATTTATCAAGACCTCCTTTTTCTTTTTGTTCACGTAATTCAAGAAGTTTAACAATGCGCTTCTTTATTTCAGGGAAGTTTGTAAGAGATCCTCCAACCCAACGCTCAGAAACATAAGGCATGTTTAGGGCCAAGGCGGTTTCAATTATTTGTTGTTTAGCTTCAGCTTTTGTTCCTACGAAAAGAATAATCTTTCCGGCAGCGGCAAGAGAAGTAACTTTCTCCATAGCTTTTTCAAAAAGCATGTGAGTTTTTTCTGTATTTATAATATCTACGCCATTCTTTGTCGCAAAGATATAAGGAGTAGTAGATGGGTGACGGCGACTTTTTGAGTACCCGTAATGAGTACCATTAGCAAACATTTCTTCTATAACACTGTTTTGTATATTCATACTATATTTTGTCTTTGATTTCGTCTCAGACTTTATGATTAATTATAATACTATCCGTTTTTAAGCATTCCAGCTTGCCCCGCTTTTTAGCGCGACTCACGACTACCATAGTAGGGTGAATTTACAAGGGTCTTTTGAGTCTTTTAAACAAAAAAGCTCCTCACGGAAAGTACTCGTATAATACCAGAAAAACCATTATTTTGCAACCTGTAAGAATCACCTTATTTTTTGACCTTATGCTTATTTTAGAGTAGTATGTGGGTATGAAGCAATCAAAACTATTTACTAAAACAAAGAAAGAAAGTCCAGCAGATGAAGTCTCTCTGAACGCTGAACTTCTTATAAGAGCTGGATTTATAAGTAAGGAAATGGCCGGGGTGTACTCGTATCTGCCACTTGGTCTACGAGTAGTAAAGAAGATAGAAAATATTATAAGAGAAGAGATGGACAATATTGGTGGTACAGAAATGAGAACCAGTGTTTTCCAAACCAAGGAAGTTTGGGAGAAATCAAACAGATGGGACGATGAGGTTGTAGATGTCTGGTTTAAAACGAAATTAAAAAATGGCGGAGAGATTGGTCTGTCTTTTACTAACGAAGAAGCTTACTCAGATATTCTAAAGCAATACATAAATTCCTACAAAGACCTTCCTGTCTATCCTTATGATTTTAAAAGTATTTTTAGAAATGAAACGAGAAGTAAGTCTGGAATTTTGAGAGGTAGAGAGTTCTACTGGAAAGCTTTATATTCTTTTTCAAGAGATGAATCAGAACATAATGAGTTTTATGAAAAAGCAAAACAAGCATATAAAAATATCTTTCAAAAGGTGGGTATTGGGCATTTAACTTATATGACCTTTGCTTCTGGTGGAAGTTTCTCGAAATTTTCCCATGAATTCCAAACTATTACAGGGGCGGGGGAAGACCTTATTTATGTTGATCCAAATAAAGGCATTGCTATAAACAAAGAGGTTTATAATGATGAGGTTATAGAAAGTTTGGGGCTTAAAAAGGAAGATTTGGTTGAGAATAAAGCCGTCGAAGTAGGAAATATCTTTTCATTAGGTACAAAATTCTCAGCGCCGTTTGATTTGAAGTATAAAGATGAAAATGGGGAGGAGAAATTAGTCATAATGGGTAGCTATGGTATAGGTTTGGGTAGATTGATGGGTACTGTAGTAGAAGTATTATCTGACGATAAAGGTATAATCTGGCCAGAAAGTATTGCCCCATTTAAAGTTCATCTGTTAGTACTAGGAAGCGATGAAAATATTAAAAATAGTGCAGAGGATCTCTATAACAATCTGAAAGAAAAAGGGATAGAAGTACTGTTTGATGATCGGGCTGACCTAAGTGCAGGGGAGAAATTTGCTGATTCTGATCTTATTGGTATACCTTATAGAGTTGTTGTTTCGAAGAGAAGTTTGGCAGATGGTGGTTTTGAAATGAAAAAAAGAACAGAACAGAATGGAAAAATTATTACAAAAGAAAAATTAATAGATGTTCTATTGGAAACTAATCGTTAGAACCTAATCACCAACTCAAGATGTTTAAAAAATTCTACCAAATGTTTTCTAATGATATCGGTATCGATCTAGGCACAGCCAACACGCTGGTATATTTGAAGGGTCACGGTATTGTTATAAACGAGCCCTCAGTGGTAGTGGTAAATCAAAAGACAGGTCAGATTATTGCTGTTGGAGCAGAAGCTAAACAAATGCTTGGACGTACGCCAGGGCATGTCCGTGCAGTTCGTCCAATTGTAGACGGAGTTATCTCGGACTTTGAAGTTACAGAAGAAATGCTTGCTTATCTAATAAATAAAGCAGAAAAAATTTCGAAAAAGTTTATTCGACCTCGTGTTGTCGTAGGGGTGCCTACTGGAATTACAAATGTCGAGATTCGTGCTGTCGAAGATGCTGCCCGTTCAGCTGGAGCTCGCGAAGTTTATATTATCGAGGAACCAATGTCTGCGGCAATTGGTATTCGTCTCCCTGTGAATGATGCTGTCGGTTCTGTGATTGTAGACATAGGGGGAGGAACGACAGACGTAGCAGTCATTTCTCTTTCAGGTGTTGTAAGATCAAAAAATTTAAAGATTGCTGGAGATCTACTAAATACAGATATTATTAATTATATGAAGGATGAGTTTAAATTACTTATCGGAGAGAGAACAGCTGAAAATGTAAAAATAGCGATAGGAAGTGTTGCTGAAGGGGAATCTATGGAGGCTGAGGTAAGGGGCCGAGACTTAGTCACAGGTCTTCCTCGTCAGGTTATAGTAACTGATTCAGATATAAGAGAAGCTATTCTACCTTCAATTTTAAGCCTGGTGGATGGCGTCAAAGAGGTTCTAGAAACTACACCACCAGAACTTCTCTCTGATATTATGCATAGAGGTTTAGTTCTATCAGGTGGAGGAGCGATGATAAGGGGTCTCGATGTTTTATTGAAAAATACCTTGAAAATCCCTATTTATATAGCCGAAGATCCTCTAACGGCTGTTGCTAGAGGTACTGGAGTTCTACTCGATGATTTTGATACTTATAAAGAAGTTTTATTAAATACAGATGATTCATCAGTTCCGAGATAAAAACCAAATAGCTAAAAGAAAAAGATTAATAAAAAATATTATTTTATTAATGACTTTTTTGTTGCTTGCTCTGTTGGGGGTATATACATATTTTAGTGGAGCAATTCATTTTTTGGGTAGACCTTTTTGGAAAGCTAAAACCACTGTTGTAAATAATATAGGAGCTATTGGATATGTCGTTCGCACCAAGACTTCTGTCTATAAAGAAAACGAAAATCTTTTGAAGGAGAATACTGATCTTAAAACTTCCATGATAGATTATCAAGTTCTCAAGAATGAAAATATAGCACTCAAAGAATCCTTGGGGCGAATACAACCGAATACTGATATGATCCTATCAAATATTTTGACGAAGCCTGCTTATTCACCATACGATACAATTATTATTGATGTTGGTAAGGATAATAATATAGTAGTCGGAGATCAAGTTTATAGTAATGTTATTACTCCTATTGGAGAAGTAAGTGCTGTCTATGACAATACTTCTTTGGTTGTTTTGTATTCAAACCCAGGGAAAACGACGGAAGCCATAATTAGCAATAATAATACAAGCGTAGAACTTGTGGGCCGTGGGGGTGGAAACTTTGAGATGACTATTCCTATAGACTTACCTTTTGAAAAAGGAGCTCTTGTTTTGTTGCCAAATCTACAATCTGAAGTTGTTGCAATAATGCAAGATGTTATTTCTTCACCGAATGATCCTGTAAAGAAGGTCCTTCTAAGTTCACCTATAAATGTACAAAGTCTCAAATGGGTTTTTGTTAAAAGGAATTAAATGAAGAAAGCAATTGATTTTAAAATTGAAAAGAAATTAGAAGGGTATTTGGGTAGAGCTGGAATTCTAAAGACATCACACGGAGAAATACTTACTCCGTCTTTTGTTGTTGTGGGAACTAAAGGGACAGTTAAGTCGCTTACTCCAGAGCAATTAAAAGATCTCGGTACTCCTGTTGTGCTTGCAAATACTTATCATCTTTATTTGCAACCTGGTGATGAACTTGTACGTGACGCTGGAGGACTTCACAAATTCATGAATTGGGATGGGCCTATGATGACTGACTCTGGAGGATTCCAAGTTTTCTCTTTAGGAGTGGCTTATGGGAAGGAACTTTCAAAAGTGGTTTCTGTGACAGATCCGAGCCTACTTATACCTGAGAGATCAACAGTAGAAGATGGGGTGCCTAGGCTTGCAACAATCGGAAATGATGGAGTGTCCTTCCGTTCTCATATAGATGGGTCTCTCCATTATATAACCCCAGAAAAATCTATAGAAATACAACACAACCTGGGAGCTGATATAATTTTTGCTTTTGATGAATGTACTTCTCCTACTGAGAACGATAGATATCAAGAAGAAGCACTTTCACGTACGCACGCTTGGGCCAAGAGAAGCTTGATTAAGCATAAAGAATTGGAAGAAAATAAAACAGAATTTCCTCAAGCTCTATTTGGTATTGTTCAAGGTGGACGCAAAGAAGAACTTCGAAGAAAGTCAGCACAAGTGATAGGAGCAATGGATTTTGATGGGTTTGGTATTGGCGGTTCTTTTGCTAAGGAGGACATGTCGAGTGCTGTGAAGTGGGTAAACGAAGAGCTCCCAGAAGGAAAGCCCCGACATTTGCTTGGTATTGGTGAGCCAGAAGATTTATTCTCTGGAGTAGAAAACGGTGTAGATCTTTTTGATTGTGTAGGTCCTACTCGCATTGCCCGCAATGGAACACTTTTTACAAAGAGTGGTAAAATAAATATATTAAATGCAAAATTTGTAAATGATTTTAATAATATAGAAAAAGATTGTGGTTGCTATACATGCAAGAATTACACAAAAGCATATCTCTCACATTTATTCAGAGCCAAGGAGATGCTCGGAGCAACTCTCTCTTCTATTCACAATGTTTATTTTATAACTGAGCTTGTAAAGAAAATGCGTCAGGCTATAATAGATGGTACTTTTGAAGAATATAAAAAAGAATTTTTCCATGAATACAAAAAATAAAGTATTTAAATTAAAGAGCAATTATAAGCCTGGTGGTGATCAACCAAAGGCAATTTCACAGTTGATAGAAGGGCTTGGGAAGGGGATGAAGAAACAAACCCTTCTAGGTGCAACTGGTACTGGGAAAACTTTTACTATTGCCAATGTCATAGCAGAGTGGGATAGACCAACTCTTGTTATTGCTCATAACAAAACTCTCGCTGCTCAACTTGCTCAAGAATTTCGTGAATTTTTTCCTGATGCGGCTGTTCACTACTTTGTTTCTTATTATGATTACTACCAACCAGAAGCGTATATGCCTGTGACAGATACATATATAGAAAAAGATGCACAAATAAACAAAGAAATAGATAGACTTCGTCATGCGACGACACAATCTCTTTTAACTCGCCCTGATGTGATTATTGTGGCTTCTGTATCTTGTATATATGGACTTGGAAGTCCAGAGGAATATGAAAAAGTGAATTTGAAATTAGAAATTGGGTCTAAAATCGAAAGGACTGATCTAATGAGAAAATTACTCGAGATTCATTTTGAAAGAACTAATTCAGATCTAAATCCTGGAACCTTTCGGTCTATTGGAGATAGAGTTGAAGTCATGCCAATATCTGAGACTTTTGTCTATCAAATAGAATTTGAGAAAGGTAAAATATCTAAAATTTTAAAAGTAGATCCTGTGTCAGCTCATGTTTTGAAAGAAGAGAATAGCATTTTTCTTTTTCCATCAAAACATTTTATTACAGACGAAGAGAATGTTAAAAGAGCTTTGAAAAATATTAAGTTAGAACTTGCAGGGCAGTTAAAGAAGTTTGAAAAGGAAGGCAAGCTGCTAGAAGCAGAGAGAATAAAAAGGCGAACGAATTATGACTTGGCAATGATTAAAGAAGTTGGGTATTGTAATGGGATAGAAAATTATTCTAGACAGTTTTCGGGAAAGAAAGAAGGAGAGGCCCCAGATACTCTATTGTCTTATTTTAAAGAAGATTTTCTTACTATTATCGATGAATCTCATGTGACACTACCACAGCTAGGCGGAATGTACGCCGGAGATGCTTCAAGAAAAAATACTTTGGTAGAATTTGGTTTTCGTCTTCCTTCTGCGAAGGATAATCGTCCTCTAAAATATAATGAATTTGAAGAGAGGATTGGGGATGTTATTTATGTTTCTGCCACACCAAGCGAATTAGAAAGAAGTACTAGCGATCAGATAGTCGAGCAAATAATTCGTCCGACTGGATTGATAGACCCAGAGATTTTAGTTAAGCCAGTATCTGTACAGAATACGTATCCTGGTCAGATTGAAGATTTTATAAAAGAAGCGGATAGAGTTATCAAGAAAGGTTTCCGTGCTATTGCGACAACTCTGACAAAGAAAATGGCCGAAGATTTAACTTTATTCCTAAAAGAGAAAGGATATAAGGCCGAATATCTTCATAGTGATATCAAAACAATTGAAAGAATTCAGATACTAACTGCCTTTCGAAAAGGAGACTTTGATATTCTAATTGGAGTTAATTTGCTTCGAGAGGGTCTTGATCTCCCCGAGCTTGCATTGATCGGAATTCTTGATGCAGACAAGGAAGGATTCTTGCGTTCTACTACATCTCTTATTCAGATTATAGGACGTGCAGCTCGTAACGTAGAAGGACGAGTTGTTTTGTATGCTGATAATATTACAGGGTCTCTTGAAAGCGCTATAAATGAAACAACAAGAAGAAGAGATATACAGATAGCTTATAACAAGAAACATGGTATTACTCCAGCTACTATAATTAAAAAGATTAAAGATATCACAGAGGAACTTGAAAACAAACATGAAAAAGCTGTAAATGCTGAACTTGATTTAGATGTGGAATTATTCAAGAAGGTGTTTAGTAAGAGCAAGAGTAATCGTGGAAAAGGGGAGAGAGAGTCTATCAAGAATCTACTTCTTTCAGACGAAGATAGAAATAAAAATGTTTATGAGAAAATAATTAAAATAAAAGAAAAGGAAATGAATAAGGCGGTCAAAGAGTTGGACTTCGAATCAGCTGCTATCATCCGAGATGAAATTATTGTATTAAAAAACAAAATGGATAATATGAATAAAGATAAAAAATAAAAAAAGCCCAGCGCGAAGCATAGGCCTTTTCGTGAGTGATAGAAACTAAGAAAGGATTAGAAAATTAATCTCTATCTATTTTGAGAAAAACCGTACAGAACGGAATTGAGGCACCAGGCTGCCAACTAACCAGTTTGGACCTTGTCTCAATTAATTCGTTGTTATATTAGCTTAAATTATCATATTTGTCAAATGTGCCGTTTAGTGTTAGAATTAAGACAGTTAAATATAGATATACACCCCCTATGGCAAATGGGAGGTGTGAAATTTGTTATATGAGCAAAATCGATAAAAATCAAAGCAAAATAGTCATAAAAGGAGCTAGAACACACAATCTGAAAAACATAAATGTGGAAATGCCTCGAAATAAAATGATAAGTATCACCGGAATGTCTGGTTCTGGGAAGTCTTCTTTGGCATTTGATACTATCTTTGCAGAAGGACAGAGACGCTATGTAGAAAGTCTTTCGGCTTATGCTCGTCAATTCCTTAATCAAATGCCAAAGCCTGATATAGATGAAATCTCGGGTCTTTCTCCGGCTATATCTATCGATCAGAAATCAAGATCAAACAATCCTCGCTCGACGGTTGCCACCATCACCGAGATATATGACTATCTTCGTGTTCTTTATGCACGAGTGGGTCATCCACATTGTCCACTTTGTGGAGAAGAAATAAAAAAATTATCAAATGACGAGATACTTCATTTTGCAATAGACAAGATAAAAAATTTTCAGAAGGATACAAAAAAGAAAAAAGTTATGGGGGTTGAATGGAATGAAGCTCCTATCTCAATCCTTTCACCTGTTGTTCGGGGCAGAAAGGGTGAATACTATCAACTTCTATATGATTTACTCAATAAAGGTTTTGCACAAGTAAGACTCGATGGTGAAATAAAGAAATTGAGAGAAAGAATAGATATAGCAAAAACCAAAACTCATAATATTGAAGTAGTGGTTGATACTTTTGCCATACATGAATTTAAAGACAACGAAAAAGATTCTTACTCACGACTCGCAGAGAGTGTCGAGAGGGCACTCCTTGAATCCGATGGTCTAGTTATCATAAAAGTAGATGAAGATGAATATCTTATGTCTTCAAAGTTCTCATGTGCCAATGATGGATTTGCTTTCCCTGAGATAGAGCCTAGGCTTTTCTCTTTCAATTCTCCATATGGAGCATGTCCAACATGTAATGGTTTGGGTACTAAATACTTTGGAGGAGAAGAAGTTTGCGAAGATTGTAAGGGCCTCCGTCTTCGAACCGAGGCACTCCATGTATATCTTGGTAGTGATAAAAAAAGTATCGTTTCGCAGAAATATGCGAATTCTTCGCGCTTTACCCTAAAGGGCTCCGACGCGACTCAGAATTCGCATATTTCTGCTTCGCTTAATATTGTAGACGTTACAAAACTTTCTATATCTGATGTTGCGGATTATTTTATTCAATTAGAATTAACTGAACAAGAAAAAGAAATATCAAAAGTGGTAATTAGGGAGATAGAATCACGTATTCAATTTCTACTTAACGTAGGATTAGACTATTTGTCTTTAGATAGAAAGGCAAATACTCTTTCTGGTGGTGAGGCTCAAAGAATCAGGCTTGCTTCTCAGCTGGGGTCTAGACTTGTAGGAGCCTTGTATGTACTCGACGAACCGACAATAGGATTGCATCAGAGAGATAATGATAAACTTATAAAAACACTAGAAGATTTGAGGGATTTGGGGAATACCATCATTGTTGTAGAACACGATGAGGATACTATATATGCCTCTGATTATATTGTTGATATAGGTCCCAAGGCTGGTGTTCACGGAGGAGAGGTCATTGTTTCTGGGTATCTAGATGAATTACTAGATGCTCCGACAAATGCTTCAAAATCTAGAACTTTGGCTTATTTGAGAAATGAAACTAGAATTGAAATTCCAGAAAAAAGGAGAACTAATGATAAAGGAAGTCTAAAAATAATTGGAGGGAAAATTTTTAATATTGATAATCTCAATGCTGAAGTGCCGCTTGGTAAACTTGTAACCATCACTGGAGTATCTGGTTCTGGTAAAAGTTCTTTTATGTATGAAATTTTACACAAGAATTTACAAGCTAGATATGAGAGGAAATTTCGAACAGCTAAAACTTTTAACTGTGCATCTTTTACTGGTACTGAATATTTATCTCGTGTGGTCTTGATAGATCAGTCTCCAATAGGTAGGACTCCTCGTTCAAATATTGCTACTTATGTAGGAGCATTTACTCATATAAGAGATTTATTCGCTTTAAGTGATGAAGCACGGCTAAAAGGATGGAAGTCTAATAGATTCTCTTTTAATGTGAAAGGGGGACGTTGCGAGGCCTGTGAAGGTAACGGAGAGGTGGCAGTTGAGATGCACTTCTTGCCGACGGTCTATGTGACTTGTGATGTCTGTAATGGAAAGAGATTTGATAAAGAGACATTGACTGTAAAATATAAAAAGAAAAACATATATGATGTCTTGCAGATGACAATAGAAGAAGGCTTGAAATTTTTTGAAGATATTCCTGCTATTTACGACAGAATGAAAACTCTAATGGATGTCGGCCTTGGCTATGTGAAGCTTGGTCAATCTGCGACGACACTCTCTGGAGGTGAAGCTCAGCGTGTAAAAATTTCAACAGAACTTTATAAACCATACTGGGAAAAGACTATTTATCTACTAGATGAACCAACGGTTGGATTGCACTATGATGATGTGGCCAAGCTTCTCGATGTTCTCAATAGACTTGTAGACAAAGGGAATAGTGTAGTGGTTATTGAACACAACATGGATATTATTAAATGTTCTGACCACATTATTGATATAGGACCTGAAGGTGGGCTTGGTGGTGGAAAAATTGTAGCAAAGGGAACCCCTGAAGAGATAGCAAATACACCTGGAAGTTATACTGGGAAATATCTTAAAAAGGTTTTGAAGAAGAAATAAAAAAGAAGCTTCCAGTTTAATCCAAAAGCTTCTCTTTTCCTTTCTTTTTGATGTTACTACGCAGCAAACGCTTCTTTTACAGAAGAGATAACCTTTTTAGCAATTTCACTTGCCTCGTCGATTTTATCTTCCAGCTTCTTTTCAAAGTAAAGCTTGTTTAATTCACAGATACCTCTCTCTGTGAATATGCTCTTTACTAAATCTTCAGGTTTTTTAATAAAATAAAAACCCTCGGATTCATCAAAGAACAAATCAAAGAAATGTTTGTTGATGATCACCTTTTTTGAAACTCCCAATAGAGTTTTTAGGAAATTGTAGGCACCAGTTTTTGAATAGGCACCACTCGTCTGTGTGTCAATCATAAGCTCGATTTTTAATTGTTTAGTATTTGTACAAATATCATTTTTAATCTAATATAAACTATATGAATAGTCAACAGCTAAAAAAGATAGGCTTACCAGACAAGCCGGGTGTTTATTTCTTCAAAATGGGAGAAAAGATACTTTATATAGGTAAAGCCACATCGCTTCGTGACAGAGTAAGGAGCTATTTCTCTAAGGATCTTATAAGTACTCGTGGTCCTGCTGTTTTGGATATGACTGTTAAGTCAGATAATATTGATTGGCAAGAAACAGATAGCGTTCTCGAAGCTTTAATATTAGAAGCTAATCTCATAAAGAAATATAAACCCAAATATAATACAAAAGAGAAAGATAATAAAAGCTTTAATTATGTTTGCACTAATAAAGAAACCCCGGCTAAGGTTTTAATTGTTCGGGGTAGGAATTTAGATAAAAGTTTATATAAAAATATTTTTGGACCTTTTCCAAATGGAGCACTTTTAAAAGATGCGATGAAAATAATCAGAAGAATTTTCCCATATTTTGATAATGATTCGAATAAAAAAAATAATAGAGAATTTTACAAACAGATAGGGCTTGTTCCTAAGGATGAGTATAATGAAAATATAAAAAATATTAAACTTCTTTTTAGTGGTAAGAAGAAAAGTATAATTAAAAATCTTAAGATTAGAATGACGGCATTTTCAAAATCAAAAGATTTTGAAAATGCCGCTAGAATTCGAGACCAGATTTTTGCGCTTGATCATATTAATGATGTATCTCTCATAAAAGATGATTTATTAGAAGATAAAAATTCTAAATTAGAATCTAGCAGAATTGAAGCTTATGACATAGCTCATATGGGAGGCAAAAATATGGTGGGAGTTATGACTGTGGTTCTCAATGGAGAAGTAAATAAGAATGAATATAGGAAATTTATAATACGTACACAAGATAATGCCAATGATACGGGTGCACTCGAAGAGATTCTTTCTCGTCGTCTAAGACATACAGAATGGGGATTACCTAGCTTGATTGTGGTAGATGGTAGTACTGCTCAGGTGGGTATTGCGAAGAGAGTTCTTGATCGCTATCAATTTGATATACCGATAGTCGGAGTTGTAAAAGATGAACGTCATAAGCCGAAGGCGATAATAGGAGATGAGAAAACAATAAAGACATACAAAAAGTATATTTTACTTGCTAATAATGAGGCCCATAGATTTGCGATAACATTCCATAAACGAAAGAGAAGTAAAAGCTTTTTAAAATAATTATTACTTGGTATAATGCACAGATATGATAAAAGTAGGGGTAATCCGTGGGGGAACAAGCTCTGAATATGAAGTATCTCTTAAAACGGGAGCCAATGTTCTTTCTCATTTAAGAGGAGATAAATTGAACAAAACTTATAAAGCTATCGATATATTTATAGATAAAGAAGGTACCTGGCATATAAATGGCAAGCCAGTATCTATAGAGCAAGTATTTCATTCCGTCGATGTTATATTTAATGCACTTCATGGGGATTTTGGCGAGGACGGCAAGGTTCAGCAAATACTTGACCAATGGAAGATTCCTTATACTGGTTCTGGAGCTTTTGCTTCAGCTCTCGGATACAACAAAGTTTTAGCTAAAGAGCAATTCACTTCTTTGGGAGTAAAAACGCCCGGCCATATAGTAGTTCCTAAGTATGAAGAAGAAGCTGGTGTAGACATGGAATCTTATGCAAAGAAGATTGCAAAAGAGATTCATTCCAAGCTTGCTCCGTCTTGGATAGCCAAGCCTCTTTCTGGTGGTTCTTCTGTTGGTATGAAAATGTGTAAAACATATCCAGAGTTAATTAGCGCCTTTTTAGAAGGAGTTAATAGAGAAGTTGATGTTCTTGTAGAAGAGATGATAGAAGGGAAAGAAGCAACGGTAGGAGTAGTTGATAATTTCAGAGGCAAGAAAGTATACGTATTGCCTTCAACTGAAATACAACTTCCAAAAGGAAAAGATTTTTTTGATTATGAAGCAAAATATGTTTCAGCTGAATATATTTGCCCTGGTAATTTTTCAAGAAAAGAAAAAGAAGAGTTAGAAAAGTTGGCGACTCTAATACATGAAGGTCTTAGTCTTAGTCACTATTCTCGAAGTGATTTTATTATTCATCCAAAAAAGGGGATATATGCGCTAGAAGTGAATACGTTGCCTGGTTTGACTGATCATTCTCTTATCCCTAAGATGCTTCATGCGGTGGGATCTGATGTTCCTACTTTTATAGATCATATAATTAAGCTTGCTTTAAAAAAATAAATATGAAAATCTCAATCCTAGGTCATGGTGTTTTTGGTTCTGCTATTGCTTCACGTTTGGTTTTAAATAAACATACAATTATAAAAGAAAAAATAAAAGATAGTGATGCGATTTTGGTTTCTGTACCTTCTTATGCTGTAGTTGGGGTACTTACGTCTCATAAAGACGAAATTACAGATCAAAGAATAATTATTTGCTCAAAAGGTTTTGATAAGGATGGTGGTTTGTTTTCGTATGCACTAGAGAAAGAATTTCCTAATAATAAAATATACTTTTTGTATGGTCCGACTTTGGCAGAAGAGTTAAGAGCTGGGGTCTTTTCTGTAATGGTACTAGCTGGAGGCGAAGGAAAAGAAAAATTGAAAGAAGAAATAGAACTCGAAAATCTACGCATTCAATTATCTGAAGATATAGTAGGAGTCCAAGTAGGGGCTGCTCTCAAGAATACTGTAGGTATATTCGTAGGACTTGTAGAAGGAGCGGGTTATGGAGAAAACACACAAGGTTTTGTTTATTCTAAAGGATTACAAGAAATACAAAAAATAGGCATATATATGGGGGCAAAGCCTGAAACATTTTTAGGATTTACTTGTGCTGGTGATTTATTCTTGCGATCACGAAGCCGTATGTTGGGGATTGAGATAGGGAAGGGTAGATCTTTTGATGAGGTTTCTAAGGAAATGACATATCCTAAAGAAGGTATTTCATCTCTAAATAATATACTCAAAATGGCCAATACTTTGGAGGGTGTTGATTTGAGATTTTTTAGATTAATACATGCAGTTGTATTTGAAGGCATGTCCGTTCATGATGCGGTTAGAAAATTGGCCGAAATAATCTAATCTTATTTTTTACGGAATAAATCTATTATATAAAAGACGTAACGAGTGCCATTTTTTGAGAGGTTGAACAATATCGCAAGAGTGAAGAGCACAATGGCAAGATTGATACTTATAAATGAGACGAAGATAGCAAGTATAGCAGAAATGATAGGGAAGATGACATGCATAAGAGCGTGTTCGTTTTCAGTTTTGGTGAAAGGTGTATTCTCAATAGTTTGGGATTTTATAGCATATCTACGCATTGCAAAAAGAGAAAATCCAATAAGAATAATATTCAATGCGAAAACCACAACAGCTGTTTCTGAATAAATGTAAGTTCCTAGAAAATGAGAAGAGAATGGTACAAGTCCAACTAGAAAGAAAAATATACCATTTAAATTTGCAAAGCTAGTATCGATGTTTTTGACTAAAACAGAGGCAATAAAATGATGGCTTCTCCAGTATGTAAAAATGAGAGAGAAGCTTAGTAGGTAACTTAAGAAAAGAGGATATATGTTAATCAGGGAATTTATTAAAACTCTTTCAGATATTATCCCCGCATATTCTGGAACTCGTATTTCAAAAACGAGAATGGTCATAACTATAGCAAAAATGCTATCTGCTAACTGATCTAATCTAAATTGTTTCATCATATGTATATATTCTATCATATTAGCTGTTTAAACAAAATGAAAAGCCTGTATTTGTAACAGGCTTTCAAGATAATAGTACGAAGATAATAATTAAATTATCTAAGGTATAGTACAAGGTATCTTAAAAGCTAATCCTCCGTTATCAAGATAATCATGGATTATCATAATTATCATCTTTGGTGATAGCTTAAGACTAGGACAACATTCTCAGTCGTCATACCAGGGCAAATTAGTTTAATGGAACTCCGGGCAGGATACCAGTTAAAACTTCTTTTGTTTCGGATGTGTCTGGGTATCCAACAGGAGCCCAATCATGTATATGCATAAATATCAAAATTGATTTCCTCTACCTTATCATAATGATTATTTTAAGGCAAGGAATGGTATTCCATGTCTTTATTTGAAGATTTCTTCTATAAGTTCGGTAAGGTTCTTTTTATTCTTGTTTGAGAATGGGATTATTTTGCAATTACCGTGGACCATTTCCTCTAAATCTTTTATCTTTTTGTGATATTCACTTTGGGTTAGTTTATCTGTCTTGTTTGCGACGATTACAAAATCTTTATCGTGATTTATAAGTTCGTTCAGCATAAGTATATCTTTGTCTGTCATACCAACGTTCGCATCTATTATCATTACTAGTTTTTTCTGAGGGTAGATAGAGTTGAATAAATATGAGTCTATGAGTTCTCCTATTTTCTCTCGCCCTATGCCAGATGCACGAGCAAAACCGTATCCAGGTAAATCTACAAAGTAATAAGAATCATTCAAATCGTTTTTAACTAGAAAAATATTTATTTCTTGAGTTCTACCTGGGAATGAACTAGTACGAGAAGAGCTACTCTGAGTGATAGTATTAATAAGACTTGATTTGCCGACATTTGAACGTCCAACAAAAGCTATTTGAGGTGTGCCATCACCCAAAATACTGTCGTCTCCAACGAGCCCCTTTATAAACTTGGTAGAAGTTATTTTCATTTAATTTGTGGACCCTACAGGACTCGAACCTGCCACCTCCTCATTGCAAATGAGGCGCTCTAGCCAGATGAGCTAAGGGCCCGGCTAAACACCTCTATATATTACCTTATTTTTTATTTTTTGCAACTCTTATTTTAAAACAAAGAATAAATGGCGGCGATAGCAGTAACTCCCATAAATATAGTTGTGACCCATCCGATAATATTGCTAATGCGTGAATTTTTGTAGTGGCCCATTATTTTATGGTTACTACTTATATGGACAATGAAGATAAGAATTACAGGAGCGACTATTCCATTTGCTATAGCAGAATATATTAGAGCCTTTATAGGATCAATACCTATAAGATTTATGAGTATCCCTATAATAACTGAAATTGCGATGATACCATAGAAAGCTCTTGCTTCTTTGAGTTTGTGATAAAGACCTTCTTTCCATCCGAAACTTTCAGATATAGCATATGAAGCTGATCCAGCGAGGACGGGGATAGCAAGCATACCTGTGCCTATAATACCAATAGCAAAGAGTGTGGTGGCCCAACGGCCTGCAAATGGAGCAAGAGCGAGAGCCGCATCATTGGCCGTCCCTATATTTGTAATTCCATTTTTAAATAGAACACTTGAACAGACAGCTATAATGAAGAACATTACGAGATTTGAAAGAAACATTCCTGTCCAGACATCTTTTCTCATTTGTTTTATTTCCATAGGGTTTGTTCCTCTTCTTTGGTGTACAGTTTTTTTACCTTCTTTAATTTCTTCTTCTACTTCTTGTGATGTCTGCCAGAAGAATAAGTAAGGGGAGATAGTTGTTCCCAAGATTCCAGTAATTAGAAGTATTTGAGTTTTAGAAAAAGTTATATCGGGAATGATCAAACTTTTTGCTAAGCTAGACCAGTCCATGTTAATTATCAAACCAGTAATAATGTATGAGAAGAGAGATATGACTAACCACTTCAGATACTTACTATATTCTTGATATGGTACGAATATTTGCAAAACTAAACCTAAGATACCGAACCCTATAACAAGGGTAAAGAATGGAAAAGATGGGATTATAAGTTGTAATTCTTTTGCCATAGCACCTAAGTCTGCTCCTATGTTTAAAGTATTGGCTGTGAATAAGAGTATTGTACAGATATATAATATTTTTCTTGAGTATAAATGTTTTATATTAGCGGCAAGTCCTTTACCTGTAACGAGGGCTATACGAGCACACATTTCCTGGATGACTGCCATAAGAGGGAAAGTCCAAGCCGCGAGCCATATCAGAGAATTACCATACTGGGCTCCTGTTTGTGAGTATGTGGCTATGCCAGAAGGATCATCGTCTGCAGCCCCTGTCACAAGACCTGGCCCTAGCTTCTCTATATATTCTTCTCCTTCTCTTATATATTTTTCACCTTTTTCAAGTAGAGATTCTTTTTTCTCTATTAGTTTTTCTTCCTCTTCTAATAGTGTTTCTTTCTGATCTATTAGTTTTTCTTCTTGTTTAATTACCGATTCTTTTTCTTCGATTAATTTCTTCTCTTCTATTAAAGTTTCCTGTAGGTCTTTTGGACTTATTGGTTTTTTTGTCATACAGACACATTATAACTCGTAGCTATTTTTTAACAAAATTATAGGGGTTATAATTTTTGTTTTAATTTGATACAATAATGAAGTATCTCTATGGCACTAAACAAACCAAACAAAATTCAAATAATCAAATATGCTCCGCCACCACCAGATCTCCCAACTCTGGGTCGTGTTGATCCGAGCGATGTTGTTTTTATCGGGCGTACTAATTATGTAGCTTCTCTTGAAGAGAAGAGATTTGTCTTTGGTATCAAGCGTATAGATCGTAGGCGCCACATGTATATAATAGGCAAGTCTGGTATAGGCAAGTCTAAACTTCAAGAATTAATGATTCGCCAAGATATCGCTTATGGTCATGGTGTTTGCGTTATAGACCCTCATGGAGAACTCATAGAAGATATATTGAATTTTATTCCAGAAGACAGGATTAACGATGTTTGTATAATAGACCCAGGAGATGTTGAATATCCTTCATCTTTTAATTTACTATCAAATATAGACTCAACGTTCAAGCATCAGCTAACACAAGGACTCATAGAAGTTTTACGAAAACAGTTTGGTTCAAACTGGACCCCGCGATTGGAACACGTTTTCCGTTTTACCGTATTAGCCTTACTCGACTATCCTGATGCTACTATGCGTGGAATGATTTCTATGCTTACTGATCGTAATTATCGTCAGAAGGTAGTGGAATATATAGAGGACGATATGGTCAAGAGATTCTGGGCTGTCGAATTCGCTGATTGGTCTGAGAAATTTGATACTGATGCAATTATCCCTTTGGTCAACAAGCTTGGGCAGTTCCTTTCTGATCCGATGCTTCGAAATATTTTTGGACAAAAAGAAAACAAAATAGATTTAGAAAAAATAATGAATGAACAAAAAATTCTTTTAATTAATCTTTCGAAAGGGAAGATTGGCGAGGAGAATTCTTCTTTCCTTGGATCAATGATTCTAACAAAGATAAAACAAGCAGGAATGGCTCGTGCTAAAAGTGAATCTAAAGATCTTGTGGATTTCTATCTATATATAGATGAATTCCACAATATAGTGACCGATACTTTTGAAAATATTTTATTAGAAGCTCGTAAATACGGGATCAATCTTATTATTGCTCACCAGTACATGGCACAACTTCTACCTAAAATTCAACAATCAGTACTTGGGAATGTGGGCTCGATAGTCACATTTAGAGTTGGAGGGGATGATGCCACAAAACTAAAACCAGAGTTTGCTCCAGTTTTTGATGTCAAAGACATGATTAATCTTGGTGTAGGTGAATTTTATCTGAAGATGACAATAGACGGAGAAAGCTATGATCCATTCTCTGGTGAGACTCTTCGTGTTCTTCCTGCAACTCATCCTTCTTATAAAGATAAAGTAGTAGCAGCCTCACGTAGCAAATATTCTATAAAAGCAGAAGAAGCCACTAGATTAATCGCCGAAGAAGAATCTAATAGTATCAAGAATTCTTAGATATATTTTAATATTTGAGGAAATAAAAATTTATTGAGCTTAAGTCTCTCTTTGGCTTTTCTATTTACAAAACGGCTAAAGATAGTAGAATTATGGGGTAGGTCGTTTAATTAATTTTCTCATATATTTATGGTATTTATATACACAACATGTGAAAATATGGACGAAGCAAAGAAGCTTGGAAGCCTTATTATTGGTAAGAAAATAGCGGCTTGTGTTGACTTTTGGCCTATCTCATCTTGCTATAACTGGAAAGGGGGTCTTCAGTGTGTAGAACAAGCGATGCTTTTAATTACCACCTTTGAGGCTAAACTAGAAGATGTGAATCAGATTATTTCTGAGAATCATACTTATAGTGTTCCTCTTATTGCTGGCGTTGACGTTCGTCGTATAAATCATCCATATAAGGAGTGGATGATGAAGGAGATTATATAATATGAATTCAAAAAAAATTTTAATCTTTGGAGTATTTGATGGTATACACGAAGGTCACAACCATTTCATAAACGAAGCAAAAACACATGGCAATCATCTTGTGGCTATTGTCGCACGTGATAGTATTGTAGAAAAAATCAAAGGCAAAGTTCCAGTAGAAAATGAAGTTGAACGAATCAAAAATCTTTTAGAAAATAAAGAGGTTGATTTAGTGCTATTAGGTGATGCAGAATTGGGCACTTATAATGTACTGAGGGAAGTAGCACCAGATCTTATATTTCTAGGTTATGACCAGAATGAACTACATAAAGATTTGAAAAATAAAATGAAAAGTGGATATTTAAAAGAAGTAGAGATAAAAGTAGGAGCTCCTTATAAGGGAGATGAATTACATTCTTCAATTTTAAACAAAAAATAACAGGGCCAATGCTAGCCCTGTATTTTTTATTCTCGCCATTTACGCAGTAATGGAATTATCGTAATAGAGGTTATGATAACCTCGCTCAGAGAATAGCCAACTTCTGGCCAGCTCCAATCTTTTGCGTCACAAGTTGCAATAATACTAGCAGCTAGAAAAAATGAGTATCCTACTAAATTATATTTTGCAACAGGATTCAGAAATGTTTTTATTGCTAAGTAAATTCCCACTATAGATTCAGATACAACTCCTAAAACTACAGCTTCGTAGGGGCCTTCTATGACCCAAGCTCCACCACTTATCATGATGAGGATGATTATCATAACCTCCAACCATTTTAAGGTGTTTCTTTTTTGATATAGAAGAATGATAAACATCAAGAATGAGCAGATAGCAGACCCGAATAATATTTGATATCCACCACCACCCTTTTTCAAACTAGCTTCTATCGTAGCAAACATGAGAATTGTATCTAATAGGAAATACAAGAACCATGTCAAAGCTACCTGGCTTTCATCATTCTTTGTTTTAAGAATTCCTTTGATAAGGAATCCAAAAGAAGTAATTGTCAGTCAGAAAATAGTCCAGTCAACTAATGACATTTCTAAAATTGTTTTCATGGTACAAAATTTAATGATTATTCATATAAACGATAATCCTATAAGTATAGATTGTCAATATTATAGTATTTAACCCTTTTTTATTTGAAAGATTTAGGGTACAATAGGATTAATATATGGAAAATGAAATTCCACACAATAGGGACATAACTTATTTTGCTAAGACGAACTTTCGTAGTAGTAATGCTATTTTTGGCATAAAAAGAAAGGACCGCCGCCAGCATATGTATGTTCTCGGGAAATCAGGTACTGGTAAATCTGTACTTCTCTCTAACCTTATTGTTCAAAATATTCAAAATGGAGAAGGTGTCTGTGTTGTTGACCCGCACGGTGAACTTGTAGAAGAAATTCTTCATCTTATTCCTGATCATAGAGCTAAAGATGTTATCTACTTTAATCCAGCCGATACAGACTTTCATATTGGGTTCAATGTTATTCAACTCGATGATCCAAAGTACAAACACTTGGTGGCTTCAGGCCTCATGGGAATCTTTACAAAGATTTGGGCTAACGCTTGGAGTTCTCGTATGGAGTACATTTTGAACAACGCTATTCTTGCCTTGCTTGATACACCAGGGACGACTCTTCTAGGAATCCCTCGTCTTCTTGTCGACAAGGATTATCGTCAGATGATAATAGGTAACTTGAAGGATCCTGTGGTCAAAGCTTTCTGGGTACATGAGTATGAGCAATGGCGTGAGCAATTCAGAAATGAAGCTATCGCTCCTATTCAGAACAAGGTTGGTCAATTCCTTTCAACTTCTATTATTCGTAATGTTGTTGGTCAACCAAAATCCACCATTGATATCTTCAAAATAATGAACGAAGGAAAAATTTTCCTTGTGAATGTTTCAAAAGGACGTATTGGTGAGGATAACTCTGCACTTCTTGGAGGTATGATTATTACGAAGATTCAGCTTGCTGCCATGGAACGTGTGCGTATACCTGAAGAAGAAAGAAAAGACTTTTATCTATATGTCGACGAATTCCAAAATTTTGCAACTGACTCTTTTGCCAATATTCTTTCTGAAGCTCGAAAGTATCGTCTGAACCTTACTGTTGCTCACCAGTACACAGCTCAGCTTGAAAACAAAGATGGTTCTAAAGTTCGCGATGCTGTCTTTGGTAACGTGGGGACAATGATTATATTCAGGGTTGGAGCTGATGATGCAGATTTCTTGGAAAAAGAATTTGAACCGGAATTTATGGCTCAGGATTTAGTTAATTTGCCGAACTACAATGTCTATCTAAAACTTATGATTGATGGTGTAACTAGTCGACCTTTTTCTGCTATTACTTTGCCGCCAATAAAAGTTGATGCGACTTCGGGCGTGAAAGATAAAATTATCGAATCATCTCGTAAGCTTTATACTCGTTCTAGAAAAGAAGTAGAGGATGATATTGCCAAATGGAGTGGAATGCTTCAAATAGGAGAGGGCGAAGCTAAATACAAGGCTGATTGTTCTAACTGTAAGAAAAGTACGATGGTTCCTTTTGAACCAAAAGATGGTCGTCCTGTCTATTGCAAAGAATGTATGTTTAAAATCAAGAATGGTGAATTGAAGCCTGAAAGTGGATTTATCGCTTCGCGATCTTCTCGCCAAGAAGAAAAAGCTTCTACTGCACCACTTGCAGCTCTTGGTATTGAATTTGGAGTTACAGATAATGATTTTAGAATCTCAAAAAATCACGATCAAGTTAAATCTTCCAACGGTAACCACAATCACAATCATAATAGTCATAACCACAATAACCATTCTGTAAAAAATGACAAGAAACATGCAGGCCCCTCACCACTTCTCAAGGGATTACTTGAAAAGATAGGTATAAACAACAGGGGAAGTATTTCGACAGATAAGATAGAGGCAAAGGAAGTAAAGAAAGAAGTTCCAGCTCCTATCTCTCTTTCTTCTCTTAAAAAAGATACACATGATAATCATAAAGTTGATCATACAATTCCAACAAAAGAAGCTTCAGATGAGAAGAAAGCTTCATTGAAAGATTTACTTACAAAAACAGCGCATAATCATAATCATGAGATTAAAGAAGAAAAAACTCCAATAGTTAAAACCGAAGAGAAGGACCCTGAATCAAAAGTTATTACACCACAGGAACCAGATACAAAAACCAATACTGATTCTTGGCAAAAGCATAAAACAAAGAAAGAAGTTCCTGAGGATGTACTCCGTAAAGTCTTAGAATAATTTTATGATTAACTTTTTTAAAAAACACTTTTATATTTTCACTATAATTGTGTTTTTTATTTTTGGAGTTTTTAGATTTGCTAATGCGGAGGTGGTTTTTAGCGAAATCGCATGGATGGGTAATTCTGAAAATATAAATGCTGAGTGGTTTGAGATATATAATAATGGAGAATCTGAAATTGATTTATCAGATTGGTCAATTTCTGGGCTTTTATCTTTTGAAATTCCTTCTGGAAAAACTATCCCTGCTGGCAAATATTTTATTTTTGGTAGACAGCCAGTAAGTGGGGTTTATACTTATATACCAAATTTTACACCTGATTTAATATATAAAGGAGCACTCAGTAACTCTGGAGGAACTTTAAACTTAAATGATAAAAATGGCAATCAAAAAAGTAGTGTAACTTATGATGGCAAAATAGGCGATAATGAAACAAAGGAAACGATGCAGTGGGATGGTAGCAAGTGGTTTACTGCTTCGCCAACTCCAGGAGGAGGAAGTATTTCTAATAATACCGAAAAAGTACAAGATAATAATATTGGTGCAGAGAATAATACTTCAAACATATCAACTTCAAGTTCCAGCAATGAAAAATCTCAAGTAGAATATAAAATAGCTACCAAAATTATTTCTCCGAAAATAGTTACTGCTGGAGTGCCTTTTGATGTGGATCATAATACTACAGGGCTCAAGAAAGAGAAGATAATTTTAGGAAAATTTATTTGGAACTTTGGAGATGGTAGACAAAAACAATTATCGGTATCAGATCCATTTATTTATGTTTACGATTATCCAGGAGAATATGTTTTAACTCTTTCGTATTATGATTCTAATTTTGATACAAAACCAGATGCGACGGATAGAGTGACGATAAAGGTCGTTCCTTCAGGGGTTGTTATAAGTTCAGTGGGGACATCTTCAGACCCGTATGTAGAAGTAGAAAATAAATCTGGGTATGAGATGCTACTTTCTGGGTGGGTATTAAAGGGAAGTGCACATTCTTTCGTTGTCCCAGATGGTATGATTCTTCTTCCAAACAAGAAATTAAAATTGTCTCCCAAAATTACTGGTTTTGACTTTAATGATTTGAATTTTATTGAGATTGTAGATCAACAAGGGCAAGTATTTACAACTTATCCAAACAAGAAGACAAATATCTATAGATATTCTGAAAATAAAAATATAGATGAGAACGTAATTAAAAGTAATTATATAGAAAATAAGGAGATAAAAGAAGGGAAGGAAATTATAAACTTGAATGATCTTTCAGCTAGTGTTGGTGGAGCAGATAGTGGTTTATACAATAAAACTTTAATATACTTTGGCCTTGCAGGAATAATAATAATTGGGGTCTTAAGCATAATTTTCATTCGCAAGAAAACTGATTACCCAGACTATATCGAGAAAGAAATTTCTGTGGGTGATATGACGATTATAGAATAATCTGCTATACTCAAGAACATGAATAATAAGAATAAAAAAGATACTTCATGGAATAGTGTGGCGAGCTGGTATGATGAATTGCTTAAGGAGGACGATAGCTATCAAGCAAAAGTTGTACTTCCAAATTTGCTTCGTGTGCTTGATTTAAAAAAAGGGGAGAAAGTTTACGATCTTGCTTGTGGGCAAGGATACTTCGCAAATGTTTTTGCGCATATGGGAGCAGAAGTTACTGCTTCTGATCTTTCTAAGAATCTTATAGAAACTGCAAAGAAAAATTCAAAAGAGAAAGTTAATTTCTATATAACTCCTGCACATAGAGCGCAATTCTTGAAAGATAATACTATTGATACTATTGTGATTGTTTTGGCGGTTCAAAACATAGAGAATGTAAATGAAGTACTAGTAGAATGTAAAAGAGTATTGAAAAAGGAAGGAAGGATAGTTCTGGTACTTAATCATCCAGCATTTAGAATTCCGCAAGCAAGCGATTGGTACTTTGCAGATGGGGTGCAGTCTCGTATTATCAGCCAGTATCTTTCTCCTTCAAAGATTTATATAGACATGACTCCAGGAGAGAAGAATCCAAAGAAAAAGATAAAAACAATTTCTTTCCATCGTTCACTTCAGGACTATATGAAAGTCTTTTCCAAGAATGGATTTGCTATTACACGTCTCGAAGAGTGGATTTCGCACAAGCAAAGCGGTGCAGGTCCCAGACAGCTTGCCGAAGACAAAGCCCGCAAAGAAATACCAATGTTTATGTGTGTGGAAATTAAAAAATTAGGATAATTTTTCTAGTGCTTTTGGAATTTTGTTGAAATCTTTTATGAGAGTTTCTCTCATTCCGCCATTATATAAAGCAGCAGCTGGATGATAGAGAGGGAGAAAGGCTTGCTTTTTCTCAAGTTCGGGGATATTTTTTAAAAGTAATTTTCCGTGTATCTCGGAAATTTTTTCCGTAGGGAAGAATCTCGTCATAGAATGTCTGCCTAGAAAGACGATTAATTTGGGGTTTATTATTTTGAGTTCATTTATGAGCCACTCATTACAATCTTCCTTTTCTTTTGGCTCTGGATCGCGATTGTTTGGCGGGCGGTATTTTACAATGTTTGTGATGTATATATCTTCACGCTTTCGTCCTATTCCTTCGAGCATTTCGTTTAAAAATTTACCTGCTGCACCGATAAAAGGCTTGCCTCCCGCGTCTTCATTTTTGCCTGGGGCTTCGCCAATGAAGACTATCTCTGCTTCGGCATTTCCATCACCAAAAACTGCTTGTTTTGCTGTCTTGCGAAGTTCACACTGGCAATTCTCTTGCCAATACTTATTAAGCTCATCCAATTGTTCTCTTTTTGAAGCCATTTGATTATTATAGTACAGAATTCTACTATTTGGTATAATCAGATTATGAAAAAATATATTACAGAAATTGTTGGATGGTATGGAGTTGTAGCAATATTATCTGCATATGCTTTGATGAGTTTAGGTATTTTATCTTCTCATAATATCTATTATCAATTATTAAACTTATCTGGGGCATTAGGTATTGTTTATGATTCATTTAAAGACAAGGATTATCAACCAGTTGTTCTAAACATTATCTGGGCTGTGATTGCACTAATAGCAATAGTTAATATTATATAAATGATACATGGAAACAAAATATAAAAGTTCAAAATTTGCTACATATTCTCAATATATTGCTGCACCAATAATAGTAGGAACTCTTTTATATTATTTATATCTACTTTTTATAGGAGTAAATCTCACAGAAGAAGAATTATTCTTTTTCCCATTTTGGTTTTGGGCTTCAATCGTGGTAATTATAAATTCTATTAAATTAAGATATGTAAATATAACAGAAAATAATATTTTAATGAAATCTTTGTTAGAGAAAGAGATTCTTTTGTATAAAGACATAGAATGGATTAATCAAAACATTTTTGGTTCAAACTGGTATATCATTACTATAAAATATAAGGATATTAAAAAAGGAAAATCAAAAATTATCTTTGTTTTTCCTGAAATGTATATAGCAAGAGAAAACCTTTCTTTTTATAAAGAGCTTAATATGACAAAATACATAAGAGAGCAAATACTCAAAGTAAATACATCTTATCGGGTAGAGGACGAGCCTTCTCGCTGGTATTTAACTAAGTGGATATTTTTATCTTTTTTGCCATTTATTATTATTTCATTTCTGTTAATTGTTTAAACGAAAAACTGCACAAGCAAGACCTGTGCAGTTTTTAATTTGGGTAGCTATTTCAATATTTTTATATCTGCTCCAATTTTGTTTAGACGTTCGGCGATTTCTTCATATCCGCGATTGATCATGTAGACATTGCGAAGGATAGAAGTACCATTTGCTCCGAGCATGCCAATAAGAATTATCATGGCCGGACGGAGAGCTGGAGGGCAGACAACTTGAGCTGGCTTTAATGTTGTGCCGCCCTGGATATAAACTCTGTGTGGGTCGGCGAGGGTGATGCTTGCTCCTAAACGATTAAGCTCGGTAAAATATATTGCACGATTCTCATATACCCAGTCATGGATCATTGTCTGACCTTTAGCTTTTATGGCGATAGGTACGAAGAACGGAAGATTATCCATATTTATACCAGGATATGGGAGAGCATGAATTTTATCTTCTAATGCTGTGAGTTTTGATGGGAGGATTTTGATATCCACTAGGTTTGTCCTACCATTATATGATTTGTAGATTTTAGATAATTTATATTTAAGTCCCATTCTCTTCAATTTTTCAAGTTCTAGTGAAAGGAAGTCGATAGGCGAGCGGGTAATAGTGAGCTCTGAGTCTGTAGTTATAGCAGCCGATATGAACATCATAGATTCGATAGGGTCCTCACTATTCGTATACTCAACATCTATATTGATATCTTTCACTCCATGGATGATAAGTGTACTTGTGCCTATACCATCAATTTTCACACCAAGCTTTTCAAGGAAAAAGCAGATTTCTTGCACCATGTAGTTGGCACTTGCAAATCTGATAGTTGTTGTGTCGTTTATTCTTGCTACTGCAGTGAGTATATTTTCGCAGGCTGTATCTCCAGCTTCGTACATGACAATGTCAGCTCCCTTTAATTTTTTACTTTCTATTTGATAGGCACTATTTGTTGTTTTGATCTTTACCCCTAAATCCTCTAGTGCATAAGTATGAGCAGAAATAGTACGCTTACCAAGCTTACACCCAGAAGCATGAGGGATCGAAAATGAAGGCAAGAGATGAATAAGTGGGCCAATAAGCATTATGACTGAGCGGGTCTTGATTGCAGATTCGACATTTATCTTATCCATTTTAAACTCTTTAGGTGGAGTTATTATCAAAGAGTTTTTATCAATCCACTTCACAGAAACGCCGATACTTTCTATTATTTCTATGACTCTGTTTACTTCTTCGATACGAGCGATACCATGGAGAGTTGTCTTGCCACGATTGAGCAGGGAAGCGCATAGGAGTCCTACTGCTCCATTTTTAGAGAAGTTGGTGGCTATACTTCCATGCAATTTCTTGCCACCATTTATCTGGAAATCGATGGAATTATTTATTGATACTATCTGGTGTTCGAGCACTTCACTTATCTTGCTTAATATCTCAGTACTGAAATTCTGTTCACCTTTCTCCATTCTTGCGACAGCTGATTGCGACGTCTCAAGTGCCTTAGCGAAAGAGTCTTGGGTCATTCCTCTGCGTTCACGAAGTTCCTTTATAAAAATACCTATTTTTTGTTGATCTGTTTGTTTCATACTAGTCATTATATATCATATATGATATAATAGCAAATAGTTATGGAAATAAAGGAATATATAAATATAAAGCCATTTTCGAGCCTTAAAGTAGGCGGGCAGTTTCGATATTTTTCTGTTATATCTAAAATAGAAGATTTAAAAGAAGCTATTAATTTTGCCAAAGAGAAAAATGTAAAAATTTTTGTTCTTGGTGGAGGTTCAAACATTGTCTTTTCAGATGGAATTATAGATGTGCTAGCTCTCAAAATTGAGATGAAAGGTTTCGCAGTAGTTTTAGAGAGTGATGGCTATACAGATATCAAAGTTGGTGCTGGAGAAATTTGGGATGAAGTTGTTTCTCGTACGGTAGATATGGGTTTATCAGGGATAGAATCGTTATCCGCAATTCCTGGAACAGTTGGGGCAAGTCCAGTGCAGAATATCGGAGCATATGGGTCTGAAATTAAAGACACAGTAACAGAAGTAGAAGTCTACGAAATTACAACAGGTAAGATTTTTAATATTGAAAACAAAGATTGTAGATTTGGCTACAGAGATAGTGTTTTCAAGAATGAAGCTAGGGGTAGATACATCATAGCGAATGTTATCTATAGATTGACCAAATCAAATCCATCTATACCCAAGTATCCAGATGTTTTAAAATACTTTGAAGAAAGAGAAATATATGGCCCCACATTGTCTCAAATTAGAGAAGCTATCATTTTTATACGCAGAAACAAACTTCCAAATCCAAATGAAATTCCAAACGTTGGTTCATTCTTCAAGAATCCAATAGTTCAGAATGGAGTTGCAGATAATATTAAAAGAGATTTTCCTAATGCAAAATTCTTCGCGCTAGATGATGGGTTTACCAAGGTTCCAGCTGGTTGGCTCATAGAGAATGCAGGGCTTAAAGGCAAGGTCTTTGGCAACGTCTCTGTTTATGACAAGAATGCTTTAGTCTTAGTAAACAGTGGAGAAGCAACAAGCGAGGATGTAGTAAATGCTCGTAATGAAATAGTAAAAGTAGTGAAAGAAAAATTTGGCATTACGCTTGAACAAGAGCCAGAGATTGTATAATTGATTTTATGTGAATTTCTAGTATACTTGTTCTATTGCCGGGGTGGCGTAATGGTAGCCGCGCTCGACTCAAAATCGAGTCTCGCAAGAGGTGGAAGTTCAAGTCTTCTCCCCGGCACAGATGAATAATTCGCTTTCATATATAGAAATCTCAAAAGAGAATTTGATGCACAATATCAAGCAATTTAAGGGTTTGCTTAAGAAGGATACAAAAGTAGCAGCTGTTATCAAGGCCAATGCTTATGGCCACGGCGATAAAGAAGTGGCTAAAATAGCTAGTCCTTATGTGGATTATTTTCAAGTAGATAGTATAGAAGAAGCAAAGAGGGTACGAAGTGTCAGTAAAAAATCAATACTTATATTTGGATATACAAATCAAGATGGCATAAGGCAGGCAATAAAACTCAATGCTATTCTTTCTGGTTTTGATCTTGTGCACTTGCTTCTGATAAATCACGTAGCAGGGTCTTTGAAAAAGAAAGTGAAGGTTCACCTGGCTATAGATTCTTATTTGGGGAGAGAAGGAGTAATGCCTTCACAAGTAGAGAATATAATTAAAGAAATAAAAAATCTGAAGAATATTATTCTTGATGGAGTGTATTCACACTTTGCGAACATTGAAGATACGATGAATACGACTCACGCTAACAGGCAGATAGATACATACCATAAATGCGTCGAAATATTCAGAACAAATGGATACAAGAATATAAATACTCACATATCTGCAACTTCTGGAATTCTTGTGTATGAAAAAGGGGAGAATCTGCACAGCATCGTTCGTCTTGGTATTGGGCTCTATGGTATGTGGCCAAGTGAACACCTAGAGTATTTGAATAAAAAGAAAATAAATTTGAAACCAGTTCTAAAGTGGGTGACTCACATCGCTCAGGTAAAGATTATTCCTGCCAATCATCCTATTGGCTATGGACTTACATATATAACAAAGAAAAACACGAAGATTGCTGTAGTACCGCAAGGGTACTTTGACGGACTAACTCGTACAATGTCGAATAACGGCGAATTCCTTATAAAGGGAAAGAAAGCTAAAATACTTGGCAGAGTCGCGATGAATATGACGGTTGTAGACGTCTCAAATATCAAAGATGTAATACCAGGAGATGAAGTGGTGATAATCGGAGCCCAAGGTAAGATTCAAATAACCGCCGAAGATGTAGCCAAAAAGATGGATACTATAAACTACGAGGTAACTACCAAGATTAGTGCGCTGCTCCCTAGGATTATTGCTTAAATTATAAAAATATGTTATATATAAAGCATGTCACAAGATAGACTTTTCAAATTGGGCTGTACTAAATGCAAGCGCATTAACTACTGGTCAAGCAAAAACAAGAAACTCGTCACTAAGAAGATCGAGCTTAAAAAGTATTGCAAATGGTGCAAAATTAACACTAAACACAAAGAAATGAAAAAATAAAAAATCCCCTCTGGGGATTTTTTATTTTTTATGCTATAGTGTCTACGTTATTGGGCGATTAGTTTAGTGGTAGAACAACGGTCTCCAAAACCGTTGGTGGGGGTTCGATTCCTCCATCGCCCGCATTTATTTCAAAAAGTCTTTTACTTGCTTTAAAGCGAATGCTTTTTCGTGGATTTCGAGAGGGTTAATCCATATGGTGGCTTTATCTCTTTTGAACCATGTCTTCTGGCGTTTAGCGAAATGCCAAATCTCAGTATTTAATTTTTCTATCATTTCTTCTTTGCTTAATTTATTTTGTAAATGGAGTGAGACGTATCGATACTCGAGTCCGAACGCTTCAAGCCTCTTCCATGAGACTTTTTCTTTTTCATGTAAGTCCTTTATTTCTTTTATCATCCCTTTCTTTATACGAGCAGATAGGCGAGTCTTAATTCTCTCTTTTAGAATTTCAGGAGGTAGCTCTAGTCCGATTTTTAAAACTTCTAATTTATTATTACCGGCAACATTTTCTGCAGGTGCAGAAAATGTTGCCGTATTGGTTTTTAATGGAGGAACTTTACCTAATACTTTGGCTATTTCGATAGCACGGATTAGACGGACGGGGTTATTTGCATCAATATTTTTTGCACGGTTTTTGTCTAACTTTTCTAATATTTTGAAAAGTTGCGGAGCAGACTTTTTTGAGAGTTCTTCACGGAGTTTTTTGTTTGGAGGGACATCTGGAAAGATATTTCCATTGACGACTGCATCTATATAAAAACCTGTTCCTCCACAGATAATAGGAACTTTGCCTTTGGCCAATATTTCCTTAATTATTTTAAATGCTCTTTTTTGAAATTCATTTACAGTAAAAACTTTAGATGGGGAATAAATATCAAGTAAATAATGAGGAACTCCCCCCATCTCTTTTTTAGTAATTTTACCACTGCCGAGATCCATACCTTTATAGACTTGCCTAGAATCAGCCGAAATAATTTCGCCATTTATGTCTTTTGCAATTTGCACAGCAAAATCACTTTTACCTGTAGCTGTTTGACCAAGTATTACGATTAGTTTACCCATATTTCGCATATTAGCATATTTTATGATAATATATGAACATTATGGGATTCAAATCATTTATTACAAAAAAAGCATTACAAATGAAAGGAGTTTCTGCCGATCAAGCAGAGGCAATAGCGAAGCAACTCGACGAAAATCCAGAGATTGCTGAGAGCCTAAAGGCGTTAGAGAACAACAAAGAAGTCAAAGAGCTTTTTGAAAAGATTACTAAAGAAATAGAAGAAAAGAAAAAAGCCGGAACAGCTGAACAGTATGCTGCTATCTTGGTAATGAACAAATACAAAGCCGAGATCATAAAACATCGTGAAGCCTTGGCTCCTCTCATGAGTTTAATGCAAAAATAAAGATTGTTTTATTTAATTAAGTTGTATTATAATTTGTCGATTTATTTTTAGTATGAATACAAAAAATAAAAATTTTGTCATAGTGAATGACAAAATTCAGAAAGGTTATAAATATGAATTAGTTGAAAAACCTGGTAAAAATTTTCACAAGGACTTTAGACCTGATCTCACTCCAAAGCAGATGCTTGCCTTGGGTATCTTTGGCGGAAAATACATGAATGATTGCAAGAGAGAATTTCCAAAAGATTGGTTTGATAAAGCAAAATTGTGTAAAGATAAACACGACCCTAACCTGAATTATTTCGGCGTTAATGCAAGTTCTCCTCTTTCAGAATGGAGAAAAAAAGGTTGGATATACAAAGATGATCCTAGGGGTTGGTTTCAATGGTATTGCAGATATTATATGGGCAGAAGATTACCTAAAGAAGATGAGAGGCAGATAAAAAGATGGCGAGCTATAACTCGGCATATAGCCCAGATTACAAAAAATTGCAGACCCAAAGATTTACTTTGCAGACGTGTTCAACGCCAGGCCGTTCTTCATTGGGCTTATGATAGTAGAAAGATATAGAGTATTTAAAAATAAAATTCTAGATGATATAATGAAAGTATGAATAATTCATCTTCTTGGTACAAGGAGCTTATCAAGCCAACATGGGCTCCACCATCTTATCTCTTTGGACCCGTTTGGACAGTTTTGTATATTATTATAACTATCTCTTTTGGAACAGTTTTTTATAAAGTATTAAACAAGCAATTATCTTGGTTAGTAGCGTTACCTTTTATTTTAAATTTAATCTTTAATTTGTCTTTTACTTATTTTCAGTTTGGTTTAAAAAATAATATTTTAGCTGCAATAGATATAAGCTTGGTTCTTGTAACTTTAATCTGGGCTCTTGTTGTCATATATCCATACGTAAAATGGGTTGCTGTTGTTAATATTCCTTATCTTTTATGGGTTTGTTTTGCCACAATATTACAATTTACCGTAACGTATTTAAATAGATAATATGAGAGAGATAAAACCTGTAATTTTACCAAAAGATAATGGCCCTCATAACTTTGTTGTTGAATGGTGGTATTTCAATGGACACTTGAAGGATGTTGAAGGTAGAGAGTATAGCTTCATGGATTGCTTTTTCAAGGTAGATATAAGCAAAGTAAATATCCCACATTTATCTCCTGGTTTAATAAAAGATATTTTTAAGAAAAATGAATATGTGCATTTTGCTCACTCTGTAGTTACAGATATAAAGAAAGGCAAGAGTCATAAAGAAATTCAAAATATTTCTTTTGTTTCAGAAGATAGTTTTAGTAAAGATTTATTATATATAGATTATCATAAACCAAATATTTTTGGATATAATTCTAAGGGGAAGATAATAGAGATAACTCCAAATAATTTTCACATACAAAATAATAATCTAAATCTGGTTTTAATTTCCAAGAAGAAGCCACTCCTAGAAGGTGGACACGGATACGTAGGTACACCTCGTAATGGTAGTTATTATTATTCTTTTACTGATATGAAGGCTTCTGGAAGTATAAATGTGGGAGGTAAAGATATTGATGTGTATGGTAAGGCTTGGATGGATCACCAGTGGGCAGATGTTTCGTATAAAGGTAAAAGTGATAAGTGGACCTGGTTTTCATTTCAGCTCGATAATGGTACTGAGATTATGTGTGTAGAATATGACAGAGAAGAAGGTTCCGATATTTTGATCGACATGGTAGACAAGTATGGACATCAGACTCAATACAAAAAGGCTAATTTCACACCATTAAATAAACATGACTGGAAAAGTAAAAAGACTAAAGCCATCTATCCGCTTTCTTGGAGGATAGAAATTATCAATGCAGATATTGTCATACATACAGAGGCAGAAAGTAAGGATCAAGAAATGATTTTTGGCCAAATAAATTATTGGGAGGGACCTATGAAAGTAATTGCATTTATTGATGGAAAGAAAGTTAAAGGGAAAGGATATATGGAGCTTGTAGGATATCCATCAGATTACAATTATTTGCTTCTTGAAGGTAAGGAAACAGAAAAAGATATTCTAAAAAGAATAAAGAAACTTTATAAAAAAATCTAATTATAATTTACCAACTATAATTATGACATCGAATCCTGATTTTTCGGGATTAACTTTTGTTGTTGCTTTTGGGTGATTTTTCTTTACCACTTCTTCTATAGCTTTTGTATAATCTTTCTTTGAGTCTTTAATCATAATTGTGGTAATAGGATATATAGTTTTACTGTCACCTGTTGTTCCTTTGGAGAATCCAGCTGCTTCAAGCTCCGTCACCATGGTCCCTGCTATCCCAGCTTTTCTGGCACCGTTTAATACGTTTATGGTGAGAGATTTATTATCAAGAGTTGGCTTTGTGGCTTCTGGTGCAGAAGGAGGTATTGTATCAGAAATAACTTCTTGTGAGGACTCTATTGTTGGCTCAACCATAGTATTGTTGATAGGGAGTTTAAGTTTTCTTTCAATTAAAGAATAATTATCCATATTTAAGGCATGGGAATCTATTTCGTTTGTCTGATTAAATATTTTATTTACATTTTTTAAAATAAAACTAGTGGTGTAAAAGAATAATATTATGACAATAATCAACATAACAAGAATCACACCAAGATAAGCCAGGTCTATCTTGTCTATTCTTTTTAGTATATCTAGTTTTGATTCTTGTTTTTCCATTTTATTGAGATGTTTTTGTATATAATGTAGCCTTAAAAGTTATATTAGATAACCCAGTCCAACCCTGCTTGTCTTGTGAAGAAATATTGAGACTCTCAATCTTTGTGAAATAGGGGAGATTTTCAAAACTCTTCAAATATACAGATAAATTTGTGAGGTCTGTCGTCAGAGCATTTGTAAAAGAAATAGTAGAGAGTGGATATGGTCCTGTTACTTGAGATGAGACTGGTGTGTCGAAATGGTAAGTCTGTGCAATATTACTTATAGAAACCAAACTATCTAATTTGTTTATAAAAGGAGAAATGTTATCAGAAGGAAGATATGCATTGTTTATTAGATAATTATTGCCACCTATTATTTTAGCCCCGTTGTCTATGACAGACAATAGCTCGGTTCTCTTCTTCAGTTCGTTTTCAAGTTTGTGGTTCAATACTATAGCATCAGTTATTTTTTCGATTTGTCCTTTGAGTATCAATATTGAGACGACAGAAAGAGAAACAGCTATCAAAGAGATAACTAAATTTTGCACTATAAGTATTAATAAATTTTTTGAGTTTATCATATTATTTTATTTGTAATACAACATGTTTGGGTCTTTGATTTTGAAATTTATCGAGAAGGGTATATCTGTTTTTTGTTCTAGGTTTGTAATAGGTAGATCGATCGCTGTCAGGTAAGAAGATTCTTGTAAAACTTTTTTGAATTTATTTAGAGTGTCGCGATCACTTGAAATCCCTGTGACAGATATCTTGTCGCCAATATTTGTGATGGAGAAGCTAGAAATAGTTATACCTGATATGACTCTCGAAGAAACTTCATCTATGAGTATGCTCCAGTTGGGAGTCGTAGACAATATAGTAGAAGAAACTCCGGTTAGAGAGTTGGTTTCTTGGATCAGAGCTTCCTTTTCTGCTATATCTCCCGAGACAGGAGAAACTGTTATGTTCGAAGTATTGTTTTTGATTGTTTGTGATAATGAAAAAATAAAGAAATAAGCGGCCAAAAATGTAGCCACAAAAAATATAGACATACCTATTATTATATTTCTTATCAGATTAACAAATGTTTTTATTTTTTGGTATTTGTATGCCTCTTCTGTACTTATAGGAAGCAAGCTTATTCCCTTATCTTTCCCTTTTGCTATTTCTCCACGGATTGCACAACCGACTGATATAAGCCATTTAGATGCTACATCAAGACTATTATTCATTTCTAAATACTGTTTGTATTCATCTTTTACTGTGGCTCTTATTAGGGGCAATTCAACAACTGTTTCTTTGTATTCTGACTCAAAAGAATTTTTTATCTTTGTTATTTCTTTGGTTAAAGACTCCTCTCCCTTCATAAAACGAGAAGGAATTGTGCGGGAGAATTTAATATTCCCATTTTTTAGAATAAAGATAGTAACACTTTCTTGATTTTCTTTTATTACTAAAGTTGCTTCGTTTGTGTTTGTCTGTACCGATCGTGCGATACTAGCGATGTGAGATTCTAAAGCAAGGATATTGATGCCAGCATTGTTTAAGGTGTAGATATATTTGTCAGCAATCTTTTTATTGATAGCTCCGATAACAACCTCATTATTATTTAAGCCATTTTCCCAGCCGATGTAAACATCGTTCCTCTTGAATGGTAATTGAAAATCAATAGCAAGCTCTATTGCCTGTTTTAAGTGGTCTTCGGTGACAGTTTTAGGGAAGGGGAATAAGTTTGTGTAGATACTATCCTCAGGGATAGAAATAATAGCGTATTTATTATCCTGCTCCCGGTTGGAATAATAAAAGATATTTTAGGTATAAAGTTCAAATTTGTTCGGATGATTGTATTGTTGCAGGAACCTATACACCAGTTATAGATGATATAATAGTGAATTGGGCACCGTGATATATATTATGATAAAGAATAATTTACAAAATAATGGAGGTTTTTCTTTGCTCGAACTCCTAATATACATTTCTATCCTATCTATTTTAATAGTAGCGATTTCTAGTACTTTCATTTCTCTTTCAAAAGGCAGAGGGCAATCAAATGCTAAGAGTGAAGTGAATAATGCGATCAGATTTGCTACAGAACTAATAAGACAAGATCTGAAGAATGCATCATCTGTATCGACTCCGGCAAGTGGAACACCCAATAAATCTCTTGTTTTAGTTAGAGATGGGAGTACTATTACGTACGATATCGCAAATGGCTATCTAACTCGTAATGGAGTAAATATTACGAGTGGTAATGTGCTCGTAGACGCAGCAAAGAATGCTAGCGCATTTACCAGAGTTGAGAATACAAACACTGCTTTCAATACGACCAATGTCTCCATATTGGTGAATATAATTTTTGATTATAATAGTACAAGTCCAGACTGGAAGTACACCACCAATCTGAGGACTTCAGTTAGCCTATATGCGAACAATTAAAAAAAACAAAGGAATAGCGACTCTCCCGACTGTCATAGTGATAGGGATAATGGCCCTGGCTGTCGTTGTAAGTATTACATCTATTGCTCTAAATGAGCTCATTATGTCGCAAGGACAAGCAGCGTCAGGTACAGCACTTTTCTATTCAGAAGCTGGAGCTCGTGATGCTCTCATTAAAATTGCCCGCAACAAAAAGTATACTTGTAGTGTTGCTGCGAACTGTCATGTCAATTTTAACACCACTGATTATTCAGAAGTTTTAGTTACTACCAATGTTGATGACACGGTAAAGACGATTACCTCTAAAGGAATTATAAAATCTATCTCTCGTAGTGTACAAGTTATTGCCAATTTAGATACAACAGGAAAGATCACGAGTACCACATGGTCCGAATTAACAAATTAATAATATGTATGATATAATTGACTATAATATGGGAGCAGAAAATAAGAAAATTTTAATAATTGAGGATGAAAAACCTCTCCTAAGAGCACTAGAGTTAAAGTTGCAAAAAGAAGGTTTTTTGGTTGAGACATTATTGAATGGAGAAGGCCTATTGCCTCTAATAGAAAAGAATGATTTTTCTTTGATAGTTTGTGATTTAGTGATGCCTAAAGTAGATGGTTTCCATGTTTTAAAAACTTTGAAGGATTAGAATATAGATATCCCTGTAGTTGTCCTTACTAATCTTGGACAAGAAGAAGACGAAAAGAGAGTTCGAGATCTTGGAGCTCGGGATTATTTTGTGAAAACAAGTATGCCACTAGCTAGCATGGTGAGCTATATAAAAGAAAATTTTTTTTCTTCTTAATTTAAATTATTAATAATAAATTTTTATAGAAAATGAAATTAGAACAAGATCTTTTGAAAAAAATATTATTAGATGGAAGTTATGTTACCGAGGATGATATTAAAAATGCCGAGAGGTATCAAGAGGAGCACCGAAGCTCGATTTTAGAATATTTGCTTGTAGAAGGTATTACAAGTACAGATATTGTCGGTCAGGCTATTGCCGAATATCTAGGTAGTTCTTATTCTAATATAATAGCTCATCCTCCTGCAAAAGAGCATGTTTTGCTTATTCCAGAAAATATCGCTCGAAAGTATAAAGTTGTTGTCTTTAATATTGAGGGGAATAAAGTTGTTGTTGCCACGGATGAACCTAAGAATGAATCTTTGAAAGAAGAGTTGTCTAAAATATTTAAAGACAAAGAAATTGTGATCACTTTCTCTATGCCAGATGACATAGAGTCTACTTTTGTGAACTATGAACAAAGTCTTGAAACCCAATTTTCTAAAATAACAAAAACGAAAACTCGTATTGCTCCAGAAATAGTTGATCAGATTATTGAAGATGCACTATCGTTAAAAGCTTCAGATATTCACTGTGAACCTCGTGAAAAAGAGGTGATGATTCGTTTCAGAATTGATGGAGTTCTTCATGATGCAGGTAAAATTCCAAAGGAATATTATGAAAATGTAGTAAACAGGGTTAAGGTTCAGTCGAAGTTGCGTATTGATGAACATTTTAGTCCACAAGATGGAGCAATACGTTTTACATCAAAAGTTTATGATGTCCCTGTTGATTTGCGTGTATCGATAATTCCTACTTTAGATGGCGAAAAGATCGCTATCAGAGTTCTCTCTTCTTATGTTAAAGATTTAACTTTGACGGACATAGGTCTTTCTCAGGAATTATATGAGCAAGTTTTAAAGAGTTCCAAGAAACCATTTGGGATGATTCTTGTGACAGGTCCTACTGGAAGTGGTAAAAGTACCACATTATATTCAATTATCAAGATCGTTAATACGAAAGATCGTAATATTACAACTATTGAAGACCCTGTTGAGTACAAGATAGTAGGAGTGAATCAGATACAAGCGAACACACAAACGAATTTAACATTTGCAAAAGGGCTCAGGTCTATAATGCGTCAGGACCCAAATGTTATTCTCGTTGGAGAGATAAGAGATTTAGAGACGGCTGATATTGCAGTAAATGCTTCGCTTACGGGACATTTGCTCTTGTCTACTTTCCACTCAAATGATGCCGTGACCGCTATTCCTCGTTTTATAGATATGGGGATAGAGCCATTCCTTATTGGTTCTACACTGGAGCTCATAATTGCTCAGCGTTTAGTTAGAAGGATATGTGATTCATGTAAGGTTAGTTATGATATCACGAATCAGGAATTAAATAATCTAGGAGTTGAAGCTGATAAATATTTTGAAGGAGAGAAAATAAGTCTATATAAAGGCAAAGGTTGTGAGGCTTGTTCGAATACTGGGTTTAAAGGACGAATAGGAGTTTTCGAATTTGTCACTATGACACCAGCGCTTCAAGATTTGATTTCTAAAAGTCCTTCCACAAAAGAGATAAATGATCTGATTCGTCAGCAAGGTTTCAAAACAATGTTTGAAGATGGTATAGATAAAGTCAAAACAGGTATCACTACTATCGAAGAAGTTGTTCGTGTCATAAATTCATAAATATGAAAGAAATAAAAATTAGAGAATCATATCAAAAAGAAGGTTTCAAAAATCCAGTCTTCGAATATAGATCTGATTGGCCTTACATTAGTGTTGGTTTTGGAGATGAGAAAGATTTTTTTATTGAGAATTTAAGTCTGCTTATTTCTTCTGGTATGGGTATCATAAACGCTCTTTCTTCATTAAAAAGCTCAATAAAAAACGCCAAAATGAAAAGGGTAGTAGATGTGATCGAAGACATGGTTCAATCTGGATCACCACTATGGAAAGCTTTTCAAGAAACTAAATTTTTATCGAATAGAGTTATAACTCTTATTCGTTCTGGGGAAGAAGCCGGTAGACTGCCAGAGCATTTAAATCTAGTAACAATCCAGCAGCACAAAGAAAAAGTTTTCAAATCAAGATTGAAGTCCGCTCTCTTATATCCAGGGGTTGTATTAATTTTAGCTATCATTGTAGGTATCGGAAGTGCCTGGGCTATCTTGCCGGATCTTGTGACAATTTTTAGTCAATCGAATGCTACTCTTCCAGTTAGCACAAGAATTCTAATTTGGCTCGGTGTGTTTTTGAAAACTTATGGAATCATATTTGTTCCTTTGATAATTTTATTTATTATTACTTTGGCCTATTTTATTTTCTTTTACAAAAAAAACAAAATTTATAGGTGATTATATTCTATTTCATATTCCGGGTATTGATAAATTAGTTCAAGGAGTGGAGTTAGCTCGTTTCGGTTATATAGGAGGAGCATTGTTGCAGGCTGGTTTTCAAGTAGGAGAGACTTTGATTGCAATTCGAGATGGTGCTGACTATAGAACTTATGCAAAATTCTATGATTATTTGGACAAAAGTATCGACAAAGGGGACTCCTTTGAAAATGCTTTATCGAAGTATCCTAATTCAGAATTTTATATTCCAAATCCAATTCAACAGTTAATTATTTCTTCTGAGAGGTCCGGCAGACTCTCTGAAACTCTTATAAAGATAGGTATAATTTTTGAAGAAAAGACTGAAGCTATGTCTCGAGATCTGGCAACTGTTATCGAGCCTGTTATTCTGATTATTGTTGGTTTGATTGTTGGTTTTGTTGTCTCTGGTATTATCGGACCTATCTATGGTTTATCACAATTTTAAAATTAAAAATGAAAAAGGGTTTTCTCTGGTGGAGCTTATACTTGTTTTAGGTATTTCTGCTTTGTTGTTATCAGTTTCCGATTCTATATATAAAAATTTTAAGAAAAATAATAATTTAAATATTGTTGTAAATGGCACAGTTGAAGCTCTCAGGTACGCCTCGTCTAGCGCTCTTTCAAATAAAGGCGATTCAAGATGGGGAGTGAAGATCAATCCTACAGAAGTTGTTATTTTTAAGGGAGATAGTTATGTCAATAGAGATGTTAGTTTCAAAGAGTCGATAAGTATTCAAAGTGATATAAAGACCAGTGGTATTAATGAAATAATTTTTGAAAAATCGACAGGGGTAACACTTACTCCAGGAATAATAACTTTTACAAATAGTAACAATGAGGTAAAGAATTTAAATATAAATGCGAAGGGAACAATTACATATTAATAATGGTTTTTCTTTGGTAGAAATTTTAGTTTCAATTTCTATTTTTCTTATTTTTGTTATATCCACAAATAATGTTTTTCATAATGTTTCTATAAAATCACATAATACAGCGAATAGAGAAAGAGCTAGTATTTTAGCAGAAGAGGGAGTTGAAGCAATCAAGAATATTCGCAATGCTGACTTCGCAAATTTGATAGATGGGACTTATGGATTATCCACATCAGGGAATATTTGGAGTCTATCTGGTAGTTCTGATGTTACAAATATTTTTAAGAGAGTTCTTGTGATTTCAACTATAAATGATAATCAGAAAAAGATAGTTGTCACTGTCTCTTGGCCAGATGAAGTATCTGCCACCAATTCTCTTACTCTAAGTACATATCTAACCAATTGGCGAGCAATATTAAATACAGGCGTTGGTTTAACTGTAAATAAATCTGTTATTAATCACGGGGGGACAAGTACTGCTTCTGATTTTGCACCTTATAAAGTAGACGGAACCGTCATAAGTTTGGGGGTGGCAAATTCGTTTCCTGAAGGATCACATACGGTGACAGAATCTTCAAATACAAACTACACTCAAACTTTTAGCGGTGATTGTGATGCAAGTGGAGTTGTGAATTTAGTTACTAACACTGTTGCAACATGTCTCATTACAAACGAGGAGAAACCTTCAAAGCTTGTTGTAAATAAAGTTGTTATAAATCACGGGGGGAATAAGGTCGCAGGAGATTTTAGTCTATTGGTTGATACTAACCCGGTAACATCTGGAGTTGTTAATACTTTTAATTCAGGAATTCATAGTGTTTCAGAAATACCTAATTCAGCTTATATGGGTACTATAGGGGGTGATTGTGCGTCAAATGGTTCTGTGACTCTTTCACCAGGCACTACAAAAACATGTACTATAACAAATGAAGAAATTGTTTATGTGCCTACTATCACATCTCCAACTGTTGCTTCCATCACAGGAACGACAGCTATTCTCGGTGCTAATGTAACTTCTCTAGGAGTTCCAAATTCTATAACTCGTGGAACATGTTATGGAACAACACCAAACCCTACAACAAATTGTGTAGCAGAAGGAGGCACAACTACAGGAGTATTCACTCAAAATAGAACAGGGTTAATTCCTGGAACTTTATATTATTATCGTGGTTATGCAACAAATGCTACTGGTACAGGGTACTCACCAGATGGAACATTTACAACACTTGGCGGTGCTTGTGTGACAACAGGAATAATTCCTACGAACTATGACAACTCTGCTTCTACTTCAGCTGTTGTAGCAAAACCAACTGGTGTTGTTCAAAACGATATAATGTTTGCATATATTATGCACAACAATGCTACTGATAGATTGAATACAATCCCTGCCGGTTGGATCCAGATTGGTAGACATAAAAATGGTAATTCAAACCAAGCTTTATATTATAAAATTGCTGGAGCAAACGAACCCGCTAGTTATACATTTGGACTCAGTGCTAATTCTAGATTTGCTATTACAATAAATGCATATCGAGGTTGCTTTAATATTATTAATCCGATAGATACTATCTCAAATGTAGAATATGTAGTGAATAATACGACGTATAGAGCAGCTTCTATGACTCTTCCTTCGGCTTATTCAACTATAATAATTTTCCCAAGTGTAAATACCAGTGGATCTAAGACGTTTGCAGCTCCTCTCACTCAAGGTGGTGGATGGGTACAAGATTATGCGAATGGTAATTCCTCATCTCAGTTCTCTAGAAATGCTTATAGTAAAATGATGACTTCTTCTGGAGCGACAGGTGTTATAGATAGTATTGGTACTGCGGCTTCAACTGGTAAGCATGCCTTTGCTGTTGGTCTCAAGCCTTTATAATGATTGTAGTAATTAAGTGAAATAAAAAATGACGAAAAATAAAAATCAAAACCAAAAAGCTTTTACATTGATAGAGACAATTATCTATGTAGTTATTTTTACCACAATTGTCCTAGCGATGGTTTCTTTTGGAAGTAGTATTGCATCTTCACGTATGCACAATCAAATGGCTCTTGAAGTAAATGATCAAGGTTCTAAGGTGATGAAAGTGATATCAGATGCTATACAAAACGCAAGTTCAATAAATAGTCCAACAATTTCAAATTCTGCTTCAAATTTAAGTGTTGCGACATTATCTTCTCTTACAAACCCTACCAATTTTACAGTAAGTAACGGAATTCTCTATATAACTGAGGGAACTAATGCTCCTGTTGCACTGACGAACAACAAAGTTGTTGTGAGTAATTTAACCTTCTCTAATTTTTCTAGACCAAACACTCCAGATATAATAAAGATTAGTTTTAATTTAAAAAGTAATGTACCTGATACCAACAGAGCTGGATCTTACTCTTTTACTTTTAATGGTAGCACAAGTTTAAGAAAATAATAATATGAATAAATATAATCTAAAAAAGAAAGGTTTCTCTACTCTCTTTGTGGTGATAATTCTAGGGAGTCTTGCACTAGCCCTGTCATTGTCTTTATCGACCAGTAGCGTATGGTCTATAAAGAGTAGTATAAATTCCAAAAACCTAAATCAGGCAAAGTCACTAGTAAATGCTTGTGCTGAGGTCGCACTAGAGACGATAAGAGAAAATAACAGTTACGTAGGGACGGTAAGTTTAGTGATTGATGGAAATACTTGTACTTATACGGTATCAAATACTGGAGGGAATACTAGATCTATTTTGGTTTCAGGTTCAATTAGAGATGTTTTTCGAAAGTTGAGTATTAGTACTAGTTCATTTAACCCCCTAGTCATTTATTCTTGGATAGAATCATGATCAAAATTTCCTTTATATTATTTTATTTGATATAATTATTCATATGGATTTAAACAATAAGAAATTAGAGTGGAACGAAAAATATAGTGTTGGAGTAAAGGAGCTTGATGATCAGCACAAGCATATGTTTGATACAATCAATGAACTCTTGGATGCTATTAGTAATAACAATACCGAAGAGCATCTGGGCCATATCATAGAGACTCTTGTTAAATACAAAGTGTTTCATTTTGCTACAGAAGAAAAATATTTTGAAGAGTTTCACTATGAAGAGGCAGAAGAGCATGTGTCAAAACATAAAGAATTTAATGAGAAATTAACAAAGATGAAAGAAAAATATCCAACTTTTAGTGTGGATTTTGCTTTTGAACTAATTGATTTTCTTGAGGATTGGCTTATTGATCATCTTATGGTTACAGACCAGAAATACAAGAAATGTTTCCATGATCATGGATTAAAATAATCTTATTATTATTTTGTAATTTTAAATAAATATTTGAGCAATAAAGATATTATATGAAAAAAAACATTTTAACTATTATCTTTGTAATCTTAATAGTTTTTTCTTTTGCTTATTATTTTTATTTTCACAAAAATAACAATGTTAAATACAGTGGTGTAGTTGATAATATTAACTTAAAGTTAAATTGGGTACATCAATCAGAATATGCTGGAAATTATGTAGCCTTGGATAAAGGATTTTATAAAAAGAAAGGGTTAGAAGTTAAGATTATACCTTTTGATTTCAAATCATCTGTAGTCGATTCAGTTATGAAAGGAGAAGCTAGTTTTGGGATAATGGGAGCTGATCAGTTGCTTATTGCCCGTGAGCAGGGTATTCCAGTCAAAGCAATTGCTGTGATATATAAAACCAATCCAGCTGCGATGTATTCATTAAAAAAGAATAATATTTATAAACCTACTGATTTTGTTGGCAAAACTATTGGTTTAGAAAAAGGTTCAAATACAGTTTATTTGTACAAAGCGATGATGAATAAACTTAAGATTGATCGTAAACTTGTAAAAGAAGTAGATATTGGTTTTGATGGCAAAGAGATTCTAGATGGTACAGTAGATGCCTCTACTTCGTTTATTATAAATGAACCAAATCTTATAAAAGAAAAGGGTTATGATGTGAACACTATTTTAATGTCAGATTATGGAGTGAATGTCTATTCAGATATTATTTTTACGACAGAGGACTTGATAAGGACGAATCCACAATTGGTTGAGAGATTTTTAAGCGCGACATTGGATGGTTGGCAATATGTTTTCGAAAACCAAGAAGAAGCTGTAAATATAGTTTTGAAATATGCCGTCAATAGTTCAAAGACACATGAGATGGATATGTTAAATGACTCAATCCCACTCATTAATGATGGCTCTTCATCTTTGGGCTGGATGGAATTAAATAGATGGAAACAAACCCTTGAAGTTCTGACCGATCAAGGTATCATTTCCAAGAAAATTAATGTCAAAGATGCTTTTGATATGCAGTTTTTATCAGACTTTTATGCCAGTAAAAAAATATGAGGTTAAGTTTATCAAAAAAGATAATAATAACTATTGAGGTAGCAGTTTTGTCTACCGCAGTTATTTTGAGTTTGATATTTTTCTTTTTTTTAGAAAGTAATACCAAGAATGAAATCAATATGAGATTAACAAGCATTTCATACTTGAAGGGTGATTACATTAGTCAATATTTTAATTTTAGTATTTTAGATATAGAAACAAATATAAATAGTAGAGAGGTACACTCTGAAGTTGTTAAACTATTAAAAGGAGATAAAAATACTAACAAAGAAAAAGTTTTATTATTATTAGACAATAACATGGTCAATAGATCTGAGTTAATAGATTTTTCTATTTTGAATAATGATGGTGTTATTGTTGCCTCTAATAATAAACAAGAAGAAGGTAAAATAAAAGCAGATGAATCCTACTTTGTTGATGGTAAAATTAGGACAACCTTGAAAAGTTTTGTATATGATCTGACTTTTAAGAAAATCATACTAACAATTGCAACTCCAGTAAAAGATACTGATGGAAGTGTCCTTGGTGTGTTTGCTGTTAAAATTAATACTGAAAACATTAACTATCTCATGTCGAATAGATTAGGGCTAGGAGAGACAGGGGAGACTTTTCTCGTTAATACTTCTCATGTTGTTATTACTGATCTTAAAAAAGAAAATGGAGCTGCTTTGAAAAAGACTATATATTTGCCTCAAATAAATAGTTGTTTAGATAAAAATTCTAACCATTATTTATTAAACGATTACCATGGAGATAAAGCTTTTGGTTATGCTAGATGGGTCCCAGAGATAGAATCATGTCTTATCTCTAAAGTTGACTACAGCGAAGCGATGGATCCCGTGCTCAGTCTAATACCAAGGTTATTGTTATTTATAATAGTTATTTTTATATTAGCTTTGTTTTCTGGATATTTAATAAGTCAATCGATAGTAAAACCACTACAAACATTGAGAGATAAGGCTCTGAAAGTTAAAGACGGGGATATGGATGTAGAAATTGAACCGGAATTAAATGATGAAGTGGGAGATATGGCAATTTCCTTTAAAGAAATGCTTAATAAGTTGAAGGAGTTGTATCAAAATTTGGAAGATAAGGTGAAGGAAAGGACAGAAAAGCTCGAAATGTCAGCAAGAAAATTAGAAGGAAGTTTGGAGCTTTATGAAAAAAATAATAAAATGATGATAAACAGAGAATTAGAAATGATTAAGCTAAAAGAAAGAATAAAGGAATTAGAAGAGGATAAACAAAACCATGGAAAATAAAAAACTAGACAAATAATTTATGAAAAAGCTTTTATTAAAAGAAAAAGTTTTATTGACCCTCTCTATAGCTAGTATTTTTTGTTTGGTGTTGGCGGGATTTGTTGTTTATTTTTATGTTAACAAAATGTTGCTAAGCAACAAAGAAAACGAAATTACTATCAGTTCTATAGAGCAGACACATGAGACTGATATGAATTTTGAAAACAACAAGCTCTTCATACATATGCTTAGTACTAGAACTAGAGTTAAAGAATTTCTTTTAAATCAAACACCAGCAAAAAACAAAGAATTAACTAAAATTTTTACAGATTACACCACTAGCAATAAAGATTATTTGGCTATATATCTATTGGATACTAAGGGAGTTTGTTTAATATCTACAGACCCTCGTTTCATTGGTCAGGACTACAGCTTCAGAGATTATTTTAAAAATTCTATAAAAGGTAATTCTTTTGTGGATGTTGCTATAGGGAAAACAAGTAATCAATTTGGATATTATTTTTCTGATCCAGTCTATAATGACAATGGAGAAATTATAGGTATTATGATAGCTAAAGTTGATGAAAACGCTATTAATAAACCTATAAATAGAAGTGAAATAGTAAAAGAAAATACGGTGATGCTTGTTGACCAATTTGGTGTGGTTTTGTATTCAAACGATGAAAGTAGAAAATTAAAAAGTTTAGGATTTTTGAATGAAGGAGAAAAGGAAGAGATTAAACAGACGAACAAATTTTTAGACAAAGAGATAATTCCTCTTCAGTATGATTTAGTACAAAAAGAAATTCGTACATATAAATCCCCTGTGATTCTGTCGTTATATGATAAAGAAGATAAAGATAAAGAGATAATTAGTCTGGTCAAGATTAGGGATTTACCATTTTATTTAGTGACAGAAATAAGACTAGAAACAGTCAGTGCTCAAGTTTTAAATACAGTTATTAGTCTTATAATTATAGTACTTATTGTATTAATTATAATCTCCTTAATAATATATTTCTTTATAATATATTTTATCAAACCGTTAGATAAATTTAAATTATTTTTTACAAATATAAGTAAGGGAGACTTTAGTCAAGAAATAAAAATAGATACACAAGATGAATTTTCTGATATGGCTTTGTATACCAATAAAATGTCAAAAGATCTAAAAGATCTCTATGAAAATCTTGATAACAAGGTGAAAGAACAAACGAATAAAATTAATGAGAAGGTTAAGGAGTCTGAGAATCAGAATAAAGCAATATTGAATATCCTGGAAGATGTTGAAGGTGAAAAGTCGAAAGTAGAAAATCTTGCTAATGATTTGGAGAAATTCAAACTCGCTGTGGAGAATGCTTCTGATTTGATAGTTATTACGGACGCTGAAGGTGTTGTTATTTTTGGAAATAATGCAGTCGAGAAAATAACTGGTTACAAACCAGAAGAAGCCTTGGGTAAGAAGGCTGGAGTATTATGGAAGTCGCCAATGCCTAAAAGCTATTACGAAAATTTATGGGATACTATAAAGGTTCATAAAAGGGTTTTTATAAGTGAGATTCGAAACAAAAGAAAATCAGGAGATTTTTATACAGCCATTGTAAGTATTTCGCCGGTGTTTAATAGTAATGGAGATATTATCTATTTTGTGGCTATTGAACGTGATATCACTAAGGAAAAGGAAGTTGATAAAGCTAAAACAGAATTCGTTTCCTTGGCTTCACACCAGCTTCGCACTCCACTTTCAGCGATAAACTGGTACACAGAGATGCTTCTTGCCGGAGATGCTGGGGCTATAAATGAGGAACAGAAAAAATATTTGGAAGAAGTTGCCACGGGGAATAAGCGAATGGTAAACCTCGTTGATGATTTACTCAATGTTTCCCGTTTAGATATGGGCACATTTATAATAGAATCAAAACCAATAAATCTGAAAGATTTGATTAATAGTGTTCTCGATGAAAGTAAATCACAGATAATAAAAAGAGGGTTGGTCATTGAAGATGATATAGATGAAAACATTGGAGAATTTTCAGCTGATGAGAAATTACTTCGAATGATCTTCCAGAATTTATTATCAAATGCTATAAAGTATACAGAGATTAAGGGTAGGGTAAAGATTTGCATTGAAAAAAAGAAGAAAGGAGATGAGTTCGGTCATAAGAAATTAGATGAAGACAGTTTGGTCTTTTTCGTGGAAGATTCTGGTATGGGTATACCTATCTATCAGCAAGATAAAATCTTCCAGAAATTGTTCCGTGCAGATAATGCAAAAGAGTCAGAAACAGAGGGGACTGGTCTTGGCCTATATGTGATCAAGTCTATTGTAGACAAAGCTGGTGGTGAGATATGGTTCAAATCAGAAGAAAACAAAGGGACCACTTTCTATGTTTCTTTCCCTATTAGTGGAATGAAGATGAAAGAAGTCGAGACGCAAGTATTTATTTAATTAATTTATAATTGTAATATGTCAGACCGTAAATATGTAGTACTAGTGGTAGAAGATGAGAAGCCTTTACTGGAAGCGATAAGATTAAAACTGGAAAAGATGAATTTTGGTGTGGTGGAAGCACGTACTATTGAGGAAGCCAAAGATTGTATGTTAAATTTAGATAAGATAGATGTCGTCTGGCTAGATCATTATCTTATAGGCAAAGGGAATGGGCTTGATTTTATTGCTTGGTGCAAAGATGAAAATAATATGAAATATAGAGAGGTTCCTATTTTTGTAGTTTCAAATACTGCAAGTCCAGACAAGATTGAAACATATATGAACCTAGGAGCTAGTAAGTACTTTATTAAGTCGAATAATAAATTAGAAGATATAATAAATGAGATTTCTAAAACACTATTATTAGGGGAATCAAAATAAAATAAAATGGAAAATAAAAAAATAATTCTTATAACAGAAGACGAGAAAGCTTTAAGAAATGCACTGGATGATAAATTACAAAAAGAAGGGTTTACCATATTAGATGCTGAGAATGGAGAAGAAGGGCTTGCTCTTGCTCTCTTAGAACACCCAGATCTTATTTTGCTTGATATTGTTATGCCCAAAATGAACGGTATGAAGATGTTGAAGGAGTTGAGAGCTGATGAATGGGGTAAAACTGTTCCTGTTATTATGCTTACCAATCTATCAAGTGCTGACGAAGAAAGGAATAGAGATATTACAGCACTCGAACCAACTTACTATTTCATGAAGACAGATATCAAAATAGAACAAGTTGTAGAGAAAATCAAAGAAAGACTTGGGATGATGTAATTTCGGGTTTTCTCTTAAATCTGCTATATTCTAAACATGAGTTTATCAATCGGAATTGTCGGTTTGCCAAATGTGGGGAAATCCACGCTTTTTAACGCTCTTACAAAAAAGGGTGTTCCTTGTGAGAATTATCCATTTTGTACCATAGACCCGTCTGTCGGAGTTGTGGCTGTTCCAGACGATCGTCTTTGGAAACTTTCAGAATTCTCTAAATCTGCCAAAACCATCCCGGCCGCTATAGAATTCGTAGATATAGCGGGTCTTGTAAAAGGAGCATCAGAAGGTGAAGGGTTGGGTAATAAATTTTTGGCAAATATACGTGAAGTAGACGCTATACTTGAAATGGTTAGAATTTTCCCTCTGAAGAGCGGCAAGGGGAATGAAATACTTCATGTCATGGGAGATATTGATCCACTTAGAGATATTGAAATAATAAACTTAGAGCTTATCCTTGCTGATTTAGAAACTGTCATAAAGAGAAAGAATAATATTACTAGAGAAGTAAGACGAGGAGATAAAGAATTTATCTTAGAAGAAGAAGCTTTGAATAAACTTATACCAGTATTAGAAGCGGGCCGTCTTGCTAACATTGTAGAATTTAATGAAAAAGAATTAGAGAAAATAAAACAATTGGGGCTTTTATCTATGAAGCCTTTTATATATGGACTAAACAAAAGAGCTGGATCAGAAAATCTTGATACTGCTAATCCTGAGGTTTTTAAAGAGCTTACGGATTATATAGAAAGCATGGGTTCTAGATATGTAGTGATAGATGCAAAAGTGGAAGATGAACTCAAAGATTTTGAAGGAGAAGAAAAGGAGATGTTTAGAAAAGAACTAGGAAGTGAAGATGATGGTATTAATAATCTAATCACAGAAGGATATAAGCTTCTGGGACTTGATACTTATTTTACTACTGGAGAAGACGAGACTCGTGCTTGGACTATAAAGAAAGGTAGTACTGCACCTGTAGCAGGTATGGCCATTCATACAGATTTTAAAGACAAATTTATTCGTGCAGAGGTTGTATTTTGGGAAGATTTACTCCTAGCTGGTAGTTTTGCAGAAGCTCGTGCAAAAGGTAAGGTTCGTACAGAAGGCAAAGAATATATCGTTAAAAATGGGGATGTTATAGAATTTAAGATATAAAACATTTTACTTGTAGATGCCAGATGGTAGAAGTATAATATGTATAGTAAGATTTTATTAAGTATGAAAACTGATTGGCAAAAAGCAATAGAAATAATCAAAAATAATGGATTGGTAATACTACCCACGGATACTTTGTATGGTTTAGTGGCAAGCACTAAAGCTAAAAAAGCTATTGATAAAATATATAAAATAAAAGAGAGAGATGAAAATAAAGCACTAATAGTACTTATTTCTTCTTTTAAAGATTTAAACAAGTTTGGTATAAAAATAAATAAAAAAGAAATTGAATTTTTAAACAAAATTTGGCCAGGGGAAGTAAGTGTATTACTTTCTTGTAATGATCTAAAATTCAAATACATACACAGAGGTACTAATGAAATAGCTTTTAGAATGATAGGAGATAAAAACAAGGACCTGTTTAATTTATTAGAAAAGGTTGACCCTGTTGTAGCTCCAAGTGCAAATAAAGAAGGTTTTGTTCCAGCTGAAACAATAAAAGAGGCCAAGTCTTATTTTGGAGGGGATGTAGATTTATATATAAATGGTGGTCGGAGGGTAGGTGAACCTTCAACTTTAATAAGACTTAAGAATGAACAAATCGAGGTTTTAAGACAGGGGAAAGTTAAAATAAAAACGTTAAAAATATGATATGAAGGGGTCCTGCTAAATTTCATTGCAGGCCTTTTTCTGTTATAATAGAAACATTATGGAAACAAATATAAACAATCAACCAAATAATCAAAAAGGTCTAGGTTTTGTAAAGATTTCTATCATTGTGGCTATTGTCATAGTCATGAATTTATTTTTTAATTATACTGTGTCTTTAGTTTATAAGGAACCTGTTTTTGATTCCTATATAAAGCCAGCCCAAGTTGTTGAGACCATAAAAACAAAAGAAGAATGTCTCAAAGTGGGGGGTCAGTGGAGCGAGAATGCATACCCAAATCTAGATGTAAAAGGAAAGACAGAGGTTCAAGGTTATTGTAATGAGAATTACACAAAGCAACTAAATTACGAAACAGCTCGCAAGGTTTATGAAAAGAAAGTTTTCATTACACTTATTATTTTGGGAATTATTTCTTTAATTTCAGGAGGGTTTATTGCTATTTCTGTTCTCTCAATATCTTTTGCTTGGGGTGGAGTTCTTTCTCTTATTATTGCTTCAATGCGTTACTGGTCTCAAGCTGATAATTTGGCAAAAGTTATAATTCTCGCTATTGCCCTGGGAATTCTCATATGGTTAGCAATAAAGAAATTTAACAAATAATAAACATAAATAATAATGAATAATTACGATCATAAAAAAATAGAAAAGAAGTGGCAAGGCGTCTGGGAAAAAAGTAAAATCTATGAAGCTAAAACAGGAGGTAAAGGGAAGACTTTTTATGGTCTTATAGAGTTTCCTTATCCATCAGGAGCCGGGCTCCATGTGGGGCATATTCGTTCCAATACGGCGATGGATATCATCTCGCGCAAACGCAGAATGGAAGGGTACAATGTTCTCTATCCAATAGGTTGGGATGCCTTCGGTCTTCCGACAGAGAACTACGCTATCAAAATGGGCATAGATCCAGCCAAGATAACTAAAACTAATACAGATGTGTTCCGAAAACAGCTCAAATCTGTAGGTTTTGGGTTTGATTGGTCACGAGAGATAGATACGACCAATCCAGCTTATTTCAAATGGACGCAATGGATATTCCTTCAAATGTATAAAAAGGGTCTTGCTTATAAACATCGTACAACTATAAACTGGTGTCCTAAATGTAAGATTGGTCTTGCTAATGAAGAAGTTGTCGGTGGTGTCTGTGATCGATGTGAAAGTCCTGTTGAGAAGAGAGAGAAGGAGCAGTGGATGCTCGCTATCACAAAGTACGCAGACAGACTAGACAAAGATTTAGATAAAACAAAATATTTAGAAAAAATAAAAATTCAACAGAGAAATTGGATAGGTAAAAGTGAAGGGAGCGAAATCGAATTTCCTATAAAAGATTCATTAGAGAAAATAAAAGTGTTTACAACTCGTGCAGACACTATCTTCGGTGCGACATATGTCGTACTTGCTCCAGAACATGATTTAGTCACAAAACTTAAACCACAAATATCTAACTCAAAAGAAGTGGAAGCTTATATCAAAGCCGTAAAAGATAAGACAGATATAGATAGAACTTCTGATGATAAGGAAAAGACAGGTGTAGAATTGAAAGGAATAAGAGCCATCAATCCTGCCAATGGTGAAGAGGTATCTATATGGATTGCCGATTATGTCTTGGCGACTTATGGTACCGGAGCGATAATGGCAGTTCCACAACACGATGAGAGAGATAGAGATTTTGCTACAAAGTTTAATTTGCCAATTATAGATAAACCACTCGTAGATACTAAAGAAATCACAGACAAAGTTGGAGGAAAGATTGTCACGAAATACAAACTTCGAGACTGGGTCTTTTCTAGACAGAGATATTGGGGTGAACCGATTCCGATAGTTCATTGTGATAGGTGTGGCTATGTGCCAGTTCCAGAGAAAGAGCTTCCTATATTATTACCGAAAGTTAAATCTTATGTACCGACAGATAACGGAGAATCTCCTCTCGCTATTATTTCTAAATGGGTAAATACGACTTGCCCTAAATGTAAAGGGAAAGCAAAGAGAGAGACTGATACAATGCCGAACTGGGCAGGCTCTTCTTGGTATTTCTTGCGTTATACAGATCCAAAGAACAAGAAAGAGTTTGCCTCTAAAAAGGCCTTAAAATACTGGATGAAGAATGGAGTAGATTGGTATAACGGAGGAATGGAACATACAACTCTTCACTTGCTTTACTCTCGTTTCTGGCATAAGTTTTTGTATGATATGAAGCTTGTTCCTACGAGTGAGCCATATATGAAGAGAACTTCACATGGAATGATACTGGCTGAAGGAGGAGTGAAAATGTCGAAGTCTATAGGGAACACCGTAGATCCAAAAGAAATAGTTGCACTATACGGAGCAGATACTTTGCGCATCTATGAGATGTTCATCGGTCCTTTTGATCAGTCTGTTGCTTGGTCTACTGAGAGTATAATTGGCTCTAGAAGATTCCTTGATAAGATTGCGAGAATTCAAGACAGGGTAAAGAATGTGAAAAGCGATGATGTTTTAGAAAAATCTCTTCATAAAACAATAAAGAAAGTTAGTGAAGATATTGAATCAATGAATTTCAACACTTCTGTATCTTCTATGATGGTTCTTGTAAATGAAATGGAAAAATCTCAAAATATTGGGATTAAAGATTTCAAAATGTTTTTACAAATTTTAGCTCCATTTGCTCCTCATATTACAGAGGAATTATGGCAGAAATTGGGGGAGAAAAAATCGATTCATAAAAGTTCTTGGCCTAAATGGGACAAGAAGAAAGTTGTAGATGAAAACATTACGATAGGAGTTCAGATAAATGGCAAGGTCCGTACAGAAATAACAATTCCCGTAGATATCAACGAAGAGGATATAAAAACCTTGGTTTTAAAGGATAAAAAAGTATCGGAATGGATAGGAGAGAAACCCATAAGACGTGTCATTTATATAAAGGGGAGAATTATTAATATAGTAGTCTAGCTTTATGGTTATTTATTAAGTATAATATGGTCATTAGTAATAAATTATTAGTAAGATTATAAAAATATGGAATCAAAAAGAATCGAGTTTTTTAATAAGTTGTCTTTCATTACATTATTAGGTACGATATTTTTGTCTTTGTTTTTCTTCATCCCTTATGTTCCTGTAACTCTCGAAGCAAGCAAGGGCTTCCTGCTTTCAGTAGGAACGACATTATCAGTTTTCTTTTGGTTAATTTCGAGGCTCGGAGAAGGTAAGTTTATAATTCCAAAAGATAGATTGATTCTTTTTGCCGGAATTGTTCCTCTTGTATTTTTAGTTTCTTCATTTTTCTCTTCATCACTTTATATTTCATTGTTCGGAAGTGGATTTGAAATGGGGACATTTGGATCAATGTTGATCCTATATGTTATCTTTTTCCTTTCCTCAATGTTTTTCCAGTCAGAAGGACGATTGTGGTATTTCTTCAAGGCTCTATTCTTAGGAGCTTTGATTCTCTCTGTTTTTGAACTAATCAATATGTTTATTGGTTTTGGTAGATTTATGCCGGGACTATTGCAGGGAGTCTCAGCTGGCAACCTTGTTGGTAGCTGGAATAATTTTGCTCTACTGTTCGGTTTGATTGTTTTGCTATGTTTGTTCTCTATTGAATTCTTGAAAACAAAACGTTTATATTTGATACTTCAATATTTCCTTCTTGTCTCTGGATTATTCTTCTTGATTGTTATCAACATTCCACTAGTATGGTTGTTGGTAGGAATCTTCTCAATCATTATTTTCGTCTACAGCGTTTCCATACAGCACGCAGGTATTAACATCATTCATGGTGGGGACAAGAAAAGATTTCCTTTTGTCTCATTAGTCGTTGTCTTTGTGTGTCTAACATTCTTGGTTGGAAGTAACTCTCTAGGTGGACTTATTTCTAGATATATAAGTCTTTCAAGTCCTGAAGTCCGTCCTTCTCTTGTTACTACAGGTGAAATAGCTCTTAAGTCAATAAAGCATAATCCTTTCTTTGGTACAGGTCCTAATACTTTTGGTTTAGATTGGTCTCTATGGCAACCAAAAGAAATAACACAAACAATCTTTTGGAATTCTGATTTCACAAGTGGCTACAGTACATTTTCAACTTTTGTTGTTACTACAGGTATATTGGGGCTATTGTCGTGGTTAGTATTCTTGATTGTCTTTACGATGAGAGGTATTCAGTCAATGCGTGTTGCTTTGAAAGATCCACTTTCTAACTACTTCATTTTGACAACATTTATGATATCTCTTTACTCATGGATAACATTCGTTATTTATACTCCAAACATAATAATGTTAATGTTAGCATTTGCTTCTAGTGGTATCTTGGTTGGAATTTTGGTTTACAAACAAGTTGTAGAAGTTAGAGAATTTTCTTTCCTCAATGACCCTAGAAATAGTTTCTTTGCAATTCTATCGCTCATGGTTTTAATGATCGTTACTCTTTCTGTTACATATTTATACGTAGAGAAGTTTACTTCTGTTATGTATTTCTCTAAAGGGTTAAATGCTACAAACACTATGGAATCATTGGCTTCTTCTGAGAAGATGCTTGTAAATGCAATTTCTTTAGACAAGAATGATGTTTACTACCGTACACTTTCACAAGTTTATATAGCTGAGATTGGTGTATTAGTAAATGATGAGAAAGTTTCTCAAGATGTACTCAAATCAAATCTTCAGCAATTGATAAACTATGCTCAAAATTCTGCTACTCTTGCAGTAAGTCAAAATCCAAAGCAATATCTAAACTACGTTAATCTTGCAAATGTATATGCTTCCTTGGTTCCTCTATCTGTTGAGAATAGTTATGAGAGTGCTATGAGTGCTTATACAAAAGCTCAGGAATTAGCACCTACGAATCCATCTATTATTCTTGCAAAAGCACAACTAGAAATACTCAAGAAGAATAACGACGCTGCCCGCAAATTAATTCAGCAAGCACTTGATCTCAAGTTGAATTATTCTGATGCAACAATATTGTTAGCTCAGATTGAATCAAGCGAAGGTAATACAGCTGCTGCCATAAAACAACTAGAAAAAGCTACACAACTTAATCCAAACGATGCTACAATATTCTTCCGTTTAGGTTTACTTCGATTCAATGATGCTCAATACGCAGCAGCTGTTGGCTCATTTGAACAAGCTGTAATAATTGATACAAACTATCTAAATGCTCGTTACTACTTGGGTCAAGCTTATCAAAAAGTTGGACGTACAGGTGAGGCTTTGATTCAATACAAGATTTTGAAACAAGTATTGCCTGATAATGAAGATGTAAAGAAAGCTATAGATTCATTATCTAGTTTTCCTGAAACAGCTGTAACTCCTACTACAACTACAAACACTACAGGAGCTACAGCTACAACAACTACAAAAACACCTAGCAAAACACAATAATAGTTTCAATTAATGCAAAAAAAAATTCTAACATTCTTCAATAAAGAATTTAATGGGATAAACGAAGCCGCCTTACTACTTGGCGGTTTCGCTTTTATCTCCCAAATATTGGGCCTCATTCGTGACAGGACACTGGCAAGTCATATCGGAGCAGGGCCAGTTTTGGATGTTTACTATGCAGCTTTTAGAGTGCCAGATTTTATTTATATTTCTATTGCTTCATTGGCTTCTGTTACTGTTTTGCTTCCATTCTTAGTATGTAAAATAAAAGATGATGATAAGAGTAATGCTCGCACCTTTCTGAATAATATTTTCAGTGCCTTTATGGTTTTCATGGTTATTACAAGCTTGATAATCGCTATTTTGATGCCATATATAGCTAGGTATATTGCACCCGGATTTAGTGAATCTCAATTAAGTTCTTTAGTAACGACTAGTCGTATCATGCTTCTGTCACCAATATTTATTGGTCTTTCAAATATGATAGGTTCAGTTACTCAATTATTCAAAAACTTTTTTGTTTTTTCTCTATCCCCAATATTTTATAATTTAGGGATATTATTTGGAATAATATATTTTTATCCAATATTTGGAGTTTATGGTCTGGCTTATGGTGTTATCTTGGGCGCAGTTATGCATTTGTTGATACAAGTTCCTGTTGTTATTGGTCATGGATTATTCCCTAAATTAACTTTTAAGATTGATTGGAAAGAAATATATAATGTGACAAAATTATCTATCCCGAGGACACTAGCATTGTCTTGTAATAGTTTGGCCTTCATTTTTTTAATAGCAATGGCTTCGACCCTGAAGGAAGGTTCTATTTCTTTATTTACTTTCTCGTTTAACTTGCAGTCAGTTCCTGTGGGTATAATAGGGATATCATACTCTGTTGCTGCTTTCCCAGTTTTAGTTAAATCGTATTCCTCTAAAGATATGAATAATTTTATTGGGAATATTATAGGAGCAGCAAGACAAATCATCTTTTGGTCATTACCAATTATTTCTTTGATTATAGTTTTACGAGCTCAGATAATCCGTGTAATTTTGGGTGCAAACACTTTTACTTGGGCAGATACTAGATTGACTGCTGCAGCTGTGGCATTATTTATTATCTCTCTTGTTAGTCAAAGCTTGGTTTTGCTTTTTGTGAGAGGTTATTATGCAGCATCAAAAACAAAAAAACCTCTTATTATTAATGTGACATCGTCTTTGATGATAATTGTGTTTGCTTATTTAATTCTTAATATTTTTAGAATATTCCCAAATGTTTTAGATTTATTAGAAAATCTACTTAGAGTTAAGGATGTCCCTGGGACCAAGATGCTTGCACTTCCAATGGCTTATGCTTTGGGCTCATTGTTGAATTTCTTTTTAATATGGATAATGTTTAAAAAAGATTTTCTAAAAGACAAGGGAACTATGTTGTATAAAACATTTATTGAAAGTCTTTTGAGTGCTGTCATTATGGGGTTCTTTGCTTATATTTCTCTTAATTTTTTCAGTAACATTTTTAGTCTCAATACATTTATAGGAATATTTTTACAAGGTTTTATCTCTGGTATTATCGGCATAGGGGCTGGTATCTTAGTTTTATATTTGCTCAAGAACAAAGAATTTCTTGATGTTGTAAAAGCCCTTAGTCATAAATTCTCTAGCAATAGAATTGTGGTGCCAGAACAGAGAGAACTATAATATCCCTATTTCTTTCATTTTAAGGGGTTTTTTGCTAGTATAGAGAATATGCAGAATATCAAGAATATAAGAAATTTCTCAATTATTGCCCACATAGACCATGGCAAAAGTACTTTAGCTGACAGAATGCTGGAAGTTACCGGGACCATAGAAAAACGCAAGATGAAGGACCAAGTTCTAGACTCTATGGAGCTTGAAAGAGAGCGTGGTATCACTATAAAAATGCAGCCTGTAAGGATGAATTATTCTTTAAATAATGAAGAGTATGTCCTCAACTTGATAGATACCCCAGGACATATAGACTTCTCTTATGAAGTATCTCGTGCTCTAAAGGCTGTAGAAGGCTCAATTTTGCTCATAGATGCGACTCAGGGTGTACAAGCGCAGACTCTCACCACACTGCAAATGGCTCGCGATTCTGGTCTAGTTCTGATACCTGTTTTGTCAAAGGTTGATTCTCCTTTGGCCATGGTGGATGAAGTCAAAATGGAAGTAGCTGTACTTTTAGATATTGATCCAGATTCTATACTTTTAGTTTCTGGAAAAACAGGATATGGGGTTAAAGAACTACTCGAAGAAATTATTAAAAGAATACCACCACCACACCATAAGGCCTTCGATACTTCTAAGACAGATGGAGCTCAGGCTTTAGTTTTCGATTTTAAATATGATAATCATAGAGGAGTTATTGTCTATGTTCGAGTAATAGAAGGAGAGTTTAAAAAAGGAGAACCTTTATTGTTTGCTGTCTCTTCTGAAAAGTTTATCTGTCTTGAGGTTGGGATTTTTTCTCCAGAAGAAGTTGCAAAGGAGAAGATTTCTACTGGAGAAATTGGCTATATTGTAACAGGTATTAAAAAGCCAGGTATAGCCTCAGTTGGAGATACTATTACTTATGTGAAAAAGCCTGCAGCTGCGCTTCCAGGATATATGAACCCAAAGCCAGTTGTCTGGGCTTCTGTATATCCAGAAAGTCAGGATGATTTTCCAAATTTAAAGCAAGCCTTGGGACGTTTACGTCTTTCTGATTCATCATTTTCATATGAAGAAGAATCTTCTGGATCTCTCGGAAGAGGTTTTCGTTGTGGATTCCTAGGAATGCTTCATCTTGAGATTATTGCCGAAAGACTTAACAGAGAATTTGATTTGGAGCTTATTGTGACAATGCCATCTATTACGTACAAAGTTATAGTTAGAAACGGCAAAGAGGAGACTATTTATTCACCACATCTTTTCCCAGATGATGGAAATGTTTTGAAAGTTTATGAACCTTGGGTCAATGTTAAAATAATTACACCATCAATTTATACAAGTTCTTTGATGCCATTTTTGTATGATCACGAGGCAGTAATTAAATCTACTGATAACTTTGGAGATAATAGATCTACTATTGATCTAGAAATGCCTCTTCGTGAACTCATGAGAAACTTTTTTGATGATATGAAGAGTATTACTTCTGGCTATGCATCTATATCTTATGAAATAGGTGAGTATAAAGAGGCTGATGTTGTCCGTATGGATATTATAGTTGCTAATGAAGTTATGCCTGCTTTTTGTCGAGTTGTGTCTAGGAGAAGAGTAGAAGAAGAAGCTAAGTCTCAGGTAGAAAAGCTTCAGAAAATAATTCCAAGACAACAGTTCGCTTTCAAAATACAAGCCAAAGCCTTGGGTCGTATTATATCATCTGAGGGTGTTTCGGCTTTTCGTAAAGATGTTCTTATGCATGGTAGTAAAGTAGTAGGAGGAGGGGATGTTAGTCGTAAGAAGAAGTTATTAGAAAAGCAGAAAAGAGGGAAGAAGAGAATGCAGGCCAGCGCAAAAATAAACATCTCTCATGAGGTGTTCTTAAAGATGATGCGTAGTAGTAATGATAAATAAAATTATTTAAACAAAACTGGCAAATAGAGTAATATCATACTGACTATCACTAGGATTGAGATTACAGCGAATACTCTTTCTATTCTTTTCTTATTCTTTTGCTCGAATATCATGATATAATAATAGCATTAAATATGGCCGATTTCAATAGGAAAAATACATATAGTTTTTGGCATTCACCAGTAGTGCTTTTTGTGTTATTTTGCATTTTAGTGTTGTTTGCTTATAATGTATTTGGTTTAATTAAAAAGGAAAGAGAGACCGCCAAGAAAAAAGAATTAATTTTGGCTAATATTGAAACTCTTCGTAAAAGGGAGTCTGATATAACAAAAGATATTGAAAAGATAAAAACGGACGAGGGAGTAGAAGAGATAATACGAGATAAATTCCAAGTTACAAAAGAAGGGGAGAAGATGGTTGTAATTGTCGATGATGAAAAAAAGGAGAATATTGTCAGTGAAGAAAATCCAGATAATCATAGTTTCTGGGCTTGGTTTAAGAAAACATTTGGAATTAAAAATTAAAAATGCGGGTATGGTATAGTGGTAGCATGAGACCTTCCCAAGGTTTAGACGCGGGTTCGATTCCCGCTACCCGCACATTGACTTAAAGTTCATTTTGTTGACTTGTAGATATTTCGTGTCAATATGTTGCATTATTGACGACTATGCTATACTAAAAACAGGGAATAATTATTAATTAATTTTTTAAATTTATTATGAAAAAAGTTACAGTATATAGTACACCTACTTGTCACTTCTGCCACATGGTAAAAGATTTCTTTAAAGAGAAAGGAGTAGCGTTTGAAGACTTTGATGTTTCTAAAGATCTAGCTAAAAGAAAAGAAATGGTGGATAAAAGTGGTCAAATGGGGGTACCAGTTATAGTTGTTGATGATAAAGATATTATCGTTGGTTTCAATAAGCCAGAGATAGTGAAAGTTCTTGGAATCAAAGAGTAGTAATTTATACTGAAATATCGTATTATAAAAGCATCCTGATGAAGAAGGATGCTTTTATAATTTGCCCTCGTAGTTCAATGGATAGAACAGTCCCGTCCTAAGGGATAGATGCACGTTCGATTCGTACCGAGGGCACCTTTTATTTTTCGTTTATTTATGATAAAGTATAGCCAATGGACGAAGAAACAAAGAAGCTTTTAGTAGAGAATAATGAAATGCTTAAAAAGCTGTTATTTTTCCAGAAGTTGAATCAGATATATCGAGTAGTATATTGGTCAATAATAATTCTTTCAGCTATTGGTGCTTTTTATTTCTTAAAACCAATGCTTGAGAATTTAACAAGTGTTTATACTGGTGGTGCTGGTATTTCAAATATGAATAGTTTTGAGAGTTTAAAGAATCTTGGTAATAAGAATAATCTTCAAGATCTTTTAAATAATTAAAAATACACCCGTTGGGTGTATTTTTAATTTATGTGCCTAGACCCAGATTTGCACTGGGGACCTATCCCTCTTCAGGGGAGCGCTCTGCTAGCTGAGCTATCTAGGCATTACTTACTCTCTTATATTACTAAAAATTAGGATTTTTGCAACAAAAAAGAAATGATTGTTAGGTAGAGCAATATATGCTATACTAAACATATGGAACTTTGTAAATTATGTCATAAAGAATTTAAAGATTATCAAAAAAAGGGAAGAACTAGATGTGGCTCATGTAATACTAAAATAAGAAGATTTAGAGCAAAAGCAGCCGCCATAGAATTTCTAGGAGGCAAATGTAAAAACTGTGGTTGGTCTGGTGACCAGGCTGCTTTGCAATTTCACCACCTGAAAGGTAAGGATTTTACTATAGGAAATGTTGCAAATAAAAGTTGGGATTCTATAAAAAAAGAAATGCAAAAATGTATCTTATTATGTGCGAATTGTCATATGATTGAACACAGTTCTAAATTAGGAGGAGAGTTTATAAAAGAAGCCCTAAATTACCAAGGCAGAACACTAAGATTTTAATTATAAAAAATTGCATTAATTAATCTATTTAAAAATTCAAAGATTTTTAGTCTTTTTTATTTCCAGCAAATTTTTTGAAATTCTCGAGGTCTTGTCTAGAACCAAGAATATATATCTGATTTGAATCAACAACAATAAATTGATTTTTACCAATCCATTCTATCCCATCAATATCATTTTCTTTAAAATTTTCTACATCTTTTTCTGTGATAGATTGAAAATTAACATAATTTTTATTTATCAATTTAGCAATATTTTTTAAAGAAGCCATTCCATAAAGAATTACATCCTTGCCTTTAATTGGGTTACGCATATTAAGCATGGTTGGGTAGACTTTTGGTTTATACCCATTCATTCCATATGTATTGGCATAATCTTTAGCTTCCTTGTATTTATCTGTAAAATACATTCCATATCTTTTTTTGTTAAAACTTAATGTTGAATGAAATTTTTTGCCGTCATGCTCAAAAGGATTTTTAAAATTATCTATGCCATCAGCACCACCATGATAAACAATGTCTTTTATTTTACTATCTGGAAAAATTGTATTTAAATATTCGGAGTACAGCTCTTTTGTTCCAATTTGTGCAAGTTCTGGGCTTTGTTCAAACACAAAATCAACGCCTTTTTTTATTTCAGATTTTTCTATTTTATTTTCTAGATTAAATTTTGATAAGCCTTCCATATTTATATTATACATTATATATAAGATTATTAAAAATGTTGTTTTCTGTGTATTCTGGTATTGATATTACACAAATAGGTATTTTTGATTTTTAGTTTAGACCTTTTGACTAATCTAATAAAAGAAAATCCGTCTCAATATGGGAAAAGAATTTTCTTTTCAATTGAAACGGATTATTTTACCTAACTATCTACTTATAATTCTTACTATGCATTCTTTTATGATAGAAATCAGATACACTATTACCATTACTGGAAGAGAAGAAGCAATGATTATATTCACCGGTCTGGAAAATGGCTGAAAGAATACGGATATTACACATGCAATTCCTGTAATAATTATCAAGATAAACATAATTTTACCAAACTTACTCTCTTTTGCCCATTCTTCGGGGAATGTCTTCGTTGTTTCTTTAAAGATGGCAACGAATACTCCACCAACCATATACATCAAATAAATAGTTGTGAGAATCAGTGTTGTCTCAAAAAAGAACTCCTCAAACTGGTGGAAAAATATTACCGAAGTAATCAATGAAAGTGACGATGTCATCATCGACACAAACAATGTTTTCCTAAATATATTCATTTCTTTCCAATCCGACATAAAAGAATTTCTGATTTTTTGTACTAATTTTTTCATGATTTTGAGTTTTTAAATTGTTTATGTTTATTGATTCGTCTTAACCTCCTAAGTAAAGAGGCAAAGATGAACCAATAAACATTAATCAAAATCACTATTTTTAAAGAACTAACCTTACTTTTATATTATACACCTATTTTAGTGAAATGTCAAGCATTTGTGCCTTACAAAATAAGCTCTATTTTATATAATCTATATAATAGAATAACAGATAGTACTAAAACAAAAATCCCCGAATGGGGATTTTCTTTTTATATTGATTTGACCTTAAGTTTTGCTTCTTTATTCTTATCTATTTTTGGAAGCTTGATTATCAAAAGCCCATGCTTTTCAAGTGCTTCAGCCTCTTCTAGATTAACTTCTTCTGGCAAGGATATTGTTCTCGAGAATGTGCCCCAGTATAATTCCTTCAAGAAATAGTTCTCTCTATTTACTGATTGATTTTCCTCTCTTCTACCTCTTATTGTTATAGAGTCTCTAGTTATATTTATGTTTAGATTATCAGGATGAACTCCGGCAATCATAGCCTGGACGATTATTTCATTCTCTGTTTGGTATAAGTCTAAGGTGAGTTCTGCGTCTTGTTCCTCTTCTTTCTCTTCTTCCTTTTTCTCTTCTTCAAATCCCTCGATATCTTTGCCAGAAATGTTTATTCTCTTTAGTGGGCCAGCATAAAGATTTGGTGATGATTCTTCTTCATCGTCTTCTAATCTAATACTTCCTGTAAGTCTTTCTAAAAATGATCTTTTTTTAAGCATATATTTTTGTATTAAACAGTTTGAACTGTCTTCATACGTTTTAATTTCTCAAATATAAGAATGTTGATAATAGCGATGACCCACAAGAAACCAAAAACAGAAATAAAATTTCCACCGCCTCCTTTCATTATAAAAAAATTAAAGACACTATGCAAGGTAATAGCTGCTATTAATCCAATCAAAAAGTATGGAATTCTGTATTTTTGTATATAAAAAGATAGTCCGAGAGCACTTCCTATCATAGAGCTTGCTATAGCGTGGAGGAGGGTAGATCCTAGGAATCTTAAATTACCGGTTAGCATGCCAACAACGCTGCCACTTGTACTCATTGGTTTTATTAGATATAAGACATTTTCAAAAGCAGCAAAACCTAATGCTGTGGCGATGAAGTACATAGGATAGTCTATTGGTCTCCTTATAATATTATTACCAAATACTATAAAAGATACTCCTATGAGTTTTAGAATTTCTTCAATTGACGCCCAGACTATTATTTGTGTTGTGTTGTCCTTCAAGAAGTTAATTGAGAATTTTTCCATCCACATTGCAATAAGGACAATTATACCCCCCAATATAAAAGTAATTAAAATAAGTCCAAATGGTTCTGGCTCCTCTCTATCCTCTTCATAAAGCCAAAACCAAAGCCACAGTAGAGCTGGAGCTATTCCACCTGCTATTGCATACAATAATGCATTTGGATCTTTTGTTAATTTTTCCATATCTATACTTTGGGCCACTCTTCCACGATTAATAATTTCTTATTTTCTATTGGCATTAGACTCCATATTTCTTCAGTGACGAACGGCATAAACGGATGAAGGATTTTTAATATCTTTATTAATGTACTTAGAAGGAACTCTGCACGAGACTCCTTGTCTTCATCTGTTCCACTCAAGAATATTTCTTTACTTTGTTCGATGATGACATCAGCGAAACGAGACCAGGTGTATTGATATATCTTTTCACTTACTAGATAAAATTTGTATTCTTCCATTTCTTTTGTAATTTCTTTTATGAGTCCATCCACTTCTTCTACTAAAGCATTTTCACGTTCTGTGTATTTGTTGAAATCTTTATCATATTTTGTGAACTCTGTACTGCTTAATACAAAGCGAGTTATGTTCCAAAGTTTGTTTGCATAGTTCTTGTAAGCACGGATTTTGTCTTCGGACATCTTGGTATCATTCCCTGGACCTGTACCTACGATGAGCGACATACGCACAGCATCAGTACCATATTTTGCGGATACTTCAAGTGGATCCATGGCATTACCTAAGGACTTACTCATCTTGCGTCCCTGGGCGTCGCGAACAACTCCCTGGAGATATACTGTCTTAAAAGGAACTTCACCTAGAATATAAGTACTCATAAGTATCATACGAGCCACCCAGAAGAAGATGATGTCGTGTGCCGTCTCAAGCATGCTAGTAGGATGATATGTTTTGAAGTCGGGAGCATTTAAGTCTGGCCAGCCAAGAGTCGAGAAAGTCCAAAGTCCAGAAGAGAACCAAGTATCGAGAGTATCAGAATCTTGCTCCCAACCTTCACCCCCCGGCGCTTCTACTCCGCAATATATTTCTTCTCCCTTGTACCATACAGGGATTCTGTGTCCATACCATATCTGACGAGAGATGCACCAGTCGCGAAGATTTTCAATCCAGTTATAGTAAACTTTTTCAAAACGATCTGGAATAATATTTACATCACCAGATTTTACTGCCTCTAACATTAATTCTTTTAGAGTTTTATTATTGCGATCTTTTATTTGTTTGTTTACATTTATGAACCACTGATTCATTATTTGTGGTTCTACAACTGCATCTGTTCTTTCGGCTGTTGCTATATTGTGTACATAATTTTCGTCTATTTTTTCAACCAAGCCTTTGGCTTCTAATTTTGCAATAATTTTTTCTCTGGCATCTTTTATTTTCATTCCAGAAAATTCTCCAGCGATAGGGAGGAGCTTTCCGTATTTGTCTATGATTTGTTCTTTCTCCAAATTGTGTCTCTCTGCTATTTCAAAGTCGACAGTCGAATGCCAGGGTGTAATGGTCATAACTCCGGTTCCGAATTCCATATCGATACTTTCGTCTTTGACTATTGTTGCTGTGATAGGTCCATTTATCCATTCTAAATCTATTTTTTGTCCATCTTTATATTCGGCATATCTTTTATCTTCTGGGTGCATTACTACATACTTGTCTCCGAATTTAGTTTCAGGACGAGCAGTACCAATTATAAATGGGCCATATTTAAGGTAATAGAATTTTGTTTTTTCTTCTTTGTATACTAGCTCATCATCTGAAATAACCGTTTGGCCCTTAGGATCCCAGTTCACAATACGGTGACCACGATATATGAGGCCGTCATCATACATTTTCTTGAAAGCGGTACGCACTGCAAAATTTCTCTTTGCGTCGAGAGTATATGCTTCGCGTGACCAGTCGAGAGATGCCCCCATCTTTTTAGATTGGTTGACTATAGTATCGTGACTTTCTTGGGCGAATTTCTCAACACGTTTTAGAAATTCTTCGCGACCAAGATCTGTTTTTCTCTTGCCTTCTTCTTTTTCTAAGATTTTTTCAACTTTAGACTGCGTGGCGATGGCAGCGTGGTCAGTTCCCGGGAGCCAAAGAGTACGCTTTCCTTGCATACGAGCAAAACGGACCATGATATCCTCGATAGTGAGCATTGAAGCATGGCCTATATGTAGAGTTCCTGTGACGTTTGGAGGCGGGAGAACCATAGAGAAAACGGAGGCATTCTTGTCTGTCACGCCTTTTTCTATGCAGACATCTGGATTGAAAAATCCGCTTTCTTCCCAGAGTTTATAAATACGGTCCTCAGTTTCCTTTGGATCGTATGGTTTTAAGAATTTAGGGTCTATATTGGGCTCTTGCATAAGTAAAATATAGCATATTTTACTATAAAGATAAATTACCCTTGGCTTTTATAGAGCTTAGTCTGCTTCCTTGTTTTTTGTTCTTATATTGATAGTATCCAGCGATGGCGATCATGAGGGCATTGTCTCCAGTGAGAGACTTCGAAGGGAAGTATGTTTTTGTTTTCAACTTTTCTTTTTTAATTTTTTGAAGCATTTGTTCTTGCAAGTAAGTATTTGCAGAAACTCCACCCCCGACAATGAGAGTTTTTATTTTGTATTCTTTTATGGCCTTGATAGTTTTGTGAACTAATGTTTCTATAACAGCATCTTCAAATTCGCAAGCTATCTTTTGCTTGATATTGGTATTTTCTAATACATTTGGATCTTTCTCTTTTAAGTCTCGCACTAGATAAAGCACGGCAGTTTTTAGCCCAGAGAATGAAAAGTCGTAATCTTTAGAATGAATCATAGGGCGGGGCAACAAGATCTCTGGTATTCTGCTCGAAATGTTATTCCCGTCAGCACGCTCAATTGCAGCCATCTTTGAAACTTCTGGCCCTCCAGGATAAGGAAGCCCAAGCATACGAGCGACTTTGTCGAAAGCTTCACCGGCCGCGTCGTCTCTTGTTTGCCCTATCTTTTTATATTTCATTCCATCTTTTACAAGTACGAGTTCTGTATGTCCTCCAGAGACAAGGAGCGAAAGCATAGGGAACATCGTTTTATTTATATCTACAGTGAAAGTTTTACTCTTTTTAGGGAAAATAGAAAATAGATGCCCCTCCATATGGTTCACAGGTATTACAGGAATTTTATATTTCTTATTAATTTCTTTTACAAAAACAATTCCTGTCCAAAGAGCCGGCTCAAGTCCAGGACCTGTCGTTACAGCTATCGCATCTACTTTCTCTATCTTGATCTTTGCTTGTTTTAAAACTCTTTCAAGTATCAGAGGTAAGTTTTTTATATGCTCTCTTTTGGCAATAGCTGGGAAAACTCCTCCATAAGGTATATGAATAGCGATCTGGGAAGATACTTCATTTCCAAGAATTTTAAATTTTGCTTTTTTACCTTCTTGTTTGACTTCTACTACTGCTATAGCTGTCTCGTCACAAGAGGTTTCTATTGCTAAAATTTTCATATTTGCACTATAACATAAGGGTTTTTATTTGACTACCATTTATGCTAGAATGAGAATATGAATAAAAAGCATATAATCACGATTGCCGGATCTCTTGGCAGTGGCAAGTCTTCAACAGCAAAAAAGCTTTCAGAGGTATTGAACTATAAGCATTTTTCTACTGGTGATTTTATGCGCTCAATTGCAGACGAGAGAGGTGTTCCCCTGGCGGAATTGAGTAAAATGGCGGAGACAGACCCATCGATAGATAGAATGCTCGACGATAGAAATCTAGAAGTTGGAAAAATGAAAAATATAGTTCTCGATTCTCGCTTGGGTTTCCATTTCATACCGGACGCTTTTAAAGTTTTCTTAGAACTTGATCCTGTTATTGCTTCCGAAAGAATTTTGCATGATAAAAATTTTAATCCGAATAGGAACAAAGAATCTTCTGGTAGTTTTGATACTCCAGAAAGTATAAAAGAAAAAATTAATTTTCGGCTAGAAAGTGAAAGGAAGAGATACAAAGACTTGTATAATATAGAAGACCATACATCTCATAATAATTTTGATTTAGTTATAAACACAGAGAAGATCCCACTCGAAGAGGTTTGTAAAAAGATAGTAGAAGAATATAATAATTGGCTCAACAAATAATTTTTATGAAAATACTCAACAATCTATTAGAAGAAATAACAATATTAAGTCAGCATGGGAATATTGATGCAGGGGTTTCTTCTGTATCTTTAGATTCTAGAGACATACAACCTCATTCATTATTTGTTGCCTTGGTTGGTAATGTTGTCGATGGACATGACTTTATAAATGAGGTTATAGAGAAAGGTGCTACAAGTATTGTTTATGAAAAAGAAATCACAGATCGGAAACCGGGGGTGACTTACATAAGAGTCACAGATACGCACAGTGCAGTGGGTATTATTGCAAGTAATTTTTATGACAATCCATCACATAAAATGAAGCTGGTTGGAGTCACTGGTACGAATGGCAAGACTACTACTGCCACACTGCTCCATCAGCTTTTCCGTGATCTAGGGTACAAAGCTGGCATGATAGGCACTGTAGTAAATAAAGTGAATGATAAATCTTATGAAGCAGAGCGTACTACTCCAGACCCTGTGACGCTAAATAAGCTTTTGGCTGAAATGATAGATGAAGGTTGCGAATATTGTTTTATGGAAGTTTCTTCACATTCAGTTTGCGAGAAGAGAATATCGGGTCTTCATTTCATTGGTGGAATATTTACAAATCTAACACTTGATCACTTGGATTATCACAAGACAATTGATAATTATTGCGATGCTAAAAAGGGCTTCTTCGATATATTGCCTGCGACGGGTTTTGCTGTTGCAAATATAGACGATGAGAGAGGTGAGTATATGCTTTCAACAACAAAGGCGAATAAGTATAGACTAAGTCTCAAAAAAGAAGCTGACTTTACGGACAGACTTGAAACAAAACTCATTGGGGAATTTAATGTCTACAATATTTTAGGAGTTTACGCTGTGGCAATATTACTTGGACAAGATAAATATAGAGTTAAAGAAATTATAAAAAATCTTGGAGCTGTTCCAGGACGATTCCAATACATAAAATCAAACAGTGGTATAACTGGAATCGTAGATTATGCTCATACACCAGATGCATTAGAAAATGTTTTGAGAACTACAAACGAAATGAAAAAAAGCGGCAGAGTAATCGCCATTGTGGGTTGTGGCGGTGATCGAGATAAAAGTAAAAGGCCAATAATGGCTCGTATTGGATATGATATGAGTGATATCCTTATACTCACTTCTGATAATCCTCGTACTGAGAAGCCTGTGTCAATACTCGAAGATATGAAGAGGGGTCTAGATGGACTTTATCTAGAAGGTAAAGTTTATGTGATAGTTGATCGTGGTGATGCGATAGAGAAGGCCTGCTCGCTAGCGCTCGCAGGCGACTACATCTTGGTTGCGGGTAAGGGGCATGAGAACTATCAAGAAGTGAATGGGGTTAAAACGCATTTTGACGACATGGAAGAATTACAGAAAAATTTAAAATAATGCAAAATTATAAAAAACAATTTAAAGGGAAGAAGATTACGATCATGGGGCTCGGGCTTTTGGGTCGGGGGATTGGGTATACCAAATTCTTGGCGGAATGTGGCGCAGATTTGATCGTGACTGACCTCAAGACCAAAGAGCAATTAGCTACTTCACTTAAAGCTTTGAGTAAATTCAAAAATATAAAGTACGTACTAGGAGAGCATAGACTTGAGGATTTTAGAGGCCGAGATATGATTATGAAAGCTGCCGGAGTGCCTCTTGATTCTATTTATATAAAAGAAGCGAAAAATAATGGAATTCCAGTTGAGATGGATGTGTCTTTGTTTGCAAAAGTAGCTCCTGAAGTTATGGTGATAGGAGTGACAGGTACCAGAGGCAAGAGTATGACGACGACTCTCATATATGAGATTTTGAAAGCGAATGAGAAATTTTTAAAGAATCCTTCGCTTTCGCTCAGGACAAAAAAACCTTCAGTTTTTTTGGGTGGAAATCTTCGTGGTGTTGCAACCTTGCCGCTTCTCAAGAAAGTTAAAGCCGGCGATATACTTGTCTGCGAGCTTGATTCTTGGCAATTGCAAGGTTTCGGTGAGGCAAAACTTTCACCTTCCATAGCTGTGTTTACGACATTTATGCCAGATCACATGAATTATTATAAGAATGATATGGATAAATATTTTGATGACAAAGCAAATATTTTCAAATATCAAAACAAAGACGACACACTGGTAATCTTGCCTGATATGAAAAAATGGATAAATAAAGAAAATGTAAAAGGCAAATTGGTAGTTACAGACAAGAGAGTAGTGGATACTTGGAAATTCAATGTGAAAGGAGACCATCATAGAAACAATTTGGCCTGTGCTGTGAAAGTAGCAGAAGTGCTAGGAATACCGGAAGTAAAAATTAAAAAAATAGTTTCAAGATTTGAAGGTCTAGAGGGCAGACTTCAATTGCTTAAAACATATAAGGGTATAAAAATATATAACGACAATAATGCTACGACCCCTGAAGCCACAATCGCTGGTATTGAAGCATTGAAGTCCAGTAATAAAAATATAATTTTAATTTGTGGTGGGGCAGACAAAGGACTTAATCTGGATAATTTTGTAAAAACCATAAATGAGAACTGCAAGAGTGTAGTAATGATTCCAGGTACAGGTACAGAAAGACTAAACCATAGTTATGAATTAAAAGTGAAAAATGAAGTTGGAAAAGATTTGAAAGATATAGTAAAAAGCGCCTTATCCCAAGCTAAAAAGGGCAACATTATCCTTTTCTCCCCAGCCTTTGCTTCTTTTGGAATGTTCAATAATGAATATGAAAGAAATGATTTGTTTATGAAGATAATTAAGAAATTGAAATAATATGAAAAAACAAATTATGCTAATAAGAGGAGGAGAAACTTTTGCCAGTAAAGAAGATTTTTATAAGTATATTAGCGAAACTGAAATAAACCCTTATCAAAATTTAACATATTGGAGAAGTTGGTTAACGCTGATTTTAGATGAAACTCATGAGTTCCTTACTCCTGATATGCCAGCAAAGGAAAATTCAGATTATAATGCATGGAAGATTTGGTTTGAAAAGTATATAAAATATATAAATAATGATGGTATAATTTTGATAGGATATTCTCTTGGTACTACGTTTATTTTAAAATATTTATCTGAAAATAATTTTACTAAAAAAATTTCACAACTACATTTAGTGGCTTCTTGTGTTACAGATGAAGGTATTACGTCTCTCGAAAGACTTTCAACTTTTGAATTTGATATTGAGGAGATGAATAAGATCGCAGATTTGTGTGACGATATCCATATTTGGCATTCAAAAGATGATACTTGTGCTCCGTATTTAAACTCTTTAATTGTAAAAAATCATATACCGAGTGCTTCACTTCATTCATTTGATGATAGAGGACATTTATTTACGGAAACATTTCCAGAATTATTAGAAGTAATAAAAAAAGCTAAATAATAAACCTATGAGAACTTTAGAAATAGGAGCGATATATGAGCATTATAAGGGGACCAAGGTGAAAGTGATTGGGGAGGCTTTTCATAGTGAGACCATGGAACCTATGGTTATTTATATTCACTTAGAAGATGGCACTTCCTGGGCTCGTCCGAAAGAAATGTTCTTGGAGAATATAATTAAAGATGGGGTTGAAATAGAAAGATTTAAAAAAGTTGAGTCGGAAATTTTAATCAAACCAAGTAAATAAAATTTTATGGAACAATATTTAGAATTTGCAAAAAAAATAGCGAAAGAAGCAGAAGAAATAGCCCTGAAATATTTTAGTTTTGAGGTTGATAGTACTTGGAAAGAAGACAATACTCCTCTTACAAAGGCTGATACAGAAATAAATGATTTAGTTATAAAAAGGATAAATGAAACTTATCCAGAGCACAGTATTTATGGAGAAGAGAAAAGTGAAATAAAAGAAAATTCAAAATATATTTGGGTTTGTGACCCAATAGATGGCACAATGGCGTTTGCCTGTGGTTTGCCAACGTTTGTCTTTTCTATTGCTTTGGTGGATCAACAAACAGGATTACCTATTCTGGGGGTTATTAATGATCCTGTGATGAAGAATATGTATTGGGCATATAAGGATAGTGGCGCTTATAGAAATGGCAAGAAAATATTTGTATCAAATATTTCTATGTTGAAAAATACATATTTAAACACAGCAGCTTCAGGATTGTCTGTTGGTTTTTCAAACTTACCACTTATTAAAACTTTAAGCGAAAGTAAATGCTCTGTGATGAAATTCCCATCATTCATTTATGGTGGTATTCAAGTTGCTAATGGTAAATATATAGGAGCTGTATTTTTCAAAGAATATGGCCATGATGTAGCAGCCTTGAAAATTATCACAGAGGAAGCTGGGGGAAAAGTTACTGACTTAAATGGAAATGAAAGAAGATATGATGGGGATGGAATTGGATGTATTATTTCTAATGGGGTACTGCACGATGAATTGTTAAAAATTGTTCAAATGGGTAAATTAAAATAAATTTATGAAAATATTATCTTTGAATGCATGGGGAGGTAGAGTTTTGGAACCATTAAAAACTTTTCTTGAAAATCAAAATGAAGATGTTGATGTTTTTTGTTTTCAAGAAATTTTTAGAGAAAAAACAGCTAAGAATCCAGAAGAATTTGCTGATATGACTAAAGCAAATATTCATTTGTATGAAGACATAGAAAATATTCTTACAAATTACAATGGATACTTTTGTTCTGTTCATGGTGATTATTATGGTATAGCTATTTTTGTAAAAAAAGATTTAGATGTATTGGAGTACAGAGAAATTTTAATATTTGAGAATAAAGACTTTGTGCCTCAAGTAGAAGATTTTACAGAAGACCATAACCGCAAAATGCAATATGTTAAAATTAAAATAAATAATGAATATTTTAATATAATGAATGTGCATGGGCATTGGGTTCGGGGAAATAAACTAGATAATCACAATAGGTTGAAACAGTCAGATGTCATAATAGATTTTGTAAAATCATTAACAGATAATAAGATTTTATGTGGAGATTTTAATCTACGACCAGACACAGAAAGTATAATAAAAATTGAAAAAGAAGGAATGATTAATTTAATTAAAAAGTACGATATAACTTCTACCAGAACATCTTTTTATGAAAAATCAGAGAAATATGCTGATTATATATTTATATCTTCTGATATTAGAATAAAAGAATTTCAAGTTTTATGTGATGTTGTGTCAGATCATTCACCACTTTTATTGGAATTTAATTAAAATAAATTTATGAAAACTATATTAGTAGATGCGGCGTATTGTTTTACAATAGAAAAAGAAGGTATATTTGAGATATTTAAGGATATGTATGATTTGCTTGAGACATACCCAAATAAGAAAATAGTTCTTTCTGGGGCAAATGATGAACAAGTAATTAAATTTGGGTTAAATAATATTCCTTATGAGCTTTTTACTCTTAAACACAATCCAGAAAAGACAGACCCAAAATACTACGAGATACTTTTGAATAGTTTTAATTTAAATAAAGATGGTGTGGTATACTTCGAGCACAATATAGATGCTGTAAAAAGTGCAGAATCCATAGGGATAAAGAGCTATTTTTATGATAATGATAAGAAAGATTTAGAAAGTTTAAAAAAGTTTTTAGATGAAAATTTAAAATAATATGAATAAATTTGAAAGTTTGGTAGACAAAGATAAGTATCAAGTTTTTGTTTTTTGTTGTCCGGCGTATTTTCCGTTTAACTTTTTTAGACATCCATGGTTTGTGATCAATAAAAAAGGAGAAATTTCAAGATATGAAATAAGAGATACTTTTAATAAAAAGAATCACAGTTATTTGCTTATAAATAATCAGCCCCCATTTGAAGGCATTAATAAAACGCTTTTTGTAGACAAAAAATGGGGTGCTAATCTTCTTGGGTCTATAGAGGGAAACATAGCACAGAAGATAATAATGACTATAGAATATACTCCTTCAGAATATCCATATTGCAATAACTATTCCGGCGTTGGTCCTAATAGTAATACTTACTTAAGGTGGGTTCTAAACAAGTTTCCAGAATTTAAAATCCATTTATCTTGGCGGTTTATAGGTAAGGATTTTCGTGTATAATAGTTATATGCAAGATTTAGACTTATCAAAAATAAATAATGTTCACTTTATTGGCATCGGGGGGATTGGGATTTCGGCGATTGCTAGAATGATGAAGGCACTCGGGAAGAATGTAACTGGGCAAGATATGCAAGGAGGGGAAATCGTAGAAGAACTCCGTAAGATAGGTATTGATATAAAGATAGGTCAATCTTATGAGAACATTCCAGAGGATGCAGATTTGATAGTCTATACTATTGCTATAGATACTTATGACCCTGAATTGTCTAATAATATAAAAACTCAAGAGAAAGTTCCAGTTCGTTCATATCCACAAATGCTTGGTGAAGTAACCAAGGACAAATATACGATTGCTGTCTGTGGTACTCATGGCAAGACGACAACGACGGGGATGATAGCAGAGATTTTAAACAGAGGATGGAAGAAGCCTTCTGTTGTTATAGGTAGTCTACTTGCGGGAAGGACAAATTTTATTGCAGGTAATAGCGACATTTTTGTCGTTGAAGCTTGCGAATATCGTCGTTCATTTTTGAATATTAATCCAAAGATTTTAGTAATAACAAATATAGACGAAGACCATCTGGATTATTATAAAGATATAGAAGATATTAAAAGTGCATTTCATGAGATGGCTATGAAAGTCCCCACAGATGGATTTGTAGTATGTAATCCGAACGATGAAAATATTGGAGATGTGGTGAAAGGTATAAATGCACAAATAATAAACTGGCAAGAATTTTATAATGGAGAATTAAAATTGAAAGTTCCAGGAATTCACAACAAGAAGGATGCGGCAGCGGCTATTGCCGCTGTGTCATCGCTTGATATTTCTAAAGAAAATGGGGAAGAGTACGTGGGCCATTTTCCTGGCACCTGGCGACGTTTTGAATTCAAGGGTAAACTTGCAAGTGGAGTTTTGATCTACGATGACTATGCGCACCATCCTCATGAGATAATGGCTACAATGGAAGGTTTTAGAGAGTTATATACAAAAGAAAATGGATGGAAAATTACAGTGATATTCCAACCACATCTTTTCTCTCGCACCAAGTTACTTCTCAATGATTTTGCAAAGAGTTTTAAAGATGCCGATGAAGTCCTGCTTCTACCTATATATTACGCCCGTGAAGTAGATGACGGCACTATATCCTCAGAAATTTTATCAAATGAGATAAATAAAAATACCAATAATTCAAAAGCTTTTGGAAGCTTTGAAGATCTAGAAAAATATATAGAAAATAAGCTTCCAGAGATGAATGAGAAGAATGTAGTAGTAACTATGGGGGCAGGAGAAGCCTTCAAGGTTGGAGACTTTCTCTTGCAAAAATAAATGTGATACAATAGAAGAATGGAAAACCAAAACAAATTTTTAATGTTTCTAAATTCCAGACTTTTAGTTGGTCTAGGGATAGTGTTGGCTTCGTTTATTGGAGCTTATACTTTTTATCAGATTCGTTCTTTTGATAATACTTTAACTGTGACAGGTAGTACGACAAAGCAAGTCACTTCAGATCATGTGAAGTGGGTTGGAGTTATCAATCGTGTCGTTAAGGCTAGTACGTTAAAGCAAGGTTATGCAGATATGGCTCGTGATCTTGTTGATGTAAAAGATTTCTTGAAGTCTAAGAATATTCCAGACAACCAAGTTATTACTTCTCCAGTTTTTATGGATCAGAACTGGGACAATAATCAATCCGCAGAGAAGTCTTATACTCTCCGTCAAACTATAGAGATAAATTCGAGCGATGTAAATATGGTGGCCGAAGTTGCCAAGAATACTGGTCCACTTATAGACAAGGGTGTTATTTTCTCTACTCAGTCTCTTGAATTTACTTATACAAAGCTTCCAGAAGAACGTGTAGCTATGCTAGGAGATGCAGTGAAAGATGCGAAAGCTCGTGCAGGAAGTCTTGCAAATGCAAGTGGCAAAAAGATTGGCCAACTAAAGAGTGCTTCATCTGGAGTGGTTCAGGTAATGTCTGCAAATTCTACTGATGTTTCTGACTATGGTTCGTATGATACTTCTAAGATAGAGAAAAATATAATGATGACAGTCAAAGCTTCGTTTACTTTGAAATAATATCTATATGAAAAAATATTTTATTTTTTTCATTCTAATATATCTAATTTGCGCAAATACTGCTTCAGCTGGGACGATTACAGCGACTGGTTTTATACCGGGGCAGATTTGGTATTCTAAAGACACAATAATAGAAGGTGACACCATAAAGATATATACAGCAGTATGGAATAATGCATCTTCTCCTTTGTCTGCCAAGGTAGAATTTTATGACCAAAATGTTCTTTTGGGAGTAAGAGATGTGGTGATACAGCCACTGCAATTAAAAGAAGCCTATGTTTCTTGGAAGGTAACAGCAGGAGATCATATAATTACCGCAAAGATAATATCTCCAAGTATGACAGTCAGCGGGAAAAAAGAACCTGTTAGTATTGAAAACAATTTTACCGAAGCTTCTCGTAAGTTTGTGCCCGTTGTTATAAAAACTATAAATGGAGAACCTGCGACGTCAAAGGATGTTATACAGAGTCAACTCGACAAGGCTACTTCTTCCCTTGAGAACATTTTGCCTAATTCTGTTAGTGAGCCTATTTCTAAAAACATGGATGTGATTTCAAAATGGAGAGAGGATACACTGGCTAAAGTCTTGTCCGCAAAAGAGACAACCGAAGCGAGTTTAAAGCTTCCTTCTGCTGATGTGAATGCTAATAAGGTAAATACAGGCAAGGCAACAAATACAAAAGTTACTATAAATGATAAAGCTCCAGCAGAAGATGCAACAAATAAACCTATTGCTTATATTAAGTTATTTTTCTTGGCAGTTTTGGCTTTTATTTTTGGTAGCAAAATAGTCTTTTATTTGACGATTGCTTTGATACTGTTCCTTATTGGTAGGTGGATTTATCGTAAAATAAGAAACAGATAAGAAAGTTTGTCAAAAAAGCCCAATCTCCTGTATAATGAACTTATGATGAAAAGGGTCTTTTTCGACATACTATTACTTGTTTTGATGTTTTTACTACCTTGGTGGGTGGTTGTTGCCTTATCAATAATAGGTCTTTTTGTCTTTAAGAACTTTTATGAATTCCTCCTTTCTTCAATAATAATATATATATTGTATTCTCCACCAGAAAGTTTCGGACTCAATAATTCTATATTTATTTATTTAGGTATTATTATTTTTTATTTATTGGTCCAATATTTACGTCGTCATATAATTTTATATAAAAACAATGATGCAATTCCATATAAATCATAAATATATAAAAAGAGATATTGCACCAGATGAGATATTTCTAGATTCTAAAAATCTACCAGAGTTCAACACTCAACAGTTTGAAGGTAGGTTAGAGAAACCAATTCCCAAGAAATCTATTTTTCTTCTCGGTTTATTCTTTTTATTGTGTGGGATTATTTTTACTTACAAGCTAAGCATTTTACAGATAGTCAAAGGAGAAGCTTATTTCAAAAAAAGCGAAAATAATACTCTTATGAAGCAGCCCATCTTTGCGGATCGTGGGCTTATTTACGATAGGAACGATGTCCTTCTTGCTTGGAATTCTTGGGATAAAAATGATTTGAATAAATTTTCTTCTCCTATTCGTTCATATATAAATGAAGGAGGTTTTGGGCTTCTACTAGGATATGTCAGTTCACCAGCCAAGGATTCATCGGGGAATTACTGGCAAGAGTCTTTTATCGGCAAGGATGGAGTAGAGAAATCTTATAATAAAAATTTAACTGGTAAGAACGGAGTTCGGATCACAGAGACGAATGTAAAAGGAGAGATACAGTCAGAGAATATTGTCAATCCACCTGTGGCTGGAGAAAATATTAAACTTTCTATCGATAGTCGGATACAGAAAAAGATGTATGGGTCCATCGTTTCGATGGCGCAAAGTGCTTCGTTTGGAGGTGGAGCAGGAGTTTTGATGGATATTAAAACAGGAGAAATCTTGGCTATGACTAGTTATCCAGAATATAATGGCACCATTCTTTCCTTAGGCAAAGATCGTAAAACTATAAGTGGATATTTCTCTGATAAAAGAAAAGTATTTTTGAACAGGCCAGTATCAGGTCTATATGCTCCTGGGTCTATTGTGAAGCCGTTCCTTGGTTATGGAGCGTTGGCGGAAAATGTTATAAGCCCACTAAAACAAATTTTCTCAAATGGGTCCATCTCAATCCCTAATCCATACTTTCCAGAGAAAAAATCAGTTTTCAAGGATCATGGCTCCTTTGGCTATGTCGATATGAGGAAAGCTATTGCCATCTCTTCCGACGTGTATTTCTATGAAGTAGGTGGAGGATTTGAAAATCAAAAAGGATTAGGAATACTAAACATTGATAAATACGCCAAGCTTTTTGGTATAAGTGCTAAGACAGGTATAGATGTCGGATTGGAGAAAGAAGGGATAGTGCCAACTCCTGACTGGAAAGCTAAAACATTCAAAGGGGAAATGTGGAGAGTTGGAGATACTTATAACACAGCTATTGGCCAGTATGGGTTTCAAGTCACGCCACTGTCTATGGCGAGAGCAGTTTCGGGTGTCGCTTCAATGGGGAGTATCCCTACTCCTCACATAAAATTTGCCGATAAGGCTTTTGAATCGAAAACTCAAACAATTCCAATAGATAAAGACATGATGAAGGTGATTCATGAAGGAATGCGTATGGCTGTCACAGAAGGGACGGCGACAGCCTTAAATCTTGCTAATATGAAAGTAGCTGCCAAGTCAGGGACGGCTCAAGTAGGCTTGGGAAACACCAATACGAACTCTTGGATCGTCGGCTTTTTCCCTTATGAAAATCCAAAGTATTCATTTGCTATTCTAATGGAGCGAGGGCCAAAAGCCGCTTCTGGTAATGCTACTCGCGTTATGAGTGAAGTAGTGGATTATATGAGTGTCTATACGCCAGAGTATTTCAAATAATATTTTATAATTTATTTAGTGACTTTATTTTGATTTTATTACATTAGAATCTTGTAAAATAAGTAACCAATCAATAGAAACTCACTTTTTACCGGCGCCGGTAAAAAGTTCTGGTGGCCGTCCACAAGAAAACTTTTTCCTTCTGAAAACTTAAAACCAGAAGAGGATTTGAAATCTATTGAGTTAAAACGAAAAAAAGAGGAAAAACAAATTGGAAATATAAAACGAATCAATTTATTAAAAGAATAAATAATTGTCTCAGATAGAGCCTTAGGCTCTATCTGGGGCGATTTCCCTTGCGCTTTATACTAAATATTTGATATACTATACAATATAAACTAGATGTAAAAATCTAATGGGAGTTTGTGGGCGAAATGGAGTTTGTATTTTATTAATTAATTTTATAAAAGTTATTTATGCAACAAAATCTAAATAAAAAATCCGCAGAGAGAGAGAGAGAGAGAGAGAGAGAGTAGTTCCGTGCTTTTCTAGTAGCATCATAAGCAGTAAAAACAAAATCCTAAATGGCATTGGGAATTTTTTTGTATCTGGTTGTTTTTTTGCTCTAGCCATCACTATTTTATCTTTTGCAATTTTTAATTTCTCAAGTACTCAAGTCTATGCCGAAAGTTCTTTCGTCTTCACTGAGCATCTAGAGCTTGGAGTCGTGAGTAATGATGTCAAAGAATTGCAGACGCTTCTAAACAGCAAGGGCTATGATGTCGGTACTCCTGACGGCAAGTTTGGCCCGACGACCAAAGAGCAAGTCATTCTCTTCCAAAAAGATAGTGGCCTCACTCCCGATGGTATCATCGGCCAAAGAGTCCGAGCATTCCTCAATGGAACTTCTACGGTCACTCCTACCCACAAAGTGACTCGGGCTGTAACTCCCACACCCACAACAACTTCAACAACTCCATCTTTAGACAGAACTCTTAAGTTCATAGTTCCTCGAATGTCTGGCGACGATGTCAAAGCTCTCCAAGTATTCTTAAATAGTAAAGGCTATGACACAGGGACTCCTGATGGATTCTTTGGCCCTAATACGAAAGCTCAAGTGATACTCTTCCAGAAAGCCAATGGCCTTTTCCCCGATGGTTCTGTCGGGCCAAAGACTAGGGCGTTCATAAACGGTAATGATACTTCGCTTGCTAGCGGAGCACCTACGGTCTCACGACCTATGACTTCTCCTACTAGCTCACTTCCAGCAGGCTGTACCACTACTACTCTATATAGTATAACTACTGGATTATCTTGTACGACAGGGTTACCTCCAGCTTCTACCGTGGCCCAAACCCCTACTCCAATAATCAGAAGTAGTGGTGGTGGAAGTAGTAGCCCAAGTATTCGCACTATCAGCAACCCTACTATCACTGGTGTCACT
>JAKBMK010000021.1 GCA_021831595.1 bacterium
TGTAGAAGGTGAAGCTCTTCTACCAAGTGATACACAAGGAACAGAGGCGGAGGTAAATTCTTACTTCTCTTCTTCAGAAAGTATTACTACTTATAAGGTAAAAGAAGGAGATACTGTAGGTAAAATAGCAGCTCAGTTTGGCATTTCAAAGAATACTATCCTTTATGCTAATACTGATATTAAGAATAATGCGCTCAAAGTTGGGCAAACCATTATAATCCTTCCTGTAGATGGCGTTTCTTATACTGTTAAAAAGGGAGATACTATGGAATCAATCGCTAAAGCTCATAAGGCTGATGCTAAAGATATCGAAGAATTCAACAATATTTCTGGTAGTAAGGGGCTTAAGGCTGGACAAGTCCTTATTGTTCCAGGTGGAGTGGCTGTAAAAAAGGCTGAAGAACCAAAGAAAGTAGTAGAAAAAACAACAACAAAGAAAACAGAGGAATTAACAAACACTGAACCTAAAGAGATAGTTGAGAATAAACCAGACAAAAAAGAAGCTTCACCAGAGGAAATTTCATCAGGAAATGGTATTACTGGGGATTATATCTGGCCATTCCCTAAGGGCGTAGGTAGAGTTTCTCAGAAATTACACGACGACAATGCCTATGACTTTGCAGCACCAAAAGGAACTCCTATATATGCAATACAAGATGGAACTGTTCTTATTGCTGATGGTTCAGGATATAACGGAGGATATGGATTATATGTAGTTATAAACTTTAATGACGGAGGACAAGCTATCTTTGGCCATATGAGTAAAGTCGTCGCGCAGGCTGGAGATGTCGTCAACAAAGGTGATATAATAGGTTATGTAGGTTCGACAGGTAGATCAACAGGTAACCATGTACACATTGGTTATCGTGGAGGCAAGGCAAATCCTTACCGTAATTTACCGAAGAATAGTATCGGTCTATAATTTATGAAAGAGAAAACAATTGTTTTACTAGTTTTAATAACTATAGCTTCTATTTCTTCGTTTTTTGTTTTAAAAAGCGATGGCTACTTTGATGAAATAAAAGAAAAAGACGCCAAAGTTCTCGCTACAAATCCCACTATATTGAACCAAGTTGCTCTAGTACAAGAAACCACTGCCACCAAAAAGCCAACAGTTAGTAAAACACCCACAACGACAACGAAGAAAGCTCCTGTAAAAAAGAAAACAACGACGAAGAAAAAAACAGTAAAGAAAGTAAAACACAAACTTAATTTGGCCCCACCTGTCATAACCCCAGCTACTGCTCCGTATTCTGCTAAAAATAGAAATAACTAAAAATCCTGATAAATATCAGGATTTTTAGTTATTTTCTCTTGGTCTGTATTGTAGGGCTTCTAATATGTGTGACTGATTTATATTCTCGCTTCCTTCGAGGTCAGCGATGGTGCGAGCGAGCTTGATAGTGCGGTGGTAAGCACGAGCAGAGAGTTGTAACCTCTCGGCACTTTGATTTAAAAGTTTTTTAGTTGCTTCATCGAGTGGCGCATAAATGTTGAGCTCTTTCACACTCATTTCGCTATTCGTGTTTATTTTTCTTGGAGAATTTTTGAATCTTTTTGTTTGAATTGCACGAGCTTTTTTAACTCTTTCTTTGATTGTGCTTGTCTTCTCGCCTTCCTGGATGTCGCTCGAAAGTTTTTCATAGTCTACACTCCCTACAGTGACCCAGATATCTATACGATCCATTATAGGGCCAGAAAGTTTTCTTTTATATCTATCTAGGTCCATTGGCTTACAAATACATTCTTTTTGTTTATTGCCTTTATTTCCACAAGGGCAAGGATTCATAGCTGCAACTAAAATAAAATTAGATGGGAAAATAGCAGAGCCACGAGCTCGAGAGATTGATACTATGTTGTCTTCGAGTGGCTGACGGAGGGACTCTAAAACCCTTTTTTCAAATTCTGGAAATTCATCGAGGAAAAGGACTCCTCTGTGGGCCAGTGTTACTTCTCCTGGTTTTGGATTTGCTCCACCACCAATCATTGAAACATAACTTGCTGTATGATGAGGTGCCCGAAATGGTGGCTCGGTTATTATTGTATCTTCGAGCAATCCCACTATAGAATGAATACCGGTAATCTCTAGACAATCATCCTTTTCTAAATCAGGAAGTATTTGAGAAAAGACTCTAGCGAGCATAGTCTTGCCTGTGCCGGGAGGTCCGGACATTGCTATGTTGTGTCCACCACTGGCAGCTATCTCAAGTCCTCTCTTGGCCCCTTCTTGACCCTTGATATCAGAGAAATCAATGTTGTTGGCTTTCTCCTTGTGATTAATCTCTGTTTTTGGTTGTGGATTTATCTTTGGTCTTTCTGGTTCAAGCAAATTTCCTTTTCTGTCTATTTTTGGAATATAAATATGATCTATTACTTCGTTTAACGTCTTTGCTCCATATATAGTAATACCTTCTACTAGGGCTGCTTCTCCTGCATTCTCTATTGGCAAAAATATTTCTTTAAAACCTAAGGCTTTTGCTGTCTCGGTCAAAGGTAAAGCACCTTTAATCGGACGAAGCTCCCCGTTTAAAGATAGTTCTCCTAGAAATATTCGTCCTTCAGGATCGAAATTTAATTCTTCAGCGGATAATAGATAAGCCAAAGCAATAGCTAAATCAAAATAAGGGCCCTCTTTCTTAAGATCTGCAGGAGACAAAGATATGACAATCTTTTGATTCTGGTTTTTGGGAGAGTCAAAACCAGAATTCTTTAAGGCTGAACTCATTCTATCCTTGGATTCATCGACTGCTTTGTCGGGAAGTCCGACCAAAGTAAAAGCATGCAAAGTGTTCTTTGTGATATCAACTTCTATAGTGACAATCTTTCCTTTTAAAAGATGTGTCTGTGCTCCATATACTCTTCCGAATGACATAAAAAATTAAAACCCAAAATCATATTATGATTTTGGGTTTTAAAACTAAATAACTTTTTCCATATCGCTCTCACATGTCTTGGCGCTTGGGTTCACATTTAATCTTTCTTCTTCTATTGCGTTTCCACAAATTTCACAAATTCCAAATTTTCCTTCTTCTATTTTTGCTAGCGCCTTCTTTACATCATCAAGTCTTTTCTCTAATACTCCGAGAGCACTTGATCTCTCTTCATAATCTTCGGCTCGGTCTGCCATATCACCCTCGTCTTCCACATCTTGGGACTTTTCTTCACTTTCTGGAACCGCTTCCCAGTCCCCCGTTTCGACGTCTTTCTTGCCAAGAGTAGCTAGCTCTTCCTCCAATAATTTCATTTCCTCTTCTAGTTTTGCTTTGTATTTTTCCATATTTTTATTTTAACATTAATCTAATAATTGACAATCCTACAATGGTTTAATATTTTTAATAATTAACTTCGATATTATTTCTTTAATGGTATCAGGGTTATCTGCAATAATGAGAGTGTTCTTGTCGTTAAATAAATAATACAAAATAATTTTATCGCTCTCGTTTGTGAAGGTTCTAGCATCTTTGTTGTTGATGATAAAGTCATCCCACTTCTTTTCACCTATTTGTATTTTTGATTCTTTTGTATCTGATTCAAATAATGGTATTAGATCATTCGCAAGTGTCTTCTCCCATTCGAGCATTCCGGCGTAGGAGTAGCTGTAATCTTTTGTTTGGAAAATCATAAACAAGTGAGGTGCTTCTGTTGTGTATGTCCCCACCATGTATGAATCAGATAGAGATCTCACCAGAGATGATGGAGCGGTGAAGCCAAGCAGAGAGAATAAATCTTTTGTTGAAATTTTTTCTTTCACACCATTTGTATCTTTAGAGAGTAAAATGTATTTTATTTCATTTGTTCCTCCTGCTTCCTTTTTTACAGCAAGAAGTTTGTCTGTTAGGTTTTCTGTATTTTCAATTTTAACAATTTTGTCATAGGAAATTATTGATTCCTCATTCACGATTTGATTTGGGATATCCTTCTGTGCTTTTAAGTTTAGAATGTAATACACTCCAAAAATTGCGAGAGCGATGAAAACAATTCCTCCGATGAACCACAAAGTTTTCTTTGTATTCGATCCTTCTACTTGTCGATAAATATTTTCTCTTTCATTTTTGTTTTGTTCAGCGAGAGCAACTTTTATAACAGAGACTTCATTTTCACGCACAGTGTCGGCCATATCAGAAAGATATGTTCTGACTGTTTTTATTTTACCTCCACTATATGGTTGTTTGTTGTTCTCATCCATCACGTATGAAATTTATGATTAATTAATTTTTTATTTAGACCTTATTTTTATCCCGTTTAAAATTTATTTTTTAAATTTCATACGTGATCCATTTTATTTTTTATGCTTTTGGCTTGAAGAAATTTTTGTCAGCTTCTTTGATAGAGAAGTTGAGTCTACCTCTTTCGTCTACCTTAATTATTTTTACAGGAACTCTGTCGCCCTCTTTAATAATATCAGAAACTTTCTCTACTCGGAATGGGGCAATCTCAGAGACATGGACTAGGCCTTCTGTATCGGGACCAATCTTGACGAATGCTCCGAAATCCATAAGCTTCACGACTACTCCCTCTGCCATTTCACCTACTTTGTATTCGTGAGTCATTGCCTCAATAATTTTTACCGCTTCTTCTGCTCCGCCATTTTTACCAGTGACAAAAACAGTTCCATCTTCTTCAATTGTGATTTCTGTATTTGTCTTTTCACGAATTTCATTTATGTTTTTTCCTCCAGGACCGATGACCATTCCTATCTGATCTTTTTTAATTTTGACTGTCAAAATTTTTGGAGCATTTGGAGAGATGTTTGCACGAGGGGCTCCGATTTCTTTTATGATTGTTTCAAGGATTTGTAAGCGAGCAGCTTTTGCGCGGAGAAGTGCATCTTTAAGAATTCCGATTTGTACACCATCAACTTTCACATCAAGTTGGATTGCTGTGATACCATCTTTGGTTCCGGCAACTTTGAAGTCCATGTCTCCATAGTGATCTTCTGGTCCTTGGATATCAGTTAAGAGAACGTACTTGTTTACATCTTTTTCATCAGCCATGAGCCCTACAGAAATTCCAGCTACAGGAGTTTTGATTGGCACTCCTCCATCCATGAGAGCAATTGTTGCTGCACAGATAGATGCTTGTGATGTTGATCCGTTTGACGCTGTTGATTCAGAAACAATACGAATTGTGTAAGGGAAATTTATTTTGTCTGGAATAACAGGAGTGAGAGCTTTCTCTGCGAGGAAACCATGGCCCATCTCTCTTCTATTTATTCCACCGACTCTTCCTGTTTCACCTCCTGAGTATGGAGGGAAGTTGTAATGATGCATGAAACGTTTCTTTGATTCAGATTCCATTCCTTGCACGATTAACATATCTTCTGGTCCACCAAGTGCTAAGACGGATAATACATGAGTTTCTCCGCGATAAAATATTCCAGAACCATGTAACACGTCTGAGATACCACCAGCTTTAGCATAAAGAGGTCGTACTTCGTCTACCTTTCTTCCATCAGCACGTGCATTCTTCTCTAGCGCCATCTTGTGAAACGAAGCATCGAGATAATGATGTAGGTAATCTTCTGCTGCACTCTTGATTGCTTCGTCTTCCTCGTTTGGATATTTTTCTTCTAATAATTCTGCCCAAAGATTTTCCATTTCACTTGTTATCTTTTTACTTTCACTACTGAAAAGTTTTTCATCAAGAGTTCCTTTAATTTTTTCGTTGAACATTGCAATGATACTTTCTGGAACTTCTATTTTTGGAAAGACCAACTTTTCTTTTCCTAAATCACCACGGAGAGTTTTCTGGAATTCTTCCCATTTTGTAATTTCGATTGATGCCATGTCGAAGCATTTTCCTATCTCATCTTCAGAGAGTTCAAAGGCCATAGCCTCGATCATGTTGATAGTTTTATCTTTACCACAAACAGAGAGGTCGAGATCGTATACAGCTTCATCCGCATTTGGAATGTAGTTGTTTATTTTTATTTCATTGTCGCCCTTACTCTTGCTTATCTGAACTGCGCCGACAGGTCCATTCCAAGGAATGTTCGAAGTGTGGAGTGCGATTGACGCAGCGTTCACTCCCAAGATTTTTGGATCAGTGTTTCCGACAGCGATAACTGTGACGATGACTTGAACAGCGTTCTTGATATGCTGATCGAAGAGTGGACGGATAGTACGATCGATTACGCGAGCAGCGAGGATGGCCTGGTCGCTTGGTCTTCCCTCTCTCTTGTTGTACTGACCTCCGAGAATTTTTCCTGCAGCGTAGAACTTTTCTAAATACTCAACTGTTAGATTGAAGAATCCAAGATTCTTGCTTCCATCTTTTGAGATGACAGCTGTCGCCATGACAACTGTACCTTCACTTTTTAATATCACAGAACCGTTCGCTTGATTTGCTAAATCAGAAAACATAGCGACAATTTTTTTGCCACCAATCTCTACTTCATATTCTTTACTTTGCATATTATTTTTTGCTAGTCTCCAGACTCTAGTTTTGAAACCTCTATACCATTTGGGCTTCAACTCTATCTGTCTGGAGATTAACTAACGTTACCTATTAATACCCACAGCATAGCAAAAAACTCTCCTTTTTCAAAGAGAGTTTTTGCTAGAAAAAATAAAAAGAATAGTTCTTGAAAAATGCCTTACGGAGGGCGACGGCCCGAGTACGAGCAAAATTTTCAGCAGAAAATTATTGTGTGCATTTTGAAAGAAGCTATACTTTTTATTTTTTAGAATTCTAGAAAATTAGATATTTTCTAGGGTTGGCTGAAAGATCGAGGAAGTCGTCAGCTTGCTCTTTTAATTTCATTGAAGAACTTTTGCCAAATGATACGACTTCAACTTGAACTCCTGAAGTGCTTTGCAAGTATTCGACAAGTGGTATGAAGTCTCCATCACCAGCGACAAGGACGACAGCATCTAGCTTTGGCGCCATCTTCATAATGTCGACAGCTATGCCTACATCCCAGTCCCCCTTCTTGGCGCCACCACTAAATATTTGTAATTCTTTAGTTTTAGTTTCTATTCCTAATTTTGTTAATGCATCAAAAAAGTTTTTCTCTTCACCTCCTTCACTTGTGATAACGTAAGCGATAGCGCGGACGAGTCTACGCCCTGCGAGTGCATCCTTGAGCACTGCTCCAAAGTTTACTTTCCTCTTATATAAATTCTTGGCTGAGTGGTATAGGTTTGATGTGTCTATAAAAATACCTACTCTTTGCTCTTTGTGTTTTATTATACTCATATATTTTTTTTTATTATTATGTAAATTTTCGACCAATTAAATTATATCAAACAAAAATGTTCCGACCTAGGTCGGAACATTTTTGTTAAGCTTTAATCTTTTTAACTTCCTTCTCGTGTCTTGTCTTGTCTGTCTTCTCTAGGTATTTAAGGTGTTTTCTGCGATCTGCAACCATTTTGATAAGTCCACGGCGTGAGTGATTATCTTTCTTGTGCATTTTAAGATGATCTGCTAGTTCGTCGATTCTTTTAGATAGAACGGCAATCTGCACCTCAGGACTTCCTGTGTCTTTATCATGAAGCTGATTTTTCTTTATAATATTTTGCTTTTGCTTTGTTGTTAACATGATGTGCATATACTAGCACAAATTTTGGAATAATGCAAGGGGGTATAATAATCATTTTACGACGTCAGATGATATACTATATATAGTATATGGCATCGGAGCTTGAACAACTTAAGAGAGAATTTCTTGAGCATGTGGAAATAGAGAAAGGAAATAGTCTCAAGACCGTGAATAATTACGACCATTATATAAGTCGATTTTTGGATTTTGCTAAAATTAGCGATCCGAAAGATATCACAGATGACAAGGTTCGAGAATTTCGTCTTTTCCTTAATAGGCAGCCAGGGGTCAAGGTTCGTGGGCAGTCGTCTGCGACACTTAAGAAAAATACTCAGAATTATTACTTGATAGCTCTTCGTGTTTTCCTTAAATATCTTATGAAGAGACGTATCACTTCCCTACCACCAGATCGGATAGACTTGGCAAAGATAAAGGAGCGCTCGCTCGATCTCATATCTGTCGAAGAACTTTCTCGTTTGCTCAAAGCTCCCACTGTTGAAAATATTTCTGGCAAAAAAGATGATAATTTAAAAATCTTGCGAGACAAAGCAATACTCGAGCTTTTCTTCTCGACCGGCCTTCGTCTCTCAGAGCTTTGTTCTCTCAACAGAGATCTCGATTTATCGAAAGATGAGTTTTCTATACGTGGAAAGGGTGAAAAGGTGCGAGTAGTCTTCCTTTCTGATTCAGCCAAAGATGCAATAAGAGAATATTTGAAAAACCGAAAAGACTTGGATGAGCCTTTATTCATACAGTATTCTCGACATGAAGCCAATGGGAACAGGCTCACACCTCGTTCTATCGAGAGAATAGTGAAGTATTATGCTATTAAAGCTGGAATATCAAAGAAAGTTACCCCGCACGTTATTCGTCACTCATTTGCTACGGATTTACTTTCAAATGGTGCCGATATTCGCTCTGTCCAAATGATGCTAGGCCATGCTAACATTGCTACAACACAGATATATACACACATTACAGACAAGCAACTTCGTGACGTGCATAAAAAATTCCATTCAAATTAAACACTTCACAAGAATATTCTCGGACTCACCACACAATAATTTTCTGCTGAAAATTTTGCTCGTACTCGGCCCGTCGGCCTCCGTAAGGGTTCGCTCGAGAACATTCTTGTTTCGTGTTAAAATACATTTATGAAAATAATTTCTTGGAATACAAACGGTTTGCGAGCGACGGTAAAGCAAGGGAATTTCATTCCACTATTTGCTTTTAATAACCCAGATGTTGTTTGTTTTCAGGAAACAAAATGTGAACCAGAGCAGCTCGACGATTCTACCAGGAATTTAAAGGGCTATTTTTCTTATTTCTCACATTCAAAACTTAGAAAAGGTTATAGTGGAGTAGCTATTTATACTAAAAAAGAACCAGAAAAAGTAGAATATGGTATAGGAATTAAGAAATTTGATGACGAGGGACGTACGGTTGTGGCTTATTTTAAAGATTTTGTCCTTATAAACTGTTACTTCCCTAACGGAGGTGGAGGTCCAGAGCGATTAAAATATAAACTAGAATTCTATGATGCATTCCTTCTTTTTATAAATAAATTAAAGAAGAGCGGCAAAAATGTAATTTTCACCGGAGATGTAAACACAGCACACAATGCTATCGATCTGGCTCGCCCAAAAGAAAATGAAGATAGCACTGGCTTTCTGCCTATAGAGCGTGAGTGGATAGATGAAGTTATAAATAGTGGTTTTGTAGATATTTTCCGAAGTATGAATCCAAACAAGAAAGATGTATATACTTACTGGGATCAGAAGACTCGTGCGAGAGATAGGAATGTCGGCTGGCGAATAGATTACTTCTTCACAAATCAATCCTTTATGAAAAGAGTAAAAAGTTTTAAAACTCTTTCAGATTACCCCGGATCCGACCACTGCCCGATAATGATTGACATCAATATATAGAAGAGTACAATTAAAGTATAAAAATTTGTACATTGTTTCGGCTTTGTTCGATGATTGATTGATAGATTTTCTCTAGTTTTCTGATGTTTTAGTAATCTCTGGTTTCATTTCAAGAAAACGGCGTAGTGTTTCACTCCGCCGTTTTTGACTTTTATACTCTATACCCCGTGCTTTTTATGTAGTTTCTCGATTTCTTCCTTCTCAAGCTCTTCTTTCTTTTCTTTCCCCCTATCTCCTAATGTTTTAAGTTCATCGTCTTCTAGCATATCTAAAGATTTCACCAATTCACCAAGATGCTCCTTGGTGTTTTTCTTTGGATCATCGAGTACTTCTTCGAGGAGTGCGCTTAAGATCCACCCCATTCTTGGTCCTGGTTTCATGTGTAACACCTCCATCATATACTTACCATTTATGGCGAGCTGTCCGACGGAGATAGGGTCGCGAAGGACTTCTTCTATCATTGCATGATATTTGCGGAGACGATATGGTGTTTCTTTCTTTTTCATCCCTACCCTATCACACTCACGAACATTCATAAGGTCCCAGATATGCTCTTTGCCGACATTAGCCACAACACGACGAACAGCGGAAAGCGTTATGGTTTCAGTATCTGAGAAAAACATGTGTCCACGGACTAGTTTTGTTACTAATTCAGCTGTTTTCTTTGGATATTTAAGTCTTTCCATTATTTGCTTAGTTATCCTTTCCCCTATGACTTCATGTCCATAGAATGTGTATTCTTTCTTTGTCCCTACCCTTCTAGACCTTGGTTTACCAATATCATGAAAAAGGGCGGCCAGTCTCACTTCTAGAGACCATTCCTTTTTGGCGGCATGATCAAGAGCATGAAGAAGATGTTCCCAGACATCATATATGTGTGAACCCTTTTGTTCACAGCCTATACCCTCTTCAAGTTCAGGTATTATATATTTAAGGAGTCCTAATTTTTGAAGCATGCCTATTCCTATTACTGGGTTTGGGGATTCTATAATTTTTGTAAATTCATCTCGAATTCTTTCAAAAGAGATATTTTTAATCAAAGCAGAATTATTCACAATAGCCTGCATTGTGTCGTAAGACATTGCAAAATCAAGTTGTACTCCAAATCTAATTGCTCGAAGCATACGTAAAGCATCTTCTTGGAACCTGTCATTTGGGTTCCCTACTGCCCTGATAACCTTGTCCTTTATATCATCTTGTCCTTTATAAAGGTCAATTATTTGTCCTTTATTTGGATTATAAGCTAAAGCGTTTATTGTAAAGTCTCGTCTTTTTAAGTCGTCTTCTATGTTTTTACTGAAGTTTACGATATCTGGATGGCGAAAATCACTATATTTTGCTTCGGTTCTATAAGGCGTAACCTCTATTATATGGTATTTAGACTCGGCTGTTACATGTGTAACACTCCCCGAATCTATATCAGATGTTACATGTGTAACATCTTCAATTGGCAAGCAAATTCCTACAGTTCCAAATTTGTTCTCATATATAGTCTTTTCAAACAATGGCATTATTTCTTCTGGTGTAGCATTGGTTGTTATATCCCAATCCTTTGGTTCTCTTTCTAGTATTAGATCTCTTACGCAGCCACCAACAAGAAAAGCCTCAAAACCGGCTTTTTCTAGGGTTTCAGTTACACGTGTAACATAAAGAGGTATTTTTGAGTTGTCTATTAAGTTTTCGGTTTCTTGTTTCATATGAAACTTTGATGTGCACTCAGAGGGATTCGAACCCCCAACGACGGTTCCGAAGACCGGCATGATATCCATTTCACCATGAGTGCTTATTTATTTTTAATGTTTTTATTATACCATTTATCCTATATTTATCAAAATATCATTTATTGAATTTATATATGTAAAATAAGATCAAATTAGAAATTGCAATATATTAATTAAATTGTTATAATAGCAGATATTATTTTAATAATTAATTAAAATAAAGCGCGGTGTTGGTTTAGTGGTAGAACACGTCCTTGCCAAGGATGAGACAGGAGTTCGATTCTCCTACGCCGCACAAAATAAATCTAGTTTTACATGTTCTTTTAAGTATAGTATTGGACGACCGTTATTAGTCCTTTATACACAGGAAAAAACCTTAAAAATGTGGGAATATGTGGATAACTATGTGTGTATTGTTCATAAAGGACAAGTTATCCACCAGTAAATCGTATAAGACTTGTCGTTTATTTTGTCTATTATAGATTGTAAAATAAGGATATTTTAGATAATTTATGATTCTTGTGTCTGTAATTATCCGTTGTTTTAATAAACATGTTTCATGTGAAACACTTTAATTAAAAATGAAGATTTGTTACATGTGTAACGGATAAAAAGTATATGAATCACGTACGAAACCCTATTTAATTTATTATATTTATGATAACTCTTATTAATTTAACAATAACATCAGGAATGTAAACATTTCTTGGTTCGTACGTGATGAAAAATTTTACCTCAAAGTCTCAAAAAATAGGGGAATTAGGTGAAGATATTGCTTGTAAGTTTCTCATGAAACATGGATATTCAATATTAGAAAGAAATTACACTAAAAAATGGGGAGAAATAGATATTATTGCTGAAAAAAATGAAAAAAGATATTTTATAGAAGTTAAATCCACTAGTGTTTCGTCATTAGAATATGTCTTTGATAATGAAGGAGAAATCCTGAGTGGGGTTAAAAGACCAGAAGAGAATATGCATCCATGGAAGTTAAGGCGCCTAAGAAGGGTAGTGGAGACCTATCTTATAAGTAAAAGGCTTGGGTCGGTAGAGTGGCAATTTGATCTACTTGTTGTGTATATGGATATAGAGAAAAGGAAAGCCAGGGTTAGAGTAATAGAAAATATCATATTATAAAAAGGATAAGGCTTCCCAAAGGAAGCCTTATCTTAATAACGAAAAATTGACGGGTGTTGCATTGATGCCCTAGACGGGGCACTGCTTGTTCTGGGGTAAGACTTGCAGCTTCCACCTGGGCAACCCACTGTGATACATGAAGTCATGACTACACCTGAAAATGCAAGATAAAAAATAATTTTTTTCACGGTTATTTTTTTAAATTAAACTTATTTAAAGTATAACATAAATAATACATAGTGTCAAGCTTATATTATAATTTAAAATAAAAAATCACCAGTAATGGTGATTTTTTACGTGTGTGGCTTTACGACTCAGCTCGAACCTATTTTGAAAAGAATTAAAGCTAATCTTACGCTTCACTTTTTTCTTTTCTCTAATCTATCTACACCGCTCTA